>CAYSQW010000010.1:0-86765 GCA_964433135.1 uncultured Eubacteriales bacterium
GAACTTCACACCATTCGTCAGCATCCGGTAGGCAAAGGACATGTACTG
The DNA here is from genome assembly GCA_964433135.1 of uncultured Eubacteriales bacterium. Lineage (GTDB taxonomy): Bacteria > Acidobacteriota > Aminicenantia > Aminicenantales > Aminicenantaceae > CAYSQW01. Next base: position 49 of record CAYSQW010000010.1, read on the forward strand.
TCTTGCCTTATCGTTGAAGATCGAATCATTTTTCAGCAGATCCTGAGCAACGCTCACATGGTATTTGATCTTCTCATAATATTGAGATGATGCTGAAAGCGTAACGACCACATCCAGAAGTTGATTGAGATTGTCCGCAATCTCATCCCGCCCCACGTTGCCTTCAAAAAATGCGCTGGTAAGCTCTAGGATCTTTTTCTCAACATCATCCTCGCCTCCACATGCCGCAAGAGGCGCCACAAAGAAAATTGAAATAAGAAGGCAAGCCGAGAACGTTTTTCTTATCATTGTTTTCGCTCCTTAAAATACCCTCATCATTTAATACGATTCCCGATGGAGTTCGTTCCTTTAAGCATCCACTTGGCTCTCACGGCTCGCCTGAAAGGTAAAAATGGGCCGCGCCAACCTTCCCCGCTAAGGAAAACGCAATATCCATTGACCCCGCACATGCCTGGATCAGCCACGGAGCAAGGCCGACCCGCCCCGCCCTGGTATTTAGGAAAAAACATACTCAGGGCCCTGCACATGCCTGGATCAGCCACGGGCCGAGGTTGCCGTGGCGGTGAGGAAGCGGCTCGTGAGGCGTAGTTCTCTACGTCGATCGGGCCGCAACGAAACCGACGGGGTAAGATCGGCTCGCCTGGAGGGTGAAGAAAACTGATAATAAAAAAACGGTTAATCGGATAACCTCCCATTACCCGAGCTAATCATTATTATTCATAAAACAGCAGACTAGTTCTGTTCCATTGGTATCAGTTTTCTTTATGGCTGATTCAGGCCTTTTTTTTGAGTAAGGCGAAAAGAAACCGCACCGCCGAAAGCGCCATGTTGAGGATCTTTCCCACCCCGAAGAGGTGGATGAAGCGGAAGATCTTTTTCGGCCGCAGGTAGAATCGCAGGTAGGCGCTGCGCCGGATCTTTCCCAGGTCGAAACCGCGCTGGTAGGGATCGACGTCGTAGCGGATGTCTTTCCAGTCGAGATCCAGATCGTCTTTGATGGTCTCGAAGAGGGGGCTTCCGGGAAAGGGGGTCGCGATATAGAATTCGGCGATATCCGGATCCACTTCCCGGGAAAACTTCAGCGTCTGCTGGAGGGTTTCGCGGGTTTCTCCCGGGAAACCGAGCACGAAGTGCCCGATGGAGATGATACCGACTTCACGGGTGATCCGGACGGCTTCGCGGGATTGCTCCAGGGTGATCTTCTTGTGGCACAGGTCGAGGACCTTCTGATTGCCGCTTTCGATCCCGAAGGAGATCATCCAGCAGCCGGCTTTCTTCATGGCTTCCGCCATCTCGCGGTCGAAGGTATCGACCCGGCTGTTGCAGATCCAGTTGAGGTTCAATCCCTCTTGGACCATGCGGTTGCACAATTCAAGCACGTAATCCTTGCGGAAGGTGAACAGATCGGTGTGGAAGAAAACTTCGTCCACCTGCTGGGAGACGACGCGCAGCTCCTCCATCATTTCGTCCACCGGGCGGAAGCGGATCTTCTTGCCGTAATAGGAGGGGACGACGCAGAAGTTGCAGCCAAAGGGGCAGCCCCGGGCCGTAAAGACCAGGACGTAGCTTTTGCCCTTGATGGGGATGCGGTATTTGGTGAGATCGACCAGATCCCAGGCGGGGGGCTTGAAGCTTGAGATCTGAGGGGAAGGAACGGGAGTCCTGATGATCCGATCGCCTTCCAGGGTGACGACGCCGACCCGTTTCGATCGGTCCGTTCCCGCGATGGAGGCCGACGGCTGCTCGGGATCATTGAGAAGCACATAGTCGACCGCGTCTTCTCGGATGATCTCGTCCGCGAAATGGGTGGCGTGGACGCCGAAGACCGCGGTCTTCGCCCGGGAGTTTTGCTTTACTTCCGAAAGCACCCGCAGATCCTCGCCGATCGTCGGGGTGGAAACCGAGGCGATGACGAGCTCGGGATCGAAATCCTTTATCCGTGAGAGAACGTCGGAAAGCTCCCGCTCCTCGCCGACGGCGTCGATGATCCGGACTTCGTGTTCGTCCCTCAGGTGAGCGGCCAGGGTCGCCAGCGACAGGGGCGGATAGACCGAATCCCAGATGGCGGCTTCATGCTGGCAGCGTCCTTCACGGACGACCTTGAAGAAATACGGGGGGTTTAAAAGCAGGATTTTCAATTCAGATCAGGTATTTGATGAAGGTCCACACATATCGGAACCACACCCGCCTCAAGCTGATGACGGATTCTCCGAACTTGCGCTCGTATTCGTGCGTGGGCACTTCGTCGACCCGAAAGCCTTTACGCAGGCATTTCATGGTCATCTCTTGTTCTATGGTGGTGATATTCTCTTTAAGGCCCAGCTGGCGAGCGACATCCTTGCGGATAGCGCGGAATCCGTTCTGACTGTCCGTCAGGTTGACCTTCCATTTCTTATTGATGCCGATCAGGATGATATCGCTTCCGATCATGCGCAGCAGTTTCTGCACGTCCCCGTGCAGCTCGTCGCTCCCGCCCATTCCCCGGGAGCCAACCACGAGATCGGCCTTATCCTCCTGGATCGGCTTGATGAGCTTGGGGATATCATGCGGATCATGGGAACCGTCCGCATCGATGAAAACCAGGATGTCGCCTTTGGCTTCCCGGATCCCGACCCGCAGGCCGTCTCCCTTGCCCTTTCCGTTATCCAGAACGGCGCGGATCCCCAGGCCCTCGGCGATCTCGCGGGTTTTATCCTGCGAATGGCCGTCGACCACCATAACCTCGTCGGCATACGGCCGACACTGTTCGATGATCTCCGCAATGGTTTTTTCCTCATTCCTGGTGGGTATCACTACGGTTGTGGTCAGCATGTCGGGAATGTTAGCACGGCGCTCGGGGTTTGTCAAAGCAGATTCCCCCAATATGCAAGCTCTGATCGACCGCCGGAACACCGGCCTTGACTCCCCACCCGTTCTGGCCTTATATATAGGTGATGATCCATGAAAAAATGAAAAACAGACAGATCTCGGCCGCGCTGATCTTTGTCCTGGGCCTGGCCGTTCTGACCAGGATCTGGGGGATATCCTTCGGCCTCCCCCACATGTACCACATCGACGAGAACCGCTTCGCCAAAATCAGCCTGAACTACTTCACGGGCGACCTCAATCCCCACTTTTTTCACGTGCCCTCCCTGCACACCTACACGGTGGCCGGGATCTGGGGCGTTTATTACCTGGGGGGCAAGGCCCTGGGGACCTTTGAGGACCGGGAAGACTTCATGCGGGCGTTCGAACGCGATCCGACCGTGTTCATGCTGCTGGGACGGCTGCTTACGGCGCTGCTGAGCATCGGGACCATCCTGGTCGTCTATCTCATCGGCGCGCGGATGTACGATCCGCGGGTCGGTCTGCTGGCCTCTCTGTTCCTGATCTTTTCCCCCGTGCACAACAAGATCTCCCACTACATGGTGCCCGACGTTCCCATGCTTTTTTTCATGATGCTGACATTCCTTTTCATCTGGCAGATATATAAAAAAGGGCTGCCCCGGTACTATGTCCTGGCCGGACTGTTCGCCGGCCTGGCGAGCGCCACCAAATACGGCGGCCAGATGCTCTTTCTGCCGCTTTTTCTGGCCCACCTCTTCCGTCAGCTCGAAGATCGCACGGTTTGGTGGAAAATTGTCTTCAACCTCAAGCTGATTTCCTCCGGCTTGGTCTTTATCGCGGCATTCGTGGTCACAAGCCCCTATATGATCCTGGATTTCCAGAGGTTCTGGAAGGATTTCCAGTGGCAGTCCAAACACCTGTACCAAACCGGCCATTTCGGCTCCTCCACCGCCGAACCGGCCTGGATCTTCTATCTGCGCGAGGGCTTCCGTGAAAACATCGGGCTCATTTCCCAATTCCTCGTTCTCGGCGGATTGGTCCTGGGCTTTATCCGGCATAAACAACGCGAGATCATCCTCTTCTCCTATCCCCTGGTCCTGTTCTTCATGGTGGGCGGCTGGAAGGCGAAAGCGGTTCGCTACCTGATGCCCATGACGCCTTTTTTCATCCTGATCGCCGCCGGTTTCCTGGGATGGCTCTTTGCCCTGTGGTGGAAATCCTCTCCGGCGGGCGCCGCGGCGTCCCGAAAGCAACAGGGGAGGGTTCTGCTTGCGGGCGCCATCATCGTGATCCTCGTGTTCCATCCCGCCAAGAGTATCTTCCGATTCGACCTCCAACTCGGCAAAAAAGACACCCGCACGCTGGCCGCCGAATGGATAAGCGACAGCATCCACGAGGACGCCGTCATCGCCCTGGAGATGTACGGCCCCCCGATCTCACGGGAAGACGAAAAAACCCTTTACCGTCACAATCTGAGCGCGGTCAGCCTGGAATGGCTCCACCAGCGTCAGGTAGATTATGTGATCGTAAGCGATATCATGTACTCGCGTTTTATCCGCTTCCCCGCAGAATTCCCCAAGGAAGCGACATTCTACCGCCGCTTGGAAACGGAAGCGGCGTTGGTCAAGACATTCACTCCGAAGTGGGATGAACCCCTCATCGATCTCCACAATCCTACCCTCAAGGTATACAGGCTCAGCCGGTATCCGGATATGAACTTTCCGGGCAATTTCGAACAGTACTCCCAGCGCATAGAACTCATCCGGAAAAACGACGCCGAATGGAACCTGCATGCCGCGCTTCAGGTCGGCGGAACGATCGAGGGTGATGAGGAGGTTCGGAATCCCTATCTCAGACTGGAAGACGAGTCCGGAGAGAAAATCGGCCGCCTGGTGATCCACGAGGGTTCGCTGACGGCTGAAGGCGGCGCTCTCACCGCCGGTACGGAAGACCCGTGGAAGATAACGGGGCCGACGAAAATCTTCGCGGGGTATGAATACACGTTCCCCTTCAAGGGGATGACGCCGGAAAGGAAGGCGCGCAAGGAACGGATGATCGCGGAGATCGATCCCCGGACCCTGGCGAAACGCGACCGGCTGAGTTATCTTTTCATGTACTCCGTGTCGCCTCAAAAACACGGGGATGAATATTCCCAGATCATCACGCTGGCCAAGGATCGCGCCGTATGGAATCTCAGCACGGAAGTTTACGGAGGCGAACTGCGGTGGGGAGATGATTATGTGCGCGCCCCCTTCATCCGCATCTTCGACGCGGAAGGCCGCCTTTTCCGGGAGATCTCGGTATTCAAGGGAACGCTCGGTTCTTACCAGGCGGACCGCAAGACGCGGACCCGAAAATCGCTGGCGGTTCCACAGCTTCCACTGGAGTTTAAAATCCGGATCGGGTATGCGGCCTATTTCGACAAGCAGACGTCCGCCGACGAGAGCGGACCGGAATCACGGGATATGATCATCCCGCCCGCAATCATCGACTAAGCGGAGCCTGGTTTGGCTTCGGCTATCGTAACGTACGTTTTACGGCTCGATGATGACTTCGTTCGAATCGCTTTCCTTACCGTAAATATCGATGACCTTCACCATATAGCCGTATTCCTCATCGAGGGGGAGATACCTGTCGACATACGTGACGGCGTCGGCGCCCAATTCAGCCAAGATCTCCATCGAGGAGTCGTCGGCGTCGGCGGGTTTGCGGTAGATGATGTGCTTGTCGATCGTGATCACGCCGTTCAGCGGGTTGGAATCCCAACTGATCTGGTTGATCTTTTCCTGGAAGAACATGTAGCGGTTGATGCGCGAGGTCATGTGCATGTTGCGGACCGGCCACATATAGGTTTCGGTGACGGCGTTCGACGTGTTCTCGCTCTCCATATCCCATGACGACAGCGCCTGCATGCGGTACCAGTACCTCTTGTTCAGCGGCAGGCCGGTATCCTGATAGGTGAGCGTCGGGTGCTCGATGGTCGCGATCCGCTCGTACCGGAGATTGGTTTGGCCGGCTTCTTTTCTGTAGAGCGTATAAGAGAACTCATCCTGTTCCTTATTCTTGGCGTTCTCACTCCAGCTCAGGGAATTGGTCTTTGTGGTGCCGTCTTCATCCAGGGCGGTGGCGACCGTGAGCTTGGTGGGCGGATAGACCGGCATGATGCCGGGTTTGTTCCGGTACCACACATCCCAGGAGCCGCTTCTTCGGTCGGTATAAGCCAGATGAACTCCGCCCAAGACATCGACCATAAGGTTCGGCAGCGAGGACGTCGCGGGTGAATCCGACATGTTGACGGGATCTTTCCAGATCCCGTTGCTGAATTCCCGCAGATAGACTTCCCAACCGCTCGCGCTGTTTTCCTGCCAAGCGACATAAACGGTTCCGTCGGTTCGGTGCGCCGCAACCGTGGGCAGCTCGGAGACCGTTCCGGTCTGGGACACGTTCTCCAGCGGCTGCCACTGGCCGTTGATGCGCTTCGCCATATACACTTCCGTGTTGCCGGCACGTCCGTCCTGCCACACGGCATAGACGTTTCCGTTGTCGTCGATGTCGACCTGGGGCTCGGCCCAAGACATCCCGGTCAGGTTCGAAATGTCGATGGCCGTGCTCCATCCGGAATTTTCCTTGGGCGTGGCGTTTTCGGAGAAGAAAACACGGGAGATGTTGCCCAGCTGCCGGTTGGCCCAGACGACGGCGGCCCTGCCGTTGGAGTTCATGGCCGCCTGGTGAGCGTAGGCCCGGGCGCCGGGATCCTTGATGGATCCGCCGCCGACCCAAGTGCCCGCGCCGCCGCTCTTGTAGCGGACATACCCCAACCAGTAGGAAACCTCGTCGCCGGGACGATCGATATCGTCCTGCCAGATGATGTAGTAATCGTTCGAGCGTGGATCGACCAGGATGGAGGAAGAGACCGAGCCTCCGGTATAGGTACGGGAAACATTCTCATTCGCATCCCAGTTGGTGCCGCGCCGGCGGTTGTAAACGATCTCATAATTGCCGTCGGTAACCGCAGTGTAGGAGACGACCGGATTGTTGTTGGTATCCACATTGATATCGGGCCAGGGACCTTCGCCGAAACGCGCGATGGAATCGCCGGGGATGGCTCTCGGACTTTCCCAGTCACCACTTTGATTGGTGTTGAAATTGACCCGCTTGCCTCCGCCTTCCTCAGCCCATATAACATAAGCACGCCCTAGGGCGTCACCGGCAACACGCGCCTTATAGCTGTCGGCCCCGGAACGTGAAATATTCACTGTTTCAGACCACTCTGAATCCGCCAGAGCGATCCTCGGAGTTGTATTCTCCTGCGATTCCGCCGCTTTCTCCTGAGTAAAACCGAAAGTCAGCAAGCCGCAGGCTAAAACCAAACTAAAAATGATGATCTTTTTTTTCATATCATCTCCTTCTCTTAAAAGAATTCATTATACCTACAGGAAAAATAAAGTCAATTTTATCAAAAACAGTTTTTATGTTCCCTCCTCCCCCGGAAATCCGGCTATGGATCACTTCGTTTTTTTCCTCCGACAATTATGCTATAATTCCGGCAGTGGCAAAGAAAAAAAAGCGCGTAAAGCGATCGAAATCCGCACCTTCCCCCAAGAAAAAGCGTTCTCTGCTTACGGAGATCTGCGGGGTCATTCTGGTATTCGCAGCCCTTTTCCTTATGATCAGCCTGTTCAGTTACGACCCCTCCGACCCCTCATGGGCCTCGGGGACGTATTCCGCGACGAGCGTCGATGCGGAAGCCGCCTCCGGCATCCATAATTACGGAGGGCGCGTGGGCGCCGCCTGCGCCGAGACCCTCCTGCAGTTGATCGGCTTCACCTCCTTTCTCCTGCCCCTGGCGTTCCTGTATCTCGCCATGCAGTCCTTCCGCCCGGTGGAAAAACGGCGTCTTCCCCTGAACGTTCTGGGGGTCGGATTCTCGTTTTTCATCCTTTGTCCGCTCTTCTGGCTGCTGCTGAAGGACATCGCCTGGCGGGAAGCCGCGATCAGGAGCGGAGGGGCGATCGGCCGCATGCTCGGAACTCTGATGGTCGGATATTTCAATCATACCGGCTCGGTATTGATCCTCTTCGGTCTGCTTTTCCTTCTCCTGGCCTTTTCCACCCATTTCTCCCTGAGTAAAGTATTTCAGATGTTCTCCCGCTTCTTCGGATTCGCCTTCAAAGAGGTCCGCATAAAGATCACGCATTACCAGAAAGAAAAAAAGCGGGAGAAGATGCGCCGCAGCGTCATGGAAAAATATTCTCGCACCAAACCCGATGCCCAAAAACCAAAAAAGGAAAAGCCCGAGAAGCCGGAGAAAACAGACAAACCCGAAAAAAAAGTGAAAGCTGAGAAAAAGGCCAAAAAGAGCAAACGTCAGGAGCCCATTATCCATGAACCTCCGGCTCCTGCTCAAAACGAAGAATATCTGTTCCCGGAAATGGCCCAGGAAGGAGATTACCAGTTTCCCCCTCTTAACCTCCTGGACGTCGGCAAGGCCGCGGAAAAGATCGACAAAAACGAGCTGTACGAAAAAAAACACGCCATCGAGGAAAAGCTGAACGAATTCAAAGTGGAGGGGGAAGTCAGGGAATACCACCCCGGTCCGATCCTCACCACCTACGAATACTACCCGCGGCCGGGAATCAAGGTCAGCCAGGTCGCCAATCTTTCCGAAGATCTCTCGCTGGCGCTGGGAGCGGAGTCCGTGCGCATCCAGCGTATCCCCGGGAAATCTTCCCTCGGGATGGAGATCCCCAACAACGTAAGAGAAGTCATTAAGATCCGCGATGTCATCCAATCCGAAAAATTCCGCAAATCCCGCTCCAAGCTGACCATCGCCCTGGGAAAAACCATTCACGGGGAAGATTACGTAACCGACTTATCCAACATGCCGCATATGCTGATCGCCGGAGCCACCGGATCCGGAAAAAGCGTCGCCCTGAACACACTCATCGCCAGCATCCTCTACAAGGCCACCCCGGATGAAGTCAAGCTCATCCTCATCGATCCCAAAAGGCTGGAGTTTTCCTTATATGACGGCGTGCCTCATCTTATCTGCCCCGTCGTTAAGGATCCCCGCAAAGCACAAGCGGTGCTCATGGACGCCATCCGGAAAATGGAAGCCCGCTATCACAAGCTGGGACACCTCAAAGTCAAAAACATCGAACAGTACAACCAGCAGGTGCGCCGCATTATGAAGGAACAGAAAGCTAATCTCTCGGAAGCAGAACAGATTCAGCTGAAACCGCTTCCCTACATCGTCATCATCATCGACGAGCTGGCCGAATTGATGATGGAATCCGCCCGGGAAGTGGAATACTGCATCGCGCGCCTGGCTCAATTGGCCCGCGCCGTCGGCATCCATCTCGTTCTGGCGACACAGCGCCCCTCCACGGACGTCATCACGGGAACAATCAAGAATAATTTTCCCAGCCGCATCGCTTTCCGCGTCCCCTCGCGGATCGACTCCCGCGTCATCATCGACACCATCGGCGCCGAAAAGCTGCTCGGCAAGGGAGACATGCTCTTCATGCCGCCCAATTACCCGCGCATCCTTCGCCTGCACTGTTCATTCATTTCGCTTCCCGAGGTCACCCGCCTGATCAACTTCGTCAAGGAACAGGCGAAGCCCGATTACGATGAAAACATCATCCAGGTTCTCAAGGATCCGGCGGCCGTCGTCCAGGAAAAGGACGATGAAAAAGACGCGCTCTTCGAAAACGCCGCCGAGCTGATCCTGATGACCGGACAGGCTTCCGCATCATACCTGCAGCGCAAGCTCAAGCTGGGATACGCCCGCGCCGCCCGAATCATCGATCAGCTGGAACAGGAAGGGATCGTGGGACCTTCCGAAGGCAGCAAGCCGCGGGAGATTTTGATGGATGAGGCGACATACCGCAAAAAATTCCTTTAGCTTGATGTATTTATGAAGTCAGCCGATACATATGAAAGAAATTTCAACTCGGTAGAGGTAGACTTCAGATAGCAGAAAAGTCGTATTATTTAGCGAATATCCGATTTTTCGATATTTAATCATCGGCTGACTTCACCCTCCGGGCGAGCCAATCTCACAACATCAACTTCGTCGCAGCGCGTTCGACGTAGAGAACTACGCCTCACGCGCCGCTTCCTCGTTGCCGCCGCAACCTTGGCCCGTAAATACATCAATCATTTCTGCTGGTAAAAACCATACTAAGGCCCCAGCATCAGCCTGGGTGAGCCGCGGAGCAAGATTGCCGCGGCGACAAGCCGGCATATGGTGAGGCGTACCAAGGTACGTCGAACCAGATGCGGCGAGGTCGACATGGTGAGATTGGCTCGCCCGAAGGGTGAAGAATGTCGGAAATAAAATTAAAAATCTTTTGAAAAATTCATTTCGACATTCTTCATGGCTAACCCAGGCCCCTTGTCAATAATGGGCTCGATCATTATAATGGGGCTCCAGTGAATAAAAACGCCCCGCAGCTCGATATCACGGAAATCGTTGAACAATACCGCCCCATCATCAGCTACCGCGTCAGGAAATCCATCGGCTCCCACACCCCTGACTGGGAAGATATCGTCAATGAGATCCTGGTCAATGTGATCGAAAAGCTGAAGAAAAACGAATTCCGCGGAGACTCATCCATCGGAACTTTCATCTATACCATCACCCAGCGCCGGATCGTCGACTTCATCCGCAAGAAGAGCCGGGTTCTCAAGCACGCTCCGGAAGCGGCGCCCTTCCCATCTCCGCTGGAAAAGGTCGAAGACAGAGAAAAAGCGGACAAGATCGCCGCCGCCATCGAAATGCTGAAACCCAAATACAAGGAAATATTATATCTCTATTATTATAAGGAACTCTCTCGAGAGGAGGTGGCCCAAAGGCTGGGAATCCCCACCCGTCGTGTCAGCGAACGCGTTAATTATGCTCAGAAACTGTTAAGGAAGATGATAAAAAAAGGATAATTTTTCAGTATTTTTTAATCTGACACGACTAAACTTATAATTCTGAAAGGGATGGTTAACGCGATGAGAAAATGTCATTTTGAAGAGTTGATCGATGATTACATGCTGAATCGCCTCAGCCCGGAAGGCAAGGCACAGTTTGAAGAACATATTTTCTCTTGTCCGTCCTGCTTTGAAAAGCTGGAGGAAAGAGAAGCGGTGTTTTCCGTGGTCAAGGACCGTGGTCGAGAACTTTTTAAAGACACGGCTGTGGCTCAAAGCGATAACCAGATCGCCTCTTTCCGGCAGAGGCTCTTCGCGGCCCTCAGTCTCAAGCAATGGGCTGCGGCCGCCGCCGTCGCCGTCGGGATCGTGGCGCTGAGCGTCCTCCCGAGCATGAAAACATCCTCACCCCAGTTCCTCATTACGGACGGTCAGGTTCGAGGAGGCGGCACGGTGACTCTCATCTCCCCCGTCATCGATATCGGTTCCGCCCCGTCCCAATTCAAATGGAAGCACGCCGGAGAGGAGATCGATTACAAGCTCTATCTGTACCACCATGACCTTCTCTGGTCCGGCGAAACCACGGAGGATTTCATCGAACTTCCGGTGAAGATTCAGAACCGGATGATCATTGGTGAAAGTTATTCCTGGCAGGTTAAAGCATTCTCTCAGGAAGGCACCCTGATCGCCGTTTCCAGTAAGCTCCAGTTCACGATCAGCAACCGGGATTGATCATCCCGCATCCGCCCTCCAGCGAAACACCCGAACTCAGGCGATCCCGCAATGGATTTTATCCGTATCACTCATCGTTGACGGACTCGCCGTCGGAGTACAATCGGCCCCGGCTTTCGTCTTCGAACGCCAGACAGCACATCAAACGGCCGCACAGGCCGGAAATTTTGGTGGGATTGATGACGATCTGCTGTTTTTTAGCCTTCTGAATGGTGACCGGTTCAAAATTCTTCATGAAGCTCGCACAGCAAAGAGGCCGGCCGCAGACACCGAGTCCTCCCACCATTTTTGCTTCATCGCGCACGCCGATCTGCCGCATCTCAATGCGCATTTTGAATTCCTTGGCGAGATCCTTGACCAGGAGGCGAAAATCGATGCGCCCGTCGGCCGTATAATAAAAGATTCCTTTCTTTTCATTGAAAAAATACCGTACCCTCACCAATTTCATGGGAAGGTTTCGGGATCGGATCCGCTCCAGGCAGAAATCAAAGGCATCTTTCTCTTTCTTCTCCATCCAATCAAATTTCTTGATATCTTCGGGAGTGGCCCGGCGGATGATTTTAACCGCATCCTTAAGAGCATGAGGAGACCGGCATACAATGCTGGAGACATCGATCACGACCGCAAGATCGCCTCCCAATTCGGAGTCGATGAGGCAGACGTCCCCGGCTTCCAGTCCTTCCACCTTTCCTTTCGCTCTATAGATTCTTCCCACTCGCTCCGCATACACACGAATGATTTCAGACATGACTCTCACCCATTAAGCTTATACAAAGAGAACTGACAAGCAATCCGGTGTTCACATGGTTCTTGAGAACGTGGAGCGCATGATCGATCCTGCTCGGTATCTCGCGCGCGCTTTCCACGGAAAGGCGCGTTCCGGCCTCGACGATTTTTTCAGCATAGTCGGGATTCAGAAGAAAGTGGATATCACCGCCTTCCTTAACCAGCATGAGGTCACGGCAGAAAGCCGCCAGCATTTCCAGAATCTGCTGGAATTCCTCGACAAACTCGCTTCTCCGTCTATAAGCATAAGATTTCATTAAAGATGTTAAATTTTTGCGGGATACCATGGAGAGCAGGAGCATCCATGCTTTTTCCCGAATTTCCCGGACTTCATCCCAATCCATATTCAATGCCCGCTTCAAGTTTCCCCGGGCAATAAGCGCCATGCCCTCCGCCTGCTCTTCCGGATATCCCTTTGCCTTCAGCTCTTCCAGAATATCGTCTTTTCCGATCGGCGCAAATTTCAAGGTCTGGCAGCGGGATTTGACGGTTGGAAGAATGAGAAAGGGATTCGAGGTGACAAGCAGCAGGAACGAAAACGCAGGCGGTTCTTCCAGAACCTTCAAAAGGGTATTGGCCGCTTCAACATTCATCTTTTCTGCTTCCTCTATGATGAACACGCGCTTCCCGCCCGTCATGGGCTTGAGATAAGCCGCTTGTTTCAGATCCCTTATGGGATCGATCTTGATCATGTTCTTATCCTGCCTCAGTATCATGACATCCGGGAAAAGGCCGGCTGCGATGGTACGGCAGGGCTCGCAATTTCCACAGGCGTCATCTTTCATCCTCTGGCAGTTCAAAGCCTTGGCGACTTCCAGGGCCGTTTGCATCTTACCGACGCCTTCAGGACCGATGAACAGAAGTGAATTGGGAAGCGTTTCCCTAAGAAGAGCCGCCTTCAGGATCTTTTTTATGCGGGCATTTCCGGGAATATTCGCAAATGACATCTTCAGTCCTTCCGTCTGTTATAAAACCAACACCGATCCAAGTTCATCGAAAACCATCCTCCCCTTATAATCGCCTCAACCCGGCAGAAGAGCGCGGGCTAAAAACCGGGCGGTATGAGAATCCTGATGCCGCGCCACTTCTTCCGGAGTGCCTTCAACCACGATGCGGCCTCCGGCGGCGCCGCCGCCCGGCCCCAAGTCAATAATATAGTCGGAAACCTTGATGACTTCAAGGTTATGCTCGATCATCATAACGGTATTTCCCATTACCACCAGATCCGAAAGTACGGATAAAAGTTTGAAAACGTCTTCAAAATGCAGCCCGGTCGTGGGTTCATCCAGCAGGTAAAGGGTGCGCCCCGTCTTTTTCCGGCTCAATTCCTTGGTCAGCTTGATTCGCTGCGCTTCTCCTCCGGAGAGCGTTGGCGCGGGCTGGCCCAAACGGAGATATCCCAAACCGACCTGACGGAGAACCATCAGCTTGCGTTTGAGAGCGGGGTGGGATTTAAGGAATTCATAGGCTTCGTCCACCGTCATTTCCAGATAATCCGCGATGTTTCCCCCCTTAAAAGTTACGGCCAGTGTCTCTTTGTTGTATCTCCGTCCTCCGCAGCGATCACAGGTGACATAGACATCGGGCAGAAAATGCATTTCGATCTTCTTGACCCCGGCCCCTTTGCATTCCTCACACCGTCCACCCGGGACATTGAAACTGAAACGACCGGGGGAATAACCGCGGGCCCGCGATTCCCTGGTCATCGCGAACATCGTCCTCAGGGTGGTAAAAAGTCCGGTATAGGTGGCAGGATTGGAGCGCGGCGTTCTTCCGATCGGCTTTTGATCCACGGATACCACTTTGTCTATCTGATCAATCCCCTCCAGGGACTCGTGTTTTCCCTCCCGTTGTTTAGCCCGGTAAAGCCGGTTGATCAAGGCCTTATGCACGATTTCGTATAGCAGCGTGCTCTTCCCGGATCCCGAGACCCCGGTCACAACCCCCATCACGCCGAGAGGCAGGGAAACATCGATATTTTTCAGATTATGTTCCGCGGCGCCTTTCACTTCCAGCCATCCCTTGGGACGGCGACGTTTGGACGGGACGGGAATCTCCTTTTCGCGGCGCAGGTACTGCGATGTCAGAGAATCCGAAGCATCCAGGATCTCTTCCAGGCTTCCTTCGGCGACTTTAAATCCCCCTCCTTCACCCGCGCCCGGTCCCAGATCCAGGATATGGTCGGCGGCCCGGATGGTTTGTTCATCATGCTCGACCACCAGAACCGAATTGCCGCGATCCCTCAGATCCCGCAGCAAACGGATCAAACGGTCGTTATCCTGCTGATGCAGTCCGATGGTAGGCTCATCCAGGACATACAGTACGCCTCTCAGGCTGGCGCCTATCTGGGCCGCGAGCCTGACCCGTCGCGCTTCCCCTCCGGAAAGGGAAGCGGCCGTCCGGGACAGCTGCAAATAACCCATGCCCAACTCGACGACGGTATCCAGCCGGGATAATATCTCGCGCAAGATCCGGCGACCGATCATTTCCTGCACCGGCCCCAGCTTCAAGGCGCGAAGGTCGCCGCATACCTGCTCGATGGGAAGGAGATTCCAATCCCAGATGTTTCGGCCACCCACCCGCACCGCCAGGCTTTGGGGTTTTAATCGATCCCCTCCGCATTGAGGACACGCTTCGTCCGTAAGTTCGTCCTCTCCCTTCGAGTTCCTGACGGATCGAACACCCAAACCATGACAGGCGGGACAGGCTCCGTAGGGATTGTTGAACGAAAAAGATCGAGGCTCCAATACGGGAAGACTGATGTCGCAGTAGGGACAGAGCAGCTTTAGGGAATAGTAGGTTTCCTTGGCATCTCGAGTCACCGCCAGCAGGTTCCCATCAGCCAGTTCCAGAGCCGTTCGGATGGCTTCCTGAAGCCGTCCGGCCGAATCCGGAAGCACGTCCACTTCATCCACCAGAACCTCGATATCATGCTGTTTGGTTTTTTCAAGGATGATGTCGTCTTCCAACTCCCGCATCTCTCCGTCTACACGGGCTCTCAAGTATCCTTTCTTCAGCAAACGCTCGAAGAGCCGCAAAAATTCTCCTTTTCTCCCTTTGACGACGGGGGCATACAATTTAATCAGCTCCCCTTGATACGCGACCTGGATCCGTTGAATTACCTGATCCCGGGTTTGCGTGCTCACGCCCCGCCCGCACTTTGGGCAGTGAGGCGTTCCGATGCGCGCGAACAGCAAACGAAGAAAATCATAGGCTTCGGTAACCGTTCCCACCGTGGAACGCGGATTCGACGAGATCGTCCGCTGGTCTATGGAGATGGAAGGAGAAAGACCTTCGATGGATTCCACCACCGGCTTTTCCATCTGTTCGATATACTGCCGCGCATATGTCGAGAGACATTCGATATACCTTCGCTGTCCCTCGGCAAACAGCGTGTCGAACGCGAGAGAGGACTTGCCCGATCCGCTGGGCCCGGTAATGACGACCAATCGGTTGCGCGGAAGCTCGACGCTCAGGTTTTTAAGATTGTGCTGAGCCGCTTTGACGACCCGGATATAATTCAACATAAGGCGGTATTTTAGCCTTTTTTGGGTTTTTCAACAAGCCGGAAACCGGAGATCCGGGTATGCCGGGCATCGAGCCTCCGCTTGCCGAAAGCCGATGAGGCATATTCCATTGACCCTTTCAGGACAAAAATTATAAACTATCGAAAGAAGTCCTCCGCAAATAGGGAAGTCGACATGAACAAAGAAATACAGCTTTTAAAGTCGCTGGAGACCCTGAAGAGGATAGGATCCAAGAACGATTCCATCCGGGCGATCAAGCACATCCCGGCGCGCGAAGGTCGGTTCCGGGATTATCCGGAAGACGTTCACCCCGCTCTGACCGAGGCCTTGAAAGCCAAGGGATTCAACCGTTTGTACGAGCACCAATATCAAGCCTATCGGCATTTGCATGAAAAACGCAATATCGTCGTCGTGACCCCGACCGCATCCGGAAAAACTCTCTGTTATAACCTTCCGGTCCTGGATTCCCTGATGAAGGCCCCCTCTTCACGATCGATTTATCTTTTCCCCACCAAAGCCCTGGCACAGGATCAACGAGCCGAATTGGACGAGACCATCAAACAGCTTCCCCAGGAAATCCGGATCTTCACTTATGACGGGGACACGCCGCAGGATGCACGGAAGGCGATCCGTTCCCGTGGCCACATCATCCTCACCAATCCCGACATGCTTCACACCGGAATCATGCCCCACCACACGAAATGGATCAAGCTATTCGAGAATCTCGAGTATGTGGTGATCGACGAACTGCATAATTACCGCGGGATCTTCGGCAGCCACCTCGCAAACATCCTGCGCCGGTTGAAAAGAATCGCGGAATTTTACGGCTCATCCCCCAGGTTCGTTCTGTGTACGGCCACTATAGCCAATCCGCGGGAGATGGCGGAGCGCATGACGGAAGAACCCGTTTCGCTCGTGGATGAGAACGGAGCTCCACAGGGTGAGAAATATTTCATGTTCTACAATCCGCCGGTCGTCAACCGGTTCCTGGGCATCCGCAAATCGTACGTCAAGGAAGCCCGACGAGTGGCTTCCATTTTCTTGAAGAACCAGCTCCAGACCATCATCTTTGCCCAAAGCCGTCTCATCACTGAAGTCCTTCTTACCTACCTCAAAGGAGATATCGAAAAAGGTCTTCAGGAGGAAGGTTTGATCCGGGGATACCGAGGCGGATACCTGCCGTTGAAACGCCGCAAAATCGAAAAGGACCTCAGGGAAGGCCTGATTCGCGGCGTCGTTTCCACCAATGCCCTTGAACTGGGAATAGACATCGGGAGCCTGGACGTGGCCGTAATGGCCGGATATCCGGGGAGCATCGCCAGCACCTGGCAGAGAGCGGGGCGGGCCGGACGAAAGACAGGGAAATCCGCCGCCGTCCTGGTCGCGAGGAGCTCGCCGATCGACCAGTTCATCGTCAATCATCCCGAATATTTTTTCTCTAAAAGCCCGGAGAAAGCCCTTATCAACCCGGACAATCTATCCATATTGATCAGCCACGTGGAATGCGCGGCGTTCGAACTGCCCTTTCAAGACGGAGACAAATTCGGCGGACTCGAGATAAACGACATCCTTCGCTTCCTTGAGGAGGAGAAACTCGTGCAGCACTCGCGTGACAAATGGTTCTGGACCTCCGACGCCTACCCCGCGGACGGGGTGAGCCTGCGCAGCATCAGCTCGGATAACTTCGTTGTGGTGGATACGACGGATAAAGCCAAAGTCATTGCCGAAGTGGATTTTTCTTCGGCCCTGACCGCCCTCCACCCCAAGGCCATCTATATGTGTGAAGGCGTGCAGTATTTTGTCGAGGAGTTGGATTTTGAGCAGCGCAAAGCCTATGTCAAGAAAACCGATATCGATTACTATACCGACGCCATCGACTACACCAAGATCAAGATTCTCGATGTCTTCGACCGCAAGCCCATACCCCGGTCTTCCATTGCTCATGGAGAAGTTCACGTCGCCACCCAGATCGTGGGATTCAAAAAGATCAAATTCCATACCATGGAAAACGTCGGGGCGGGCGATCTCAGCCTTCCCCAGAATGAAATGCACACCACCTCATACTGGCTGACGATCCCGGCCGACGTCTTTCATTCACTGCCGTATTCGCCCGAAGAACGCATCAACGGACTGTTCGGATTGGCCTACTGCTTCCATCATGTCTCCCCGTTGTTCATGATGTGCGACATTCACGATGTCGGCGTTTCGGTGGGGGACAACACGACCGGAAAATCTCTGCCTCCTCGAAACCTCCCCGCACGCATCACTCATTCTGATGAACCCCTGGATATCATAGATATAGACTTCGAGCCCAATATCTTCATATATGATAATTTCCCCGGCGGGATTGGATTGAGCCCTTCCCTTTTCGAACTGGAACGCATTCTTCTGGAGCACTGCAAACAAACCATCGCCCTCTGCCCCTGCGGGGATGGCTGCCCTTCCTGCGTCGGCCCCGCGAAAGAAAGCGGAAAATTGGCCAAGGAAGTAGCCGCCGGACTGCTCGATGCCATATTGGAATGAGATTCGTGCGGAGGGAGCCTATTTACCGCTATTGATACGCGCCAGCTGTTTGTCCTCTCCCATGATGATGAGAATATCGCTGTCCTTGATCATGAAATCAGCCTTGGGAATGAAGGTTGTCTTTTCCGGGATCAAGCTTTTTATCGCCATCACCTGAATACCGAATTTGTTCCGCAGGTCCAGCTGCTTCAAGGTCTTACCGATGAATTTCTCCGGAGGCGCGATTTCCTGAATCCCGAATCCCGAAATCAGCGGCAGATATTCCAAAACATTCGGATTGCTGAGTCGACGGGCCGTGCGAATCGCCATATCCTTCTCAGGATGAATGACCTCGCTCGCGCCGACCGCGTTTAGGATCTTTCCATGATCTTCCGTCAGAGCCTTGGCGATGATTTGTTCCGTACCCATTTCACTCAGATAAAGGACGGTAAGAATCGATGACTCCATATCCGGACCCAGGCTGACCACCACGATGTCCATCTCCTGTATCCCCAAAGCCTGCAAATTTTCCTTATCGGCGGCATCCATGCTCACCGCGTGGGACACAAAAGATTTAACTTCATCGACCTTCTCTTTATCGCGATCCACCGCCAACACTTCCTGTCCCTTCTCATAGAGCGTTTTCGCGACCTGCCCCCCGAAACTTCCCAAACCTATAACGGCAAACTTCATTTTTATTCTCTCTCCCGATCAATCAACGGCTTCTCCCGATCCCCGATCGCCTGGATATAATCATTCCCATACGGCCGCTCGTTTCACATTCGGTTCGGCAAATTCATCTTAGCCTATCATAACGCTTTCTTCAACATACTCATATTTGCCAATCGACCGTTGTCGACTGAACGCATAAAGAAAAGTCAGCGGTCCGATCCGCCCGATGTACATGGTCAGGATAATGACGAGCTTGCCGATCAGTCCCAATCGCGGCGTAAGACCCAGCGACAGCCCGACCGTGCCGAAAGCCGAGAAAGCTTCGAACAAAATCTCTTCCAGAGCCGCTTCGGGATGCGCCAGCACCAGGCAAAAAGAGGAGACCGTAATCACTACGATCGCCAGGGTAACGACCGTAAAAGCCTTGATCGTGAGTTCCCGCGGCAGTGAACGATAAAACAGGCTGATGGAATCACGCGCCCGCATACTGGAACGCAGAAAAGCCAGGATCACGCCCACGGTGCTGGTTTTCACACCCCCCCCCGTCGATCCGGAGGATGCTCCGATAAACATCAGGACAATCATAAGAAAAACCGAAGCAAGGCCCAAAGCCCCCAGGTCCATGGTGTTGAAACCAGCGGTGCGCGCGGTGACGACCTGAAAAAGAGAGGTTAGGATTTTATCCTTCAACGACAGCGTCCGCAGGGAATTTCCCCACTCGATGGCCATGAAGAGGGCACCCGATCCTCCGATGAGAACGGGGGTTATTACAAGAATCAATTTGCTGTGCAGCGACAGCGCACGTTTCTTCTTCCGCAGCCGACCGCTCAGATTCTTGTTGATCTCATGCAGCACGAGAAAACCCAATCCCCCCAGGATGATCAACAGCATCACAATGACATTCACCCGGATATCGTGATTGAAAGATACGAAGCTGTCGCTGAAAACCGAAAATCCCGCGTTGCAGAACGCGGATATGGAATGAAAAACCGAATTGAATAACGCCCGGCCGTCGGTGAATGTATCTTGCCAGCACAAAAACAACGCCAGCGTTCCACACGCTTCGATCACGACGGCATAGATGAAGATATATTTGATCAAAGACTTGAAATTCTTCGGCGTGGAATGATGAAAATTCTCTTGGACGATGAGGCGCTCCTGGATGGAGATCTTTTTTCCCGCCACCATTAATATGAGAGTGGAGAACGTCATGATCCCCAATCCCCCCAGCTGAAAAAGGATCATGATGATGGTCTGGCCGAGCGGGGTGAAATAGGTCGCCGTGTCCTGGACGATCAGCCCGGTCACACAGACCGCCGATGTCGACGTGAAAAACGCATCGGCGAAAGAAATATGTCCGGATTTCGTACTGAAGGGAAGCCACAGCAGAATGGTTCCGATCAGGATGGCCGCCGCAAAGCTGAAGGCCAGAAACTGGGCCGGGTGGAAGCGAATATCAACTCTTTTCATCAGGATGATTCTCTTAACCGCAAGGCTTTCATTCGGGCAGATTCCAACTGTAATCCTTCCTCCTGATTTTGTCAAACAAGGGGTTGTCGGCAGGCGAATGCAACGAAATCTCTATGCCGCGGTTTAAGTTTTCGGAAACACGCACCGAACCGGGCGGAAGCCCCCGTGTTTATTTGACAAGAATCCGGGCTTATGCTAATTTCAATGTTCGAAAACCATGAATCTATTAAATCTAATCACTCAAGCAAGCTACGTTGTAAAATTCGTTCTCTTGGTACTGCTGTTTTTTTCCGTTTTCTCGTGGGCGATTATCTTCTTCAAACGAAGCGGAATCCGCACCGCCTCCCTACAATCGCGAAGGTTTTTAAAAATCTTCCGCAAAAGCCGAAACCTGATGGAGGTCAACGAGGCCGCAAAAAAATTCAGTTCCAGTCCGCAAGCGGCCCTTTTCCAATCCGGATTCAAAGATCTGGCCTATCTCTCCAAGGGAAATTCTAAGCCGACCTTAAGTCCGGACAATCTGGAGAGCATTAACCGTTCATTGATCAAAGCCTCGAACAAGGAGGTGACCAAGCTGGAAAAAATGATGAATTTTCTGGCTACGACCGGCGGCGTCACTCCCTTCATCGGCCTCTTTGGAACGGTCTGGGGCATCATGGACTCATTTCACCAAATCGGCGCGGAGAAATCCGCCAGCCTTGTCACCGTGGCCCCCGGCATCGCCGAAGCGTTGATCGCGACCGCCCTCGGCTTATTCGCGGCCATCCCCGCCGTTATCGCCTACAACCATTTTCTTCACCGCATCAAGGAGATGGTCTCGGAGATGGAAGACTTTTCCATCGAGTTTCTTAACATCATAGAAAGACTCTATGGCATATAAATTTCGTTCGATCGTCCGCAAAGAAGTGGGGACATCTCTGTCCGAGATAAACGTCACCCCCCTAGTCGACGTTATGCTGGTCATGCTGATCATCTTCATGGTCACGGCCCCCATGATGCAGTCAGGCATCGGCGTCAACCTTCCCCAGGCCGAAACGGAATCGGCTCCCGCGGAAGAAGGTTTGACCCTGACCATCACCGAAGACCGCTACATCCATATCGGCGATACCGCCATCAATCAGTTTCTGCTTGAGCAAAAACTGAAGGAATATTTTTATGGTAAGGATAAAAAGATCGTTTTTATCCGAGCGGATGAACGGCTCTCCTACGGCTTTGTGATCACGGTTCTCGATATCATCAAGAAGGCTGAGGTCGAAGTCGTCGGACTTGTGGCTCAACCGCTGGATAAAAAGCGAAAATAGCGATGGCCGTAATGAGCCGGGACTACCGAGATTTCAAGCGCGGCGTCATCTTTTCCGTATCCGCCCATCTGGTGCTTATCATCCTGTTGATGATCTCGCCTCACTTTCCCAAAAACTCATCCAAAGGCATGGTCCATTATGTCAATGTCATTTCTTTTCCCGGGGGAGGAGGCGGATCCGGAGGCGGTGGAATGGGAGGAGCCCCCGGAGGAGGCGGCGGCGGCGGGGAAAAGGCGGTCGCCACTCCTGTCCCCGCCCGGGAACGGCTCAGCGACCTCACTACGCCGCAAAGACTCATCCAACAGAAACCCGCCAGCATGCGCTTTCCGGTAGAAAGACCGAAGCGCGAGCGCAAACCCCCGGAGGAAAAGAGAACCGTCATCCAGCGGCGGTCAAACACCCCCGCTTCGGGCAAGGGCACGGAAGAAGGCACTGGAGAGGAAGGTGCTGGAGGTGGAGGCGGTGGAGGCGGCCTGCGGATGGGCATCGGCGGCAGTGGAGGCGGCGGAGGATGGGGCGGCGGAGGATCATCGTATTCATCTCAGATAGGTCTCTCCTCTTTTCCCTACACTTATTACCTCCAGACGATCCATGGGCGCATCTCCAGCAATTGGTTTACATCCCAGGTCCGTGCCGGCGTATCGGGAAAATACCATACCACCGTCTTTTTCAAGATCACACGAGACGGCCGTATAGACGGATTGAAAATCGAGGAGGGCAGCGGTATCCGGGCCTTGGATTTATCGGCCCGACGGGCCATCGAGTCGTCGGCTCCCTTCCCCCCGCTGCCCAGAGAATACGAAGACGAATACCTAGGCATACATCTTATTTTCGAGCACACCCCATGAAGAACAAAACAACCATCATCTGGATTTTTCTGCTTTGCGCGTTCGGTCAACAGGCGGTCGCCCAGCAGGAAGTCGTAATGAGCATTAAGGAAGGCATGCCGATCATCCCGGTCGCCGTTCCCGATTTTGTCATACGAGAAACGGCGCCAAGCCTGAAAAAGGCCGCCGATACCCTGCGGGACGTCATCACGGCCGATCTGAAATACAGCCGTGTTTTCACGACGCTCCCATCCAGCTACTACGGGTACATCCGGCCGTTGAATCCGGAGCGTATCTTCTTCAAGGATTGGGAATCGATCCAGGCGAAACTGCTTTTCGTCGGAGAAGTCGCGACCGCGGGCGGCGAAGATCTTCTCGTCGAGGCAAAAATCTACGATGTCAAGTCCGAAAGATTCATCGTCGGCAAACGCTATCAAACGGAAAAAGATCTTCTTCGTTTGGTCGCGCATAAAATTTCCAATGAATTCATGAAAATCTATGGAGAGCCCGAGATCTTCACCACGAAAATCATTTTCGTTTCCAACCGGGACGAAAACGATGAACTTTACATGATGGACTACGACGGGTACAACCAGACCCGATTGACTTTCAATAAATACAAGGATTACATGCCCTCCTGGTCGATGGACGGGTCCAAGATCGCCTACACGGTATATCGCGGCGGCCTGACCGGATTATACATGCTGGATGTCTTCGCGGGAAAACGATCGGAAATCTACACGAAAGGGACCAGTTACGGCGCATCTTTTTCCCCCAACGGGAAAAAGATGGTTTTTTGCTCTACCGGCGACGAGTCGAACGCCGAACTGTATATCGCCGAAAGCGACGGCTCGCGCTGCAAACGCCTGACTTTCAACAAAGCCATCGATACCGCTCCTTCCTGGTCACCCACCAATCGTGAAATCGCCTTCACGTCCGACCGAGGAGGTACGCCTCAAATCTATATCATGGATGCCGAAGGATCCAACGTGCGCCGCATGAGCTTCGGAGGCAACTATCACGAT
Organism: uncultured Eubacteriales bacterium; assembly: GCA_964433135.1. GTDB lineage: Bacteria > Acidobacteriota > Aminicenantia > Aminicenantales > Aminicenantaceae > CAYSQW01. The sequence continues at coordinate 23,640 of CAYSQW010000010.1, forward strand.
GCTCCGGCATGGGCGCCCACAGGAGACAGGATCGCCTACGTCTCCCGCGTCTACTCCATATTCGACATCTACATCCTGAATCTGCAGTCGCAACAGATCGTAAAACTCACGGAGAGCAATGCCCGCAACGAGTCTCCCTGTTGGTCCCCGGACGGCCGACACCTTATCTTCTCCTCAAACCGAAGCGGAAGCATTCAGCTGTACACCATCGATTATGACGGTTCCCATCTCAGACGTCTGACATCTCAGGGTACGAACAAACTTCCCGACTGGTCTCGAAATTGACGGCCCGCATTTTCTGAACAGGTCGGATCGATTTTTTTAAACCTAGTCGGAAGATGATATTGACATCCGACTTGTTTAAATGTATATAATTGTCCCAGAGTGCCAAGTGTTTGCATGTAAAGGTGATAAATAAACATCCAAAGGAGTACCCATGAAAAAATTTCTGATCCTTTCATTATCCTGTCTTTTGGTGTTGTCCTTTCTCGTATCCTGCAGGAAAAAAGTGGAAGAGACACCTCCTCCGCCTCCTCAGGTCAAAGAACAACCAAAGGTTGAAAAGGTTGAAAAACCTGCGGCCCCGCCTCGCCTGACTGAAGAGGAGATTTTCCAAAAGAAATCCCTGGAAGAGTTGAACGCTGAAAAACCCGTCCAATTGATCTTCTTCGATTTCGACAAATACAACATTCGCGATGACGCCAAATCCGTCCTCCAAAACAATGCGTCCTATCTGAAAAAATGGACAAGCGTAAAAGTCCTGATCGAAGGGCATTGCGACGAAAGAGGCACGGAACAGTACAACCTGGCACTGGGAGAAAAACGGGCCAAAAGCGCCTACGACTATTTGGTATCACTCGGAATTTCCCCAGACCGCCTCAAAACCATCTCCTATGGAAAAAGCCAGCCCCTCGACACCGCCAGCAACGAAATTGCGTGGCAGAAAAACCGAAGGGCTCAATTCACAATCATCGAAAAGTAATTTATGCTTAAAAAGCACTCCTTTTGGATAATCCTTACCCTGCTCATAGCCGGAGTCCATGCTCAAGCGGACCAGAGCCGGAAAGCCTACGAGCTTATCTACGATGATATCCAGCTCTTGAAACAACAGGTGCAGCTCCTGGATGATAAAATTGATCAGAACCGGGAGGATATCCTCAGCATAAAAGCTCAGATCGACGAGCTGATTACACTCAGCCGGGCCGGACAGGTCGATCAGACCCGTGTAAAGGAAGGACAGGATGAAGTCCTCTCCCAATACCGTTCCCTTCTGGAAAAGTTCGAATCGCTCAATGATCAGCTTATCAAAATGTATGAGGATATGGTTGCGATCAAACGCGCCACCCTCCCGGTCGGGGGTGAAACCGAGGAAACCGAGCCCGAACCCGCTCCCGAAGAAGAAGTCCCGGTTCCGGAAGAAACGGAAGAAACCATCCTTCCCCTAGACCCCAATCTTTCCCCTCAGGAAGTATACAACATGGCCAGATCGGATTATCTGAAAGGAAACTTTGATTTAGCAATCGAGGGATTCACCATATACGGACAGCATTTTCCCGAAAGCCCCCTCGCGGACAACGCGCTGTATTGGATCGGAGAGTGTTTCTTCAGTCAAAGCCAATATGAAGAAGCGATCAAAAGATTCAATGCGCTTATTCTTAAATTCCCCACGGGAGACAAAATCGCCGCCGCTTATCTGAAAAAAGGAATCAGCCTGACCGAGTTGGACAAAAAAGAAGAAGCCCTGACCGTTTTCAAGCTTCTGATCAGTAAATTCCCTCTTGAAGAAGAAACGAAGATCGCACAACAAAAGATCAAAGAACTGGGATTATAACATGAGAGACGTCAACAGCCTGAATAAAGTTATCCTTATCGGTCGTCTAGGCCAAAAACCAGAAATCCGGTATCTCCCCAGAACGGAAAAAGCGGTAGCGAATTTTTCCCTCGCTACAAACGAACGGACATTCAATCCGAGCACGAATGAAAGCGATGTCCGCGTGGAGTGGCATAGGATCGTCGTTTGGGATAAGCTGGCGGAATTCTGTGAGAAATACCTGACCCAGGGAAAACAGATTTTGGTGGAAGGCCGACTGCGGACCCGAAAATGGCAGGATCGCGATGGAAACAATCGCTATACGACTGAAATCAACGCTTTCAACATCATTCTTTTGGGAAAGAAAGAAGACTCGGGCCCCCGGGACGATTATGCCGAACCCAGTGCGATTTCCGAGTTCCCATCCAAAAATCAGGATTCCGTGAATGGTCTCGATCCCGATGATGAAGACGTTCCCTTTTAAACGGGAATCATCCGGCGAGAAGATGTAGTTTCAGGGAAAGAAGATACCTTTTGTTCTTTTCCAAACAAACCGCCCCAGGGGAGGATATCCATGCCGCATAAGTGGGATGATGATTACGGTCGGCAATTCAGAGCCCAGATCACGGAAGACATCCGCCCCTGGGGAAAGTTTCGCGCCTATCCCCACAAAGATGCCGGAAGCTTGAAAATCATCACCGTCAATCCGGGAGGAACCCTATCCCTGCAGTACCATAATCGGCGCAGTGAGTATTGGGTCGTGCTTGACGAGGGCCTGGAGGTTACGGTTAATGATACCTGCTGGAAGCCGGATAGGGCAGAGGAGATTTATATCCCCGTTCAAGCCCGGCACCGTCTGCGGTGTGTCGGCGACCACCCCGCCCGAATCATGGAAATCTGGTTAGGCCGTTCCGAAGAAGACGATATCGTACGTTTGGATGACGCCTACGGCAGGGAATAATCCCGCTCAAGTAACCTGATCCATAAGAAACACTTCCGGAAACTGGACCAGTACCTTTTCTATTATGAATTCTTCCACTTCCTGAGACGTGCGCAGCGACATGGCTTGCCGAACCCATTCCGTGACCATGCTGCAGTCCACCGAACGCAGGGCATTTTTAATCCGGGGTATAAAGATCGGATTCATGCTGAAGGTTCTCAATCCAAGCCCCAACAAAACCAACGCGGACAAGGGATCCGCGGCCATTTCGCCGCAGACGGCAACATCTTTCCCGGCATTCCGCGCCGTCTCGATAATGTATTTCAAAAGGCGCAGCACCGAAGGATGCAGGGGCTTATACAAATAGGAAACCAGTTCGTTGGAGCGATCGACCGCCAGGTAATACTGGATCAGATCATTGGTGCCGACACTGATGAAATCCACTTCCTGAACAATCATATCCGTAATCGCGGCGGCGGCCGGGACCTCGATCATGACCCCGAGCGGGATGTTCTCATCGAATTTGACCTTCTCGGATCGAAGCTCCTGCTTGACTTCACGAAAAAGCTGTTTCACTTCTTCGATCTCCTCAAATTCCGTGATCATCGGTATGATCACGCGCAGATTGCCGAGAACACTGGCTCTAAGAACGGCTCGAAGCTGGATTTTGAATAGGGGGCGGTCCCGCAGTGAAAGCCGAATCGCACGCAGCCCCAATGCCGGATTAGGCTCCTTGTCGACCTTCATCTGAGGAACTCTTTTTTCCCCGCCGACGTCCACGGTCCGGATATAGACCGGTCTCGGGTGTGCATCCTTGGCTAAACGCGAGTAAACCTGATAGTGATCCTCTTCGCTTGGATGGGTGATACTCCGGAAATAAATGAACTCCGAGCGAAACAATCCAATGCCTTCGGCGCCGAGGGACAAAGCTAAGCCGACCTCTTCGGACAATTCGATATTCGCCATGGGATAGAAATCGATATTATCCCGGGTGGCGGGCGTTAATTTAGCGGTCTTCTTGAGTTCCTGCTGATAATCATCGTATTTCTTTTGCTTGCTGATGAATTCTTTCCGAATCGCAAGAGGGGGATTGATGATGACCTCACCATCCGTACCATCCACGATCAACCAGTCTCCATCTTTTACCTTGCGGGTGATATTCCGAAGGCCGACGACAGCCGGAATATTCAATGAACGAGCCAGAATGGCGGTATGAGAGGTTTTGCCTCCCATGTCCAGAGCGACGGCCAGCACGTTGCCCCGGCTGAGGCGCGACGCCGCTTCCGAAGGCAGAAGATCATGAGCAATCAGAATCTTTTCACCGTCATCATCCTTCTCCCGCCGACCGGCAGGTTCCAGATTGCGATACACCTTCAGTAGCACATCCGAAACATCCGATTTTCGTTCCCGGAAATATTCATCGGCGATGGCATCGAAAATCTTCCGATATTTATCATGAACCTGAGAGATGGCCCACTCCGCCCGGGCCTCCTCCTCCCTTATGATCTTCTCCAAACCGAATAAAAGCGATTTGTCTTCCAGAATGAGTAGATGCGCTTCAAAAATGAACGCATGTTCTTCCCCAACCTTAGCCTTGATCTTATTTTTGATGAGAACAAGCTGTTTCCGGGTACGTTCGACGGCCCGGCCCAAACGCTTGATTTCATTCGGGATCTTGTTGCCGGGGATGGATTCTTTGCGCAAGGGAAAGGCCACTTTCTCCGTGAGTAGGACCTCGCCGATGGCCACACCGGGGGAGACGCCGGTTCCTCTCAGTCTGGAAAAAGGCATGGAATCCCCTATTCGTCCTCCTGAAATTTCTCATCGATGAGAGCCACGAGGGCTTTCAATGCCGCCGTTTCATCAGAACCGGTCGTTTTTATCGTGATCTCCGAGCCTTGAACGGCGGCCAGCGTCAGAAGTCCCAGGATGCTCTTCCCATCCACTTCATTCCCATCTTTTTCAATCCGAACGCTCGAAACGAAGCGATTGGAAAGGTTCATCAGTTTGACCGCGGCCCGGGCATGAAGCCCGAGCTTGTTCTTTATCAATACTTTTTTTTCTGTCATGGAATTACTACTCAATCAATTTTTTGCGCTCAGAAGGGCGCTGGCAAGATGGATATTCTTTTTTCCCTGCTCGACTACTTTTTTGGCGACATCTTTCAGATTATTGCCTCTCTGAAGAGAAACGAACTTTATCAGCATGGGGAGGTTAACCCCGGTAATGATTTCCACCTGGTTATCCTTAAGAAAGCTGAAACTCAGATTAGACGGCGTCCCTCCAAACATATCCGTGAAGATCAGAACGCCTTTCTTCTGGTTCACCTTTTTCATGGCTTGGTAAATCTTTCTTTTTGATTCCTCGACGTCATCATACCAGCCGATCGAGATGGCCTGCATATTTACGGTTTCTCCTAGGATGATCGTCAGCGCATTCATGAGTTCCTCGGCCAATTTTCCATGGGATACGATGATTCCACCAATCATGATTTACCTCTGTTTGATAATCTTCATTTATTCGGAATTCCCCGGTGCTCTTATCATCAAGACGTCAGACCGTATAATGTATTTTACCATCTCTCGATATTAACCTTAAGATTTTTTTACGTGAAATGCAAGTATGGCCCCATGCATGGGAATAAAGCCGTCGTATCCGGGGACGAACCGGACTATTTATACATATCCCGGTGATAGATCCGTGTGATGTACTTCTTCGTGGTGAGATGCGCCTCGAGCTTTTCCGCCACCATGACCGAGCGGTGCTTTCCTCCGGTACACCCGATGGATATCGTCAGGTAACTTTTCCCTTCATCCGTGAATCGGGGGATTAAATAATCGATGAAGCGAAACATCTCCTTGAGAAATTTCCTGGTGTCGTCCGAACTGCAGATAAATTTCTGCACATCGCCGTCAAGTCCGGTTTTTTCTCTAAGCTCATCCACATAGTACGGATTGGGCAAAAAGCGGGTATCCAGAACGAGATCGGAATCCAGGGGAATCCCATACTTGTAGCCGAAACTGACGACCACGATCCGGAGCCGAACCGCGCGTCCCTCTTGAAATCTCTGCGTCAGTATTTTTTTGAACTCGGTTATATTCAGCGCGGTGGTATCGATGATTTCATCCGCCAGGGTTTTTATTCCCTCGAGCCTTTTTCGCTCCAGGATCACATTTTCCAGGATCGATTTCTTTTCCGTCAGGGGATGCGGCCGCCGGCTTTCACTGAACCGCTTGATAAGGGTTTCGTTCGACGCGTCAAGGAAGATCAAACGGGAAGACACCTTTTCCCGAATGCCGCTTAAAACTCTTGGAAACTCGGTCGCGAATCCGGCTTCCCGGATATCCACGATCAAGGCGACGCGCCCGATCTCCACTTCTTTACGCCGCCATAGATCGACAAAGCTGGGAATGAGTTTGGCGGGCAGATTATCCACACAGTAATAACCGAGATCTTCCAGAAAACGGCTGGCGGCCGTTTTTCCCGATCCGGATAACCCCGTGATAATAAGGAAGCGTTTTCCTTTCATATGGATATCCTTCAGACTTTAGGTTTCCGAATCAAGGCGCGGTTCAATCTTCGGATCAATTCCTGCGGAGCATGCGTTCCCCTTTCCCGCTGCATATGCACCCTGCAGGCGACTTCGATCAGCGTGGCTATGTTCCTTCCCAAAGCCACCGGAATACTCATCTGTGGGATACTCACGCCTAAGATTTCATGCTTTTCCAAGGGCTTCAATCCCAGGCGATCGTATTCTTTGCCCTCTTCCCAACGGTTCAGTTTAATAACGAGATCGATTTCCGCGTGCGGAGAGATCGCCTTGGGTCCAAAGATATCCCGAATGTTTATGATACCCAAGCCGCGGACTTCCATGAGATCTCGTATAATTTCCGGGGCGGTTCCATAAAGTCGATGGCTTCCCCGCTTGTGAACGCAGGTAACGTCGTCGGAAACGAAATGATATCCGCGGGAGATCAACTCAAGCGTACTCTCACTCTTTCCGATCCCGGAATCACCGACGATCATGACTCCCAGTTCGGATATCTTAAGCAGTCCTCCCGAAACCAATTTCTCCCCAGAGAACAACGACGCGGTCAGCAACTTCACTTCTTCACGGCATTTTTCCCATGGAAGATCGGAACGAAACAGCGTGATCTCTTTTTTTCGGGCCTCTTCGAGCATTTCAGGAAAATACTCCGCCCGGTCGGCGGCGATGACCGCCACCATGTCATCATCCAAATGTTCTGATGCAAAAAACCGTCGTTGATTTTCCGGCAGGTTTTCGAATTCCTTAAAAAATTTCTCACCCCAAACCCGAACCGGGAGAACTTTGAGGGGCAGGGATGAAGACGCCAGAGGTCGGGAAAATCCGGCCCGTTGAACGATATGCAGTTTCAGTGATTCCTTGTGCTTTTTAAAAAAATCACGCAGCAATGGGGAAGGGGGGTTCCCTTTATTCATTTATCTTGTCTTCTTCGTCCCGAACGGCCTCGAGGATCATCCCCGTACTTTGGGCCTTAAGCACCCGATGCAGAAGCGGTTTCGCCTTCCTGACGAGATGGGCGATCGCGGCCAGGATCTGGAGGTTCAAACTGGGGTTTTCAGGAGAAGAGACCACGAGAAAGAAAAGATGAGACGGTTTTCCATCCAGCGCGAGAAAATCCACTCCACGGCGTGATACCGCCAGCAGCACAATGGGATTCTTGACGGATTTCAGTTTGCAGTGCGGGATGGCGACGCCTTCACCGATGGCCGTGCTTCCCAGCTCTTCACGTTTGATCAGTTTTTCAAAGAGATCTTTTCCTTTTGCGATACGTTCCCGTTTCTTTAAAAATCCGACCATTTCCTTTAAAACAGCATCCCGCGAATCGGCTTCCATGTCCAGAAGGATCATGTCCTGGGTTAATAGGTTATATATTTTCACTTGCTTCTCTCTGCTTCATTCGGGTTCGATCAAACCGATATTTCCGTCTTTCCTTTCGTACAGGACGGCCCACCTGTCGGAATCCGATTTTCTGAATACCAGGATCTCTTTTTTTGTAGATTCTAAATGGATCAGCGCTTCCTCGACGGACATGGGTTTTGGGGAATACTCGTGTATGCGCACAACGCGTTTTCCTTCTTCCTCATCCTCGGATACGGAGGGCGCTTCCATGATCTTGTTTCCGCGCCGCTTGCGTTCCCTCAATTTCTGGCGTTCCTTTTTGACGCGCTTTTCAATCCGATCGAACGCCATTGTCAGGGAGCTGTGCATATCCGAGGTTTCCTCATCGGCATTGAGGGTTCCTCCCTTGATCTTTATCGTGATTTCAGCTATCTGACGGTATTTTTCTACAGAAAGCTTGCAGTGGGTTTCCACCGGATAACCGAGTAATTTCTCGATGGATTTAAGCCTCCGCTCACAAACCTTTTCAATCTCCGGGGTGATCACGGTACGCTTTGCGGTATAGTTTATATTCATGATGTTCCCTCCATCCAATACTGTCGTTTTCGTATATGTGAAGGCGGAATCCCAAGTTGTTTCCTGTATTTGGCGACCGTCCTGCGGGCGATGTTGAAATTTTCCTTGGCAAGGGTATCGCCGATTTCGATGTCGCTTAAAGGATTGTCATGGTTTTCCGTCTCCAAAAGCTTTTTTATTCTGTCCTTAACCCTGAGCGAGGAGACCTCTTCGCCATAATCGCCGGTGAGAGATTTATGGAAGAAGTACTTAAGTGGGAACACTCCTCGGGGGGTCATCATGTATTTGTTTGAAACAACCCGGCCCACGGTCGATTCATGAACACCGATTTCCTGAGCCAGTTCGATCAAAGTCAGGGGTTTGATATAATCTATACCTCGTTCGATGAAATCCCGCTGCTTGTCGACGATGTTCTTGGCGACTTTATAGATGGTCTGATTTCTCTGGTCCAGACTGCGTAGGAACCAAAACGCTTTTTTCATCTTCTCTTTCAAAAACCGACAGGCTTCGGTATTCTCCTTGGAACTCTGCGTCATCAGCGTGCGGTAAAATCCATTGATTCTCAAACGAGGGAGCCCTTCATCGTTCAAATAGATATTCAGCTTACCGTCCTCTTTTCTTACAACGATATCCGGCACGATATAAAACGTCTTTTCATGACTGAACTTTCTTCCGGGAGTGGGTTCCAATCTTTTGATGATTTCGATATGCTCCCGCAGTTCGTCCAACGTTATTTCCAGTTCTTTCGCCAGTTGGGGGAAATTGGATTTTTCCAGCAATGGCAGATAAAACTCGACGATACTCCGGGGGATCGGATTCTCGATCCCGTAGTATTCCAGCTGGACCAGAAGGGCTTCCTTCACATTCAAGCTTCCGGCCCCGATGGGGTCGAAATGCATGATTTTCTCGCGTATGGATTCAACGATTTCCGCCGACGTCTCCATGGTCTGAATGATTTCCTCCAATGAGGACGTCAGATAACCATCATCATTGATGTTGCCGATGATGTACTGGGCGATTTCCTTCTCCTTCGCATCAAAGAATGTCAGGTTCGCCTGCCAGTTCAAATGATCCCAGAGGCTTACACTCTTCGACACGAAGTTTTCCAAAACCGGCGCTTCCTTTTTCTCATGAGAATACGTGCGCATCCCATTATCGAAGTATTCCTGAAAATAGGCGTCGAACTCTTTGTCTTCCTCGGATTTCGAGGAATCCAATCCATCCTCTTTTCCCGTCGGAGCGGCTTCCCGTTCCCGTCCCGCCTCCATTTCCTTCGATTCCTGGGAAGCCGCGGGATCCACTTTTTCATCCGAAATTTCTTCTTCGATCTCCAGCATCGGATTTTGAGCCAACTCTTCATCAATGATTTCGATCAGCTCCAGATTGGTGAGCGGCAGGAGTTTAATGGCCTGCTGCAGGGCGGGTGCCAGAATAAGGCGCTGTACCTGACGTTGATGGAGTTGTTGTTTGAGCGCCATGGTTTATCCTCTCTCCATCTTTTCAGTTATCAAGGTTGAAGTCCTCTCCCAAGTAGCTTCGTTTTACTTCCCGGGAAGAAACCAATTCCTGAGGCGTCCCTTCCTTCAAGATTTTCCCATCGCTGATGATGTATGCTCGATCGGTGATTTCCAATGTTTCCCGCACACTATGATCCGTGATCAGCAACCCTATCCCCTTTTCCTTAAGTTTGATGATGATCTGCTGAAGATCCCGAATCGCCAAGGGATCGATCCCGGTGAACGGTTCATCCAATAAAATGAACTGCGGATGGGTCACAAGAGCCCGGGCGATCTCCAGTCGGCGTCTCTCTCCTCCTGAGAGCGTATATGCCTTTGCCGATCTCAGGTGAGTCAGTCCCAATTCTTTCAGCGTCTCGGCCACTTGGCTTTTCTCTCGATTCGAATGATTGCCCATCATCTCCAGAACGGAAAGCAGGTTGTCTGCGACACTCAATTTACGAAAGATCGAAGGTTCCTGAGGAAGCAAGCATAGTCCCTTCCTGGCCCGCGTGTACATGGGAAGCCGGGAGATGTTCTCGCCCCCCAAAAATATTTCGCCCTGATCTGGAGGCAACAGCCCTAAGATAAGAGAAAACGTAGTCGTTTTACCCGCTCCGTTGGGACCGAGAAGCCCTACGATCTCTCTTTCCTCGACACATACGGAAACATCATCGACGACTTTCCGTTTCCGATAGCTTTTTTCCAACCTTACGGCTTCCAGGATTTTGGTCATATATCACGATTTTATCAAGGTTGTCGATCGTTTTCGATCTTTATTTTCAACGACGATTTTACCATCGGGTATATGAAAAGTCAATTTGTCCCCCTCTGTCCGCCCCCTGGTTTTATCGAGTAGAACCGGGTTTCCGGTAAGGGAAATAGCCTCCTTCAGGAGATCGTAATCCGCCGTTTCACCCCGACCCTCATGAGAGCCTTGGCTGACGACAACCTGTTCATGTCCTATGATCCGGAGCAGTTCGCCCTGATCGACATCAAGGGATACCTGCAGTAAAGCCGAGCGGAGCACCACATCCTGCATCATAAGCTGGCAGTTCCCTTCATAATCGAGACGGTTCTTATCGGGATCGAACTGCATTTGACCCGCTCGAATCTCGAGGGTCGTTTCTTTTTCACCACTCTCGGGATGATAGGGCCAGCTTGTTTTGATCTTTTCTCGACCGACGATCCGCCCCGAATCCTGGAAAAGCGACAACTCCTGCGCCCACAGCATTTTCATTCCCTGCCAGGCTTTGACTTTCTCCTTAAAAATAAAACGCTGACGTTCCTCGATAAATCTCATTTCCTGGGCATGGATCAAAACCGGCGATTCCGCTGAAAAGAGACCCAGATAAGTCCCCTGCTTTTTTCCGGCTTCCAGTATAACGTCGATGCCTCCGGTGCCTTCCAGATTGCTGTTGGTCAAATGAATCGTCAAGACGGAAGCTGAAATCTCGGATTTCGGGGTGCGGATACGGGCTTTGCGCTCTTTGTCTCCCTGAACCTTCAGGATATTCCGATTCCCGCCGATGACCAGGGTTTTCCCCTCGATCCGGTTGAAATCTTCATCCGCCGATTGTTTCCTGATGCCGGCGCGCTCCACTGCGGCGAATTCAACCAACCTCCCTTTTTTATCCAAAGTGAAATCAAGGCTTTCAGCTTCGATCAGGGTATACGCTCCGTCATGACTTGCGAATCGAAAACGGCAGTCCCCGGAAGCCTTGATCAGACGCGCCAGCGCCAGATCCTTGAAACCGGTAATCGAAAGTTCTTCCGCCCGCACTTCCCTCCGGGAGCCATAGAGAACAAACACGCCGTCTTCTTTTCCCGTCAGGGCGGCCGAACCATCGGCCTCTTCGTCGAGGAGAAGGGCTTCAACCCCCCCGATCAGGCGCAGGCTTCGGATATGATCCCCACTGGCGACCAGGTCGAATCTCAACGCATCGCAGACAGCACGGCTTTCTCCCCGACGAAGCTTCACCGCTCCCTGAAAAAGGCCCTTCCTCCCTCTCCGGGTATATTCAAAGTGCTTCGATTCCACATGGAGAGGCTCCGCGGTTCCGAACACGTTCTGAAACGCGACTCTGACGTCTTTCCGCAGGATGATCTTCTTTTCAGGCAGCAGATAGGTGATTCCCAAGGCTGAGCCGACAATCCGATCCGATATGAAATCGACCGGTTCCCGGCTTCGGAAAAACTGCCGTCCGGCGTCATAATCCATGGAAGCGGCTTTAATGGTCAAGTCTTTGATCCGGATGCGCGCTTCGCCTTTCAGAGAGAAATGACTCCATTCTTTGTCATAAACGATTTCATCTCCGAAAAGATAGACATCTTCTCCTTGTCCCCTCCTGAAAAACACGACTTCGACATTTCCCTCGAGATGATAAAGGTCATCCTCTCCCATATAATTCTTTTCCGCCCGAATTTGGAGGTTTCCCTTTTCTCCCTCCGCCTCATAGTGTTCTATTTTCTCTTTGGAATCGATTTTCTGTTCGTCGATCGAGACGACCGCTTGGGGGAGCTTGGGATCTCGATGGGAATTCCGCATGAAATCAGCCGAAATCAGGACAAGCACTCCTCCCAGAAAAACAAGGCTGATCGCTTTGATGATCTTTGTCCAGTGCATCGCTTTTTCACACCTTCACGAATACCGCGTCCCGTTTCATTCTCAGGTCTATTATACATCCAAACCGGAATTAAATCCCCTTCCGCTTCTCTTGCATCTCTACGCACCGTCTTCCGGGAGAGATCATACAGATCCCATACCGGAGGAATTCAAACCAAGAAAGCTTTCAAAGGGGATTGAACGGAGCCGGAGCGAGCCTCTGTCTCGTGTTGCTCACAGCTGAAAGAACCGTTTCATTCCCAAGAAACGTCAGCGGATATCCTCCAGGATCAGATTCACCTGATCCTGCCCTTGAAAATGGGATGTTTGAACGGAATAGATCAGGTCGATCCGATCTCCCTTCCCCACACGATCCGCCCATTCGCCTTGTCCCCAACCCAAAGCATCAAAGACTCTCTCGTTCTGTCTGAGAAGGAATTTACAGTGTTTTTGTTTCAGTTTTCGGGGAGGGGCAATGACTTCCGCTCCCCGCGAGAGAAAGAGAGGACGGGAATTCCCCATCCCGAAAGGAGAAAGCAACTCCAGCTTTTCAAGAAAGCCCGAATCGATCCGGTTGAAATAGATCTCGGCGTCGACATGAATTTTTCGCTTCAAATCTTCATCGCTGAGATGGGAATCGGCATAGGCGTTCACATTTTGTTTGAAGAGAGCCAAATCGTCACAGGAGAGCTCGCAGCCGACGGCCTGGATGTGACCGCCAAAATTCGCGAGGTGATCCCGGCTGTTTTTAAGACACTCGATAAGAGAAAATCCCCGTATACTCCGGCCGGAGCCGAAAGCGCTGCCGTTTTTATACGCAAACAGCAGGATCGGACGGTGGAAACGTTCCTTCAGTTTGGAAGCCACGATTCCGATCACTCCCCGGTGCCACTGCTCACATCCAAGGATCAGGATTCTGTAGCGGCGGTGAAGTTCCCGCTCTTCAATTCGGCGTATGGCCTGTTTGAGAATTTTTTCTTCCACTTTCTGACGATCGGTGTTAAGCCGGTTCAGGGTACCGGCCAAGGCGGCGCTCTCTTCCCGGGCACCGGTCAGGAAAAGACGAACAGCCAGGTCGGTCATCCCCATCCTTCCAGCCGCATTGATGCGGGGGCCGATGCGAAAGCCGACATCGCCCACCGATACCCGAGAGCCGTCCAAACCGCATACGCCCATGAGACTGAGCAGCCCGGGATTGGAGACACGACTCAGGGCTTTCAAGCCGTATTTCACGAACAAACGGTTTTCTCTGCGAAGAGAAACAACATCCGCGACCGTCCCTATAGATACCAGTTTCAAGTAATGCGGCACCTGCGCGGCCTTGCCGGCACCTTCCAGCAGTGCCTGTATCAATTTGAAAGCCACGCCGATCCCGGCCAGGTCTTTATCCGGATAGAGGGAGCTCTCGAGCTTGGGATTGAGAATCGACAGCGCCCGCGGCAGCTGTTCTCCGGGCTGGTGATGGTCGGTGATAATGACGTCGACGCCCCGGGTCCGAGCTTCCTGCGTAAAATCCACCGCTTTGATCCCGCAATCCACGCTGATGACCAGCGAACAGTCCTTCTCCCGCACGCGCTCTATATAATCCTTCTTGATACCGTAGCCTTCCGTCAACCGCTCGGGAATAAAATACTCCACATGACCGCCCAACGATTCGAGGGCTTTCGTCAGGATGACGACGGAAAGGATTCCATCCACATCATAATCCCCGATAATGATGATCTTTTCTTCGTTTGCGATCGCAGCACGGATCCGACGGACGGCCGTCTCCATTCCCGGCATCAAAAACGGATCGATCAGGTCCTGAAGCGTTCCGAACAGAAAGCTTCGGGCGTCTTTTTCATCATGAATACCCCGGTTTACCAGAATTTGCGTGATCTCAATGGGAAGGTCCAGAGTTTTTGCCAGAAAACGGGACTCTTCGTTCGGTTCGGGAAGAATCCAAATCGTCTCGTTCATAAGTTTTCCACCTTAGCACAAACGGGTGCGGACCTCAACCGGACGCATGGTTTTAAACACGATATGAATTGACTTTGTCCGGGGTGAAAAATATAATGAATTCACTGTGCTTGCTCAACTTAAAGAAAAAATAGCCAAAACCCGCGAAGCCTTTCGATCGAAGTTCGAAGATCTCGTTCACAGCGACAAAAGTCGCGAAGAAATTCTTGACGAATTGGCCGAATCCATGATCCTGGCGGATATGGGAATCCCGCTCACGGAACGCATCCTCGACGCCATACGCGCGGGCAGCAAAAAAACCGATCCGTTTCCCGTTATAAAAAGCCTATTGGAAAAAGAGATAACCCGCATACTTTCTGCTTTCCCAACCCGGATGAATCTGGAGCAACCGCTCTCCGTTCTCATGGTGACGGGTGTCAACGGCGGTGGGAAAACAACCTCTCTGGCAAAAATCGCTTCCGTTTACAAGCAGAAGGAAAAGAAGATTCTTATGGTGGCGGCGGATACTTTCCGCGCCGCGGCTCAGGAACAGCTCTCTATATGGGGGGAAAAGCTCGAGATCCCCGTGATAACAGGACAATACGGAGCGGATCCCGCCGCAGTCGTCTTCGATGCCATCCAATCATTCAAGGCGCACGATTTCGATCTGCTGTTGATCGACACGGCGGGCCGAATCCATACGAACATCAATCTCATGCATGAACTTGAAAAGATCAAACGCGTGATTTCCCGGGAAATTCCCGAAGCCCCGCACGAATGTCTCCTTGTACTGGATGCGAGCATCGGACAGAATGCCCTGATCCAAGCCAAACAGTTTCTAAAGTTTTCCGGATTGACCGGCATCGTATTGACCAAACTGGACGGCACGGCAAAAGGAGGCAGCGTCATCAGCATCCTCGACGAATGCCGTCTGCCTATCAAGCTCATCGGCGTAGGGGAAGGAGAACAGGATCTCATCCCCTTTTCCGCGGAAGAATTCACATCCGCCCTGCTTTCATGATTGATATCAAAGACACCGCTTACATGAAGATGGCCTACGCTCTGGCTGAAAAAGCCCGTGGTTGGACCAGCCCCAATCCCTGCGTGGGAGCCGTGCTTGCGAAAGCCGGCAAGGTCATCGCGGTCGGTTATCATTCCAGGCGGGGACAACCTCACGCCGAAGCGCTGGCGCTGCAACAGGCGGGGGAAAAGGCCAGGGGCGCCACCCTCTATGTCACGCTCGAACCCTGCATCCACTGGGGATACACACCCCCCTGCGTTCAATGCATTCTGGAATCGGGCGTGAAACGCGTGGTGGTCTCCGCTTTGGATCCCAACCCCCGAATCCATAAAAAAGGCATCGCCCGCCTGCGCCGGGAAGGCCTCGATGTCGAGGTGGGTCCGCTGTCTGAAATGAACGAATCTCTCAATGAGGTTTATCGTAAATACATCACGCGGCACATTCCTTTTGTCGTCATCAAAGCGGCGCTCAGTTGGGATGGAAAAACCGCAACCCGCACTCTCTCTTCCCAATGGATATCCTCGGAACCGACACGGCGTTATGTTCATCTTCTCAGGGGGGAATGCGATGCCATCCTGGCGGGGATCGAAACCATTCTCAGAGACGATCCGCGCCTGACGGTCCGCCATCCCTGCTGGAAGGGCAAATCGATCACCCGCGTCATCATGGATTCCAAGTTAAGATTTCCACTCGACGCCCGTATGCTGAAAACCCGTACCCAAGGGAAACTGCTGATTTTTACGGGTCCTGGAGCCCCCCAAGACAAGGCCCGCCGTCTTCAGGATATGGGTGCTTCCGTCATAGAGTGCTCCCGTTCCGAATCCGGCATCAATCCCAATGAAGTTCTTCTCCATCTGGGAAAACAGGAAATTTCAAGCCTTTTCATTGAAGGCGGCGGTACACTTCAATCCGCATTTTTGGAAAACGGACTGGCCGATAAAATTTTCCTGACATTTTCCCCCAAGCTCGTGGGAGGAAAAGAAGCCCCCGTTTTTTTTACCGGAGAAGGAGTGGATCAGATCCGCGATGCGATGCGCATCAAGCGCATTCGGTTCTTTAAGATCGCGGACGACATCATGGCGGAGGGATATCTCTGATGTTTACAGGAATCATAAGCCACATGGGAAAATTCAGGGGCTATCGGCGGGGAAAACAGGAGCTGGCCCTTTCCTCCTCAAAACCCATTCCCCAGATCGGACTTGGAGACAGCCTGGCCGTCAACGGCGTCTGTCTCAGCCTGATCAGAAAAGAACGGGACCTGCTGGTGTTCAACCTCTCCCAAGAAACCATCAAGCGATCTACGCTCGGCGAGCTCCGTTCCGGCGACATGTTGAATCTCGAGATTCCCCTCACGCTCAACTCGCTTCTCAACGGTCACCTTGTGTCCGGGCATATCGACGAGACCGGACGGATCATCCGCATTCAAGAAAAGTCCGGCGGGTGCGGGATGGAAATCCGGATGTCTCCAAAGAACCGCGCCTTTCTCATCTCCAAGGGATCGGTAGCCTTGGACGGCATCAGCCTGACCGTCGCCGACGTAAGCCCCGCTTCTTTTGTCGTTGAAGTGATCCCTATCACGCTGCGGGAAACCAACCTGAGCTCACGAAGACGCGGAGACAGCGTCAACCTCGAATATGACATTTTCGGCAAATACGTGTATAATTGGACGCGTCGAAACGAATCATAGGTCAGGAGGAAAGTTCACCCCATGCCGAAAACAGCGATTGCACCCGTTGAAGAAGCCATCCAAGCCGTTCGCTCGGGTAAAGTCATCATTATCGTCGATGATGAAGATCGGGAGAACGAAGGCGATCTCATGGTCGCGGCGGAAAAAGTCACGCCGGATATCATTAATTTCATGGCTAAGGAAGGCCGAGGTCTTATCTGCCTGTCCTTGACCGAAGCCCGGCTCAAGGAACTCGACCTCCCCCTGATGGTTCAGGACAATACGGCTCCATTCGAGACAGCCTTCACCGTCTCCATCGATGCTAAAGAAGGCGTCACGACCGGAATCTCCGCGTATGACCGGGCTCAAACCATCCGCGTCGCGCTCGAGCCGAACTGCAAACCCGCCGATCTCACGCGCCCCGGTCACATCTTTCCCCTGAAAGCCAAAAACGGCGGAGTTCTCGAAAGGACCGGCCAGACAGAGGCCTCCGTAGATATCGCCCGCCTGGCGGGACTCAAGCCGGCCGGCGTCATCTGCGAAGTTATGAACGAGGACGGAACCATGGCGCGGATGCCTCAACTGGAGGAATTCAGTAAAACTTACGACCTCCCCATTCTTACCGTAGCCGATCTGATCAAATATCGCATGAACCACGAAACGCTCGTCACGCGGGTCGAAGAGGCCGATCTGCCCACCGAGTTCGGACATTTTCGCATATCCGTGTTCGAAGATTCGATCCGCAAGGAACAGTATGTCGCCCTGGTCAAGGGAGAGATCACCGCCGAGGAACCGGTTCTCGTCCGCACCCATTCCCAATGCCTGACTGGGGACACCTTCGCCTCCTCCCGCTGCGACTGCGGCGCTCAGCTTCACGAATCCATGAAGATGATCGAAAAGGATGGAAAGGGAATCATCCTCTATATCCTCAACCAGGAAGGCAGAGGCATCGGTCTCGCCAACAAGATCAAAGCCTATGCCATTCAGGAACATGGAGTCGATACCGTGGAAGCCAACCGCAAGCTTGGATTCAAACCCGATCACCGCGACTACGGAGTCGGCGCTCAGGTTCTGGTTGCCCTGGGGGCGAGAAAACTTCGTCTCATCACCAACAATCCGCGAAAATACATCGGCCTGGCGGGATACGGCCTTGAGATCGTCGAACGCGTTCCCATGGAGATCGCTCCCAACCAATCGAATTTCGATTACCTCAAGGCTAAAAAAGAAAAGATGGGACATCTTCTGGAAATGGTCTGAATCGCTTCCGGAATCCACTTCCTGATCTCGGAGAGAGACGCCATTCCGGGATATCGCGCCGTCAGAAGATCCGGGAGAAATCTCGGTCGACATGCCGCGCATGAAAAAGACATTGTTTTCATCGGGGTCGTCGGTCACGGCATGCTTAAGGCCGGCAAAACATTTGCACTTTCCGCTCAACTGCGATATATTCGTTCCTCACATCATGGGAAATAAGTCGAAGAAGCTTACCCCCCGCCAACTCGAGCAACAACGTCTTTGCGCCGAAACCCTCCAAAGGATTCAAACCGCTAAGAACAAGGAAGAACGTTTTTTGCTTCTGCAGAAGATCGCCGGCGATCCGGGCGATTGGACGACTGAAGCTCTCTTCCGATGTCTGGAAGATCCTTGCGAAAAGATACGGGATTATCTCATCAATACATTGAGCCGAAGAGACAATCTGAATCCGGATCACATTCAAGCCAAACTGCAATCATCCCCCTGGTTCGTCAAGAGCGCCATCCTCAGGATATTCGGGCTCCAAAAAGATCCCAAATGGACCGCCGCCATTGAAACGCTCCTTCACGAACCCAACGCGGACGTACGACGCACCGCGGCTCAGTCTCTGGGTGATATAGGAGGGAAAGAGGCGTTGAAGCTCCTGTTGGAGCTGGCCAAGGACAGCAACCGTTTCGTTCAGTTATCGGCGGAAAAAGCTCTGCATAAGATCAGCGACCTAAAATTCAGCTGATCTCCTCACCCGCGGAAAAGACAAAAGTCACCGGTCCCTGATTGATCAAATGGATTTCCATTTCGGCTCCGAAAACACCGGTTTCGACTCGAATCCCTCTATCCCGCAGAAGCGAGACAAAACGATTGAATAGGATTTCTGCCCGTCTTGGTTCTTCGGCATGATCGAAACTCGGGCGTCTTCCTTTTCTTACGGAACCGGCCAGCGTGAATTGGGATACGGCCAGGATGTCTCCCCGCACCTCCAGCAGCGCTCGGTTCATCTTCCCGTTATCATCGGGAAAAACACGCAGCCCCACAACTTTACGGACCAGACCGCGGACCTGATCTTCACCATCGCCTTTTTCAATACCCACCAGCAGGCAGTAGCCTTTACCGATTCGGCCGGCGCATTTACCTCCGGCCTCGACCCAAGCGGATTTAACCCGCTGTAAAACGATTTTCATCCCGAATCCTTCGTTTTTCTTTCCGTTTTCATCATTCTCAGAAAACGGGATATCTCCTCATGGTTGAACAGGAGACTGCCGGCCGTATAGATCACGAGCCCAAGGATGATGGCCGCCGCCAGAACACCCATACGGTGGAGAAAGGACAGCGCTTGAAATTCCCACATCCGCATGAAGGCCCATATGCCTCCCCCCATCAATATCGAAGAAAAACCCGATTTCAAGGCGGACCTCAAAAATTCCCGCTTTTTTACAGAGCCTATTTTTCGCTCCAGGAGATGAAACAGCAGAAAAAAATTCAGCGCCGACGACAACGACAGAGCCAGCGCGATCCCCCCGACACGCAGGGGCCTCATCAACAGGAAGGACGACAGGAGATAGGCCAACATGACGAAAAAAGCCACGACAACCGGCGTTCGCGTATCTTTCAGGGAATAGAATGCGGGGGCGAGGATCTTCACTCCGGAGATAAAGGGAAGGCCGAACGCGAAATAAAACAAACAGGAAGCGCTCATAACGGTTGACTGGGCGCTAAAAACACCCCGCTCATATAAAACACGAATGATCGGCATGTTCAGAACCAGGAGACCGACCATCGCCGGCAGGGTGATGAAAAAGATCAAACGGAATGAGAATGCCAGCGTTTCTTTCATCCGGTCGTGATCCTTTTGAGCGGCGAGTTCGGAAAACGTGGGGAGCAAAACGATGGAGAGCGCGATGGAAAAGATCCCGAGCGTCAGTTCCTGAATCCGCGATGCGTAATACAGCGACGACACGCTGCCTTCTTCCAGGAGCGAAGCGATCATCCGACTGAGAGCAAAATTGATCTGTGAGATCCCCACGCCGAATATTCCCGGCAGCATGAGTCGGCCGACTTTGCGAACAGCGGGATGAGAGAAACTCAGCCCCCAGCGAAAACGCATCCCCTGCCGCCAGAGAAAAGGCAGCTGGAACGCCAATTGACAGCAGCCCCCGATCACGACGCCGACCGCGAAAACCATTGCGGGCTCATCAGCCCGGGCGGCTCCGATCACCGCCGCCGTGATGATGGCCAGGTTAAACAGGACAGGCGTCAGTGCGGGAACAAAAAACTTCTTAAAGGAATTGAGGATCGCCATCGCCAGGGCGGACAAGCTGATCAGGAAGATATACGGAAACATCATACGGGTGAGAACGATCGTCAGATCCCATTTTCCCTGAACATCCTTGAATCCGTAAGCGATTATCCTGACCAAAAGGGGAGTGGATACCATACCGATGACCGTCAGCGCCGCCATAATCACGGTCAGATCGAAAAAGAAGGCATTCGCGAACTTCCATAACTCCTCTTTCCGGTTTTCTGATTTAAACTGGGTAAAAACCGGAATGAAGGCGGCGGTCATGGCCCCTTCTCCGGTCAGGCGGCGCAGCAGATTAGGGATGACGTAAGCGATAGTGAAGGCATCCGCGCTCCGGCCCGTTCCCAGATAATACGCCTGCAGCATATCCCGGACATAACCCAGGATGCGGCTTAGCAGAGTGGGCAGAGATACGGCAAACGTGGAGCGGACAAGACGGGAATTCCTTGTTTTCTGATCCATCTTGGTTTAAAGCCTTCCCGACCTCCGCATCGATAACATGAAATCCCTCCCACGCTCAACATGAGCGGGAGGTTGACAAGAAAGAGAAGATATCATATCATACCATTTCTTTATAGGAGAGATAAATGGCTCAACACAAATCTGCGATACGCCAGTGGCGACGGACCCTCCGAAGAACCGCGATCAACACACGGAACAAATCCATTCTGCGCACACAAATCAAGACCTTACGGGAAGCCATCGACAAAAAGGATTTGGACGCGGCCCGCGAGCTGCTTCCCCAAGTCGTATCCATCATCGATAAATCCGTAAAAAAGGGAACCATTCACCGCAACAAGGGCAACCGCACTAAATCTCGCTTGAGCCGTCAAGTCGAGATGTTGAATCCTTCCCCTTCCAAATAAAATACCTTCTCGCTTTTTTCCCTTTTTCCGCCTCAGGAGTCTGCATTTCCCGGCTCAACGCTGGGTATAATGGAACAGGAGACGTTCAAGCATTTCCCTGGCGGGAGGATGCGTGCTTTTCATCGTGAGGTCGATCCGCTCCATCTCCGTGATCAAACGACCAAGAGACTTCATGGATATTCGGTCCACAGCCGCAAAGAACCGTCTGAACTTCCGGCTGTACAGCGATCCAAAGCTTTTTCTCAATTGCGGCCTCACCTGATTGAAGATCATCTCACGGTCGAGTGATTTTTCGCGCAAGGCCACTTTGGCGAAGAGAAGATCACGAAGAAACCAGCTTATCAAATTCGCAATCTGACCCGCCGCGACGCCTTCTTTGCTCATCAATTTACCCAGGGTCAGAAGGCACTGCTCATAATCCGCCTTTTCCAAGCTATCCGTAAATTCCCACTCGAAAAAGGATTTCACCCAACCGGACACCTGATTGACATCGTCCACTTCCATGATTTTCTTATCGCCGAGGAAGGTGATAATTTTCTCAAACTCGGAATCAAGTCGATCCATTTCGTTTCCGGCAAATTCAAGCAGTCGGTCGACGGCGCCCGCTTCAGCCCGCCTTCCGCTCTCCCGAAGTCTGAATTCGATCCAAGCGTGCAGCCCTTCTTCCCGCAAACGCTTCACTTCCCGGCTTCGAACACTTCTCGTCCGTGTGCTGAAAAAGCGAACAAAGGCGGAATTTTTGGGGGATTTCCCTTTATAGATGATAATCAGGATGGTCTGAGGCGCCGGGTCTTCCAGATATTCACCGATCCTTCTCTTCTCGGATTCCGAAATCCGATCGCCTTTGCCCTTCCGGACAACGGTCACGATCAACCGATGAGAGAGAAAAAGCAGGGGAACGGAACGGGCTTCATCGATAATATCCGTCCAGGTTTGCTCACCGAGAAGAAAGCGCTCTTCCCGCAGTTCCGCTTCTCCGTCCGGACTCAGATCAGACCGCAGCTTTTCGATGAAACTCCATGCCAGAAACGTCTCTTCTCCATAGAAAAAGAAACAGGGAGGCAGGGGGGGCTCTAAAAATTTTCGGGTCCATGATGAGCTGCTCAATCCTTAAAATCCCTCTAAGATGGTAATCATCAGGCTGCGCGCAAATTTTTCCGCGATCTTGTCGATCGCCTCGGATTCGACGGTTTCAAAATCCGATCCCTCCGGCACTTCGTATTCTTCCTGGTAAGCGAAATTGGGATTGGAAAAGATCACGCGGTTGTTGGTCAAATCCCGCAGAGTGATTTTAGCCACAACCGTGATATTGTACCTATCCGCCGAGCCCTCGCCCGAAAAAGCGATCGGATTCGCCACAAACGTAATCACATCTCCGAGCAGTGTCGCCTCGGCGGAAGACTTGTCCGCTGTCACTTCCACTTTACCGCGCGCCACCATTTCATCGATGATCTTTTGCGTCAGCTTTAATTCCAGCTCAAACCGCGTGGTCGAGTTGGTGAACATGGGGACATGAACGCGGGCGATGTGGGAGGGCAGCGAACTGCCCGTTCCCCGCAGATGGTAGCCGCAGCCACACAGGACTCCGCACAAGAGCAAAATGAGAAAGAATTTTTTCATCCTGAAAAAATTATACCACGATATTGACCAGTTTGTTTTTGATTCCGATGATCTTTCTGATTTCTCCGCTTCCGATCAGCGACCGGATACGCGGCAGTTCCAAGGCAAGGCGTTTGATCTCCTCTTCGGAAAGATCCCTCTCCACATCGAACTTCTCCCGCAGTTTTCCATTGATCTGGACCACGACGGTAACCTTTTCTTCCTTTGCCAGATCCGCGTCGAAAACAGGCCAGGGAGACAGGGATACCTGACCGTCCAAATGCATCCGGGATCCCAACTCATCACACACGTGCGGCGCGAAGGGGGACAGCAAGCGGACAAGATTCCGCATGGATTCCTTCAGGATCGTCCGGCCGGCCGCGGTGGACCTCAGGACATCGCGCGCTTTTTTCATCTGATTGAACATTTCCATGATGGAACTGATCGCGGTATTCATATGAAATCTACGATCCAGATCTTCCGTCACCTTCTTGATGGTCTGGTGCATCTTGATCTCGAGCCCATGGCTCGCCGCGTCAACCGGGGCCGCGTCCGGTTCCGGTGAATCGAAAAGATCGAGGTTGTCTTGAAAAAAAGCCCAGATCCGATGAATGAAACGGAAGCTTCCTTCGATCCCTTTTTCATTCCAGGCAAATTCTTTTTCCGGCGGCGCCGCGAAAAGGATGAAAAGGCGAACGGTATCCACACCGTACTTGGCGATCATCTCATCCGGATCCACGACATTGCCCTTGGATTTGGACATCGCCGATCCGTCCTTGGTCACCATTCCCTGTCCAAGATAGTGCGGAAAGGGTTCACTGATATCCGTCAGCCCCAGATCGCGCAGAACCTTGCAGAAAAAGCGCGCGTAGATCAGATGAAGGATCGCATGTTCGACACCCCCGACATAAATATCGACAGGAAGCCAATATCTTGCGGGATCGGGCTGAAAAGGAAGGCTGTTTTCCCGAGGAGAACAGTACCTGAAGTAATACCATGAGGAATCGAAAAATGTATCCATGGTATCCGTTTCCCGGCGGGCGTGTCCTCCGCATCGGGGACAGGTCGTCCGGACAAAATCCTCGACTTTCTCCAAGGGTGAGCCTTCCGTTCCCTCGAATTTCGCCTCGTAAGGAAGCCGGATGGGAAGATCCGAGACCGGAACACCGACGACACCGCATTCCGGACAGTAAACGATCGGAATAGGCGTCCCCCAATATCGCTGCCGCGATATTCCCCAATCGCGAAGACGATAGACCGTGCTTATGCGTCCGAATCCCTCTTGTTCTCCCCTCTCCGCCATGGCTTCGATCGCATCCCGCGAAGTCTTCCCGGAATACGGGCCGGAATTCACCAGGCATCCGTAATCGGTAAACACTCCTTCCCGGCTTCCGGCTTCGAGCGGCTTTTCGGGTTCGATGACCGGTCTGATCGGAAGCCCATATTTAAGCGCGAATTCGTGATCGCGCTCGTCATGAGCCGGAACCGCCATGATCGCGCCGGTGCCGTATTCCATCAGCACATAATTCGCGATCCAGATGGGGATCTCTTCTCCTGTATAAGGATTGAGTGCTTTTTTCCCGGTATCGATCCCCAGTTTCTCCTCATTTCCGGATTCTTCCCTAGGATTTCCGGCGGCATGCTGGATATGCACCCATTCTTCGATCTTGTTCTTCTCGGGTGAATCCCCGATGAGATCGGAAACCAGAGGATGCTGGGGGGAAAGGACCAGGAACGTTGCTCCGAAGATCGTATCCAGGCGCGTCGTGAAAACTTCGATCTCATCCGACGTTCCCGTCACGGAAAACGTCACATGGGCGCCTTTGCTCTTCCCGATCCAGTTTCTCTGCATGGCAAGAACGTGTTCCGGCCATTTCCGGAGCGAATCATGTCCGTACAGCAGCTCCTCGGCATACGCCGTGATCTTGAGAAACCACTGCTCCATGTCTTTTTCCTCGACCAGGGTATCACACCGCCAGCAGCGTTCCCCGATAACCTGCTCATTCGCCAGTACGGTCTCGCACTGCGGGCACCAGTTCACCACGCTTTTTTTTCTGAAAGCCAGACCGCGTTTCAGCATCTGCAGAAAGATCCATTGATTCCAGGCATAATACTCCGGCAGACACGTCGTGACTTCCCGGTCCCAATCGTAGCTGAAACCCAAGCGCTGGAGCTGCTTTTTCATGTGAGCGATATTTTCCAAGGTCCAGTCCTGAGGATGGATGCCGCGTTTGATGGCGGCATTCTCGGCCGGCATCCCGAAAGCATCCCAACCGATCGGATGCAGCACGTTGAATCCCCGCATCTTCTTAAACCGGGAGATTACATCCACGATGGAAAAATTTCTTACGTGCCCCATATGGATACGGCCGGAGGGATAGGGATACATTTCCAGGCAGTAGAACTTAGGCTTGCCGGAATCCTCACGCACGCGAAAATCACCCTGCTTTTCCCAGACCGTCTGCCATTTTTCTTCGATGGTTAGATAATCGTAGTCTTCATTCATTTCATCACTTCCACAATTCACTCCGGAATCAAGCAGTAGAATGCGGTTAGATATCCTTAAGAACCGACTTGAATTAAAGTTCAATATTAGATTCTTCCCCTGTAAAAGTCAAGACGCGTCGCCCGCGCCGCCGATCTCCTTTCCTTCTTGCTCCCGCCTATCCCTTAATGATAGAATCGAATCCGAATATGGATTTTTTTTATATCCGGGATCGCAAACACCGCTACCGATTTTTCTGTTCCGAGCCTCTCCATGATGTGACGGTTCGATTTTCCCGATGGGAAAAATTCTGGGAGTCGGCCAAAAAAAAGCTTATGCTGCTTCCCAGGCGGGATCTCGCGCAGGAACAGGCCTTCGCAAGGATTCGCACCTGGAAGCGAAAAGACATCACGATCAAGGTCTCCGGCTGTATCAACGTCCGCAAGAGCCACCGGCGGTTTTATCTGTTTCTCCAAAAAAAGCGTTCACAGCATGTTTTGATGCTCGTTCTGGAAGCGATCTTGCTGCCCATCAGCGGCGTATTGGCTTTTCTTCCCGGCCCCAATGTCTTCTTCGGGGTTCTGGCTCTGATCATGATCACCCACTGGCAGGCTCTCCGCGGAATCAACCACCTTTCCCGAATCCAGAGGCATTTCTCCCGAACTCCGCTGTTCAGAGAATGGGAAGAAGCCGTTGATTCCGGAGACGAGGACATATATCCGGTTATCCTGGATAAGATCTCGAAAAAATATCATCTGGAACACATCCGCTCGATTCTGTAAGGGTGCTTTCAGGCATGGACCGCCCGGAAGCACCGTCGACAATGAAGAGGAACGAAGCCCTTCTTTCGCGTCCCCATTGACAAGTTAGGGCTTTTTATACTATTTATGTATTACAATGCCGCTGACGCTTAGCCAGTTCCTTTTTTTGGTGATCACCATCGTCGTCGTCGCCACGGGGACCGCACTCATCATATTGATTGCCCAACTGCGCAAAACAGCGAGTAAAAGTGAGGAAGCCCTGGCCGATCTCAGGGAACTGCTGCAGAATTTATCAGAGACCTCCCGCACGGTCAACGCCAAGCTCGAGGAAGTGGACGACATCGTGGGGGCCGTAAAAAAAACCGCCGGCAGTCTGTCGGAAATCACATGGTTCCTTACCACCAAGATGATTCGGCCGTCCTCGAAATTCTGGCCCTTTCTTTACCCCCTCATTAGAACAGGTTGGCGGCAGATCAAAAAACGTAAGGAGGATAAGAATGGCAAATAAAGAATCCAGTGCATTGGAAATCACGCTGTCTTTTCTGATCGGAACGGCAACGGGATTTGTTCTGGGAGTCCTTTTTGCTCCGACGAGTGGAGAAGAAACCCGCAAAAAGCTTCATGAAGGCGCAAAAAAAACCGGAGAAGCCGCCAAAGACAGCTACGAAAAGATCGCCAAAGAAGCGGAAAAAGGGATAAACATCGTAAAAGAGAAGACCAGTGAGGGCATCGACTCCATAAAAGAATTCGTTGAAAAGAAAAAGTCCGAAATCACCAAGAAGACTCAAGAACTCAATAAAGAAGAGTAAAAGACCGGACGGTCTGTCGTCCTCATCTTCAATTCACCTGAAAAACAGCCGGCATTCAATCGAAACAGGAGGTGTCGTATTATGGCCAACACAATAATTGAAAATATCGCCGCTCGTGAAATCCTTGATTCAAGAGGCAATCCTACGATCAGCGCCCAGGTCATGCTCAGCTCGGGCGCGGTGGGGAAATCCTCCATCCCTTCCGGAGCCTCCACAGGAACGCATGAAGCTCTGGAATTGAGGGATGGAGATCCGGCTCGTTATCTGGGAAAAGGCGTTCTCAAGGCCGTTTCCAACGTCAATGACGTGATCGCGAAAGAGATCATCGGCATGGACGCCTGCGATCAAGCGGAAATCGACAGAAAGCTCCTCGATCTGGACGGGACCCCATCCAAAAGCAAACTGGGAGCGAATGCCATTCTTGCCGTATCCATGGCTGCCGCTCACGCCGCGGCCCGGGGAACCGGACGGCCGCTCTTTGATTATTTGAGCGATAAGGATGAATATCTGCTTCCGGTTCCGCAAATCAACATCCTCAACGGCGGTTCCCATGCCGACAACAACGTCGATATCCAGGAATTCATGGTCGTGCCCGCCGGCATGCCCAGCTTCACTGAAGCCATCCGAACAGCCGCCGAAGTCTTTCACAACTTGAAGAAAACGCTTAAGAAAAAAGGATACAACACTTCGGTGGGTGATGAAGGCGGATTCGCTCCCAACCTCAGATCCAACGAAGAAGCACTGGATTCGATCATGGAGAGCATTCACAACGCAGGTTATCAACCCGGTAAAGACGTATTTTTAGCCCTTGATGTGGCGGCCTCCGAATTCTACAACGACGGTCGTTACGTATTCAAAAAATCAGACGGCTCTGAACGCGGAGTCGATGCAATGAATGCCTACTACGAAAACCTGCTGCGCCTTTACCCCGTCATTTCGATTGAAGACGGTTTTTCGGAAGACGATTGGAGCGGATGGGAAAACATGACCCGGACTTTCGGCGACCGAATCCAGATCGTCGGCGACGACATCTTCGTCACGAACCTTGCGCGTTTCAAACAAGGTGTGGGACAGGGAATCGCAAACTCCATTCTTATCAAGCTGAACCAGATCGGCACCCTCACCGAAACCATCGAAACCGTTCGCTACGCCCAAAGCCACGGCTATACGACGGTCATTTCCCATCGCTCGGGAGAAACCGAGGATACCTTCATTGCCGATCTCAGCGTCGCCCTGGACGCCGGTCAGATCAAGACCGGATCCGTCAGCAGAAGCGAACGCGTCGCCAAATACAACCGCTTGATGGAGATCGAAGCGCAGCTGGGAGAAAAAGCACAGTACCCGGGAACACGAATTTTTTCAAAATATATACCGTAATCCAAACCAGAGGGAGATGACGAAACCGAGAAAGGCGATATTCCGCACCTCTTCCGGCATCGAGCTCAAACCCGTTTACAATGCGGAGGATATTCCGCTCTTCGATTCAGCCCAAAAGCTGGGGAAGCCGGGAGATCCTCCCTTCACCAGAGGCATATATCCCGCCATGTACCGGAAGAAGCTCTGGACCATGCGGCAATATGCGGGATTCGGCACGGCGGCGGAATCCAATCAGCGCTTTCGCTATCTCCTGGACCAAGGCCAGACCGGCCTCAGCGTAGCCTTCGACCTTCCGACCCAGCTGGGTCTCGATTCCGACCATCCCCTTTCCCGGGGGGAAGTGGGGAAGGTGGGCGTCGCCGTCGATTCTCTGGAGGACCTGGAGGTGCTTTTCGACCGTATTCCCCTGGAACGAGTATCGGTTTCCATGACCATCAACGCCACCGCCGCTGTGATTCTGGCTATGTACCTGGCGATGGCGAAGCGAAGAAATATTCCCTGGCCAAAGCTGGCGGGGACCATCCAGAATGATATCTTGAAGGAATACGTCGCCCGCGGCACCTATATTTATCCGCCCCGGCCTTCGCTCAAAATCACCACGGATATCATCTCCTTCTGCCAGCGGCAGGTTCCGCGGTGGAACACCATCAGCATCAGCGGCTACCATATCCGGGAAGCCGGAGCCACAGCAGTACAGGAACTGGCCTTTACATTCGCCGATGCCGTCGCCTATACGGAAGCCGCCATAATAGCGGGACTGCGCGTGGATTCGTTTGCACCGCGGTTTTCTTTCTTTCTGGCGGCGCATAATCATTTCTTTGAAGAAATCGCGAAATTCCGAGCGGCGCGAAGGATCTGGAGCCGTCTCATGCGGGATCGATTCCACGCCCGGAATCCACTTTCCTGGAAATTCCGCTTTCACACCCAGACTTCCGGCGTAACGCTCACCGCCCAGGAGCCGGAAAATAATGTCGTTCGCGTCACGCTGCAAGCCTTGGCATCGGTGTTGGGTGGAACCCAATCGCTTCATACCAACTCGCGGGATGAAGCCTTGGCGCTGCCCACTCGGGAATCCGCTCAGATCGCCCTCCGCACACAACAGATCATCGCCCATGAAAGCGGCGCGGCCGATACCGTCGATGCCCTGGGTGGAAGTTTTTTCATCGAGACTCTGACCGACCGAATCGAAAGCGATGTCAACGCCGCCCTGCAGCGGATTGCGGACATGGGAGGAACTCTGTCCGCGATCGAATCCGGTTTCATCCAGCGGGAGATCCAAAACAGCGCGTATGCCGCTCAAAAGCAGATCGAATCCGGAGATTCCATCATCGTGGGTTTGAACGCATTCGCGGAGAACGCCCCGGGAGCGCGATTCGGGCTGCATACACCGCCTCCGGAACTGGAATCCCGTCAGATCGAAACCTTGCGCCGCTTCAAAGGACGGCGCAACACGTCTCGGGTTCAAAAAAAGCTCCAGGAGCTGGAAGACATCCTCCACAGAGATGAAAATCTCATGCCGATCCTGATCGAAGCGGTCACGGCCGGCGCCACGCTGGGAGAAATCTCTGACCGAATGAAATCGGTTTTCGGAACTTTCCGGGAAGATGTCACGGTCTGAATTCATGAAATCAACCTTTCACCGATCCGGCTGACGGAAGCGGAATCCCCGTTTCCCCCCGGTTGACTTTAACCGCCCCCGTGTCTAATATAAATCTATGACCGGCGCCATTTTGCGGATTCTGCTTTTAACCGTCAGCCTGTATCCATTTGCTTCCGCACAAAACATCGAGGAGGAGAAAATCATGTCCCGGCGCATCGATTACCAGATCGAAAAATATAAAGCGGAAATCATCAAAACCCGCCGCTTCATCCATATGAATCCGGAGCTGAGCAATCGCGAATTCGAAACCGCCAAACTGGTCGCCTCCACACTCATGTCCTACGGCCTGGAAGTGAGAACCGGCATCGCCAGGACCGGAGTGGTCGCCCTGCTGCGCGGTTCCCAACCCGGATTTACCGTCGGCATCCGTGCCGACATGGATGCTCTCCCCATACAGGAGATGACGTCCCTGAGCTATAAATCGCTCAATCCCGGCGTCATGCACGCCTGCGGCCACGATATCCATACCGCCGTGGCTATCGGAACCGCAATGGTCATGAGCCAGTTGAAAGGTCAGATCAAAGGCAACATAAAATTTATCTTCCAACCGGCCGAAGAAGGCCCCCCGCCCGGCGAAGCGGGAGGGGCTTCCCTGATGCTGGAACAAGGCATCCTCGACAATCCGCCCGTCGGCGCCGTCTTCGGACTTCACACTTGGCCGGAAGCCGATGTCGGCACGGTCCTGTTTTCGCCCGGCCCCATCATGGCCAGTTCGGATGGATTTGAAATCATTTTAAAAGGCAGGGGCTCCCACGGCGCCCGTCCGCATGAAGGCGTTGACGCCGTCACGCTCGCCGCACAGACCATACTCACTCTCCAATCGCTCATCGACCGCCGGATTGACGCCACAGATCCGGCCGTTATCACCATCGGCAAAATCGAAGGCGGCACGCGCGCCAACATCCTGGCCGAGCAAGTAAGCCTGGCCGGCACGGTAAGAACCTTGAGCCTTGAGAATAGAGAGCGGATCCCACGTCTAATTGAAGGGGCCCTGAAGGGTATATCGACCGCCTATGACGCATCTTATGAGCTGAATTATCGAAAAGGTCATCCCGTGGTATACAATCATCCTCAATTGGCCAAGGCCATGCAACCGACCCTACTTAAAGCGCTGGGCGAAGATCATGTCGGCCCGTTGGAACCGCAGATGATATCAGAAGATTTTTCCTATTTCTGTCAGCAAGTCCCTGTCTTCTTTTTCTTTCTGGGAGTCCGGCCCCGGGGAATGAAAGAGATGCCGCCGCTGCATAATCCCTACTACAATCCGGACGAGGAAAGCCTGACGGTCGGGATTCGAACCATGTGCCACCTTCTGCTGGACTGTCTGGAGTTGCAGAGCACCCTGGAAACCCACAGGCCCTAGC
Organism: uncultured Eubacteriales bacterium; assembly: GCA_964433135.1. Classification (GTDB taxonomy): domain Bacteria; phylum Acidobacteriota; class Aminicenantia; order Aminicenantales; family Aminicenantaceae; genus CAYSQW01. Next base: position 55,048 of record CAYSQW010000010.1, read on the forward strand.
TCTTCGCAATGACGCAGCCTTTTCTATATCTGACACTATCTTTGACGGCGGGGATCCTGCTTGCCTTTTATTGTCCGCTTCCGCAGATCGTATACCTGCCGGCCATGCTGATATGCCTGTCCGCGGCGTGGCTCCGCCTGATCCTGATCCGCCTGCGCTCGGCTCTGGTTTGGAGCCTGATTTGCATGGGTTTTTTAGGGGGTACGCTGATAACGCATACCAGAAACTCCATCGATAAAAGCCCCCTGCACCAAATGGATTCCAATACATATATCGATATCAAGGGAACCCTGATCCGCACCCCTTCTCTTGGAAAAGACAGGATTTTGCTGTTCCTTGAAGTGGGATCGGCCCGGACCGACCGGCGCGAAATCCCGGTTCGGGGAAACGTCAGGATCTCCGTCCCTCTAACCGAGACGGCGCGTCGAATCCAATTCTACCAGGTGCACGATCGGATTCAAGCAGCCGTCAAACTCATTTCCATCCGGGATTATGAAAATTTTCAAACACCCCGCACGGATATCATGCTCAAAAGTCAGGGTATCGTCCGGTATGCTTTCTGCAAAAGCCCGCTGCTCATCCAACGATTGAAAAAAGCCTCTCGATTCGATCCGCTGCGCCTGATATCATCGGTTCGTCTGTCGATGCTCACGGCCCTACGCAGAGGATTCCCCGTATCCGGGCCCAACGGCGATTACGGCGCCGTCATTGAAGCCCTGCTTCTGGGAGAAAGGGACCGCATCCCCGTCGAAATGACCCGGGGCCTTCAAAAAGCCGGTCTTTACCACCTGTTCGCTATTTCGGGCGCTCATATCGCGATCATCTCTTTTCTCCTTTTTTCCCTGCTGAAAGCCGTCGGGCTATCCCCCCGGACTTCCACCCTGTGTCTCCTCGTGGTTTTGGTATTCTACGCCTTTTTGGTCGAAGGCAGGCCGTCCGTTCTTCGAGCCACGCTCATGGCCGCGGCATATTGTATCGGCAAGCTCTTGTGGAACGATGTGAACCTGCTCAACACCCTGGCCGCCAGCGCCTTTGCTCTCCTGATCTTCAATCCTTTTCGAATTTTCGCATTGGGCTTTCAATTAACCTACGCCGCCACGCTTTCCATCATCCTTTTCTATCCGAAAGTCATCAAACACCTTCCGCGCCTGCCCATGCGTCTCAGCGAAATATTCGCCATCACACTCACCGCCCAGATGGGCGTGCTGCCCCTTTGCGCCTGCGCTTTCAACCGGATCACTCCATCCGCCCTTCTCCTCAACTATGCCGGCCTGCCTCTCATATCCGTGCTTTTGATCCTGGGATTTCTTTTTCTTCTCCTGACGGGAATAGGAGTGGAACCGATTTCGCTGATAACCGGTCCAATCCGGATTACGATCGATCTTTTGATCGGAGCTTCTCATCTCTTCGACCGGATCCCTTACCTCTCCTACCGTATCTCTACCCCCCCTGCCGCGATACCGGCTGCCTATGTTTTTTCAGGACTGGCTCTGTTGGCTCCCCGCCGATTCAAAGGTCAGCGTACGGCCGCGGCCTTACTCTTCATCGCTTCGGCCGTGCTTCTAGCCACCTCCCCCTTTTCTTCTTCTACCGGAAACCTGAAAGTGACGTTTCTCGATGTGGGACAGGGAGATTCCATTTTGATCGAGTTTCCCGGAAGAAAAAAAATGCTTATCGACGGCGGAGGACTGCGTGAAGAACGATTCGATATCGGAGAACATGTCGTCTCCCGTTTCCTCTGGAACAAGGGGATTCGTTCCCTCGACATCCTGGCTTTGACACATGCACACCCCGACCATATCAACGGCTTGAAGGCGGTGGCCCGCAATTTCAGGATCAGGGAATTCTGGCGGTCCGAAATCCCTCCCCATGATCCGAATTTTCAAGCCTTTTCCTCTTTCCTGGGAACATCCGTTCGACGAAAACATCTTTACCGGGGAGATTTCCGAGTTTTCGGGCTCGTCCGGATCGATGTTCTGCATCCCCCGAGATCCTCCGGAGAATCCCGGGACCACAATGAGCAATCCCTTGTGCTGCGATTGACTTATGGGGACACATCTTTTTTGCTGACGGGAGACATAGGCCGATCTTCGGAAAAGATCATCCTGACCCGAGATGGAGTTATCGGAAGCCGGGTGCTCAAGTCTCCCCATCACGGCAGCCGCAACTCCAGTTCACCTGAATTCCTGCGCGCCATTTCTCCCGATATCATCGTGATCACGGTGGGCGAAGGAAATCCCTACGGTCTTCCCCATACCGAAGTACAAGAGCGATATGAAAACCTCGGAAGCCGCATCTTCCGAACCGACCTCCACGGAGCGGTCGAAATCTCTTCGGATGGAAAAAACCTTCGGGTCCGGACGGCTTGCGGAAAACCCGAATAAACTTGCAACGGAAAGCAGGTCTCCCACCGTCTTTCGATCCCTTTTTTCTAATCTTTCCACTTTCCATGCCCCCTTGAGACAGCCGATCCGAGCGGAAATTTCATCATGTGCTCACCCTCGAATTTTTGACATGGATGTCAACTTCAATTATATTGTGAAAGAAGGATCGAAACATGAAACGATTCATATTCGGGGGATTGATCATATGCTTGACCGCCGGTTTCCTCTCGGGTCAAAGTCTTGTCGAGCTGGCCAAAAAGGAAAAAGCCCGACGTGAAAACCTGCAAGGAAAAAAAGGACGCGTCATCACCAATGCCGATTTGAAAAAAGTCGATAAGACGGCGGCCCTGATTTCGACACCGAATCGCGCCCCCGATCCGAAAAGGACGCGGTTGAACTCACCGGCGCCCCGCCCCCCAAGTCGAGAACCGAACTCCTCTTCAGCCACTCGGGATATCGACAGCAAGCCTTCGGCCCCATCCCAGGACCTGGAAAAAGAATGGCGTGAATCCAATCAACTCGTCACGCTGCTCACCACCAAGATGAACGGATTGTGGCAGGAATTCTACAGCCTGGATGATATGCGAGACCGCGGAAGCATCCAGAAAGAGATCAGCGACACCTACCTGGAGCTGCAAAAAGCGCAACAGAACGTCTTGCGGCTCAAAGAAGAGCGCGATTCAAAAAAGAGATAGACTTATCTCCACGACCGGGTCGAAGACGACTGCGACTCAACGGAAATACAGAAAAGAGATTTGAAGACCCAGCTCCCGTTGATCGTTCGAGTTGGGGATGATCTGAGCGGGGACGAACACTTTGTCCGTTGCCACGATCAGGAAAAATTCATCTTTATCTCCGAGCATCTCCTTTTTTATATTGTAGGTCTTCTCAAAATGGCTCTGCTCGGGGATGAATTCATCCAGGATGAGGTCGTTTATCTTAAAGATCACTTTTTGATCTTCCAGCGCTTCCAGGTTTAAACCGCCCTTGATCACGAGCAGAGCATCCCTTCCCGGATTGTCGATAATGCACCGGGCTTCTTTCGACGTCCACCGCCACTGTTTCTGAAAAGAATCCGGGTTGATTTCCAAGTCGAACCACCCCTCCTCGTAAACGATCTCCGGAGTGTCCAGAGGAGGAGGCGTCAGCTTCAGCTTTTTTGAGACGATTTCCTGTTTGGCTTTTCCGGTACGGTCATAAGGAGAGTAGAATCCGATGGACATCCGAAGGGTTTCTTCACCGCTGAAATCAGGATCGAATTCATCGATGAAGGTGGGGATAAAGATACGCGCGGCATACCGGTATTCTTTTCCGGCTTCCCACTGCGTTGTGGGAATCTCGGGGGAATAGTCGGCCTGGAACAGCAAATTCGTTTTGTGCCAGAAGTGGATGAAAACATCGAAATCCTGGGCCATTTTTTCAAAATCAGCATCCGTGGTCCAGATCAACTCCATATCCGTCATCAAGTTGTCCGAGAGTTTCTCTTCGGAAAACTGCACGTCCAGAGTTATCCCCTTGACCGGGGCTTTATTTTTACACTGAAAAGTAACCAAAGCCAGCAGGATTACCAAACCCGCTGTCGTCGTTTTTTTCCACATCCGATGCCTCCTTATCAAACTTTCAGCAGTATTATAAAGAATCACCCCTTTGAAGTAAAGCCGGGGGAAAAGATCCTCCGTTTGCAATACAGACGGTTTCCTCCGCAGCTTCCTCCCGTTGAAGCGAAATTGAAAGCGGCTGAATAATCATGTATCATAGCTTCCTGATGGCCCTCCTCATGCTGTTTTTTTCCTGGATAAACCGGTTCGCCTGCCGGCTGCAGGATTTGTCGATCCGCCTGAACCTCCGGCCTCCTTACAAAGCACCGCTTCCCGTTGTCAGCATCGGCAATATAACCCATGGAGGTTCCGGTAAGACCCCACTGGCGATCGCCATGCTTTCTTTCCTGCTTGAAAACGGATACCGCCCCGCCTTGATTTCACGGGGATACAAAGGCCGATGGGAGCAGGACGGAGGAATTCTGTCGCTGGGGAACGGACTTTTGGGAAACTGCGAGGAAGCAGGGGATGAAGCCGTGATGGCGGCGCGAGCCGTTCCCCGGGCGGGAGTTTTTCTGGGAAAACATCGCCTTCTCTCCTGCCGGCGCGCTTATGAAAAGGGATTTTATCCCGCCGTTTTAGATGATGGTTTTCAGCACCGGCGGCTTGCACGCGACATCGATATCGTTCTTTGCGACCGGACGCACGGGTGGGAGTTGAGAGAATCCCCCGCCGCTCTCGCGCGCGCCGATTTTCTGCTTCTCAACCGGGGTCTGGGATCCGGAGAACGCCACCGCTTGGAGTCCCTTGCCCCCCGCGCCCATTGCTACTCCTATGAAACCGTTCCCGACAGCTTGATTCGTTTGGGAGCAAAGTCCACGATGCCCGCCGGGGATGCGGCAAAAGAACGAGCTGTCGCGTTCAGCGCCATCGCCCGCCCTCATAGATTTTACTCCCTTCTCGAGCGGACCGGGATCGTTCCCATCGCCCGGATATCTTTCCCCGACCATCACGCCTATCCCGAGTCTTCCCGGCGGCGCATCCGACGCATGTACGAAGAAAAAGACGGAAGCATCCTCATCACGACTGAAAAGGACGCCGTCAAACTATCTTCCATGCCTTTTTTTGCGAATCTGCCGGTTTATTATCTAAAAATCGCATTGGAAGTCGACGGCGGTTTTTATGAGGAAGTCCTCATCCGACTGGCAGAGCTCAATGACCGCGAGCCTTAAATCAGAACGTCTATATCCCAAATCATCCAAATGCCCCGCCGGGGATTCCGAATTGATTCCGCCTTTTCTCGCAGTCCACCGGGTTTGACATTTCCCCCGCGGCTGTACTATAAAAAGGTACTTGCAGCGGCATGATTGTGTCCGGTCCCAAGCCGCTTTCTTCGGGGACGGATGAGTATTCAAACCGACGATACCTATGGCAAAAAGCAATAATCCCATTCCCGCCTGGATTTTCAGCACGGTTCAGCTGTTATCAGCCGCCCTGCCTCGATCGCTCTTTCTTTGGAAGGGACGACTTGTCGGTCGATTGGCATATGCGATGGATAAACAGCATCGGCGGCTTGCCCTCTCCAATCTGGCTCAGGCATTTCAAAAAGAACTCTCGGAACGAAAGCGAAAAGCCATTGCCCGCAGATCCTTCGTTCATTTCGGCGAGCTTTTTTTTGACTTGATCAAACTATCCACCATGAAACCGGAACGCATACGCCGCCTCATCGATTTTAAAGGGGAAGAACATCTGCGCCGGGCGCTCGCTCAGAATCGGGGCGCCCTGATCATTTCCGCTCATTTCGGCAACTGGGAGATAGCTCCTTTCCTGATTTCTAAAATAGCGCCTTTGTATGTCATCGCCCGTCCGTTCGACAACCGCCCACTCGAGCACAGAATGATCGCGCTGCGGGAGCATTTCGGGGCTCGGGTCATCTATAAACAAAAAGCTTCGAGACACATTCTTCGCGCGCTGCGGGAAAAATCCGTCGTCGCCATCCTGATCGATCAGAACGTCCTGCGGGAACACGCCGTATTCGTGGATTTTTTTGGGAAGTCCGCGGCGACAACCCCCGGCGCCGCAACCTTTCACTTGAGAACCGGGGCGCCTATACTCCCGGTCTTTTCCTACCCCGTTTCCGGCCGCCGCTACCGTATTGAGATCATGCCCGCTCTGCATTTCCCCCACACGGAGGAAAACGACCGGGACTTGACGTCCATCACGCAAACATGTACGGACGTCATCGAGTCTAAAATCCGCGAGCGCCCTCATCTCTGGCTCTGGTTTCACGACCGTTGGAGATCCCGGCCGGCATCTGATTCGAACGCCTCTGCTGCCGGCGCGTGTGAAGATTGATTGTTCATTTGGTCCGTTTTTGTGTATGATGGATTAAGGAACCGAATCCCGCTTAATTTCAAGCTGAAGGACAAACCCATGCGAAAAAACAATCGAACATTCGAGCAGATCCGGCCCACTCAATTCACGACCGACTTTATCCAGACAGCCGACGGATCCGCCCTTATCGAAATGGGAAAAACCCGAGTGATCGCCACAGCGACGATCGAAGAGAAAGTTCCCTCATTCCTTAAGGGAAACGGAAGCGGATGGATCACGGCGGAATACGCCATGCTGCCCCGTGCTACGGCCAAGCGAACGGTGAGAGAAAGATTCACCGGCCGTTTGTCGGGAAGGACCCAGGAAATTCAACGTTTGATCGGAAGGGCGCTGCGAGCGGCGACCGATCTGAAAGCTCTTGGTGAAAGAACCATCATAATAGACTGTGATGTTATTCAAGCCGATGGAGGAACGCGATGCGCCTCCATCAACGTCGGGTGCGTTGCGCTGGCGATGGCTCTCATCAAACTGATGGAATCCAAAGCCATTAACCGGATGCCTCTCAAGCACCTGGTCAGCGCCGTCAGCGTCGGGATCGTCAGAAAAAAGATTCTGTTGGACCTGGATTATTCCGAAGATTCGAGGGCGGACATCGATATGAACGTCGTAAAAACGGATTCCGGAGAAATCGTCGAGATTCAGGCGGCCGCGGAAAAAGACCCATTCCCCAGAGAAAGCCTGGACTCCTTGTTGGAACTCGCCGACACAGGCATCAAGGAGATCACATCGATTCAAAAGTCCGTTCTTAAAAAGACCAGTCTTCTTTTCATGGCATACGGATAACGGACCGACGCGGATCCAACGGGTCCGGAAGGAGAGAGGCATGAAACGTATCCTGGTTACGGGTGGAGCAGGATTCATCGGCAGCCACCTCTGTGACATCTTGCTGGAGGAGGGGGCCGATGTCATATGCGCCGACAACTTTTTTTCGGGAAGCAAGGACAATATCCGGCATCTCTTCTCTCATCCCTATTTTGAATTGATCCGGCATGACGTGATTCACCCTCTCTTTGTCGAAGTAGACCGGATCTACCACCTAGCCTGCCCGGCATCTCCCATCCACTACCAGTATAATGCCATCAAAACCATTAAAACCAACGTGATGGGAACCCTGAATATGCTGGGATTGACCAAACGCATCAAAGCCCGCATCCTGCTCGCCTCCACTTCAGAGGTCTACGGAAATCCTGAAATCCATCCTCAACCGGAGAGCTACTGGGGTCATGTCAACCCCATCGGAATCCGCAGCTGCTACGATGAAGGCAAACGTGTGGCGGAAACACTGATGATGGATTACCACCGGCAAAACCGGGCCGATGCGAAGATCGTTCGTATTTTCAATACCTACGGGCCGCGCATGGCGGTCGATGACGGACGCGTGGTCAGCAATTTTATCGTTCAAGCTCTGATGGGAAAGCCTCTCACCATTTATGGGGCAGGCACCCAGACCCGATCTTTCTGCTTCATTTCCGACCTTATCTCCGCGCTCCGGAAAATGATGGCGGCGGATGATCTCGTCGGTCCCGTCAATCTCGGAAATCCGAGTGAATGCACGATCCTGGAGCTGGCCGAAAAGATCCTGCGGCTTACGAAAAGCTCATCGAAAATCATCCATGAATCCCTGCCGCCGGACGATCCGGGACAGCGCTGCCCGGATATATCTCTGGCCGAAAGCAAGCTCGGATGGCAGCCCCGGGTGGAATTGGAGGAAGGATTGGGACAGACCATCGAATACTTCAGAAAACGCCTGTCTGAAAAAGAGACCACGTTATGAAGCTCTCAATAGTCGTTCCGGTGTACAACGAAAAGGGGACCATCAGGGAAATCCTCCGCAGGATTCAGGAAGTGGATACGGGCCTTGAAAAAGAGATCATCGTCGTAAATGACGCCTCGAGTGACGGAACCCGTGAAATTCTGGAAACCATTGATGATCCTTCCATTCGGATCTTCCATCACGATAAAAACGGGGGGAAAGGCCGCGCCCTGCAAACCGGCTTTTCCATGGCTCAAGGCGATATCATCCTGATTCAGGATGCCGACCTGGAATATGATCCGCGGGAATATTCCATGCTTCTGGCCCCTATCCTGGATAACCGTGCGGATGCGGTTTACGGATCACGATTCCTCGGAGGTCCCCATCGAGTCTTGTTTTTCTGGCACTATGCCGGAAATCGGCTGCTCACAACGCTTTCCAACATGCTGTCAAACATCAATCTAACGGATATGGAAACCTGCTATAAGGTCATCACCCGCCCTTTCCTGGACCGTATTAAGATTAAATCAAGGCGTTTCGGTTGTGAGCCGGAAATTACAATGAAGCTGGCCAGACTCAACGCCCGTATCTATGAAGTCCCGATATCTTATTCGGGACGCGACTACCGTGAAGGGAAAAAAATCGGATGGAAGGACGGGCTGGCGGCGCTGTTCCATTTATTTCGCTTTAAATTTTTTGATTGAAATTAAAAAATAAATGCTTTTATTAAAAATATTTACCCCTTATAATAGGTTATTATTTTCCCTCATCGAATGAGGGCAATTAATATTTAGGAGGTCATAATGAATCCTCTCTCAATGATTATCTTGATCGGAATCATAATTGTCGTAATAGCCCTGATCGCTTTTCTTGTCGCCAAACAGTACAAGAAAGTCGGCCCCAACGAACTGTTGATCATTTCGGGGGGGCGGAAACACACGATCGTCGAACCGGACGGAACCAGACGCAAGATCGGCTTCCGCTATCGTGTCGGCGGCGGGACCTTCGTGATGCCGCTGTTGGAAACCGTCGACATCCTGCCTATCGACATCATCAACCTGACAATCAAAACTCCCGAGGTGCTCACGCACGGAGGAATCCTGATCATGGCGGACGCCGTAGGTCAGGTTAGAGTCAACACGGACGAAAATTCCATTCGCTTGGCCGCCCAGCAGTTTCTCGGAACCGGAAAGGAAGGAATCCGTGAAGTCGCGACCACTATCCTCGACGGCAAGATGCGAGCGGCTATCGGAACCATGTCGGTTCAGGATATTTACCGCGGACGGCAAGATTTTTCAGATAAGGTTATCTCTTCGGTCAAACAGGCTTTTGCCGATATGGGACTGGACCTGATATCTTTTTCATTAAAAGAGATCAGCGACACGCAGGGCTATCTTGACTCCCTTGGCAAACCCCGGATCGCCGAAGCCAAGCGCGATGCCGTAATCGCGGAGGCGGAAACCGAGAAAGAATCCATCATCAAATCGTCTCAAGCCCGTAAGGAAGGAGAGGTCGCCCGCTTGAACGCAGACGCCCTCATCGCCAAAGCCCAATGGGAAAATGAGGCGAAGAAGGCCGAATCCCAGGTTGCGGTAAACCAGAAGAAAGCGCATGCGGACTATGCCTATGAGTTAGAGCGATTCCGCCTCAATAAAGAAATAAAGAAAGAAGAAGCCCAAGTTCAACTCATCGAGAAGGAAGAAGCCATCAAGATCGAAGAACTCGAGATCGCGCGCCGGGAAAAAGAGCTTGAATCCAATGTCATCAAACCGGCCAACGCCCGCAAATATCAGATCAAAGCCGAAGCCGAAGCCGAAGGATTCCGCATCAAGGCCGAAGCTCAAGGAAAATCCGAAGCCATGAGACTGCACGGCGAAGCCGAAGCCGATCAGGTCAAACAACGAGGACTCGCCGAGGCCGAAGCCATGATGAAAAAAGCTCAGGCCTGGGAAAAATACAATCAGGCCGCGCTTTTCGACACCTATCTCAATGCCCTGCCGGAACTGGCCAAAGCCGTGGCCGAGCCTCTCTCCAAGATCGACAAGATCGTGCTCGTGGGCGGCGACAAGGGGACCGGCGCCACCAAAATCACGGGACAAGTAGCTGATGTTCTGGCTCAAATGCCTGATGTCGTCAAGTCCTTGACAGGAGTCGACCTGAAGAAATACCTCAAATCAAAACTCTCGCCGGAAAAAAAGACCGAAGACGAATAATGCTCGTCCGAGAAAAATCCAATGATTGTATCAGACAAAGCAAACCAAATCGGTGAATCGCCCACTTTCAAGGTGACCGCCAAAGCCAAGGCGATGAAGGCCGCCGGGATCGATGTTGTCGATCTCAGCGTCGGAGAGCCTGATTTCCCTACGCCGGCCAACGTAAAAGCCGCCGGAGTCAAAGCCATCGAGGAAAACTTCACCAAATACACGCAGTCTGACGGAATCCCCCAACTCAAGGATGCCGTCATCACGCGAATGAAGGAAGATTTGGGATTAGAATATCAAAGAAACGAGATTCTCATTTCTTCCGGAGCAAAAAGCTCCCTGTTCCATCTCGTCCAGTCACTGATCAACGAAGGCGACGAAGTCATCGTGCCCGCCCCTTATTGGGTGACCTATCCTCATGTGGTTTCACTGGCCAAGGGAAAGTCGGTTTTCGTTCCCACCAAAGAAGAGAACGGATTTCAAATCACTCCCGACCAACTGCGTGCCGCCATCACGCCGGCCACCAAGGCGATCATCCTCAATAATCCCTCGAATCCCACCGGCGCCGCCTACAAGCGGCACGAACTGGAGGCGCTGGCGGACGTCATCATGGAAGAAGATATCTTCGTGATCGCCGATGAGATCTACGAAAAGCTCGTTTATGACGATTTTCATTTCGTCAGTTTCGCGGCTCTCGGAGAGGAGATCAAAAAGAGAACCGCCATTATCAACGGCGTGTCCAAAGCCTATGCCATGACGGGTTGGCGTATCGGTTTCGCGGCCGGACCCGCGGAGATTATCGGCGCCATGTCCCGAATCCAGAGTCACACGACATCCAACGCCTGCTCCATCTCACAGAAGGCAAGCCTGGAAGCTCTCCATGGGCCTCAGCATGATATTTCCAAGATGACTTCGGAATTTCAGCGCCGTCGGAACTACGTCAGCATGCGGCTGCAGTCCATTCCCGACATCTCCTGCTATAAATCTCACGGAGCTTTTTATCTGTTCCCCAATGTCTCCGCCTACTACGAAAAAGAGTTCAATAATACCCCCTTGAGAAATTCCTACGGGATGGCCTATTACCTGCTTAAAGAAGCTCGGGTCGCCATCGTTCCGGGAGATGCTTTCGGCGCGGACAAATACATCCGAATTTCCTATGCCACATCCATGGAAAAGCTGGAAAAAGGCATGGACCGGATCATCGACGGATTAAGCCGCCTGAAAACCGCTAAAAAGGTCAAACGCGTAAATCTCAACAATACGGTTACCCACCATAAGAAATCGGTTCCCGTGGATTCCGACGTCTCCATCAAAATGCGGGATGCTTTGGTGGCGGAAGTCGAGAGTCACCTGGGCTATGAAAATTATTTCGAATGGAACGCCAATATCAACGGGGTGATCGTTCAACTTCGAACCAACATCCCTCACCTCTACGATTTTTGGGTGGAAAACTGGTATCCGGCCCAATTGGAGGCCGACCTGGAACCTCACGGCATCATCTACGCCATAGATCACATAGCGGGTCGGGAACCGCGCGCCTTCTACAATTCCGAAACCAAAACCGGGATCCTCATCAACACGGATAACTACGCTCCGCTGCGCAGCCTGGCCCTCGGGCTGGTGATGGACGTCTCCGAGCGATTGTTCAACGTTCACGCCGTTCGCGGTATGTCGGCCGATATCGATTCTCAGGGAGTCCTCCTGATCGGACCGAAGGGAACAAAAAAAACCGAACTGTTTTACGGGCTGTTGCTGGAATCTCGTTTCCGCCTTCATGCCAACGACCTCGCTTTCGTTCGTTTTTCCGGCAAGAATGCGTTGGCGGATTCTCCGGAGAGAAAACTCTTTATGCCCACCAATACGGTGAAAAGCTATTCGGCCTATGCCTCACTGTTTGATTCCAGCAAATGCGAGAACGTCATCACTCGTAAGGAAGATTGCCAGAACGAAAAATGCCTGCAGGGAGACGACTGCCGTCTGGACCGGGGTTCGCCGTTCTGCTACACCGCGTTGAAAGACAGTTACGCCATGCTCGATCCATACTGGATCCGGGGACCGGAAAAACACACCAAACGCACATCGCTGCGCTGGGTATTCATCCTTCGCAACGATAATGTATCCCCGCCCTTCGTGGAGATGGAGACCGAGGATGCCTTGCGCATTCTCGAATACGGAGAGAGCATCGGCTCGACAAGATCCGTCGGCCCGATGAAAAACAATCCCTTTTTCAATCCTCATCTCCTGGTTGCAACACCGGAAAGATTGGAGTTCCATCGACAATTTTTCCGTCAGCTGTTGGACAACACCCGGTGCTTCCTTTTCAACAGCGGTGTCGCGGGCGCCGACGTGCTCAAGAAGATTCTTATCGGAGAAGAGGAGACCGGAAAACGACTTTAGCCCGGGATCGGATCGACGCCTCAAACACGGCGGGAGGGCCTGACAATATCGGGAGGAATAATGCATAATAATAATTTAAGTCCCTATTTCAGGCCCGATATTATGCCGTGTAAAAAATCCGTATAGAGAGAACGAGACCCATGAGTACACAAGACATATATAACCTGGACGCATACAAGGACTTTTCCAAAAAGCTTAAGGAGGTTCTTAAAGGCCCCAACATACGGACCGTTGACATGAAATGGCTGGAGCCCCGTTCCAAGGCCACCGGCGTTCGGACCAAATACGGGTCCTACGGATGGCGGGCCGCGATCTCCAGCCGGATCGCGCCCAAAACCGTTTACCTGGGAAGCGAAGATGTTCGCATGTCCGATCCGACGCCGGTACAGAAATCCATCATCGCCAATGCTCCCCAGGAATTAGAAAAAGTGCTTCATCTGATGAAAACGCTGCCGTTCGTCCACATCCGCCGCCGGATGGGTGAGAACGACGTATACAATCCGCTCTGCGATCTGTATGTTTCCGAAGCGGACCTGATCAATAACCGCCTTGCATATATGTGGGGCACCACCATGTTCAAACCCGGAAAGCGCCCAGGCCCTCAATTCACAATGATCCATATCCCTGAAGAACACCCCCTTAGGCAGCAGGTTCTGGTCATGCCCGAGCAGAACATCAACATCGCGCTGGGAACGGATTACATGGGAGAGGACAAGAAGGGATTCCTGCGTCAGGCCATGTGGGCCGCCGACCAGGAAGGGATGCTGGGACTGCATGCCGGCACCAAGATCGTTACGGCCCTCGGGCCCGACAACAAACTCAAAACCTATGGAGTCTTCCTTTTCGGACTTTCCGCCACCGGGAAGTCCACGTGGTCATGCCACCAGCTTGGTTTGGACTACAAGCGCGGCGAAAAAACCTTGGTCACTCAGGACGATATCTGCTTTCTTCGCAAAGACGGGTCGGCGTTTGGATCGGAAAACAACTTTTTCGTCAAAACCGATGTCGAACAAAAATACCAGGAAGCGATGTACAACGCGCTGATCGATAAGTCGGCCCTGTTCGAAAATGTGATCATCAAATCCAACGGAGAACTCGATTTCCTGGACGAAAGCCTGACCGCCAACGGAAGAGCGGTCCTGCAACGGCGCAAGCTGCGGGTCAACATCAAGGGACGTATGGTCCCCATCTTTTCCAAATCCATCAATCTTCCTCCCTTGGAAGAGCTCGACGGCTTGGTCTTCGCTTTTATCACACGCCGCCACACCATCATGAGCTTCGCCCAGGAGCTGACGCCTGAACAGGCGGTCCTGGCTTATCTCTGGGGAGAAAGCACGCACAGCTATGCCAGCCAGCCGCTCAAGGCGGGAGAGTCGGTACGCATCGTCGGAACCGACCCCTTCATCGTCGGCTCTCGGGCGAAAAAAGTGAACCGCCTTTATGAGATCATCATGACGCTCGCCAGCAACTATCCTGACAAGCTCAAATGCATGCAGTACAACACAGGGGGCATGGGAGAGATCATCGAAACCCTGGAAGAGAACGGCAAACGGAAAAAGCGTCTGGTGCGGAAAGTCGAACGCGTTCCCATCAGCCTGATGGCGCAAATCCAGCGCGGCGACCTCCGGGGAGCCAACCAATACGAAAAAGGGAAGCTGGGAACCAGACAGATCGTCAGCGCCGAAGGCAAGTCACTGGATGAATGGGACGCCCGCAAATATTATTCCGACGCCAAGATTCAGGAATACATCCATGATCTCGTAGAAGGGCGCCGGGAATATACCGAGGAGATCGCGAAGGAAGGCTTGCGGGATGAGGTTCTTTATGCCGCTGAGAGATCCTTCCGGATTGATCAAACCGCCGGAAAATCTTCGGTCGCGGTTCCGGAAGCACCTTCCGTCGATGAGGAAAAACAGCCGGTCATCTGGAATACGAAATCCCGGCCTCGACGCGACGGCTTCCGTCGTTCACGCTGAACGCAACGACCTGCGACTATATGCTTTCCGTGTACAGCCTTTCTTCCACTTCCTGTGCCAACAAATGCAGCAGCAGCAGATGAACCTCCTGGATTCGTGGGGTTTCCCGGCTGGGAACGACCAGAACGTGATCCGCGAGTTTCCGCAGGTTCTTCCCCCGCTCCCCAGTAAAGGCAACGGTTTTCATTTTTCGCCGTCTGGCCGATCGCAGCGCCGTCAATATATTGGGAGACGCGCCGCTGGTTGACAGCGCCAGGGCCAAATCACCGCTGTCTCCCAAGGCCTCCACCTGGCGGCTGAAGACCTCATCATAAGAGACATCGTTTGCAATCGAGGTTATGGCTGCGGTGTCGGTCGTCAAGGATACTGCCCGGTACGCCGGACTCGGTTTCAGGAACTTGTTGACAAGCTCCGCGGCAAAATGCTGAGCCTGAGACGCGCTTCCTCCGTTCCCGAATACCAGCACTTTTTTTCCGGAGGAAAGCACATCGCACGTCAAACGGATGACGGTTTCAAGCGATTCGCTCTGCTCCGGAAAGAATGCCCTCATGATCTGTTCCAATTCATCAACGATCCGTGTATATTTCATCTTTTCACCTTTTCATGATCCGGCTTTTCCCACAAGACGGAAGATATCCACGAACTCGGGAAATCATGCAAGCCTCGAGGTCCGTCAAGCATTTCTTTTCCCGGCATCGACGGGTTTTCTTCCCTCAAGCCCGGATTGGATTATATCCCTGATCTTCTTGCTGAGAACAAGCACATCTTCTTCACCCAATCCATTGACCGGAACCGGGTCGTGGAAACAGACCGAGACTGTCCCTTTTTTTATATGAGAACTCCCTCTCGGCATGAGTTCAAAAGTGCCGTCGATACTGACCGGAACGATTCGGGCGCCGCTGTTTACCGCCAGATAAAATCCGCCGCGGCGAAACCGTTGGAGCCTACCGTCCCGGCTTCTCGTCCCTTCCGGAAAAACCAGGAAAGAATCACCATGCTCCGTGATCCTAACAACGGCCTTTTCGATGCTTTCCATCCCCCGCTTGCTGCCGCTTCGGTCAACGGCCACGAAGCGGATACACCGCATAGCCGTACTTAAGATCGGAACCTTGAACAATTCTTGTTTTACAATGGAACGTACGGGCCGTGCAAAGAGTGAAAAGACGAGGGGACCGTCAAGGTTGCTCACATGATTGCTGATGTAGATGGTAGGTTCCCCGTCATCTTCCCGCAGCTGTCCGGTAACGTCGATTCTGATCCCCAAGACCTTCAATCCCACCCGAACCACCCACCTTCCCATATAGTAAACCGGCCGTTCCCATCGAAATAATCCGGAAAGAAAAAGCATCGGCATAAAAAGAAAAAGGGGGAGCAGTAGAATCAGAAAGAGTGCGGCATATCGCATACGCATGATAGGGATCAGATTATAGCACAGAAGGGGAATCTTAAGGCAAGGGGATAGAGGAAAAATCCATTAAAATATCCAGGCCGGTCACGTGCCCGGATCCGATGATCTGGGTCCACGCAGCCAGGATCCGTTCATGTTGATGAGATCATTCTTGAAATCGGACATGTTTCTCACAATATACCATCCGGAGATCGGATTATTGGGATCGTAAACCCATCCGTCCTCCTCACCGCCGCGTCCCCTCGAAGCGACAATGACATCATCCGCTCCGACTTCAGCCGCTTCGATGTCATAAACCCCAGACACAGCCGAGCCCGAGTAAACCAGGAACGAATTCCCCCACTGGTCGCTGATGGGGCAGCTCTTGATATACACCGGAACAATGGCGGCGGCAAAGACGCTTCCCGCTTGAAGGGCGCCGGCTTGGCTTCCCGAATCAGGCGCCTCTCCGTTATCCGTGGAGTAATCGACGGCGGCCGTGATGATGCTGATGATATCTTTCATCGTCTGCTTCTGTTTGGCTTTCTGCATGGCGGGGATCGCA
This sequence comes from uncultured Eubacteriales bacterium, assembly GCA_964433135.1. Classification (GTDB taxonomy): domain Bacteria; phylum Acidobacteriota; class Aminicenantia; order Aminicenantales; family Aminicenantaceae; genus CAYSQW01. Next base: position 71,643 of record CAYSQW010000010.1, read on the forward strand.
TTGGGGATAAGCAATGCGGCAAGAATTCCGACGATCGCCACAACGATCAGAAGTTCTATCAACGTGAATCCGTTCGGTCTTTTTTTCGGCATGGATCTTCCTTGATTTCGTGTTCTCGGTCAGATTAAAAAAAAGGCGGCGCGAAAAGCGCCGCCTTTTCAACCAATGACCTGCGTTCAGATTAAGTGCCGGAAGCAGCCGTCCTCGGCGCATGGACCCATGATCCATTCCAGTTGACCAAGTCGTTTTTAAAATCCTCCATGGAATTCACGACATAAAGACCGGCCTCGGGGTTTGTAGCCACAAAAGTATAGGCTCCATAAGTGCCGCCGCCGTCAACTCCGTCACGTCCTCTAGACGCGATAACGAAATCGTCAACACCGACCATGGCAGCTTGAATACCGTATGCCCCGGCTACACCCGTTCCCGTGTACACCATAAATTGAGTGCCCCACTGATCGTTGATCGGACAGATTTTGATGTAAAAGGGAGAGATGTCGGTCAGGAATTCATCGCCGGCTGCGAGTTCCGCAGCCCTTCCTTCCTGCGGAGCTTCCCCATTGTCGGTTGAATAGTCCGCGCATGCGGTCGCGATGGCCACGATGTCTTTCATGGTTCCTTTCTGTTTCGCTTTCTGCATAGCGGTAATGGCATTAGGGATAAGCAATGCCGCAAGGATTCCGATGATCGCCACAACGATGAGCAGCTCGATCAGGGTAAAACCTTTTGCTTTCTTTAGCATGTTAACCTCCATTAATTTTCCGGCGATTTTTCTACCGGAATCATTTTTAATTCACTTATATAAAAGCAATTTACATGCCAATCTTTTACAAGCATAAACACCATATAATCAACAACATATAAACATAAGACTTGATTATGTCGCCTTGATTTAACATTTTATCGTACATGAATTGCCAATATTTGTCACCTGCCTGCCCGTTCCATTCCCGTATCGGCGGTATTCCGGTCCTCGGATTTCAAATCCAGCTTCTCTATCAGGTAGCGCAGCGACCTGTAATTGATGCCCAGCATCAAAGCGGTTTTCTTGAGACTGCCCCCTGAATTCTGGAGAGCCTGACGCACAAAATTCCGGGTGAGCTGATCCAGAGTCTCATTCAGGTTGAAACCGGGTTTGATTTCAACCTCCGATGCCTGAGGCTGGCTGGGTCTGAGCAGTTCTTCCGGCAGGCTTTTCTCGGTTATCGTTTCCCGCTCTTCGATGGCGACGATCCGCTCCACGACGTTCTCCAACTCGCGCACATTGCCGGGCCATGCGTATGCTTCAAAGATACGAATAACTTCGGGCGCAAGCCTTTTCATCCTTCGATCCATTTTGGCGCAGTATTTTTCAAGGAAATGCGAGACCAGAAGCGGGATGTCCTCCTTGCGTTTCCGCAGGGGCGGGATCTCCAGGGAGATGACGTTCAAACGATAGAAAAGGTCTTCCCGGAATATCCCCTCAGCGATCTTCTGCTTCAAATCCTGGTTGGTTGCGGCAATAATACGTACATCCACGAAAATTTCATCGTTTCCTCCCACCCGCCGGATAGTGCGCTCCTGGAGAGTACGAAGCAGCTTGACTTGAGTCCATGGCGACATCTCCCCGACTTCATCCAGAAAAAGCGTGCCTTTTTCCGCCACTTCGAACATGCCTTTCTTATTGGCGATCGCCCCGGTAAAAGAGCCTTTCATGTGTCCGAAAAGCTCGCTCTCGAGTAGATTTTCCGGAAGCGCACTGCAGTTGAGAGAGACGAAAGCCCGGCCGCGGCGGCGGCTGCTGAGGTAAATCGCCCGGGCCGCCATTTCTTTTCCCGTCCCGCTTTCACCGGTGATGAGGACGGTGGAATCCGTTACCGCGATCTTATCGATCAGCGCATACAGATCACGCATTACCTTGCTTTTTCCCACCATGTTTTCATACCGGCTTTTTTCGTCCAATTCCTTTTTCAGATAGAGGTTCTCCTGCTTCAGCCTTCTTTGCTCCATCCCCTGCGCCACAATGATTTTCAATTCCTCCACGTTGAAGGGTTTGACGACGTAGTCGAGAGCTCCGGCCTTCAAGGCATCGACGGCCTGCTTGATGGTTCCATAGGCCGTAATCATAATAACGGGAATATCCGGCCTTTTCTTCCTGACGCGCTTAAGAACCTCCATGCCGGAAATCTGAGGGATTTTGATGTCCGTCAAAATCAGATCATAGTCCCCGTTTTTCTCGAGAGCTTCCAGCGCCTTGGACGAGGACAGAAAAACATCCACATCATATCCTTCTTTTTTAAAGACGACCTCCAGCAAGTCCAAGAGGCTTTTTTCATCATCAATCACTAGTATTTTTTCCATTAATTTCTCGCTTATTGCTTTTCACATAAGACGGGGGAGCGTGATCCTAACTTCCGTTCCCTGACCGGGGACGGAATCCACCTTGATCTCACCGCCGTATTCACCGACGATCCTGTGCACAACCGCCATCCCTATACCTTTGCCGTTCTCAAATCCGGTGTAAAAGGTTTTGAAGATGTTCTCCCGTTCTTCTTCACTCATCCCGACACCCGTATCCTTGAACCGCATCTCGACTCCTCCCGGCGCATGCTGGATAAAGTCGATGGTCAACACGCCTCCATCCGGCATGGCTTTGATGGCGTTTTTAAGCAGGTTCCAGTAGATCTGCTTAAACTGATCACGGTTCCCGAAACACTTCAAGCGGGAATTTCTGAAATTACCTTCGAGGCGGCACTTTCCATCAAGCTCCCCGCTTCTCTGCAACAAGATGATGGTTTCTTCCAGAACGGGAGAGATCTCAATAGAACTCAGGGTCTGATCCCCGGGAGAGGCCAGACTGAGAAATTGTTCGATGGAACGGGAAATCCGGGAGGATTCGTTGACGATGATGTCCATAAGCCTCCTCTGCTCGCCTTCCGGATTCAGCTCGTTTCGAAGGACTTGGACCGAACCGGAGATCGCCGCCAGCGGATTCCGAATCTCATGGGCCAGTTGAGCGGAGACCTCGCCAGCGACGGCCAGGTTCTTTTTGACTTCGAGTTCTTTGCTCATTCGCCCCAATTCCGCCCGGGTTTTTTTTAAGCTCCCGGTAAGGAAATTGACCAAAAAAGCAACCAGAAAAAAAACGGCCCAAGCGATGATGATATTGTTGATAACGCCGGCCAAGGAAATCGACTCGGACATCTCAGAATCTATATAAGGGATGATACCGAAGTAAAGCCCGTCTACCAGAAGACTGAAAAATACGGCAGAGAAAGAGGCGACCAGGTAAGCGGCTCGCGCGGAGATAACGACGCTGGCGCCGATGATCCCGAATATATAGAGGATATAAAAAGAGCCCCGGATGCCCCCCGAGATATAGACCAATGCCGTTATCAGGAAGAGATCGACGATGATTTGAATATATGCCAACAACTCATATCGCCGAGAGAAAAAGAACAGAAGGAGATAAACGACCGATACTCCATAAAAAATCAGAACCAGCAGGTAAAAAGTCGTAAGCGGCAGAAATGTGGCTGTGCTGAACTGGAGTATGATCACCGAAGAAAGGACCAGGGAAGTGACAACGATCAACCTGAGAATAATGAACCAGAGAACGGCTCTTTTTTTCGTTTCCATATGCCCGTGTTTCTTTCCTTAAATTCTCGTCAACGGCTCGAACAGAGCCTCCATCCGCTCCGCTTTCGGATTGGTTTCTTGATTGTGTTAAGCCGAAGGAATCCGCGCCCCGTCAGAGTTCCGCAAGCAGGCTGAAAATAGGCAGGTACATGGAAACGACGATCGCTCCCACCATCCCTCCGACAAAAATGAGCAGAACCGGTTCCAGGACGGAAAGCAGCGCCGAAACGGCGGCCTCGACTTCATCGTCGTAGAAATCAGCCAGTTTCATAAGCATCTCATCGAGAGTTCCGGTCGCTTCGCCCACTCCGATCATCTGGATCAGCATGAATGGAAAATGTTTGGTTTCCTTGAATGCCTCGGTCAGACTCGAGCCTCCGGCCACGAGGCTCCTGGATCGCATGATGTTCTCTTCGACAATCACATTTCCAGAGGTCGAAGAAGTGATCTTAAGGCTTTCCAGCATGGGGACGCCTCCCGACAGCAAGGTGCTCAACGTACGGGTGACCCGGGACAAACCGACCTTGGAGAGCAGGCTCCCGAAAAGAGGCACTTTGAGCAGAATCCGATCCACGACTTTTCTCCCGTATTCAGTACGCCGGAAGTACCTGAAACCGACGACCAAGACGATAGCACCGACCACTATCAGCAACATATAGTTCTGAAGAAAACGGGAAAGGGCCATAATGAATGCCGTCAGAGCGGGCAGAGTTGCGCCCAATTCAATGAAAATCCCGGCAAAGACCGGAATGACCTTCCACAGCATGAAGATGCATACAAGAATGGAGAACCCCACGATGACCGAGGGGTAAACCATGGCTTGGCGGACCTGCGACCGCAGTTTGACGATGCTTTCTAAGAATTCCGCAAGCCGACGCAACATGATATCCAATGATCCGCTCTGCTCTCCAGATGCCACCAGATTGCAGTACAGGTCATCGAATACTCTTGGGAATTTTCTTTTCGCCTGATTGAGCGTGGAACCGGCCTCAACATCTTCGCGGACATCCTGAATCACCTGTTTGAAATACTTGTTTTTCGTCTGCTCCGAAAGGATGTTCAAACTTTGGATCAGGGGCAGCTCGGCATCTATGAGAACGGACAACTGGCGGCTGTAAACAGCCAGTTCCTTTGCCTTGACCTTCTGCCGCGTCAAAAAAGGGATTTTTAATTCGGCCCCTTTTCGGGTGATTTCCTCGACCGATATCTGTTCTCTTTGAAGACTTTGGGCAAGGCCATCCTCGTCCCGGGCGACCCGGCGCCCTTCAACGGAATCGCCATAACGATTTTTCCCTTTCCAAAAATAAACCGGCATATCTCACCTCATTTGCTTATTTCTTCGCCTGGCCCGGATTGAAGCGTCGTTCCGTAACTCTCAGACCTTCTTTCCTCTGGATTATATCCGTCAGTTCCTCGGGTTTCGAGGTCACGTTCATGGCCGTCTCCAGCGTGATCTTCTTTTTAAAATACAAGCTGGCCAGAGACTGGTTGAACGTCTGCATCCCGTATTTCTCCTGCCCCATCTGCATGGCGGCATATATCTGATGAATCTTGTTTTCTCGAATCAGGTTTCGGATCGCGGAATTCGGAATCAGGATTTCCATCGCCAGAACTCTTCCTTGACCGTCCGCACGGGGAAGGAGGGACTGCGTGATCACCGCCTCCAAGCTCATGGAGAGCATGATGCGTATCTGAGTCTGGTATGTCGACGGAAAAATGTCAATGATTCGGGAGATGGTTTCAGAGGCCGAATTGGTATGCAGGGTGGAAAATGTCAGGTGACCGGTTTCCGCCACCCGCAGGCAGGCTTCCACGGTTTCTAAATCGCGCATTTCGCCCACCAGAACGACGTCGGGATCTTCACGCAGAACCGAACGCAGGGCATTGGGATAGGAAAGGGTATCGACAAACAATTCTCTCTGATTGATGATGGATTTTTTGGGCGTAAAATAATATTCAATCGGATCTTCTATGGTAACGATATGGACGGATCGCTCCCGGTTGACATGGTCAACCATGCAGGCCAGGCTTGTCGATTTGCCGCACCCCGTGGGACCGGTGACCAGAACCAGCCCGCGAGGCAAATAGCAGAGTTTAGCCAGTCGCTGTGGAATCCCCAATTGAGGAAAACTCCACATGACGGGCAGAAATCTCCGGAAGGCGGCGGCAACGGACCCCTTCTGCATGAATACATTCCCGCGGAAACGTCCCAGATCTTTCATCCCGAAAGAGAAGTCCAACTCCATTTTTTCTTCAAACTGTTTCTTTTGGCGGTCCGTCAGCAGGCTGTAAACGATGGTTTTGGTTTCCGCCGGCGTGAGCGGGGGATGGTCCAGGGAGACCAACTCTCCGTGTACCCGGATACGTGGCGGAACGTGTGTCGTCACGTGAAGATCGCTGGCATCTCGATCCACGGCGATCTGCAGTAATTCCTGTATGGTTATGGCCATTCTTATACCTCCATGTCCTTTACGGTCTCACGCAGAACTTCTTCCACGGAAGTGATGCCTTGTTTTATCTTGGTCAATCCGCTCATTCGAAGAGTCATCATTCCCTGGCTCATCGCGACGCGTTTGATCTCCTTGGATGCCCCCCGTGCCAGGATCAGATCCCGGATCTCATCGGTGACCTGCATAATTTCGAACAAACCGACACGGCCTTTATACCCGGTATTGTTGCAATCCGGACATCCGTACGGCTTATAGATTTTAACCTTTTGCGCTTCTTGGGTTGAGTATCCGATGTCCACCAGGGCTTCCGGAGTCAGATTGTGCTTCACCCGGCATTTCTTACATAACCTTCTCACCAACCGCTGCGCTACGATGAGATGGACCGAATCGGCCACCAGGAACGGTTCGATATCCATGTTCACCAGACGAACGACCGTGCTGGCGGCATCGTTGGTATGAACGGTGGAAAAGACCAAGTGCCCCGTCAAGGCCGCTTTGATTGCGATATCGACGGTTTCGTGATCCCGCATCTCTCCCACCAGCATGATATCCGGATCCTGCCGAAGGAAGCTGCGCAGGGATGATGAAAAGTTCAATCCGATCTCATCTCGGATATTAACCTGATTGATCCCGGGGATATAGAATTCGACGGGATCTTCCGCCGTCATGATGTTCTTCTCCATGGAATTGATCGACGAGATCGCCGAATAGAGAGTGTTTGTCTTGCCGCTGCCCGTGGGACCCGTAACCAAGATGATCCCCCAAGGCTTGACGATGCTCTGTTTCATGATTTCCAGGGATTCTTTCTCGAAGCCGAGTTGGGAAAGATCCAGCTTCAGCATTTCCTTATCCAGGATACGAACGACAATTTTTTCACCGAATATCGCAGGCACGCTGGAAACACGCATATCGACTTCCTTGCGGTTCCCATTCTCCATTTTTACGCGCATCTTGATACGGCCGTCCTGCGGCAGCCTCTTTTCGGCGATATCCATATTGGAAAGGATCTTGACCCGGGAGATTACGGGATTTTTAAATTTCATCGCCAGGTTCATCATCTCATACAGCGTGCCGTCGAGGCGGTAGCGGATGCGGAATGCTTTCTCATAAGGCTCGAAATGAACATCACTGGCACCCTTCTTGATGGCGTCGATAAAAACCGTGTTCACGAGAGTGATGATCGGAGCTTCCTCGGTGGAATGAACCAATTCCTCGATATCGTAATCTTCCTCATCCTCTTCAATAATATTGACGCTGGTGTCTTCCGCCTGCTCGATTTCATCGACGATCTGCTTGACGCGTAGAGAATCCGATGATCCGTAATACTTATTGATGGCATTCATGATGCCTGTTTCGGAAGCGATGACGGGTTGGATGCTCAGTCCGGTCCGGAAACGGATATCCTCGATAACATCCAGGTCCGTGGGATCGACCATGGCAAGCGTCAGGAAAGACCGGATGCGGTGGATCGGCATGATGAGATAATTCTTTGCGATCTCAACCGGGATCAGATTGATCACATCGGGATACACTTCGAATTGATCCAGGTTTATATAAGGATATCCCAACTGCCGACTGAGAGCCTGCGCCATCTCCTCTTCGGAGATAAAACCCAAACTCACGATAGCCGTCGGCGTAGTGACTTCATTTTTTTTCTGGAATTCCAAAACCGTCTTCAACTGGTCGGAATCCAACAGCTTTTCTTGCAGAAGCAACTCACCTAAATTAGATCCCATCGTCGTGAATCCCTACATTAAAAAATATGACATTTTTTGTCAACACCAAAACAATAAAAACATCGCCGTTGAGCGCGGAGCCATGACTTTCATTCACCGTTTCTATTCGCATCTCAGACCCATTTCAAAAGTGCCTCCATCATCCCAGATAGAACGTTCGCCGTCAATCACCATGAGGGAGGATTCCCGGGGTGATATTCCTCTTGATCCTATCACCTTTAAAGGCGATCCTTCCATTGTTTAGCGATGAGACGAATGAAAATTTTTACGGGATTCATAATAAAGTTTTTACAAATACCCCTTACATCTCTTATAATACCGCTCTTTAGTCGGCGGGTACACCCTCCGGATCTTTTTTGAAAGGAAACACCGTGAAATCCAGACGCTTGATGGTTCGCTTCTTCCTCATACCGCTGATTGCATCGGCGGGATTCAGCACTGAAGGTCTTAACCGAAACAACGCCGCAAGACCTGGGGCTTACATACTGGAAGCACAAAAAATCCCCAGCGCCCCTGTAATTGACGGATTCCTGGAGCCTGAAATCTGGGATGCGGTTCCGGCCGCCCGGAATTTCATCCAGCGTCAGCCTGATGAAGGGCTGCCTGCGACTGAAAAAACCGAGGTTAAAATCATGTACGACGCCGAAAACATCTACATCGGCGCCATGTGCTTCGATTCCGAACCGGACAAGATCATCGCGAACGAGAAACGGCGGGACAGCGACAAATTATCTGAAAACGATCATTTCGAAGTCATGCTGGATACGTTTCACGACCGCCGCAACGGATACATTTTCGTCATCAATCCGCTGGGAGCCAAAATGGATCTTCAGATCCGCAAAGAAGGAAAAAGCGAAGGCCGCTACCCCAACAACAATCCCAACCTCAATCGCGACTGGAACGCCGTCTGGGAAGTGAAAACCGCTATCCTGGAGAATGGATGGTCGGCGGAGATAAGAATTCCTCTCTATAACCTGAGATACGACGGCAAATCGGATGCGGTATGGGGATTGAACTTTCTTCGCAATATCCGCCGCAAAAACGAAGCTTCGACTTGGGTCCCGCTTCCCCGAAACCTCAAGCTTCATAAGGTTTCCATCGCCGGAGAATTGCATGGACTTGACGAGTTGTCCAAAGGGCTGAAGCTTCAGGTCAAACCTTATACCCTGCTCAATCATGTTTCCCAGCTCGATGAGGACGGCGTTATGGACCATCATCCCAATTTGGATGCCGGAATCGATATCAAATACGGAATCACTTCCAACCTCACCCTTGAATTAACCGGAAATACGGATTTTTCCCAGGTGGAAGCCGACGACCAGCAGATCAATCTTACCCGCTTCGACCTCTACTTTCCTGAAAAACGCGAATTTTTTCTTGAGAATGCCGCGATTTTCAGCATCGGCAGTCCCGACGACGCCATGATCTTTTTCAGCCGGCGCATCGGGCTCTCCGACGAAGGCGAAGCGATCCCTTTGCTGGGCGGAGCCAAGCTCGCGGGCAAGCTGGGAAGATACAATGTCGGACTGCTCAACCTTCAGGCACAAGCCAAAGGCGATATCCCGACCAACAATTTTTCCGTCGTCCGCGTCAGTCGGGACGTGTTCGGCAAATCCGCCGTGGGCATGATGTTGACCAACCGCCAATCCAGCCTCAGGGAAGACTACAACCGTGCCTTCGCATTAGACGGCGACTTTAACTTCGGCGAAAATCTCTCGATCAGCAGCTATTTCGCGCTCACCGCCTCACCCGATTTGCGGGGAAAGAACACAGCGGCCAAATTGGGAGCCGAATGGGTGAGCGACTTCTGGGAAATCAGGGGACATGTCCTTGATATTCAGGACAATTTCAACGCCGAGATGGGATTCGTGAAACGCACCGGCATCCGGACCGGACAGTTTTACATCGCCTATACACCGGAACCAAACATCCCGGGGGTTCAGCGCCTCAATCCTCACATCATGGTGTCTCGCACCACCGACCAGAGCAATGGGCTGCTGGAAAGAACTCTCCATATGGACATGGTGATTCAGTACATCAACGGAGGAAAAACCGGCCTGCAGTGGAATGATAACTACGAATACGTGGATATCCCCTTCGAGATCCAGGAAAACATCACGATTCCTGTCGGCTTCTATCCCATCCGTTATTTCGAGGCCAACCACCAAACCGATAAAAGCCGAAAAATCTACGGCGAGGCCAAATACCGGAAAGGCCGGTTCTATGGAGGGGACAGTAAGATCTTAACCGGAAAGCTGGGACTCCGTCCCTTTTCCAATTTCTGGACCGAATTCAACTTGATCTATAACGACGTCGAACTTCCCCAGGGCGATTTCATCAATCACCTGCTGCAAAGCCGATTGATCTACAGCTTTTCCACCCAGCTGTCATTGATGAGCTTGTTACAGTGGAACAGCGACACCGATGAGGTCAATGCGAATATCCGGCTGCACTTCATCTACCGGCCCGGCAGCGACCTGTTTCTGGTCTACAACGAACGCCGCATGGTGGAAGGGATTGCAAGCGGTATTCAGGATCGGACCATCGCCCTGAAGATCAATTATCTTTTTAATTTTTGACGAAACCAGAACGGATTCAGCGCGGGATTCCGGTTGAATTCACCGCCGCTTCATAGTCGGACAAGATCTCATTGAACATCTCAGGTTGTTTGGACTTGATCTCGACGGCATAATCCAGGAATTTACGAATCCCGTCTTCCAGAACCTTGCGCACTTTGATCATCAAGACCTCATTCTTCTCAGCCGCGAAAATAAACTTTTCTCCCGGATGGAGTTCATGAAAACTCTTCACGTCATAGATGAAATGAAGGATATAGATCATGTCCTGAAAGATTTCCTCGAAATTGTAAGTGATCGCCCGATTCAGGAAGTTATTCCATACATCCTGGGCCTTGACATATTCGCGGATTACCGGCTCCATGGCTTCGAGGGAATCATATTCGATGTTTTCGGCCGCCTTCCGCATCCGCTTCAGATCCTCCAGCGAAGCCTGTTTGATCTCGCTCATGGTGATCGAAGGAGTTTTCAGAGCGGAAAAATTCGCCACGAAAAGTTTGCGCATTCCCGATCGAAAGAGATAACTTTTAATGTACATCAACTGGCGGCGCTTGTCTTTCCGCTCGCGGTGTTCCAGAAACCGTTCAACGATAAACACCGCGACCAGCACTTCCAGCGGAATCGCCGCCAGGTGCAGGAGAAACTCAAAATGGGTGAGTTGTTCGATCCAAAGAAACAATCCCGCGCATACGCACAGGATAACGTAATAGCCAATAATGCCTTTTGCTTTCATAAGATACCCGCCTTTCCTTTCAATCCAATCCGAAATCGTATCATGCCCTCATCAAAACAGAACCTCATGAGGATCGCGTAAACCGCAAACGGTTGCCGCTGGGAAAAAAGATAGTCAGCCGTTCTCCCTTGAGTTCGATCCGGCATTCTTCTTCATGACGACTGTCAAGTTTCATCTCCGGCTGACTCAGCGGAAGCCCGTCCACCGGATCGCCGCCGGAAAACATCAGATACATATGCGTGAACAACAAGCGATTTCCCTTAAGACTGTAGGATCCGCCTTCTCCGGAACCACGCAGCGGCTTCCCATCCGCATCAACGACAAAAAAAAGGACCACCCAGTCATGTTCGCCGAAAACGATGGAGCCCCGCACCCGGGGCGCTCCCCCTTCCTTGAGCTCATATCCCTCGATCTTCCATGCCCCCTGCAGCTTCGTTTCCCCGGCATGCAGAACAAGAGACATCAAGCCGCACACCAGTGCCGTTCCCAAACAGAATCCGAACAGCTTGGAATTTCTCATTCATACTCCTCAAAATGAAAAACGGCCGTAATTGTTTCTCGATCCCTGAATCACAGCATCTTGTATAATTCAGGCATAATGTACCAACTTCCCGGGGGTTTTTCAAACGGAATCCCTCCACGATTGCCGGCGCGACACAACTCCGGAGCCCCTTTATAATCACTTGCTAAACATTCATCATATATATAATATATTATGCATGCGATCACACGACGCGCATTCGGAAGATCGAATAGTCAACGGTTCGATTTCCTCCATGTTTTCATCACACCATGCTTATAAAGGAGGCATTTCGTGAAAAAAAGGCTCTCTGTTTGCTTATTAACCTTGTGCTTTATGATCGGCGTCGTAGGACCCGCCATTGCCCAGAATCAGATCCATTGGGACATCGCGGACGTCGACGACAGCGCAAAAATTCTGCCCGAACGTGAACGGGCGGAAGTCTTCACCCGGTGGCTGGGATGGCGTCTTGACAATATCATTCCCATGCTCATGAAACGCGAAGCCATCGATATGTGGCTCGTCATCAATTATGAATACGGCGAGGACCCGGTTTATATGTCCATGGTAGCCCCTCCGGTCCTCAATGCACGGCGGCTGTCTATCCTGGTCTTTCATAACGGCCCCGAGGGCTTCAAGAAACTCACCTTGAACTGGCACGGCAAAGGCACGGCGGCTCCCTTCTACGAGACCTTGAAGTTCGACAAAGCCAAGGGTGAGCAAGGACAGTGGGAAGCTCTTTCCTCCTATATCAAGAAACACGATGTTAAAAAGATCGGGATCAACCAGTCGGAGAACTGGGTCGCTTTCGGCAACGGGCTGACGGCCGGACTCAAGGAAAAACTCGTGCGCTCGCTGGATAAAAAATACGTGGACCGTCTTGTTTCCGCGGAACATCTTTGTGTCGGGTGGCTCGAGACACGCAGTCCGGATCAACTCAGCGTCTATCGTCATATCGCTGGAATCTCTCATGATATTATCGCGGAATTCTTTTCGAACAAGGTCATCACTCCCGACGTCACCACAACCGACGACGTCGTGTGGTGGACACGCGATAAAATCACCAGCCTTGGGTTGGAAACCTGGTTTCAACCTTCGATCAGCATCCGACGCTCCCCCAAGGATAAAGCCAAATACGGTGAAGGAGACCGGGTAATCCGCCGCGGCGACATCCTGCACTGCGATATGGGCATCGTCTATCTCGGCCTCTGCACCGACATGCAGCATAACGCCTATGTCTGCCGTATCGGAGAAGAAGAACCTCCGGCCGGCGTGAAAGAGCTCCTGCGCAAAGGCAACCGTCTGCAGGAGATCTTCATGAACAACTTCAAGGAGGGGCGGACCGGAAACGAGGTTCTGCTGGCTTCGTTGAAGCAAGGCCGCGAGGAAGATCTCAATCCCCGGATCTATACGCATCCTATCGGCGTTCACGGACATGCGGCGGGAACGGTTCTCGGCCGGACAGAAAAACAGGACGGAGTGCCGGTTCGCGGCGATTATCCGCTGCACTTCAATACCGTCTATTCCATCGAGTTGAGCGTAGGACATAAGATCCCGGAATGGGATAACGCCCTGGTCGGTATGGGACTCGAAGAAGAAGCCGCCTTCACCAAACGTGGATGTGATTGGCTGGACGGTTATCCGCGGGAATTTTACCTGATCAAGTAAAAAATCGTATATAACCGACAATAGGGGGGCCGTGATCCGAACGGCCCCCATCCTCTCACCGTCCGTCTGAGGACAGACGCCTCGATCACCCCTCCAAAGCGTAATCCAATGCGGCTTCGATATGCAGCGCCGCCGTATCGAGCAGTCGCTGAGCCACATCTTCCTGGGCGAGCAGCAAAGGCAGTTCCGTACAGCCCAGTATCACCGCATCCGCCGGGTAGCCGTCAATGATGGAAACCATGCGCTGTCGACTGCTCTCCCGCTTGATGCCCAGCACCAGTTCGTTAAAAATAATTTTTTCGATCTCGTCCTGCTCCGTATCCGATGGAACGATCACTTCGATGCCGTTTCTGATATACGCCTCTTTATAGGAGGAAGATCGAATGGTGTGTTTGATGCCGAGCAGAAGCGCCTTGGTGATTCCCATGCCGTGGGCTTTAGCGGCCGTCACTTCAGCGATATTGAGGAGCGGAACCCGAGCCCGCCGTTGTATTTCTCCGAATTCGGAATGAGGAGAATTCGCGGCCATGACGATAAAATCGACGCCGCCGTTCTCAAGCGACTCAATGCCCTGCATGATATATTGGATGTAATGCTCACGACGACCCTTTTCCTCAAAGTCCGAAAACCTTTGAAAATCAAGGCTGAATATCACGATCTCCGGATAATGGTAGTCCTTACGCCGCTTATAGTATTTCTTCAATAGAGAGTCATAATACCTTACTGTTGATTCCAGACTGATCCCCCCCAAAATACCGATTCGTTTGCTTGCCTTCATTGTCTCCTCTTATTTGCGATGGAAGCTTTCTCAATGATCCCAATTATTTCCATATATATAGGATCATATCGTTTTTTGCAACAGATCCTTCTCCCTTTTCCACCCTATGTCTTTCTTTTGATATATCCCTTTCCGTCAATCCTCGAATCGGATTACCGAACAAACGAACGCCCGCCCAGATTCTAACGGCATGGAAGGAATCAAAAAGCCCTGCATACCGATTTTTTGCCTGATCCGTGCCGCATGAATAGAACTTGCCTTCCTTTTCTTACTGTGATATATAGTATACCGTATATATAGGACTGTGTTTTCGATACAAAGGAGTCATTTGATACACACGTTGGAGCTGTTTTAGATCATGGGCGATTTATTCCGAAAGCCATTTTTCCTTTCGGCATTGATCCCTTCCCATATTTGAAACATCTCCTCTGATATATATCTGGTTTTTATACATCCAAATTCAACTAAGGAGGCGTCATACGGGAAGTCATCTTTAAAAAAGGTTCAAGCGGAGAGAGTATCAACCTTGCCCGGTCGATATCACCTCTTCACCACATGGGTATTGCGCTTGAGGCATCACCAATTATCGCTATATAAACTTATCTAAATTATCCGGCCTCAAGCAGAAAAAACTGATTTGGAGGAATTGAATGAGAAAGTCGAGATTTTTCCTCTCTTTCCTGGCGGCTCTGCTGATCATCAGCGGATTGACCTTCGCCCAGGAAGGAAGCGGAAGGCTCACAGGGACTGTTACAGATAATGAAGGCGTTCCTCTTCCCGGTGTTTCTGTCGTCGCCACCAGCCCGGATGCGGTTGGTGAAGCCACGGCCATAACCGGCAACAACGGCGTGTACCGCCTGCTGGCGCTTCGCCCCGGCACCTACAAGATGGTTTTCACCCTTTCCGGGTTCAAAACATTTTCCCGCGAAGGCATTGCCCTTCGTCCCGAGCAAACCCTGACCGTCGATATCCAGATGGAAATGGGCGCCCTCGAGGAAGAAGTGACGGTCATCGGAGAATCCCCGCTGATCGACGTCAAGAGCA
>CAYSQW010000011.1:0-53242 GCA_964433135.1 uncultured Eubacteriales bacterium
CTATTTATCCCGGGACCTCTCCGGCGGACATGGAAAATCTGGTTACCCGTCCGCTGGAAAAACAGCTGAAGGGTGTTGACGGGGTTAAAGAGATCAGTAGTCAATCCATCCAGGACTACTCTTCCATATTTATCGAGTTCGAACTCTCCGTGGATGACCTGCAGGCCTACCTCGATGTGAAGCAGGCCGTGGACGATGCGTTGTCCGACCTGCCGTCCGATCTTCCCCGGGGCCCTGAAATTTCTCGGATCGATGTTTCGGAGATCCCGATTCTCTATCTCAACTTGTCCGGAGATCTGGGATTGGTCAAGCTCAAGGAATATGCCGAATTCCTTCAGGACGAGATAGAGGCATTGGAGGAAATCTCCAGGGTAGATATCGCCGGCGCGCTGGATCGTGAAATCCAGATCAACGTCGATCTTTATAAAATGCAGGCCGCCGGATTGTCCTTCAATTCCATCCAGGGTGCCGTCGCGCAGGAGAACCTGACGATTTCCAGCGGGCAGATCGATGAAAGGGCTGTGAAACGCAATCTTCGGGTTGTGGGGGAATTTGAAAACATCGGGCAGATCCGGGATATCCACCTTCAAAACGGCATTTATTTAAAAGATATCGCGGAGGTCGTCGATGGTTATGCCGACCGGGCGAGTTATGCCAGGCTTGGCTCCCAGGACGTCATCACGATCAATGTCATCAAGAAGAGCGGCAAAAACCTGATTTACGCCGTGGATAAGATAAAAGATATCGTTGCGGACTTCGAACGTACGGCGCCTGAAAACCTGATTATCACCATAACCGGGGATTCCAGCGCGCAGACCCGGAACAGCGTCAGCGATCTGTTCAATTCGATTATCCTGGGATTCCTGGTCGTCGTATTGGTGCTGATGTTCTTCATGGGACGCACAAATGCCCTTTTTGTCGGTGTCGCCATCCCGCTGTCCATGCTGACGGCGTTCATTTTTATCCCTATCGTGGGATTCACGTTGAATATGGTCGTCATGATGTCCTTTATCATGGTTCTCGGGATCGTTGTGGACAACTCCATCGTGGTCGTGGAAAACATCTATCGGCATTTCACCACGACACCCGATCTTCCCATCATTCCCGCCACCAAACGGGGAGTGAAAGAGGTGGCGCTGGCGGTTTTCACCGGGACGCTGACGACGATGGCTCCCTTTGCCCCGCTCATATTCATGCCCGGGATCGCGGGGAAATTCATGTCTTTTCTTCCGGTCACGATCATCATCACCCTGACCGCATCCATGTTTGTGGCCTATGTGATCAATCCGGTTTTCGCCGTTTCTTTCATGAAATACGAGGATCCTGACGAAAAGAGGGATGCGGGCCGAAAAATCACTCGAAAAACCCTGCTGGTTTATCTGGGGATCGGAATCCTCACCGTTGTTTTCTATCTGACCGGTCAAAGGCTGCTCGGGAATCTCATGGTTTTGGGATTCTTCATCTATTTGCTGGACAGGATCGCTATTCCTCCCCTGGTCGATAAATTCCAATGCTGTGTCCTCCCCCGTATGATCTCGGCCTATAAGAAAACCCTGACTTTCGTCCTTCGCGGCAGGCGTCCCTACGCCGTTGTGGGGGGGGTCGTATCCCTGTTTTTCTTTTCTTTCATCCTTCTGGGAATCAAGACGCCGAGAATCGTCTTCTTCCCTTCAGGCGAGCCCAATTCCATTTTCGCCTATATCACGATGCCGGAAGGAACTCATATCGATGTCACCAATGAAGTCAGCAGACAAGTTGAAGACATCGTATTCAACGTTATCGGACGGGACAATCCCGATGTGGAGTCCGTTGTGACCAACGTGGCGGTGAACGCGGGAAGCGGCATGTTTGAGCGCTTCACCCAGGACAAGCTGGCCAAGGTCACGGTCACCTTTCTGGAATATAAGTACCGGACGGGTCCGTCGACCTATACGTACATGAACGTCCTTCGGGAAAAGGTCCGTTCCATCCCGGGCGCGAAGATCCGGATCGACCGCGAAGCGGGCGGCCCTCCGACCGGGATGCCGATCAATATCGAGATCAGCGGCGACGACATCGAAGAAATGATCGCGATCTCCCAGCGTTTGGAAAAGTTCATCGCCTCTTTGAACATCGAGGGCATCGAAGAACTCAAGTCGAGCATGGAGATCAACAAACCCGAACTCATCCTTCATATCGACCGCGACAAAGCCAACCGTCTCGGGATCAGCACCGCCCGGATTGGGATAATGCTGCGCACCGCGGTATTCGGAACGGAGATATCGAAGTTCAAGGAAGGGGAGGAGGAATATCCCATCCAGGTGCGTTTGGATGAAAAATACCGTCATGACATCGATGTCCTGCTCAGCCAGACCATCACCATCCCTTCTCAGGGAAACGGGCCGCCGAAAAAGATTCCGCTCTCCGCCGTCGCCGAGGTCGCCTACCAGTCCACTCATGGCGGCATCACCCGGATCGACAATAAGCGCGTCATCACGCTTTCCTCCAATGTCGTGCGTGGTTTCAACGCCAATGAAATCATCTGGCGGATCAGACAGCATCTGCCGGAGTTCGAACTGGCGCCGGGGTATACCGTCGCGTTCACGGGAGAACAGGATATGCAGGCCGAAGTGGGGAACTATCTTGTCAAAGCGCTTTTTATCGCGATGGCGTTGATCTTCATCATTCTGGTCGCTCAGTTCA
Organism: uncultured Eubacteriales bacterium; assembly: GCA_964433135.1. Taxonomy (GTDB): domain Bacteria; phylum Acidobacteriota; class Aminicenantia; order Aminicenantales; family Aminicenantaceae; genus CAYSQW01. Next base: position 2,683 of record CAYSQW010000011.1, read on the forward strand.
ATTCGCTCTCCAAGCCCCTGATCATCATCACTCAGATATTCTTCAGTTTCACGGGTGTGTTCCTCGGATTCGTTTTATTCGGCATCGATATTTCCATCATCATGACGGGCATGGGGATCATCGCCGTGGCGGGGATCGTCGTGAAAAACGGGATCATTCTTGTGGATTATGCCGATAATCTGACCGCCGGAGCCGCCGATAAAACCGAAATGATCATTCAAGCCGGAGCCACGCGTCTTACTCCCGTGCTCTTGACGGCGTTGTCCACCATCCTGGGGCTTTTTCCCCTTGCCATAGGAATCAACATCAACTTCGTGACGCTGTTTACCGATTTGAACCCGCAGATCTATTTCGGCGGGGATAACGCCGCTTTCTGGAACTCGCTGGCGTGGACGATTATTTTCGGGCTCGTGTTTGCGACGGTTCTGACGCTGATCGTGGTGCCGGCCATGTACAAGATCGGATATGTCCGAAAAGAGAAAAGCCGGTAACGGTTTCACCGGGCGTGCTTTCGTTTGACCCGAAAGGCTTTCCTCCATTGGAATGCAGTGAAATCGACCGCTTTATTTTAGTCCCCCGGCCGTTATATAATGATCGTGAAAATTTCGGAAAATCGATCCGATCCGGGAACCGAAACTCAACTTCCCGAGGATTCCGAGACCCAAAATGCACATCATCTTATATATCGGCATTGTCCAAGCTCTCTTCGCAAGTCTGGTGCTGGGAACCAAAAAGCCGAAACAGCCGTCCGACAAGATCCTGACGACATGGTTTCTGTTGATCGCGTTTCAGTTTCTGGTCGAAATATCAACGATTCAGTTCACGAATTTCAGATTTACGCACAGTATTTTGATCAGAGTGGGCGGCACCCTGCCCTTGATATACGGTCCTTTCCTTTACATTTATGCCCGGATGCTGATTTCGGAAAGACAGGTGTTCAAAAAGTCATATTGGTTTCATTTCATTCCCTTCGTCCTTTTCAGCCTGTCGAACTGTATCCTGCCGGAAAGCGTTTTCATTCTCAGGTCGGGCGGCGGTATCACTCCCCGATTAGGTATTAAAATATATATGTCTCTTGTCGTCTTTTCGATCCTGTTTTACTGTTTTGTGGTTCTGCGGCTGCTGAAAAAGCATGAAGCCAACCTGCATGATTTCTTTTCATACAGCTCCGCCAAAATCGATCTCCATTGGCTGCGAACCGCGGCCTTCAGTTTCGCTCTGGCCTATTCCTTTCTCATCGTCACCGGACTTCTGAGGATATTCAGCCGCCGGGAGTTCGTCACACCCTTGATATGGCCGGATCTCGGCTTGATATTTTTTGTTTTCGCCTTTTCCTATTTCGGATTCAAACAAGCGGTTATTTTCGATCAGCCGGCGGCCAGGCAGGTCCACATTGCCGGTCCGGTTCTGCAAGACAATAACACGGGCGAAGAGAAAAAGATGATGAAGTACGAAAAATCGGGATTGAGCGAAGATAGAGCCAGGAGTTATCTGGAGATTTTGCTTCACTACATGGAAGAGAAAAAACCCTTTTTGAACGCGGAGCTGACGATCCAGGACGTGGCGGGATCGCTCGGGATACCCAAACATCATCTAACCCAGGCAATCAACGAAAAGCTCCATAAAAACTTCTACACCTTGGTCAATGAATATCGTGTTGAAGACGTGAAGGAAAGGTTGCTGAAGGAAAAATTCAAAAACATAACCCTTTTGGCGATCGCCTATGAATCCGGGTTCAATTCCAAATCCGGATTCAATTCCATTTTTAAGAAGATCACCGGGATGACCCCCACGGAATACCGAAAAGCCCATACCGTCCCGGGATAATCCGTTGAATCCGGACTCTCACCTTTTTTCTTCAAAAAACGCTTTTTCGTCAAATATGCCGGAGGGCGGATTTTTCCGGCGTTTAAAGGCCCAACGGAATCTTTTTTACCTGCGAAAGATTCTTGAGTGCGCCTTTTCTGCCGGCATCGATGATTTTTTTCGTGTCCGAAAAGTCGAGTGAATCGATGTCGATCTTGATCCTGAGGATGAAGTCCGCTTTTTGGATCTTTTCTTCGAGGGCGCTGCTGCTCATGATTTCCATCAACCGCTGGATAAGAACGAACGTGTTCTTAATGTTTGTTTGGGCGACATGCTTTACCCTCCTGTGGATATCGACAAGTACGGTCGTGTCGGCGCCGAGCGTGCGTGCGATTTTCACGGGAGCGTTGTCGATGAATCCTCCATCCACCAGCAGCATGCCCTCATGTTTAACGGGTTCGAATATAAGCGGCAGCGACATGGTGGCTCTGAGCGCTTTGTACAGCGGACCGGTTTTAAAAATGACTTCTTTTCCCGAAAGAAGATCGACGGCATTGCAGGCAAATTGGATCGGAAGTTCTTCGATGAGGATTTCTCCCACCAGAGATTTCAGATATCTTTCAATGCTGTCCTCTCTGTCGAGTCCCATCTTCTTCAGCAGTTGATCGCGGTAGTTTTTTATGATCAAGTAATCCCGCATGGTTTTTGGCGTTTTCAAGTTGGAGGGCAGCTTTATTTTCTCGAGGAAATTCTCAAAGCTCAGATCATCCGCGGTGACTTTTAAACGATCGGGAGAGAAACCGCGGGCGTAAAGCCCGCCGACGATTCCACCCATGGAAGTACCGACGATGATATCGGGGATCAACCCGATCTCGTGGAAAACATCAAGGATGCCTATATGGACGAGGCCTCTTGCTCCCCCCCCCATTAAAATCAAAGCCCATTTATTTTTGATGCGAACCATCCTTTTGCGCACGTGAAAAAATTATAGGATATATACTTTCCGTTTTCAAGAATGAGGCGAAGAGAGGACATGATGAATCATCATTCAACTCTTTCGCCGGTTCTCCGACTAATTTGATATTGTGATTCCCATCGCGGTTTGACTTGTCATAGAGTCTCGGTTCCATGTACACTAACGACAACAAACCGACGCTTAGGGGATGGAAAGATCTATCGGCTGTGAAATCATGAGATGAGTTGAAGATGCGAACAATACGGCGGTCACTCCCGTTTTCCGGGATTAGCGACCTAATGAAATACGCGAGGATATTTTTATTCATCTCATTATCCTTCTCACTCTTGAATCGCCCGGTTTTTTCCCAGGAGTCACGCAAGAAAACGATCGGACATGATGTCGCCGTCATCGCGGTATCCTTCGCCGTCACCGTTCAGGATCGGCGCGGTCGATCCGTCAATGATCTGACCCGGGAAGATTTCTCGGTTTTCGAGAACGGAGAGAAGCGGGAAATCACTTATTTCAGCCGGGATTTCGAGGCCCCCGTGAGCCTCACCGTCCTGCTCGACGTGAGCGGCAGTATGGCCCTGTTGAACAAGCTGGAGGAATGCAAGAAAGTCCTGGCTTTCCTCGCTGCATCCCTGATGAGGCCTTGCGACGAAATCTCTTTGCTGATCTTCGCCGACGGTGAAGTGGAAGTCGCCGTGGATTTTTCGCGGTCGAGGAGGGATTTTGTATCCGTTCTGGAAAAAACCGAAGCTTATGGTCAGACCGCTTTGAATGATGCGGTGGCGGTGTCTCCCGAATATGCCAACAAGGGGACGAATGAAAAACGGGCTTTGCTCCTCATTACGGACGGGATCGAGAACGACAGCCAGTATTCTTATGATCAGGCCGTCGAGATCGCCGGGAGAGTGGATGTTCCGATCTATACTATCGGGTACAAGATCCCTTTGAGTGAACAGGTTTTGAGAAAATATAAGCGGATTCCGGCCTTGACCCCATCCGGGATCATCAGCTCTTTGGAGTCTTTCTCTAATGCAACCGGAGGCCGCGCATTTTTTCTCACCCAACCGGAGGAATTGAGGCCGGTTTTCATACGCATCAAACAGGAGCTCAGCTATCAATATATATTGGGTTATACTTCCCACAGCGATCCCAACGGCGGTTTTCGACAGATCGACGTCACGACATCCAAGCGCCGCTTCAAAGTTCGTACGCGTGAAGGATATTACAGCGGCGACAAGTTGACGGAGGATGTACGTCCCCGGGCTGATGCCGTCGGTAAAACGCCGGGGGAGGGGGAATTGAAGGTCGCTGCGGATTTTCGTCTGAATCCACACGGCGAATATTTTGGAGAAAAACGAAATGAAGAGCGGTTCGGATACCAACCGGAGTCCGTTCATCAAGAAAAGTAAAAGGGAGGCGGTAATGAAAAGAAAATGGATTTTTATGGGATGTGCGATCGTGGCGGCAGTGGTCGTCTTCACGGGGTGCGCCACCCAAAAATATGTTCTTCAGGAAGTCGCGGTTCTGGATAAAAAGGTCGAAGGCGTGGAGAGCTCCATCGAAGAGAACCAGAAAAGGATCAAGGAGCATGATGATCGGTTGAGTTCGCTGGGCTCGCTGATCACGGAGCAGAAAGCCGAAATGGGCAAATATGACAGCGCGATCCTGGAAGTCAAGAAGCAGATCCAGGGCAATCTCGTTTTTGAAGAGATGCTGCGGAACAACGATGCGACCTTTGCCTTTGATAATTCCGAACTCGCTCCCGAAGCAAAAGGCCGACTGGACGCGTTCGTCGAGATGCTGATCGCTCAGGATAAAGGTGTCTATCTTGAAATCCAGGGCCATACGGACAGCACCGGGCCGGCGGCTTGGAATATGACCCTGGGGAGGAAAAGAGCGGAAGCCGTGCGGGATTACCTCCACAAAAAGCATTTCATACCGCTGCACCGGATGGAGGTGATCAGCTACGGAAGCGAACAACCGATCGGTGATAACGCCACGCGTGAAGGTCGTGCGCAGAACCGGCGTGTGGTTATCCTGGTGTACGAATAATCCGCCGGTGCGCCCGGCATCCATTTGCTGAGAGCCCACGGCCGGTTCCGTCCGCCGGATTGATATGCCGCGATCTTAAAATGTGACGGGATTGGATGTGTACGGCCGTCGAGCTGTACCTGTTTGGCCGCTCCGATTTTCCCCCGGAGGCTTTCCGGACCCGGTAAACGGTTTTACCTGATCGCGAATTTGAACGCGATTTTATCATCACAAAACAACCTTGCAACCTTTTTCTAAGGGAGTCGTCTATACATATGTATTTATGGAGAATAGATATCGGAGGGATCGATATGATTGAACTGACGCGAAACGAAGAATGGATCCTGCTTTCCATCTGGAAGCTCAAAGAAAATGCCTATGGGGTCACGATCCGGCAGAGCTTTAAACGCATCACCGGGAAGACGCTGAATTTCGGTTCGCTCTACAACACTCTTTACCGCATGGTTCAAAGAGGCCTTGTTTCATCCGGAGAAAGTGATCCTCAGGCCAGACCGGGAGGGCGCAGGCGGATTCTATACATGTTGACGGAGGCGGGAGATAAAGCTTTAGCCGAGGCGCAGGAAACCCAGCGATCGGCTTGGAGTGATGTCCCGGATTTTGCATTCATGAAGGGAAAATGAAGCCCCCCCCCGATCGCCTCCCAAGGTTTTTCCGCTGGATTCTCCGCCGGTTGTCCGTCTATGAGCATCTCTTCGCCATCAGCGATGATTATTCCGTTGAATATGAACGTATCCGGATACGATACGGCTCGCTTCGGGCCGGCTTGTGGTTGTGCGGGAGCACCTTTTCAGCGCTGCTTCATTACCTCGGGCTCTCAGCTTATTGGAGTATGGTTATGGTAAAAAATTATTTGAAGATCGCGGTACGCAATGTCCAAAAGAATCGGCTTCATGCATTCATCAATATCGCCGGGCTGACTATTGGCATGACCTGTGTCATCCTGCTGTTTCTGTGGGCTCAGGATGAATTGAGTTATGATGCTTTCCACACCGATATCGATGACATCTATCTGGTGGCGTCTCGCATTCGACGGGGGGATACCGAAAACTTCAGCGCCGCCAATGTGCCCGGAATAGGGCCGCTGTTAGAGGAGAAATTTCCCGAAGTCGAACAGGCCGCCCGTTTTCTTTACGGCATGCGGACGTTCATTCTCAGCTCCGGCGATCGGACATTCTATGAGAGGCGCGTATTTCCCGGAGATCCTGAAGCGCTGAGGATGTTTACATTTTCTTTGAAGGCTGGTGATCCTGAAACGGCACTGTCCGATCCCAACTCATTGGTGCTTTCGGAACGCACCGCGAAAAAGTATTTCGGCACTGAAAATCCGCTCGGGAAGATCATAACCGTTAATAATGAATTTCCCATGACCGTGGCCGGCGTGATGAAGGAAATTCCCCGTAATTCCACGTTTCGCTTCGATGTTTTGATGCCCCTGGAATTTTATGCCCAGAGGACCCAGGATGATCTTCGCTCTTATTCCAATCAAAACTATTTCGTTTTCGTCAGGCTTCGAAAAGATGCTTCGGCGGTGAATCTGAACCTGAAGATAAAAGAACTTGCTGCGGAGATGTTCCCGGATGATGATTTTACCCCGGAACTGTGTCCGTTTTCCCGCTTTCATCTCTACCGGTTGGGAGAAGGGGGGGGGAGCATTGAGCAGATTCGTCTGGTTGTTTTTATCGGCATGTTTATTCTTCTGATCGCCTGCATCAATTTCATGAACCTGACGACGGCACGATCCGGAAAGCGATCCAAGGAGATCGGGATGCGGAAAGTCATTGGGGCTCTCCGGACGGATATCGTCAAGCAGTTCTATTTCGAGACCTTTCTCCTGGTTCTCATATCGATGGTTTCGACGCTATTCTTGACCCGTGCCGTGCTGCCGGCGTTCAATGCTCTTTTTCAAAAGGCGCTCAATTTAAACATGCTTCAAAATCCTTTATTGGCTCTTTTTCTATTCGGGATTTCATTCATTGTCATCCTGTTGGCCGGGAGTTACCCGGCCTTGTTCATGTCGGTTTTTCCTCCCCTGCGCATTATCAAGGGGGGGGCCGGATTGTCCCGTCCGAAATCGGCTCTCCGCCGAACTCTGGTCGTGTTCCAGTTTGCGCTGGCGATCGGGCTGATCGTGTTCGCGGCCGGTGTTTATCGGCAGCTCGACCACCTGCAAACCATGGATCTCGGTTATGACATGCAAAACATCCTGTTCTTTTCGAATCGAGGGGCATTGAAGGATGCATATCCTATGGCAAAAAATGAATTCCTGGGCATACCGGGGGTGGAGAGGGTCACGACCGCTTCGACCTATCTGACCGGTGGACGTTGGACCAGCTCCCGATGGGGATGGGAGGGAAAGGATCCGAATTACAAACCAACGGTGACCATGCTCAGCGTGGACTCCGATTTTCTGGAAACCTTCGATATATCACTCCTCGCGGGGCGCTCCTTCCGGCGCGAGGAAGACCTGAAGGGAAATACCGACCAGATTCTTATCAACAAGAAATTGGCCGGCATGCTTGGGAAGGATTACGGCATCGGTGCCGGCATGACTTATTCCGAAAGGCGTTATTCCATTATCGGCATCATCGAAGACATCATCCCCAATCCGCGCTGGCGGATGGACGAGCCGCTGGTCATATTCCAGAGGCCCGACCGTTACAATTATATTTTTTTGAAAATCCGGTCGAATGATGTTTCAGGGGTGCTAGGATCGGTGAAGGGCGTTTTCGAAAGGCTCAATCCATCCATTCCCTTCGGGTACGATTTCATGGATGAAGAGTATGCCAATCAGTTTTCCTTCGTCCGTAGAACCCGTGCCATGATCATCACCTCCGCTCTGCTGGCGGTGTTTGTTTCCTGTCTGGGCCTTTTCGGGCTTGCCGCCTTTAATACCGAACAGAGAACCAAGGAGGTCGGGATCCGCAAGGCGCTTGGCTCCTCGGTTTCACGGATCGTGCTGCTGCTGTCGAAGGACCTGACCATCCTGGTTCTGCTGGCTAATGTATTCGCCTGGCCCGCGGCCTGGTGGCTGCTGGATCATTGGTTGAAGGATTTTATCTACCGGGTGGATATCAACCTCGGCATCTTTTTGGCCGGAGGTGCTTCCGCTATGCTGATCGCAATCGTCACCGTCGGTTTTCAGGCGTTAAAGGCCGCCGCCGCCGATCCGGTGGAATCACTTCGATACGAGTGATTCCTGAAGATCCAACCGTGAATCGCTGTGGAAATTTGCCTATAATCGCACGGAGCGCCGTTCGATTAAACAATAAATCAAGCTTGAATTCTATATGATTTCATTATATTATAGCCAAAATCATTTCTGTTTCGGGTTTTAAGTATTGATTGAGAGGAGAGAACATGAAAAAAAGTCTTATACTACTCGTGTTGGTTTTTTGCGTTGTTCCCCTGACCTTCGGGCAGATTGTAACCAACGGAAACCAGAGCGCCCAATACATGCGCATGATGTCGCGTAACGCATCTACGGATATCGATGCGGTGTACTATAATCCCGCAGGCTTGACACACTTGGAAGACGGCTTTCATCTTGCCATCCACAATCAGACGATCTTCCAGGAAAAAACCGTTGAAAGCGGTTATCCTCTGCTGAATGACGCGACCTATATCGGCGAGGTCAAGGTTCCCGTTTTTCCGAATGCCTATGCGGTCTACAAGAAAGACAAGTTTGCTCTGTCCTTCGGTTTCGGTCCCAATGCCGGCGGCGGCAGCGCGGATTTCGCGAACGGACTGCCTTCCTTCGAGATCCCGATTTCCGGTCTTCCCGCTATGCTGAGCGCCATGGGACTTCCGACTTCGGCCTACTCCGCCGATATCGCTTTCAATGGAAGCTCCATCTTCTTCGGTTTCCAGGCGAATGCCTCCTATGCCGTCAGCGATATGCTTTCCGCTTCCGTCGGTTTCCGCTATCTCCAGGCGACCAATACCTATGAGGGCTCTATCCAGAACATCCTGATCAATCCCATGCACCCGCTGATCAATCCCACCGGGGATTTGATCTCCGCGGTTCAGTTCTTTACGGTCGCCGGACTGCCCCAGTATGCGGCCATGGTCGGCGATGCCGCCGTTGACGTCAAACAGACCGGAACCGCTTTCCAGCCTATCCTGGGTCTCTATTTCACTCCGGTCGAGCAATTGGGTATCAGCATCCGCTACGAATTCGCGGCCAAACTCGAATTGGAAAACGACAGTACCATCGATGATACCGGCATGTTCCCGGACGGAGAGGTTACACGAAATGATGTCCCGGGCCTTCTTGCTTTGGGACTCGGATATGAAATCACCCCGCAACTGAAGGCGATTCTTTCCGGATCCTTCTTTTTCGAAAAGCAGGCGGACCTGGGCGGTGCGGAAGAACTGATCGATAACAATTCCTTCTCCGCTGCCATCGGGATCGAATATGATCTCAATGAAATGATCACCCTCAGTGCCGGCACCGAAATGAGCAAGGTAAGTGTCAACGACGATTATCAGTCCGATCTCTCCCACGAACTCTCCGCTCAAACCATCGGTTTTGGAGGACAGGTCAAATTCACGCCTAACCTGGATCTGAATCTCGGCGGGATATTTGTGATCTACCAAGATTCCGAGATATCCGTCGTTGATCCCATGGTGGGTTCCTATATGGATAAATACACGCGTACAACCTGGGGCTTTGCCCTCGGATTCGGGTATCATTTCTGATCCGTGTCTCCGTGCGGATTGAATCCGCATACCGGATAGAGAATAATCTTCCGGAGAGCGGCTTGCCGCTCTCCGGTTTAACTTATTGATTCCTTGAAGCTAGCCCGGGATGTAATCGTCATGATTCTTCCCGGGCCGATTACATCGGGATCTTTTCTTTAGATCCTTTTTCCACGTATCTTTCATCTCTTCTCCATCAATGAGAAACGCCATCTGTCCCGAATCCGTTTTCACTGAGAAATGGATGCCTATGCCGTTTTTCCTTTGAAGGAAGGCGGAAGAGTATCCTATTGGGATATCAATGCTTCTTGGGGGTGTCAGGCCGGCAGGGATCGATTTCTTCCACCCTCGCCGCGGCTACGGCATCAGCCGCTGCATGAAATTGGGAAGCGCAAAGGCTCCTCTTGCCAGTTCGTGGTTGTAATATTTCAAGTCGGTAGGCAGGTGACCGGCGTGGAAGGGATCGGTTCTCGGATCGATCCCACGGGATGCGAAAGCGAAGCTGAACAGACCAAAGGGATAGGTCGGTATGCTTCCGAGATAAGCGAAGGTTTTCGGGAGAACCGTCCGCAGCCGACGGTGAATGAGAGCGATCGTATCCCGGTAGCGATGGTGGAACGGCGATTCGGTATGCGTGGTGAGGATGCCTTGGGAATTGAGTATCCGGCTGCAGCCGGCGTAAAAATCTTCGGAAAAAAGAACTTCGGCGGGACCGATGGGATCGGTGGAGTCTATGATTACGAGATCGAAAATTTCTTCTTCCTCTTCCTTTACGAAGGCGGCGCCGTCGTCTATCAGGATCCGCAGCCTCGGATCCTGGAACGAACATGCCGTACCCGGGAAAAATTTTTTTGCCGCGTCGACGACATCCTTATCGATCTCCACCATCACGACTTCCTTGATCTCAGGGTATTTAAGCACTTCTCGAGCGGTGCCACCATCACCGCCCCCTATGATCAGAACGCGCTCGGGTGATTTCAGTAACTGGAGAGGGACATGCGTCAGCAGTTCATGATATACGAACTCGTCTCCTTCTGTAAGCATAACCATGCCGTCGATCGTCATGACACGGCCGTAGACCGCCGTCTTCAGAACATCGATGGTCTGGAATGCCGTCCGTTTATGATAAAGATGCTCTTTTACCTTGAGCGTCAAACCCACGCCGTCGTCTATTTTTTCCGTATACCAGAGGTCCATGGCTTCTCCTCATTCCCACAGAGCGACGCCGGCGAAAACGCCTCCGTTAACGGAGACGCGATGTTCGGCCGCTTCTATGAGGATATCTTTTATGCGGCGGTGGCGCTTCTTGAATCCGGCTTCCGCCATCCGGGTTACCGCTGCTTCAGCTTCTCCGCGCGAAATCACCCCGCTTACCTCCATGATGAGGCCGGCTTCGCCTTCCTCCATGGGGAGAGCAACGGCGACCGCGGCGGAGATGATCTCTCCCGGAATTCGGGAGCCGTGGAAGGCATAGGCGACCGGAAGGAAAGATCCCGGCGGGATGGGGATGGGCTCGCTCTTTCGGCAGTAAGGGGGAACGATGCTGCTCATTTTGATCAGGTTCGTGTCCCCGATGCCGGCTTCGATCAGGCAATTGTCGAAGACATTTAGATCGGTAAGGCCTTCGGAGGTCGCAGAAATCAGAAAATATCGTTTGGGCGTCACTAACATGAAAGCTCCTTTATCCGCAGGGTTTATGCGCAAGCTTGCCGGGAGCATCGAAGAGCCCGCGTTTGATTTCCGTGACCGAGGTATTCGGTGACCGGAGATCGTCTTTGAGGCTGGTATGGATGATCCAGGGATCGATGGATTCACCGCAGGTGAAAATGTCGACGGCGGCATAACCGTATTCCGGCCAGGAGTGAACCGATACATGAGATTCGGCGATAACCACCACACCGGAGACGCCGTGAGGAGAGAAATGATGAAAGGTGCTGGCGACGATGGTGGCTTTCGCCTTTTCCACGGCCTCGATCATGGCTTTACTTATAAATTCCCGGTCATTTAAAAGATCACTGTCACATTCGTACAGTTCAACGAGTATCTGTCTTCCAAGGGCTTGCATGATAGCCTCCTTTACCAAAAGGTGTCGATTTGCCGTTCCAACTCGAACGGGTTTGAAAAAGGAATGGGGGCTAGATACTCAAGGATTGGGCGTATGCTGAGACCTTATACAGCATCACCCTCGCCTCCAACGAAAGGATGAACTCGATGAATTTTTCAGGTGAGATCTTTTTAGGTGTAAACATTGCGATACCATATATTTATATAACGTCCCCAATATACTGGAATTATGAAAAAAAACAAGTCTTTTTTGTCGTGCGGAAAAGAAAAAAATCGATGGGATGCGGCGTCTATATCGTTGTTTCCCTTGCACGGCGAGGGCGTCGTTTGCTCGGGTGTCGTACCGGAATCGAGCTGTGCTAGGAAGCCGGTACGGGGAGGGATCCCGGTTGATCAACATGGTTTGATCATTTCCCGGTCTTTTCCTATGCAAACGTTGACTCCGGACAGTCAAATGCTTACCATAAATTTGTTCATATCTCATTTAAAGGAATAAAAAAATGGCCTATAATCTTCGCAACCGAAATTTTCTCAAACTTCTGGATTTTTCTTCTCAGGAGATCCGCTTTCTCCTCGATCTTTCTCACGATCTCAAGAAAGCGAAATATATGGGAACCGAACAGGAAAGACTGTCCGGGAAGAATATCGCTCTGATTTTTGAGAAATCGTCCACCCGAACACGCTGTGCCTTCGAGGTCGCATCCTATGACCAGGGTGCGCAGGTTACATATCTGGGACCTACGGGAAGCCAGATCGGACACAAGGAATCCATGAAGGACACGGCACGTGTGCTGGGCCGCATGTACGATGGGATCGAATACCGGGGATTCGGACAGACGGTTGCCGAAGAGCTGGCGGCTTACTCCGGGGTTCCCGTCTGGAACGGACTGACAACGGAATTCCACCCCACACAGGTTCTGGCTGATCTGATGACCATGGAGGAATTCTCGGATAAACCGCTGCGCCGGATTTCGTTCGCCTATCTGGGGGATGCGCGGAACAACATGGGGAATTCGCTTATGATCGGGGCGGCCAAAATGGGATTGGATTTCCGAGCCGTGGCTCCCAAAGAATTGCAGCCGGCGGACGACCTCGCGAAAGAAGCCTTAACGATCGCGCATTCGACGGGCGCCCGTATTACCCTGACGGAAAACATCAATGACGGGGTCGAGGGATGTGATTTCCTCTATACAGATGTCTGGGTTTCCATGGGTGAGGCTGCCGAAGCCTGGGAATCGCGTATCCGTCTGCTCAAAGACTATCAGGTCAACGGTGATGTTATGAAAGCAACCGGCAATCCCGATACGAAATTTATGCACTGCCTGCCGGCGTTCCATAACCGGGAGACCAAGATCGGCGAACAGATCTACCAGAAATTCGGCTTGGAAAGCATGGAAGTCAGTGAGGACGTTTTCGAATCTCCGGCTTCGATTGTTTTCGATGAAGCTGAAAACCGGATCCATACCGCCAAAGCCGTCATGGTCGCCACCCTGGGAAGCTGACGCGATCTTTTTTTATTGGATTTTGATGTAAGCTTTAATCGCTGAGGATAGAAATCGCCGGACAATCCGCGGAAGCGCCCTCTTTTCACGCGGATGAGAGACGAGGGGGCGAAACACGGCGAGGGATGGACACCCTATTTAGGAAAATAAGGACAGCGGCTTCCGTGGCACTGGGCGTTGAGTCCGTGATTCCGGCACCTGCCCGCCATGACCGCGGAGGGAAGTTCATAGCCTAATTTGCGGAGGGATATGACCGCCAGGGTCAGAGTCGCATATGTACTGAGCGCACAGCACCTCGGTCCGCCGAGCTTGCCCACACGATGGATGGCTTCGCCGGCTGATATCAGCGCGGAAGAGCGCTCTTCCTTTTTAAAAGGAGTGGAGCGGAGGACAATGCTGACGGCGGTTCCCAAACCAGCCGCCGCACCGCAGGTTCCGAGAAATCCGCAGGCCCCCGCGGGGACCATCAGTCCCCGTTTCAAGGCCTCTTTAATCTGGGCTTCGGTGAAATCGTACCCGCTGTTTTTTAAGGCGGCGATGAGGATCCCACCCACCAGACCGTGATGCCAGGGGCCGTGAAAGGGGAGGTTTTCGGAGGCTGTCCAACTTTTTCTCAACTCTTCGATGACGGCTTCATACATCGCGACGGGATCCTTTTCCTTCCGGTTTGGGACCACATCGAAAAGCCGCGGCATGAATCGGGCGTAATCTTCTCCGGTCAAATCATCACATGCCAGGGCCGTGGACATGAAATCGTCATATCCGTCGATCTTGGCGCATTCTTCGAATTCACTGGGTTTCATCATTTATTCCTTTCCGTATTTGAAACGGGAGCCGGATTGCGAGGCTTTTGAGCTCCTTTGATTCGGTGGTGATCCAGGTATTTGCGATAGACCTGATTGATCCGTTCGAGTCTTTGGGCGTCGACCCGGTAGTAGGAAGAGGTCTTCTCTTTTCTGACGGAGAGAAGGCCGCCGCTTTTAAGAGCATTGAGATGATGCGATGCCAGCTGCTGGGAGACGCTCAGATCCCGCAAGATCTCGCTGACTCGCTTTTCCCCCTTGGATAAAAGGCATATGATGCGCAGCCGGTTGGGATCGGATATCAACCTGAGATCCTCCGCCAGCCCCGCGATTCCGGGATCGCGGACACATGGATGCATATCTTTTTCAGACACCGTCGCGGCTCCTTTACAAATTAATGTTTTTACAAACCGCAATTTGTATTATAGGGGATATACATGCGAAAATCAATCTTTTCGGACCATATGAGCAAGTCGGCGGCTCATGAAACCGCAGTCGACTATGCCGATCCGCCCGTTGCGCGGTTGACGTGGTGATATAGGCTCGCCCGGAGGGTGAAGAATGTCGATAATTGAAATAGAAGGTTTTTTTAACACGTATCGACATTCTTCATGAATAGCTCAGGTTAGGATGGTTATTTCTTTGGGGATGACCCTGAGTGCAACCGGCGTTTGCCCCAAAAGTTCTCCGTCGGCCATCAAAAGCAGGGGAGGATCTCCGGCCAGGTTGATCGTCTCGGATTTGATGTTGACGACCTTGGGATGCTTGAGATGAGAGCCTGAGAAAATCCGGCTGAATATGGAAATGATGTCGCGGCGATTGACTTGATTGAAGAGAACGAGATCGACTTGCCCGTCGGCCGTGTCGGCCAAGGGCGCGATCATCATGTTCCCTCCCGTGTATTTGGAATTGGAAAGAACCAGGGCGCTGTTCATGTATGTCGTGGAATCTCCCCGGGTTTCGATGTCAATCCGGTTTTTCATCCCTTTGGCCAGCCGAATGAGAACAGCCAGACTGTAACCGGCGGAACCGAGGAATTTCAGGCGCTGATTGGTCAGGCGGAGGATATCGGCGATCAAGCCGATCCCCACGATATTCAAGGAATAGCGGCGGACCGTTTTATCTTCGGCTTGATAATGGATCTCGACCAGATCGACATTTCGCCGTCTCCCGGACAGGATGTTGTCGACGGCCTGCTCCGCCGTCAGCGTGCCGAAATCGCGGATGAAGGAATTACCGGTTCCCGCCGGGATCAGCCCGATTTCCGGGAGCTTGGGAGGGCGCCCCTGGGAATAAAGTCCGTTGATCACTTCGAAAGACGTACCGTCGCCCCCCAAACAGAGTATGCGGTCGTATTCCTTTGGGATCGAATCCCGGGCGATGTCGATCGCGTGACCGGGATATTCGGACAGGCGCACCTCGAGACCCGGAATCTCGGCGTTGAGCCGGGGAGAAATGCGGTCGAAACATTTGCGGCCGCGCCCGTGCCGTGCCGCTGGATTGACGATCAGTAGTGTTTTCATGGCGAGCCGTTGTGTTTTTATAGCATAAGCAGGCGAAGCCTGCAACTTTTTCCCGCGAGATATATGACGGCGTTGATCCCCGGAGGGACCGGATCGGATCTCAAGCGGCTTCAGGGCTTCTGGCCGGCATAGATACTTCCATGAAAAGGCCGGGCGTGCCTTTTGGCGATGATTTTGGTGCTTCGGGTTGGGGAAGCGTTTCGAAAACGGGTGGATAAGACGGGCTCTTCATGGTTTGACCGGTTTGCGGTCCGGGTGGTAGACTGCTGTCTTGAGGAGGGGCGATATCATGAAAAAGGGTTTTGGAACCTTATTCATTCTGGGCGTTTTTTGGGGGGCCTGTTCGAATTCCGCGGTCGATCTGGTGCTTAAAAACGGCCAGGTCTATACGGGAGAAGAGAACCATCCCTGGGCCTCGGCGGTCGCGGTCAAAGGGAACAAGATCGTTGCGGTTTTGGACGAAGATGAGGGGACCGAGAAATATATCGGCCCGTCGACTCAGGTCATTGATCTGGACGGCCGGTTTGTCATGCCGGGTTTTATCGACGCTCATGTTCATTTCGCTCAATATGCCGCTCAGCAGCACGATATCATGCTGATGAACGTGGATGATGACGAAGGGCTGATAGAGGAGCTTCGCAGGGTCGTCGACAACGTGGGACCGGATGAATGGATCACCGGAGGCGACTGGAGCGGCGCCATTCAATGGATGGAAGGCAGAGGCGAACTCGACGGCACCAAGGCCGAGAATCGCTGGGATCCGGATCGAAAAACCATAGATCCCGTGACACGTGACAATCCCTGTCTTTTGAACAGTTATGACGGTGAACTTTTTCTGGCGAATACCGCGGCGCTTCATGCGGCGGGACTGGAAAATTCGAAGCTGGAAGGTATGCGGCTCGATAGGCACGGGAAGACGACGGGACTTCTGATGAGAGGCTCGCCCGCCGTCGAAATGATCCGCGCTCATGTCCAACCAAAGTCGGAAGCGAGGATCCTGAACGAATACCGCGCCGGCCTGCGGCTGATGGCGGAAATGGGATTCGTGGAATACCATGATATGTTCAGGAGTTTTAAAGAGGTGGACCGTTATCTCCGGCTTCAGGAAGACGGCGCGCTGACCTGCCGGGTATGGCTCAGGCCCTGGCTGGATCTGAAAGAGGAGATGTTCGCGGGGAATTTCACCATGGGGATGCACCCCAAAACCGGCGATCGGGATTATTTCCTGCGTTTCGGCGGCTTCAAGAGCGCCAACGACGGTTTTTTGGGAGATCGGGGCGCCATGTTGTTCGACCCCTATACGGATAGGCCCGATTACAAGGGGCACTATCAGGAATACAACAGTGATTCCGACGTCCCCGGAAGCCTGGTCGGGAATCCCGAGGTCTATGCGGGACACTGCCGGGACGCCGTGGAACACGGTTTTTGCGTCGACTCCCATGCCATAGGCGACAGGGGTGTTTCCGAAGTCATCGATGTCCTCGAGCGCATCCATGCGGAAACGGATACGGACATGAGTCTGTTCCGGATCATCCACGCCGAAGTCGTGCAGCCGCGGGAATTCGAAAGGATCAAGCGATTGAATCTCATCGTGGAAACCAATCCCAGCCAGCTCGCTGACGATATGCGCTGGCTCATCGACAGATTGGGGCCGGAAAGAGAGAAGCTGTGTTTCCCTTTCCGGAACTTTTTGGATAAAGGGATCGTCATGAATTTCGGCTCGGATATACCCGGCAACGCCGGCGCCATGTTTTTCAATGATCCGAAGTATGTTTTGAATGCAGCGGTCAACCGCACCAACAATGAAGGAGAGCCTGGAGGCGGATGGATTCCGGAGCAGAAGATCAGCATGGAAGAAGCCATCAAGTGCTTCACCTTAAACGGCGCCTACGGATGCATGCGGGAAGACAGTGTGCGGGGAACCCTTAAGCAGGGCAAGCTGGCCGACATCGTGGTGATCGACCGGAACATCGTCAAGAACGATCCTCGCGATGTGCTCAATATGAATGTCATGATGACGATCGTCGACGGGCGGATCGTTTTCCGAAAGGATTGATCCGTGTTGATATCGCGCGGGATTCAGAAATCCTTGAAGGGATGCGCGAATCGCTTCGCATAGGCGTTGTGTTTTTTAAGCATCGAATTCCAATATAAATTCGACAGGCCCGTCAACCTGGATAATTTCATGAAAAACTTCTGGCCAGCGGAAAGACGCTCATGCGGAGCCAACTTTTTCACGATTTTTTCATCGAATCGGCCCGTAAGGGCGTACTGCCTCCCTAAATCGGTGAAGAGTTGAAAAAGTCTCTTCGTCATCCAGGAGGGCATGATGCGGATGCCTTCCGCCCCGCCCCGAATCACGATTCCCGAGAAGCGGCAACCCAGGCGGCCGGCGAATTTTTCCATGTAGCGGGCCACAAAGCGTGAGTGAATCGGTTCGGGAAATCCGGACTGGATGACGAATCCGAGAGAAGGTTGTTTCCCTCCCGCCGGTATGTTTTCTAACGCTTCGATGAAGTGTTTTACGATCCCGGGCATGGCGTCGGTATAAAGCGGGAAGATGATGATGGCATGCTCGGCATTCCGGAATGCCGCTGTGTTTTCGACCGTTTCCTTTACCCGGTTCAGATAGAACAGCTCGGAGGAACAGCCTTTGTGTGAATGAAAACCTTTGAGAAAGTTTTCCATGAGGAGGGTCGAATTGCTTTCCCGACCGCGGGGAGAACCATTAAACACGGTCAATCGCATCGCTGACCTCCTTGACCGGCTGAGTCGTCGTCGCTGAAAAAACGCATTCGGATTTGAGATTGAGAGCGAACCTCGAAAACATATCCAGGGTGATCTCGATATCCTCGTCGTCGGTTCCGGGCGTCTTGTGCAGCAGAACCCCGAGCCTGGGATAAACGTCGTATCGTTTCCGGTGATGGCATTCTCCATTCACCAGCTCAATGTAAGGATGAATCAGCGGGATCAGTTTGTCCTGGGTTTTCTTCATGAGAGCGCTGGTGAATCCCATGACCACCGGAGAAAAGAAAAGCACGAAGTCCGCGTTGATGTATTCGCGGCAGACGGTGTGGCTGTCATCCTTGAAAACACATTCTCCGGGTGTTCCCCACCAGCAGCTCCAGCATCCCGTGCAAAAACGGATGCTCATATCTCGCAATACAAGCAATTTTGTCGTATGTCCTTTTTCGGTAAGCGCAGCGGCGACATCGGAGACATACCGATTGTAAGCCTCCTCCCCCGCAGATGGATGTCCATCCAAGATCAACGCTTTCATTTCATGTTCCCCTGGAAGATGGATTGATTCGCGTATCGATTTGCACAGGAATATATAACATGCGGGATGAGCGGAGTCAATCAACTGAAATTGTCATATGTCGTATTCTTTCCGGGCTTGATATTATATGAATGAACGCTCATTATAACCCGTGGGTTAAAGGAGATAATAATGTTAAAAAAGAAATGGGACAGCAGTGATATCCCCGACCAGAAGGGTCGGATGGCCGTGGTGACGGGTTCCAGCAGCGGGATCGGCTATGAAACCGCCGGAGTGCTGGCGGAAAAGAACGCCGCGGTCGTTATCGCCGTGCGCAATCTGAAAAAAGGGAATGATGCGGCGGAGAAGATCAAATCCGGGCACCGGAGCGCCGATATAAGAGTCATGGAACTCGATCTTGCGGATTTGTCATCCGTACGCCGTTTCGCCGAAAAATTCAAAGCTGATAATACACGGCTGGATCTCCTGATCAACAATGCGGGCGTCATGATGCCGCCTTATTCCAAGACGAGCGACGGTTTTGAGCTCCAGTTCGGGACGAATCATCTGGGACATTTCGCGGTCACGGGATTGCTCCTCGATCTGATCGTGAAGACGCCGGGGTCCAGGATCGTCAATGTATCGAGCGGAGCCCATAAATTAGGCGGCTTGAATTTCGAGGATCTTAACTGGGAAAACCGCCCCTACAGGAAGGCCAAGGCATACGTTGACAGCAAGATAGCGAATATCTATTTTACCTATGAGCTGCAGAAAAAGCTGCGAGACGCCGGATATGAGACGCTGGTTACCGCGGCCCATCCCGGATGGACCGCCACCGAGCTGCAGCGTCATGCCGGTCTGCTCAGGTTTCTCAATAATTTTCTTGCCCAGGGTATCGAAATGGGGGCGCTGCCCACCCTGTATGCCGCCGTCGGCCCGGATGCCGAGGCCGGCGATTATTTCGGCCCGTCCGGCTTGGGAGAGATGAGAGGATACCCCAAAAAAGTTGAATCGAATGGATTGTCGCATGACGAAAAAATATCGGCTAAATTATGGCGGGTATCCGAAGAACTCACGGAAATAAAATATCCTCTAAGCTGAAGTAAGCGGATGGATCGGTTCGGTATCCGAATCCGTGAAATTATCCGTTTGCATGTTAACAGGGGGATTTTGCCGTAACGCTTCAAGAGATTGATACGGCGGTTTGACAAAAGTTCGACGTCGAACTATATTATGGTTATGAATGGGGGAACGGGGAACACACGACATATATTGGCCTCGATGAGCCGGATCGGAGTCTTGGCTTCCAGGGTAATCGTAAAAAAGCTGAAGGAACACGGGATCGAGGGGCTTGTCTCTTCCCACGGCGATATTCTGGTTCAGTTGTATGCCCATCAAGAGATGAGCATGAAGGATCTGGCCGCAAAAATCGGCAAAAGGAAAAGCACGGTCACCGCTCTTATCGATAAACTGGTACGCAGTGGATATGTCGAGAAATCGACGGATATCTATGATCACCGGATCCATATCATCACGTTGACCCGGAAGGCGAAAAATCTGGAAAAGGATTTCCAGGAAATTTCCGAAGAATTATTGTTCATGACATATAAAGGATTTTCAGAGAAAGAGAAAATCGAGGTCACGAATTATCTGGATCGGATATCGGATAATCTGAATTAAGGGAGCGGATTCTGCATCTCGGGGATAAGGCCCGCGCCGGAAAGTCTTTTAATTTGAGAAGGGAAGGTTTGCTGGGATCATGGAAAAGTCGACGATCACGGTTTCAACCAAGGCTCTGAGCCTCAAATTGGGGCGCCCGGACGTTGATATCATCGACGTGCGTTCGGTGGAGGCCTATAACGGATGGAGGCTCCGGAAAGAGGCACGCGGAGGGCATGTTCAAGGAGCGAGAAGCCTGCCCTTCAAATGGACCCGCTATATCGATTGGATCGAGATCGTCGGCGCGAAAAATATTCTGCCCCAGCGTTCACAGGTTCTATACGGTTACGACCGGCGTGAAACGGAAAAGGCCGCGGAACTTTTTCTCCGTTCCGGCTACCCGGATGTGAGTGTTTATCACTCTTTCGCTGATGAATGGGCCGCAAACGAAAAACATCCGATGGATAAGCTCATCCGTTACAACCGCCTGGTTTCCGCCGAATGGCTCCATGAGCTTATCCAAACCGCCGATGCTCCTGAGTACGACAATGATAAATATGTTCTGTGTCATGCTCATTATCAAAACCGGAAAGCTTATGAGGAAGGGCATATCCCGGGTGCGGTCGATCTGGATACGAACCTGCTGGAATCTCCGGATACCTGGAACCGCCGTTCTCCGGAAGAAATAAAGAGGGTTATGGAAAGCCTGGGGATACGCCATGACACGATGGTCATATTGTATGGAAGATTTTCCGATCCTGATTTCAATGACCCGTTTCCCGGAAGCAGCGCCGGGCACCTGGGAGCTTTCCGCTGCGCCTTTATCATGATGGCGGCCGGGGTCAAGGATGTGCGGATGCTCAACGGCGGACTGCAGTCCTGGATCGATGCCGGCTACGCCGAGACACGGGAGGAGACCGTGAAACCTCCGGCGGTCGATTTCGGAGCCGCCGTTCCCGCATGCTCCCGGTTTGCCGTGGATATGGATGAGGCAAAAGAGATCCTGAAATCCGAAGACAAGAATCTGGTCAGTGTTCGCAGCTGGCCTGAGTTTGTCGGTGAAGTCAGCGGTTATCACTATATCGAAAAAAAAGGAAGGATTCCGGGCGCCGTATTCGGAAACTGCGGCAGCGATGCTTACCATATGGAGAATTACCGAAACCTGGACCATACCATGCGCGAGTACTCGGAAATCGAAAAGATGTGGGCTGAAAACGGCATCACTCCCGATAAGCGGAATGCTTTTTACTGCGGTACGGGGTGGAGAGGGAGTGAAGCCTTCTTCAGCGCCTGGCTGATGGGATGGCCGGATGTCGCGGTATTTGACGGAGGATGGTTCGAATGGAGCCGGGATGACAAAAATCCGTATGAAACGGGTTTGCCGAAGCCGCCCGGGACATTTTCAGAGCCGGAATTGTGAAAGAGATGCCGGATATGACCATTTATGAAGATCCGTCCTATGCGGATGCGACGGTCACGATAAGCAACCATCTGCTCGAAATCGATAAACGAGCGTCGATCGAAGCGGTCCTCGACGGCTTGACTTCCGATCGCAAAAATATTTCCAGCAAGTATTTCTACGACGCCGAGGGATCCCGGTTGTTCGAAGAGATAACAAGGTTGCCCGAGTATTATCTCACGCGCACTGAAAAAGCCATCCTCAGGGACGCGGCTTTTCGAATCGCCGGAGATCTCGGGAATATCGACATCATAGAAATCGGGAGCGGCGACGGAGACAAGGTCTCTCTTCTGCTGGATGCCGTAACGGCTGCGAATATGCCGACGGTTCGATACATCCCGCTAGATATCAATCGGGGCGTGATCGAAAACTCAGCGAAGAATCTTATTGGTAGATTTCCCGGATTGAGAGTTATCGGCATGGTGGCTGATTTTGAAAAACAGCTCCATCTGATTCCCGGAGACGCGGAGCGGCTTATCTGTTTTTTCGGCAGCACGGTGGGAAACCTCTCCCGGATGCATGCCATGAAAATAATCGCGGAGCTGGGCGGCGGCATGCGGCCGGGCGACCGGCTGCTGCTCGGTGTCGACCGGGTCAAAAACCGCGACGTCCTCTACAAGGCCTACAATGACAGCCGGGATACTACGGCAAGATTCAATCGGAATATTCTGAATGTGATCAATAATCTAGCGGGTACGAATTTCAATCCGGATCTCTTCGATCACATCGCGTTTTATGAGGAAGAACACTCCCGTATCGAAATGCATTTGAAAGCTGTGCAGTACATGGAGGTTTCCTGTCCGTATCTGCACGGCAGCATTCGGATCAAGCCTGATGAAACCATTCATACAGAAAATTCACACAAATTTACGGCCCGGCATATCGAAAACCTGGCATCGGCTGCCGGTTTGAAAATAGAACACATCTTCTCCGATCAGAAACAGTGGTTTTCCCTCGTTCAGTTTTTAAAAACAGACCGGAGTGATCGATGATGGATATGGAAGCGATCCGAAAGGATTTTCCCATCCTGGAACGGAAAATCCATGGGAAGCCGCTGGTTTATCTCGATAATGCCGCCACCACTCAAAAACCCCGGGTCGTGCTGGATAGGATCCTCAGATTTTATTCCGGCAGCAACAGCAATATCCACCGCGGAGTTCATCATCTCAGCGAGCGGGCGAGTCAGGCCTATGAGAACGCCCGGAAAACCGTGAAAGCTTTCATCAATGCCGGAGACGCGTCCGAGATCATTTTTACCTCCGGAACCACGGCGGCCCTCAATCTGGTCGCGAGTTCTTTCGGCCGTCGCTTTATCGGCCGGGGAGATGAGATCATCGTTTCCGAGATGGAACACCATTCCAACCTTGTGCCCTGGCAGATCCTCTGCGAACAATGCGGCGCTTTCCTCAAGGTCATCCCCTTTGAAGATGACGGAACGCTGAAGATGGACGAGTTCGAACGATTGATCACCGAAAGAACCAGGCTGATCTCCATTGTTTACGTATCGAATGCGCTGGGGGTGGTCAATCCCGTGAGGGAGATCATCGACCGGGCGCATTCCCGGGATATCCCGGTGCTGGTGGACGGCGCTCAGGCTGTTCAGCATCTTCCCGTGGACGTACGGGATCTGGATTGTGACTTTTTTGCCTTTTCCGGACATAAAATATACGCGGAAACCGGGGTCGGCGTTCTCTACGGTAAAGAAAAGTGGCTGGAAAGCATGCCGCCCTACCAGGCCGGAGGGGGGATGGTCGGTTCCGTGAGTTTTGGGAAAACCACGTACGCGGAGCCGCCGCTCAAGTTTGAAGCCGGGACCGTCAATTATGTGGGAGCCGTGAGCCTGGAATCGGCGATACGGTATATCGATTCCATCGGACGGGAAGAGATCGTCGATCATGAGCGTGATCTCTTGAATTACGCCACGGAGAACTTGAGGGGGATCGAGGGGCTGAAAATCTACGGTCTCTCTCCCGAAAGATGCGGCGCCCTGTCATTCAACCTTGAAAATATCCATTCTTATGATGCCGGCCTGATTTTAGACAAGTTGGGGATCGCTGTCCGGACAGGAACCCACTGCGCCGAGCCGGTGATGCGGCACTACGGGATCGAGGCGACCATCCGAGCCAGCTTCGCGCTGTATAACACACGGGAAGAGATCGACCGGTTGGTAGAAGGCATCGAGAAAACAAAAAGCATGTTCTGAAATCAGGTTGGGGGCGTTGATATGCCGCTGGAAACCGGAATGACGATAAACCAGATCCAGGATCGCATCATCGATGAATTCGCGGGACTGGATGACTGGATCGATACATATGAGCTTCTTATCTCGCTGGGGACAAAGCTACCTCCCTTCGATGAAGATCTGAAGACGGAAGACAATGCCCTCGACGGCTGCCAGGCCCGCGTTTGGATCTATGCCGAACGGGGGAGAGGAAAGATTCTTTATTCCGCGTACAGCGATGCCTTGATCACCCGGGGGCTGATCGCGCTGCTGCTGCGGATTCTCAACAACAGGACGCCTGAAGAGGTTCAAAACGCCGACCTGTATTTTATCCCCCGGATCGGATTACGCTCCCATCTTTCGCCGAGCCGGGCCGCTGGGCTGGCTTCGATCGTCAAGCGTATGAAACGGATCGCGGCAAATTCGGGGTCGGGGCTGAAAAATTAACCCGGGATCGGATCGTTGAAAACAACGCTTCGCCTCTTCTTCTTCCGACTTCTTCGCGGGTATTACAATCACTCTCTTTCACCGCGCCGGCGTCTTGACAGCTCAATCAATCCTGAAGCCGGAACATCGAATTTCACGACTCCCGCCGCCGATTCGGTTTTGTCTTCCTCCACTTTTCCGGTGCAGTCATGGATCTTCACATCCCACCCGGAGGGCTTTCCGGAAAAATCGATCATGACGCGATCATCACCCGAAGCGTTTATCACATACAGGTTGTCTATCCCGTTGTCTGGGGGGGCGGGAACGACGAAGCCCGGATTGTACAGACCGGCGATCATCCGGCCTTCTTTCTTTCCTAGGATGAGGGGGTAATTGAGGTTGGGAAAAAGCGGTTCGAAATCCCCTTCCAGCAGCGTATCCTGATGGGCGTTCCGGAATTTCATCCAGAATGCCAGCATCTCCCGATGTTCGCGCGGAAAATCCTCCAGTCGAATCGATAGCTGGGGAACGGAAAACATCACATTCAACAGCTGCAGTGCGGCCGTTTCCGTGGATTCGGAACGGTGCCACATGAGCATATCCGAATGGACGGCGGTCGATCCCGACACAAGGCGGACGTTGCAAATACGGATCCGATTGTCGTGCAAACCAAGCGGACAATCCGATGCCCGGAACATGTTGCCGTATTTACGCATCAAGGGGCCGATATAGCGCTGCCTGAATTCGATCAGGATGTCGGGTTTGATCGCTTTCAGCGCTTTCATGATATCGGTCAACAGTCTGTCCGTTGCGCGGTTGACGCCGGGATAATCCATCCGTTCGTTGGCAGGCGGCATACCCCGCCTGTCTTTGAACTGATCCACGAAATCCAGCTTGAAACCGTCGAGATCCCATTCGTTCAAGGCATGGGAGTATATATCGATGAGATAGGCTCTTACTTCCGGGTATCTCGGATCCAGCGTATAGGCGTCCAGATCCGGCGTGTTGTCCAGAAATTTTCCTTCGAAGCGTTTTTTCGCTTCCGAATGACGGCCGACAAAGGGAACGGAATACCAGAGAATGAACTTCATGCCCAACTCATGAATCCTCCGCACGAAGCCCCGCATGTCCGGAATCCGTTCCGGTTTCCAATCGCCCGTGTATCCATAACCGCGGCGGCTGTCCAGAGTCTGCCAACCGTCATCGACGATCACGGCCTCGCATCCCAATGATTTTGCGATCCGGCATTCATCGACCACCTCTTCGACATCGAGCTGTTGATGAAACGTGTACCATGTCGAATACATGGGTTGGTGCGCGATGCGGGGAACTTGCAGCGGGGCATAATCTTCAAAAGAGGCCCACCAGTCGGATACCTCCCGAAGTGCCCGCCAATAGGGGATGCGGCGCCGGTCGATGCGCAGGACAAAAGAATAAGGGAGCCTGTCTTTGAATGCCTGCGGCAATATTTTTACAACCATTTCTATCTCCCCGGTTTCCTCGACGACTCCGGCCTTGAGCTCGAGGGTGTTCAATGCATCGGAAACGGCAATCGTGTATCGGTTGAGGTTGGAGCCGTTCATCATGCACAAAACAGGAGCTTGATTGGTCGCCCGGGAAGTGACGCGTTGTTGATGCCAATCCGGCTTGATGCTTCCCTGGAACTCGGTCGTCCAGACATAGGACATGTCCGCGGCGGGGAAACGCCATTTTATGATAGCGGCAGCATCGGGGTCATCGGGGGAGAGCGCAAATGAATGCCGCCGCAGATCCTGTTCGATCACGTTGTCGGAGATCTCAACGCGGCATGTCTCGGGAAGGACCTGAAAATGATCCCGGTAAGAAGCCGCCTGCCGCTTCCCCCCCTCCCTGGACATAAAGACAAAGCGGGATCGACATTGCGGCCAGTAAAAAGACGGTTTTTCTAAATCCCGTTCTCTTCATTCGGATTCTCCTCGGAGGATTCAGGTCCGGTAGGATCGCCTCTCCGGGCTTTTCCCCGCAGTGAATCCCGGCTTTATCAAATCATTCCGCCGTGCCGTCCGGACGTATATGAAGGATTTCCATCCCATCCCATTTTAAATGAGCATATCACATCCGAAAAAGCGAGGTCAATTCACAAGCGGGGCATCATTGCGGCTGGAAACTTCAAGCCGCCCTTCTCTTTGGATCGAAGCGCAGTCTGGCCTTTTCGCCGAACGGGGGGGAGCAAACCGTGTGACGCCTTCATGACTGATCCGGGGGGACGAGGTGGTCCTCTCCCTCGCGTTTACGGGTGAGCCAACTGATCCCCACGACCATTGCGGTGGAACAGAGAAACGCCGGGATGAGTTCATAGATGCCGGTAAGATCACTCAGGAACAGCTTCCAGAAAATGGTCACAAGGGTTCCGGTGATCATGCCGGCGATGATGCCGTATTTGGTCGTGCCCCGCCAGTAGAGGGAAAAGATGATCGCCGATCCGAACGAGGCGCCGAGCCCGCCCCAAGCGAAGAGCACCAGCCAAAAGATGAGGTCTTTGGCCGCATAGGCCAGTATCATGGCCACGATACCCGTGAAGATCACGATGAGCCGACACAGCCGCAGCTTTTTCGCCTCGTCGAGAGTATCCTTCCGGAATATTTTTTCGTAAAGATCTCGT
The DNA here is from genome assembly GCA_964433135.1 of uncultured Eubacteriales bacterium. Taxonomy (GTDB): domain Bacteria; phylum Acidobacteriota; class Aminicenantia; order Aminicenantales; family Aminicenantaceae; genus CAYSQW01. The sequence continues at coordinate 29,763 of CAYSQW010000011.1, forward strand.
ACGATTGTCGAGGCGACAACCAGAAGCTGCGAATCGGCGGTGGAGAGGATCGCCGCGAAAACGCCTCCGATGAGCAGGCCGTAGATCACGGGATTGAAGTATTGGCTCGACAGCACCAAATAGATCATTTCGCTGTTCTGCTCGGGCAGGTTGGCGATCTGAGGAATGACGGCCCGGCCCAGGAGGCCGATATAGACAGCGCCCCACTGCATGACGATATTCCAGAAAGTCCCGATGATGGTTGCCGTGCGCAGCTTATCCGGATTATCGATCGACATGTATCGCACCACGATGTGGGGTTGTCCGGGGGAGCCCAATCCGATACCGATGAAGCCGATGATCACTCCGGCGCCCAGGGAAAAGGGATCAATGAGGGCCGGGTTGAGTCTCTGGAGGGTTTCCAGCAGGATGTGGAATCCCCCGATCTTTATCATCCCGTATACGGGAAAGACGACGAGTCCGAATATCATGATCAATGATCGGACGGCGTCATTGTAGGAGACGGCGATATATCCGCCCAGGACCATGTAAATCATGATCAGAAGTCCGGAAAAAAGCAGTGAGGCGATCATGGGAAGGTTCAGAGCCGTGCTGAGTGATTTGGCCCCGGCGTTGAATTGGGCGGCGAGATAGGCCGTCATGAAAATGACGATGATGGAGGCGCCGGTGATCCGAATCAAGTGTCTGGTGTCCCGGTACCTGGATTCAAAATAATCAAGGATGGTAAGAGAACCGAATTTTTCCGTTTGCACCCTTAATTTTCGGCCGATATAAATAAACTGGAACATCTCCACGATGGTGGTTCCGATCACCGCCCACACGGCGCCGGTTCCCATGACATAAGCCATGCCGGAGACGCCCAATATCAGCCAGGATGACCTGCCGGATGATACAGCGGAAAGCGCCACGATGATTTTATTCATGGCCCGTCCCCCAACCAGGAAGTCGGACTGGTTCCTGGTCCTTTTCAATGTCAGAAAACCGATGATGATAGGAAGCGACAGCGTCAAGAGAAAAACGATAAGCGCCGCGGGGTGGTTGAGCTTGTCATAGAGGGGCATCGCTCAATTCTTCCTTTTTCTCGATATACGGGAAATGAATATGGCTGAGGCAAAGATGAGAAGAGGCAATGCGATGAGAACGAAAGTGGCGGAAAACATGGCTGTTATCTCTCCATTCGTATTTGAATGTTCAATCCCTCAACATCGCCGACACTTTGTGTCGTGCGAGGAGGAAATATAGAGAAGGATATAACAAAAAGAGGTTGATTACACAACTTTTCTATCGACAGGCTGCCGATGGGGCTTTCGCCCATAAACATTTTTTTTGGATATGGGATGGTGTTTTCAGTCTTTATACGTTCCTTCGGCAGTGGCTTCCGCCCGATCGTCCTGCGACATCTCAGCCAGGCGTTTAATCTCGTTTATATCCAATCCCAAGACTTTTCCCACGCGGCCGCCGTATTCCGGATCGGCTTTATAGAAGATCGCCGTCTGGCGCATCTGGAGGCGCTTCTGAGCTCCTTCCAAGTGATCCGCGATGTTTCCGATCAGGTGGTCTCTGTCTTCGTCCGTCATCACTTTTCGATACAGAACTCCGGCTTGTTGGAAATCGTCGTTGGGGTGGGGATAGGGAGTACGGGCCGCGGGCTCGGAGACCTTGAAAGGGGGCTCGCCCGCCGCAGGATCCGGAGCGGGGCCGCCGAGACTGTTCGGCCAATAATTGGGCCCGCCTCCGCCGTTTTCGTCAAACCGCATGGCTCCGTCTCTCTGATAGCCGGCTTCGGGGGCGTTTTTGGGCGAATTGACGGGCAGAAGATGGTAATTTGTTCCCAAGCGGTGGAGGTGCGTGTCGTGATAGGAGAAAAGCCTGGCCTGCAGCATTTTATCCTGTGAGGCGGCGATGCCCGGCACCAGGTTGCCGGGACAGAATGCCGCCTGCTCCACCTCGGCGAAATAATTGACGGGATTTCGGTTCAATACCAATTTGCCTACCTTGATGGGGGGGGCTTCGGCATGCGGCCAGACCTTGGTGATATCGAAGATGTCCCAGTGATAGTGCAATCCCTCTTCCTCGGTCATGATCTGCATTTCCAGCGTCCAGGACGGGAAATCACCGCGCGCGACGGCGTTGTACAGGTCTTCCGTGGCGTGATCGGGATTCTCTCCCGACAGGAGGGTGGATTCCTGCCGCGTAAGATTTCTGATCCCCTGGTCGGTCTTGAAATGGTACTGCACCCAGAAAGACTCGCCTTGTTCGTTGTACCACTTGAAGGTATGGCTGCTGTATCCGTTCATGTGACGGTATGTCGCCGGGGTACCCCGATCGGAAAACAGAACGGTAACCTGATGGACGGATTCGGGCGTCAGCGAAAGAAAATCCCAAAACATATCCGGGTCCTTGCAGTTGGTGGCGGGATGGCGCTTTTGGGTGTGGATGAAGTCGGAGAATTTGAGAGGATCCCGGATGAAGAAGACCGGCGTGTTGTTTCCGACGAAATCGTAATTCCCTTCTTCGGTGTAGAATTTCACGGCGAATCCACGAGGGTCGCGCGCCGCATCGGCCGATCCCTTCTCGCCGCCCACCGTGGAAAATCGGGCGAAAACCTCGGTTTTCTTGCCCACCTCGGAAAGGAATTTGGCTTTGGTGTACCGGGTCAAATCCGCCGTGACTTCAAAATACCCCCCGGCGCCGGCGCCTTTGGCATGAACCACGCGTTCCGGTATCCGTTCCCGGTCGAAATGGCCCAGTTTCTCCAAAAGATGGACATCCTGCATCAGTATCGGTCCGCGCTTTCCCGCGGTCATGCTGTTCTGATCGTCTGACACCGGAATCCCGAATGCGGTGGTTAATGTCTTTTTTCCTTTTGTCATTGATATCTCCCTCTGATTCATGAATGGCGATTCGGTAGGTCGCCGTATTTGCAACGGAAATCATGGAATCGCACAAGGAAATCCCTTTTTACCCAAGGTAAAGACAGGATTCTTATTTTTCCCAGTAAAAATTATATCATTATTTGGATTGAAGTTTAAATATATTGATGATTTATCGTTGATTCGATCCCGAATACACTTGGACGTCTTCAACGTATACCGATTGATTCCTCATCAATCCTGGGATCAGGCTTGCTGAGGGGATTTCTTTTACCGATGTCACATCTCGATCAGCCCGGCTGTTTTGAGGATCTCGAGGTAATTGATAACGGCCTGAAGATCCGTGCGTCGAGGGTACTGAACGTCGAGTCCGTGTTTGATATCCAGGGCGCTGCGGCGGCCGTCGATAAGCAGGTGGAGTTCGGAGGTGTTTCCGATCGAGCTGCGGCTGTATGGGAATTTCTTCTTGATCTCGCGAGGGATCTCGTCGATATACTTCTGGTAGACCCGGTATCCGCCCTCCATGACCCGTGCGGTGGCGCGGGGGATGATCCGTGCCGCCTGCTTCTCCAGCGTGCTTGGCTTGGGCATGGTCGGCGTGATCCCGACCCGCTTGGCCCGATAGCGCATATGTGTTTCGAGGGCTGCCAAGTGGGTTTTCGCGATGCCGGATACGCTTTTCTGCATGTCCTCGATATAGGTCTCGACCGCATCCCTGTTCCGGGCCAGTTCCAGCACCGAGGCCAGAGTGGCGGTTTCATTGGCGGCGGATATTTCCACGTGCAGCCGGGCCGATTCGTAGGCCTCCATCAGACCGCCCGCATCGGCGCGGTTGAGGAGATCCTGCCCCACCATGAACTGATGGCTCAGGCGCCGCGAGGCGTTGGAAGTGATCTCCCCGGCGATGCGCACGGCCGCGTCATCGTCGGCGGAAGCGATGGTGTAGGCGGCGGCCGCGCCGATCACCACCGTGCGTTTCAATTGAGTGGGATCGGCCTTGTCCGCCCGGTCGCCCGAGGTGTGGTACCATCGGTCGGGCCAAGCGATCATCATGACCCCGGGAACACGCACCGCCCAGTCATTGAAGACTTCGTGATCGGAAGCCCCGTAATGGGTTTCGACGGCATAGGGAAATGGCTCGTCCGCGCCTGAAGGCGCCACGATACGGTGAGGTACTTTGTATGCGGTGCTGCGGTTCTGGATACGTTCGCGGTTGCCCTCCCCCACGAAACGGTAATAGTTTTCCATGACATCGTTGATGTAGTGGGGGTTTCCGAAGCTGGTGCGCATCAAGCACATGTAAGCCTGGTTTTTGCTCAGCCACTCTCCCACCATATCCATATTGATATTGCACAGGGTCCGGGCCATGATCTCCTTGTGGTCTCTGACCCAGAGTCCGGTGCCCGAGTATTCCGGTCCCCAGAGAAAACGGATGGTCCGCCGGGGCCGCGGCAGGCGCCCCTCGGATATGAGCGTGTTCAGTGTCCGGGCCGCTTCCAGGATGGCGGCGCTTCCGGATTTATTGTCGTTGGCCCCTTGCTTGGTGAAGCCCTCGAACAGGTGAGCGGAAAATATGATTTCTCCGGCCGACGGATCGGTCCCGGGGATCCGGCATACGATATTCTGCATCTCATAGGTTTCCATGCTCGCTTCGACCTGGGCATGCACCGTGATCTTTTCCCGCTGCAGCAGCCGCCGTTTCAGGATGGCGCCTTCCCGGGCCGGAAGATAGAAACCGAACTTGACCTCGGCCTTGGGATCAGAGCGTCTCCCCGCGATCCCGCGCCAGGGAATCTGAAGGGGATCGAAATGCGGTCGGGACTGGCTGATGGCGATGACGCCCAGCGCGCCCTGCCTGACGCAGGCCAGAGCATGAACGGTGCTGATACTTCCCTCGGTCACGACGATCCGGCCCACTGTTTCCACCTGGCCGATCTCTTTCGGGGTGCCTCCGCCGACCCAAACCAGCTCCGCCGTGACGTCGGCGGTGCGGCTGCCTGAGGCCAGCATGGCCGTCATGTCGCGGTAAGAGGCTATTTTTCTCCGATCCGGTTCGACTTCCCAGAGCTCGCCCTTGATGCCGTTCCAGGTTTGGCCGCCGGGATAGCGGACGATTTCGGCTCCCGGAAGACCGTATTTCTTCAGTTGGGAGAGAACATAGGCGGCTTCGTAAAAAGTACCGGCATATTCCTCTGCGGGGCGGTCCTGGTTGTAGCCGCCCGTTTCCAGGATGGTGTTCCAGGCGGTTTCACCCGAGGCCTCTCCGATGATCTCGTCCATCTGTTGGGCGGGAAGCAGGGTCCAGTAAAGCCAGGGAGTGTACTGTGCCCGCAAAGCGGGGCCGCAGATTAGTATTAAAAGCAGAAAAGCGACAAAGGTGCATTTACGCATAAGAATCTCCATGAATGGGATAAAAGTTCGGGTTTGTGATTCCGGTCGGAGCCGATTGAAATGCTGAAGATAGATTCATATCGTGAAACCGAATGTATACCTCAAATCATGGGGCGGCGTCAACTAAGGGTCTATCGGTCGTCATTTATTCCGCCCCTTTTTTTTATATGTTTCCTGATGTTCAAATGGGGGGAGGAGGGATTCAGCGCCCGCGCTGAAAATATTGGAGCGGATAGGCATTAAGGAATTCAGACTGTGAAACCAAGCCATATCCCCACCACTGGTTTCTCGTTTTTGATATCTTTTAAATAAATATAACAAATAAAGCTTGACCTTAAAGTTTATATGTTATATTTAATTATAAGAAATGCAAAGGAGGGATCGAATGTATCCGTTAAGCAAACGCGAGGAAGAAATCCTGCTGACGATATGGGATTTAAAAGAAGATGCGTATCTTGTCGCCATCCGAAAACAAATCAATCGAGTTACGGGGAAGGATCTGACCATCGGAGCGATCCACATTCCTCTTACCAAATTGGAAAAAGGAGAGCTGCTCGAGTCCCATTTTGGAGAAGCCATGGCGAAACGAGGGGGCAGAAGGAAGCGTATTTATAGACTCACGAAGTTAGGGGTCGAAGTTCTGAAAGAGCAAAAGAAACAAAAGGATGCCTTGTGGTCCAATTTTAGCCGGGCCTTTTCCATTTAAATGATTTTTGAGATTCATGACGGGAAAGCTGATGACGGATTTATGGAATAAAACCCCAAGACCGCCGTATATTGCCGAAAAACTGCTTAGGGCGATCCTCAACTCTTCTGAAAAAGAAGGTTTGAGTGGTGATTTTGAAGAGATTTACACTGATTGGAGAGAGGAGAAAGGTCGCACCAGGGCTTGGGTATGGTATTGGATGCAGATACTGGTATACCTCCCTCAAGCGATTTCGAATATGCTTTTTTGGAGAATGATAATGTTCAGGATGAATATAAAAACAGCGCTGAGAAATCTTAAAAAACAAAAAGGATACAGTTTCATCAAAATATCGGGTTTGGCGATCGGTATGGCCGTGTGTATTTTATTATTACTTTATATTCAAGATGAAATAAGTTTTGATCGATTTCATAAGAACGCGGACCATATTTATCGCCTCATCGATAACAATATCAATTCAACCCATGTGGCTCCCAATCTTGCGCCCCAGGTTTCTCAAATACTGCTGGATAATTTCCCCGAGGTCAGGGAAGCCACGAGACTCCTGCCGCGTGACAATATCCAGGTCCGGTATAAGGATGACCGATTCAATGAAAAGGATTTTATTTATGCCGATGAGAGTTTTTTTGAGATATTCTCCTTCCCATTAATAACCGGAGATCCTGAAACGGCTTTGATACAACCTTCTACGATCGTCATCACGGAAAGTATCGCGCATAAATATTTTGGCAATAAAAATCCGATCGGCGAAGTATTGCGGGTCGGGGGTGAACGGGATTACACGATTACCGGTGTCATGTTCGATGTTCCGGCTGATTCTCACTTTAAGTGTAATTTTATCGCTACCCTGGTTGATGCGGATACCGTATTCGGAGCATCATTGATGCAAAATTGGGGTTGGAAAAATTTTTTGGTTTACGGTCTCTTTCAAGAAAAATTTTCAATATCTGCATTTGAAGAAAAGAGTACAAGCCTGCTCGGGAAATCCATCAATGTTGATGACATGGATAAGCCTGTTATCACCCTGCAAAACCTGAAAGATGTTCATCTTCATTCAGCTCACTTGGATAACGACATCCGGCCGCAAGGTGATATCAATTATATTTTCATGTTTTCAGCGATTGGTGTTTTAATATTATTAATTGCCTGTTTCAACTACATCTATCTCTTAACCGCGAATGCCGCTGCGCGAGCGGTTGAAGTCGGCATCAGAAAAGTAGTCGGCGCGGCACGGAAACAGATTGCCGGTCAGTTTTTCAGTGAATCAATAGTCGTGTTGTTTTTCGCGCTGATGCTTGCCTTTTTCATCGCGGGATTATGCCTGCCGGTTTTTAACATCCTTACCGGGAAATTATTATCGTTAACCGCATTATTAAATAAAACCATGATTGCCGGCATCATCGGCATGGTGTTGGCTGCCGGCCTGATCGCGGGCAGCTACCCAGCACTTTATATCTCATCCATTCAGCCGGCCAGGGTCATTAAGGGGATCGCCGGTTTTGGGAAATCAAAACTCAGTTTCAATCGGATACTCGTCGTCATGCAATTTACGATCTCCGTGGTCTTGATCATAAGCTCCATCTTTATGTTTCGCCAATTACAATTCATCCAAAACAAGAAACTGGGTTTTGATAAGGAACACATCGTTATTCTGCAGAATCACGAAGCGGGAAACAGACGGAAGTACGAGCGATTCAAGAACACATTGTTACAGAATGGTCAAATCACATCGATTTCTTCGGCGGATCGTGTTCCTTCAGGTTCTTTGACCAATTGGTGTCATTTTAAGCATGACGGCATGACAGACCGTTTGCTTATGCGTGTGGTGCATGTCGGTTTCGATTATTTCAAAACGATCGGTATTGATGATGCACTGCATGGGCGGATGTTTTCACAACAGTTCGAAACCGATGCGAGCTCAGCTATTATTTTAAATGAGTCCGCTGTAAATTTATTGGAATTGCCGACGGTGCCGGTTGGAAAGAAAATACATATGGATTGGCCGGATTCCGAAAGAACCATTGTAGGCGTTGTAAAAGATTTTCATTTTGAATCGCTTTATGAGGATATTCACCCGGTTGCCTTTGTCATTCATTACCCGGAATGTTGGGAAATGATGGTCAAAATTAATTCTTTCGATATTTCCGGAACATTGGCTTTTATCGAGAAAACATGGAAAAATATTTATCCTTTCTGGGCGTATGAATATCATTTTATGGATAACCGTTTTGAACAAATCTACCACTCGGAAAACAGAACATTTCAATTGATGGGCTATTTTTCATTACTGGCGATTTTCATCGCCTGCCTTGGATTATATGGCTTGGCTTCATTTTCAACCAAACGCCGCTTTAAAGAAATCGGGGTTCGAAAAGTCCTGGGTGCTTCGATCGGCCAGCTTATTGCGCTTCTGAGCAAGGATTTTATCAAATGGGTGATTATCGCCAATTTGATCGCGTGTCCCATTGCATGGTATGCCATGGATAAATGGTCTCAACACTTTGCTTTTCATACCGAAATTGCGTGGTGGATATTCGCTCTTGCCGGCCTTTCTACGCTGGTTATCGCCATATTTACGGTAAGTTGGCAGAGCTACCACGCGGCGATAAATCCTCCCATCGATTCCTTGAAATATGAATGATCGAATGATGCGGAATTCGGTTTCAAGACCTCATTTTTCTTCGATCTCCACCAGCCCCGCTTTTTCCATGGCGATGATCATATCAACCACCGATTGCAGCTGCACGTCTGGCGCTCCGGGGGTGATGACATAGGCGTATTTGAATTCGTCGCTGCTGGTGTTGACGAATCCGTACTCCGCCCGCACGATCCGGTGGATATCCAGGATGCTGCGTCGTCCATCGATGAGCAAAGGGACTTCGGATCGGGCCAGACGCGGCAGCGAGGTGGAATTATCAGGAAGGTATTTGATGACGTTTTTATCCCGGGTTTTGTGCTCCTCCGAGTAGTAGGGAAAAAGCTTGCGCGGCACTTTATGGAGGTAGATCTCTTCCTGATCCGTTAGTGAAATCTCGACAGGCTCGATGTCCAGGTCGGAGCATTGGGCCCGGTAGAGATTCGTCAATCGATCGGCATGATTTTTTCGGCTGGATTCCAAACTTTCGGTCAATCGATCCAAAAGGTCCATAACCTTCGCGTCATCAGAGATGTCGGTTACGGAAATCATGCCGCCGTGCGCCCGGAGATAAGCCCCTTCGATCTTATTGAGTGCGGCCTGGTAACCGGAATGGATCTTTTGGGCATCCCCCCGCAGCAGAACAGCGCTTTGGCGGGAGACCTCCGCCATCCATTTGTCTCCGTTGGCTGCGCTTTGCCAAGCCAGATCCAGAGCCTCACGGGTATCCGCTTCGGCGAGATAATAGAAGCCGGAAGCGGCCATGAATCCCACCCGCTTCATCTCCGTAGGATCTACATGCTTTGACCTGTCTTCACTGCTGTGATAAAAATTGTCTCCGTAATAATTGAACTGCATGGCGGGGATTCCCGCGGCCAGCAAAACGGTATGATCGCTGCCGCTGATATAGGGACAGAGCCGGTAATTGAACTGGCTGTTGGTTCCCCATTGGGTTCGGATAAAGGTTTGATCGACGCACAGAAGCAGATCGGCGATCAGGTCGTTCAAATAACTCGGGCATGAGTCGGGCGTTTTCTTCATGCGCAGATAAGCGTCCGTGGTCTTGAGGTCGGCCCCGGTCATATCGAAATTGAGCCCGGCTATCAGTTTGTCCTGCAGCTCCGGGTTCCGGTACATGAACTCGCGTGATCCTCTGATCTCAGGAACCCAGAGGAACCGGATGGTTCTGCGGGGAGGCGCCAGGATTCCCCTCGATATGAGCTTGGCCAGAGTACGCCCCACTTCGAGGGTGGTCGCCACTCCCGAACAGTTGTCGTTGGCTCCCGGGGTCCCGATCCGCTCGAAGAGATGGGCGACCAGGAGCAGCTCGCCCGCTTCAGGATCCGTTCCCGGGAGGGCGGCGGACACCACATTCATTTTATAGGGGTGCATGCGGGTGCGGATCCGGGCTTTCATCAAAACCTTCTGATTTGAATCCAGGTAGGATCGGATTTCGTCATGCTGTCGTTTGGAGAGCACGAATCCGAATCCTTTTTGTATGTTTTGGGAACGGATGGACTGCCATCCGATCTGATTGGGTGATGCGCCCGGATATCCCCGGTTGATTCCGGAGCTGCCGGTACCCAAAACACCAACGGCCCCGCGTTTTTCCACCGCTGAGGGAAACAGACTGCTGACCGATCCCGAGCCCAAGACGATCTTTCCGCGAACTCGTTTCCCTCGGAAGTCCCGTTCGCGGCCGGTCCCCACATAGATCACCTCGGTCGTAAGATCCGCGTCCCGGCTGCCGGAAGCGATCGCTTCGGGAACGATCTCGAGTCCCGCGATCTTCTTTTTGACCGGCTCGATCAGCCAGAGCTCGGCTTCCTCCGCGTCCCATATCTTGCCGGCGGGGTAAAAGTCCACCTTGACTTCGGAGAGCCCGTACTGCTCGGCCAGGCGGCTGACGTATTCGGTCTCCATGAATCGTTCGGCGTATTCCTCTTCCCGGCGGTCACGATCCACGGAAAGGATTTCCACGTGCCGCAGGGCCAGCTCACCGGAAAATTCATTCAGGACGGCTTCCCGGATGTGCCGGGGAACCAGCCATCGGTCCGTTTCCTCGGCCTCGCCGGTGTCCATGGCGCATGCAGCCGCGAAAACGATGGAAAGCAAAATGAACATTTTCAATGCAAATGAAGTAAGTTTTTGACGGCTCATAATTCTCCCTTAAGGATTCATTTGGGTTATTTCCCCCTTAAAAACGTATCAAATATCGAAGGGTTTTTAAAGCCGCGTGCTTACATCTCGGGTATCTTACCCCATACCATGGTATAGGTGAAGAAGCCATGGTAATCCGGCCGGTTCACGATGAAATCCGGAGAATCCGGCAGACAGAGACGCTGAAATTCCGCGAGATCATCGGCTGAAAGCTCGGATGCTACGTCCGGCCAGCGCATATCGAAGAGCTCCTTGAGAGCATCGCGTATTTCATCTTCCAGAGGTGCGCTGACACTGCCGGCGAATGCCCTCGCGGTCGGATTTTCCAGGTCCATATCACGGAACCAACCCAGCGCGCGCAGGAAATGCCGTTCCGGCGGTTTCCCATGGGAAAAAGGGGCGATCCCGTCCGAAGTCGCTTTCAGTCTAGCTTCCAGCCTCGGATATCCGGGAAGCAGCGTCTCGGAAGACCAGGCGGCGATGGCCACGATGCCGCCGGGCTTTACCACCCGTGACATCTCTTTCAAAAATGGCCGCGGATCCAGGGGGGCATATCCAACGCAGTCGGCGCTCCAACTCCAATCGAAGGTGTCATCATCGAAAGGGATGTGGGAGATGTCCCCCTCCTTGAGAGATATCCGTTCCGATAGACCGTTTTCCTTCAAAAGCTTCCGGCCGCGATCGATCGCATCGGGAGAGATATCCAGTCCGGTGACATGTCCTGACGTGCCTACGGCTTCGGCCAGCAGCCTGCACTGCAGCCCGACTCCGCATCCGGCGTCCAAACCCCGGCTCCCCTCGGGAAGCCGCAGATCTGAAATCATCTCACGAAAAGTAGGCTCTCTCAAACGGTGCATACAGGAATCCAAGTCCATTGTCTTCCTCCCTATATCCTTTTGTCGGTTTTCCCCATCTCTCATGATTTGAATGGGAATTCGTGAAGCTTGCAGCCAAATAACGATCCGTCGACCGATACGATTGAAAAAAGGCGCATGGATTGCCGTGTATTAAAATCTCAGAAATCAGCATCTAAAATGTGACCCGGGAGCTTCCGGGTTCTTGAACGTGAACAGCTCCCCGTTTGACGTTTTTTCGCCGATCTCCGAACCGCCGCCTTATCAAATATTATCAAAACCATGAGGAAGACTCCAGCCGGTCTGGGATTATCCAGGCAAAGGATCGTGTTTACTCCGGATCGGATTTGAACAGATCTATTGCATGGGGCACTGTCTATCCGGCGGATTTCTTATTGACTGTATATTTATTATTCGATGTAATATTGTTGATGTCGTCGGTTAAATGGAACACATTTGATGAACATCCCATCAACAATATTTTCCTATGTCCGGACTTCTGCAGGCCGTCCGGATTGGCGGCTGCAGTTTTCAAAAGAGGGGGATTGATACATGAAAGGAAACAGAACCGTTCCATCGGGTATTGCGGTTCTTGTCGGTCTTATGCTGGCGACAGGGATCTGGATCCTCAGTGGTTGCGGAGGTGTTCCCGCTGAAAATGCCGAATCATTTGCGGTGAGTCTCGATCGGACAGGTCCGTACCTGGTGCTGGTCACCGCGGCTGCCAGGCGTGACTTTGCGGGTGCGCTTGCGGAAATTCAAAAGCTCCATCCCGAGGCCGTGGACGTTGACCTGGACCTCGCCGATCTGAACCCCGCACGGGATGCTCTCCTCGAACATAATCCCCGTTTCGCGCTGCTGCTGGTTAAGCCTGACGAGCTTGATGTGAACGTTGCCTGGACCTGGTTGAAACTGGCCACTGAAATCGATGCGGATCCGTTCGTGGACGTTCGTTCCGGGTTTATTACCGGAGAAACTCCCGAGGCCGCCGCCGGATTCGTTCGTCGGATCTCATCGGCTGCGCGTGAAGAAATTCTCTTGCCTATGGCATTTGTCGACAATCTTGGGCCCAACGGGGCGGCCGTTCCCGAGTCCTTCAGAATGACGCCCTCCAGCTTTATGATTCCCGTCATGGCCCGGGAGATGGAGGTTTCGACCATCTCTCATGGTAAGCGAGGATTTTCTGAGCAGCGTATGGGAAGCATGGATAACGCCGGGTTGGTGCATTTCGGAGGGCACGGGTATCCCGACGGGATTGTAGACTGTCTGCGGGGTCCGTGGGTACGAAAACTAACGCTGTCTCCCTGCGTGGTTTTTAACGGCGCATGTTATAACGGGGTAACCGGCAGGTGGTTCGAGGTCCGCGATTCGGTCCGGGAGCAAAACATCGCGCCGGGGCTTTCCTTCTGCTTGGGGATGCTTACGAACAATACCGTGGCCTACCTCGCATCGTTGCACCCCGATCACGGATTGCCCGTATACCAGGAAATAGAGTTTATGGCCGTTACCGGCGCTTCCCTGGGCGAGGTGATGAAACACACCCACGACGGAGTTATCCTCGGAGCGGGCGGTGGATTGCCAGAACTGCCTCCGCTGAAAGGGGGAAAACCGGCTGTAATGCAGACTCCGGATGAGATAATGCTCAAGGGGACTGCGGCCCGTGTGCTGTTCGGGGATCCGGCGCTCACGGTTGGTCGGGCCTTTGCGAAGGCCGCATTTGATGTTTCCACCGCACCGGACGCCGACGGTTCGCTGATCGTGACGGCCCGCCTGTTGAACGATATGCTGCGCAGCAGTTTCACCGACACCTTTCACTCGGACCTGGCCTCGGTGGAAAACGGCTTCAATGATCGAGCGCTGATCAGCTTCGAACTGCCCGATGACTTCGGTTCAGTGACCTCGATCGAGGTACTGGATGCGGCCGCCGCCGGAGGAAAAGAACTGCGCCATCGTCTGGTTGGATGGGGAGTTGAACTCGACGGCGGGCGGCGCCTGCTGCATGTTCAGGTCGACCTGCCTTCGAGCGGATACATGCAGTCGGAATTTCGCACCAGAGGCTCGGTCGTCAAGCTGAACATAAAGGCGCAGTAGATTATTCCAGCCTGGATGACGTATCCCGGCGTGAATGCGAAACGTGTGATTTGTGCTCCCCCGTCAGTTGACATCACTCAGTCTGAACTCTTTCCTTATATAATGGGGGCGGCGTGCCTTGTCGATTTTTCAAAGGGTAGGTATGGGGGAAGAATGCAGTCCGTAAAGAAGCTGTCTTGATGATTGTATGAGGGTTTGTGTGTCCGGCCCGGATTTCTCATAAGAAGGGTTGGATTCTTTAGTATTAAAAAACGCCGGGAAGCTGTATAATTTGGAATCGACGATGATCGTCACAAGAGATCAAACCGGAGACCCTTCGGATTAATCCGGCCTGAGGGGAGGGAGAAGATGTCGTATCATATGAATGCCGATCCCTGGTGGGCGGCGTTAACCGTGTGGGGGATCGTGAATTCCGTCAATGTGCTGCAGGGTCTGGGATTTCTTTCACGGATCCGCACCGGCGGCATGGCGGTCAATCAACAGCTCGGCTATGTGATGATCGGACTCGCCGTTCCGTCGGCGGTCGCTCTCGCGGCATTTCTCCGGACAGGGGCGGGATGGCTGCAGTGGGCCGGCCCGGCGCTTTATATCGTTTTTATCGGGTTCATGGTCGCTGTCGATTACATTCACCCGTTGGAATTCCGTTCGCCGGTACGCGGCGAGATCCTGATCCCTTTTCTCGTGCTCTTCTTCGGTTCGATCCTGCTGATGGGTTTACCGATGTACCGTTTGGACCGAAACCTCTGGGTTATCACCGTTGCCACAACGGTTTTCCTGCTGGTTTCAATGATCGCGGCCATGCGCAAGGGCGTTGCATGATATCGGGATGGAAGGCGTGCCGATGAGAGCTTCGATTTTTTAAAGCATTGAGTCTCAGCACTTCATCATGATATATATTGATCCTGTTCCGGACGAGGGGGAGCGCGCGCGTTCACCCCGTCAAACGAATCCGCGATTCTGTTTTTACGGGAAGCGGAGCGCGGTCGGCGGATAAGAATGTCAAGGAGAGAGCATTGGCTGGAGACTCCGAAAAAGGTCTGTATTCACCCCGGTTGATGGAAGAGATCAGGAGCCGTTTTATCTATACCGATTCGGATCCTTATTCGGGGAAACGGATTTACCTTGACGCCGCCTCGGGTTCCCTGCGGCCTGAAAACGTGATCGAAGCGATGGAGAGAGAGACGCGCTTGCCCGATCAGCAGGGAAGAGCCAATCCCGGATCCGCTCACTCGATGGAAGTCACGGCAAAAGGGATCGAGGACCTCATGATCTTTTTCGGAGCGAAGTCCGGGCAGACCATACCCGGTTGGAGCAGCAGCCATGTCATCTACCGCATCACGAACGCGGTGCTTTCTTCCATCCCCGGAACGAATGTCGTAACCACCGGTCTTGATCATGCTTCCGTCCGCAGCGCCGTGACGCAGTTTTCCGAACAATACGGTAAAGAAGAACGCATCGCCGCGCCGGACCGGGAAACGGGTTCCGTCGCATTGGAAACGATTATCGATAGAATCGACAAGCATACCTGTTTCCTTATCGTCACCCACACCTCCAATGTAACGGGTGAAATCTATGACGTCAAAACCATCGTCAAAGAGGCCCGGAAGATAAAATCGGATCTGTTCATCATGGTCGACGGCGTCCAGTACTCCCCGACCGGCCCGATCGATGTCGAGGAGATCGGTGCGGATGCCTATGTCATCGCCCCTTATAAAAATTACGGCGTCAAGGGATGCGGGTATGCGTATGCCTCGGAGCGTCTTGCGAAGCTTCCGCACTGGAGGTACACTTTCAAGCCGGAGACGAGTTGGGACCTGGGCGGGGTGGAGCACCAATCCTATGCGGCCTGGTCGGCCGTCATCGACTATCTATGCTGGCTAGGGGAACATTTTACGGTTTCCAGGGATCGCCGTGCACGGGTGGCGGCCGCCATGCGGAGCATACAAGCGCACTCGACGAGTCTGCTTTCCATGATCATCAACGGCACGGAAAGAGCGGCGGGTTTAAAAGACATGAAGCATGTCACCGTCTACGGGATGGGGGAGGATTTGTCAAGCCGTGTGTGCCTGGTCGGATTCAATCTTGAAGGAGTGGACTCCGTCGAAGGGTGCCGCCGTTACCGGGAAAAAGGGCTCAGGCTCCATTCCCCGGGGCATGATCCATTCTTTGCGGCGATGCTGAAACAGCTCGGCATTTCCAGCTTCATCAGGCTCTCGGCGTGTCATTACAACACCCGGGAAGAGATAGAGCGGTTTCTCCGGACAACGATGAGAGAGAGGGAAGGTGCCGGCGCATCAAATGAATTTGAATCGCCCGCCTAAGCGTATTTCATGACGGTTTCAATGTGAAAATGGATACAGCCGGTTGAAGTCATGTCAAGCTTGTGCTAATTTGCTCATATAGAACGAATTGAAATAAAATGGACTCTAAAGACGGACAAATTCTGAGGCTTTTACAAAAAAACGCCAAAATCAGCAATGTCAAACTTGCCGAGGAAATCGGTCTGACTCCACCCGCGACATCGGAACGGGTAAAAAAGCTGGAAGAAACCGGTTTGATTGAAGGGTATCATGCCCGGTTGGACGGAAACAAACTGGGTTACAAAGTGCCGGTGCTGATCGCCATTTCTTTGGTGCGACATCAGGAAAAGGACATCAAGGATTTTGTCCGATTCCTCAAAACGACTCCGGAAATAACCCATTATTACCACGTTACCGGCGCTTACGATTACCTGCTTCAAATCAACATGAAAGATATCAACGATCTTCGGGATTTTCTGATCAACAAGCTGACAGGTAAAAAGGGCATCAACAAGGCGGAGACGTTCTTGATCATGGACGAGTTCCACTCTCCGCTTCCCGTAGACTGACTTTTCTTTCACCGCTGAATCCGCAAACGATTCCATCCCTAGAGAGAATAGAGCCCGTTGTGTCGACGAATCCTCATCTTTTTTCACGTTTGCCGCATCGGAAGAATGTCTTTTTGGCTAAACAATAATAAGGCAAAGGCCCTTTTTGGCTTTATATTATTAGCAAGTGCGTTGATATCGGCTAACATTAAATTGACACAACCGGGCTTTCTCTTTATTGTAATCATGAGAGCCTCCTCTTCCCCGGGACCGATTTTTTGGATCATGTGAGATCGAAGCCGGCGGGAAGACGGCCCTTTCTTGGAGAAACGCATGAAAGAGATCGGGCGGAATAGACGAACGGGTCAAGGCGGATTCGGTCTTGCCGGCCCGCCGGATATGACCGCTGCTGAAGCCCGTCGCGAACATCGATGGCGGTGCATTCGGCGGAACCGAGCCTGAGAGGAGACGAAGCCATGGATTATCGATCTATCTATTCATCGGCAAGCAGGGGAATGAAACATTCGTTCATCCGGGAGATTCTCAAGGTGACCAAGGGGGTTCCGGGTATCATCTCATTTGCCGGAGGCATGCCGCATCCCTCGTCTTTTCCCAAAAACCTGTTGGCGGATCTTTTCTCCGAAGTCATTCGAAATGAGGGCGATGACGTGCTGCAGTACGGCGCCAGCGATGGCGACGGACCCTTGAAGCAGGCTGTACGCAGGTTCGAGGACGCGGAGTGCCTCGCCGCCGATGAGCTGATGGTCACGGTGGGTTCCACAAACGGCATCTACTACTTCGCCCGCACTCTCATCGAACCGGGCGACGTCATCATCACTGAAAATCCCTCTTTCCCCGGATCCATTACCGCCCTTGAAGGCTGCGGCGCTCGGTTGGAGGGTATCCCGATGGACGATGAGGGAATGGATGACCGGCGAATGATCCAAACGGTTCATGCGTTGCGGGGATCCGGAAAAAACGTCAAATTCCTCTATTTGATCCCCGAATTCCAAAATCCCAGCGGCTGCACCATGTCTCTTGCCAGGCGGCGGGCCGTCATCGCGGCGGCCATCCGGCTCAACCTGCCCATTCTGGAGGATCAGCCTTACCGGGAACTGCGCTATCACGGAGAGAGGATCCCCACTTTGTGGGAAATCGCCCGTACGGAGTACGATGATCCCGAACGCGTCACGATCGTCAAATCCTATTCGAAAATACTGGGGCCGGGTTTGCGCCTGGGTTTTGCCGCCGGGGCGGCGGGCGTCATCGGTCCGATGATCAAATGGCAGGAAAAGGTTACCGTCAGCCCGGACAATGTGGCGCAAAGGGTCACGGCGAAATTCATGGAAAGGGGGCTGATGCACCGGCATATCGAAAAGATCGTTGAGATGTACCGGCCGCGTCAGAAGGCCATGCTCAACGCCTTGAAACAGGAGATGCCCAAAGGGATTTACTGGACTCGTCCGGAAGGAGGCATGTTCGTTTGGTTGACCCTTCCCGGGAATCTGGACGCGAGATCTTTGTTTCGTATCGCGCTGGAAGAAAAGGTGGCCTTCATTCCGGGAGAAACCTTTTTCGTCGGACCCGACAAGCCTAAAAATCACCTGCGCTTGAATTTCTCCTACCCGGACCCGGAGGAAATTAAAGTGGGCGTCCGGCGTCTATCGAGGATTATCCGCGGAGTTTTGTGATCAGTTTAGATATTCGATTTTAAAACGGGCTTTTACGTTGGAATATTTCCAGGTTATCGTGCCCGACTCAAATATGATGTGCAGCATGTTTTCCACCGGGTTTCTTCGCATCCGCAGCTTGGGTTTTTCAGGTATCTCCTCAAAATCGATATAGGGTATGGTCTCGCCTGATATAAGACAGAGTTTCTCTCTTCGCTTCTTGATCCTGAGATAATAGAGGCCTTGTCCCGTGTGCTTGATGACGATCAGGTCGTACTTTCCTTTCGGGAGCATCGTATCTTTGCATTTGAGATCAAAAGGGATCTGAACAGCCTTGAAACGGCACACGTCTTCCCACTGCGAAAAAGCGGGTGATGACAGAAGAGAAAGCAAAAAGAAACACACAACAATCTTAAAGGCTTGTCGGTAAAACATGATTTCCCCCCTCTTAATTCTATTCTACCAGAATGGATGAGCGTTTTAAAATATCCGGCTGGAGTCAACCCACACTCCTGAGTTCAAAGAGCGGTTCATGCGGGGAGCGCTGGCTGCCGCCGCACTTTTCGGTCGGGCCGGCTATTTAATGAGATAGAGCTCTTCCTGAGGGGGAGACAGATATGTGACCCCGCTTTCGCCGGCCAGCGCCTGCTCATGATCCCACCAGAACAGGTACTGGTCTTCGTGTTCGCTGGATGCCCACGGCATATAGATGAAATATTCCAATACGAAGTGGTGATGGGGCGGAAGCGGGATGTCCCACATCCACTCGGGGCCGTTGGATCCGATCCGGGGGCCGAAATAGTTCTCGAACTTCCTTTCCCGCGCTCCTTTTCCCATGGCATGGCAGTCGATATTGAGGTGGGTCCTTTCCGGATCGAAACCCTCCGTGTAGGCGGAGAAATCGTTCCTCTCGGCGAACAGATGCAGCTGCGTGTCCCGGATGATGATCCCTTCCGCTTCGAATTTCGCCTTATAGTTTGAAACGATCTTTCGTGGAGAGAGTCCCGCTTTTATGGATTCGGCCAGGATCCCGTCAATCTTCCGATACGCCGCCCAGAGCTTTTCGATTTCCGGAGGCGGCCCCGTCTCTCCTTTACGAAGAACATAGGCGTATAGGCCCTGGCTCGGGGACGCCACGATGTCGCCTCCCAGGATAACGACGTTCTCATGGCCCGCGGTCCTGCCCCTCTGGGATATCCCCGTCCCCCGGCGGCGGAAGACGGTGAGATTTACATCTCTATTCCGCGTTTTCCCAGGCACGATCTCAGCGAAGGCTTTCTTTACGCGTTCCACTTCATCACGCCTCAGTTTCCTGAGAAGTTCGATCTCGCTCGGCACGGTTCTGCTGATGTAATCCATCATCACGTATTCGGACGAGACGATCCTGTCGGCGTATTTTTTACCGAGTTCTTCAGTCAGCAGTATATAGTCCGTATGGGAAAGTCCGTCCCGGGCCCGAGTCGTGGTCGGATAAGGGCCCAACTCATGCAAATAGTTGAGAGCGATGCGTCGGGGATCGCGTGCTTCCACGAATTTCCCGATTCCCTGGAACCGGTAATCATATTCCGTTTCCTTCCCTCCGGGGGGCTGTTTCACGAGAATCGGATCCTCAATGATATCGTAAGCTCCGCTCTCTTCGACCAGCCCGGTCTTCCAGTGTACCCGCCACGTCTCTCCGGCATGGGACGCTCCCCAGCGGCGCCCGAGAACCGCGCGTTCGATCCGGTCGCCGCCGCGGTCGGTGAAGACGAACACGCCGGATGTGCTCCCCAGGTCTTCCGCGCCGAAGGGATCCGGCACGGCTTCCCGCATGACATGGATCCACATGTCGACATGGTTCTTCCGCATGACTTCAGGCAGGACGATGTCGAATTTTTCCCGGCGGATCCGGTTATTCCACTCCCTGAACTCCGCATTTTCTTGAGTCGGTGCTTCGGTTACCGCCGCATCGGTCGATGCGGGGCCGGATTTATCAGAATCGCAGTAACAAAGCAGCAGGGGAATGAAAAGAATCAATAACAAAGCGTTTCGATGGCTCACGAGAGGATCTCCTTCAGACGAATTTTACCCGTCACCCGGATTGGTACCCGACGGGATCAGGCCCGACCCAGGCGGGGACACCGAGGCATAAGATTATCACACCGAAAACGGCCGGGTCAAAGATTCAATAGGGGACTGGAAATCAAATCATGGGATGCAGCGGCGAAAGGGAAACCGATCCTCCCGTCGTTGATATCCCTTATGCTCTTCAGTCGATAATACTATTTTTTCAGCTTGAGGGCTTCAATCTGTCCCTGACGGGCATAGTCGGCTGCTTCGGCGAGGATGCGTGCCGCCTCCTGCGGGGCATGAAAACCCATGGAATTCTCCGCGGCGATGTAGTCGAGACGCCACTGCGCTTTGCGTTGAAGTTCAAGCGCCGGCTTCAACTGGGCCTCGGTGGCTCCGGCCTGCTTGGCCTCCTGCACGGCGTCGAGGAGGTCCATCAATGCCGCGCCGCCGCGCTGCAGCAGGTTGAAGTTTTTTTCCTGGATGGAATCGACGCGCGCGAGGATCTCTTCTTCCGAGAAACGGTGGCAGGTTTGGCAAGCTCGGTTGACGTTCAGCAGTGGGCTGCGCACCCAGTGGTCGGAAACCTTGGAGGCGCCGTCGCGCTGGTAAGGCATATGACAATCGGCGCATGTCACTCCGCTGCGGACGTGGATCCCCTGACTCCACAGCTCGAATTCCGGGTGCTGGGCCTTCAGGATCTCGGCGCCGGATTCCTTATGTTTGTAGTCATGGAAGCGGGTACCGTCGGGCAGCCGGGTTTCGTTCCATTCCTCTTCGAGGTCTTCCATCTTCAGGCCATGACTCCAAGGAAAAGTGAGCGGGAAACCGCCGGAACAATAATATTCAACATGACACTGAGCGCAGACGAAAGCACGTTTTTCATTGCGCGTGGCGTCTTCGTTGGGGTCGTAAGCCCGGTTTCTGGAGCCTTGCCGCCATACGTCTATAGACGGAGCCGCGGGAACGGGGGCATCGGACTCGGCCAGCCTCTGCATGGCGACGATGAAGGCCGGTCGAGTGATGGACAGCTCCATGGATTCGGGATCGTGGCAGTCGACACAGGATACGGGATGCGCATGGCCCATATCATATAGCATCTGTTTGAGCTCCTGATAAGACATGGCATAGGTTTTGTTCATGCCGGCGAGGGCGTCGCCGCCGCCCAGCTGGCGATAAACCGGCATGATGGACGCATGGCAGTGCAGGCACGAACCGGACTGCGATACCGTCTGGCGCTTGGTGTCTTCCTGGTCGATCAGCATGTAGGCGTGGCCGCGGCGGTCGCGGTAATCTATCGAAAAGGCATAGCCGAGAAACATGCGCTTGAGCCACGGGTCGCGCTCGATCTTTTCCTCCGGCAGGGCTTCGCTGCCGCCGTGTCCTCCGAAACGCGTGCGGGTGGCAAGGGCCGTCCGTTTATAGGAATCATACTGCTTGGGCCAGTTCTTGCCCCAATGTTCGGGATCGGTGGTGTCTTCCGTCACTTGGACCAAACGAACGTAAGGATCGTTCGCTTCGGTTTTACGTTCGAAGACATTGATCAGCAGCGCCGTCACGGCGACGGCGGCCGCTGCCGTCACGAGGACGGTTAAAATGAAAAACCCCGTGCTCCCCGGTATTCTCTTCGGTTTCATCATGTTCACCTCTTTTCTCCGGTTTCACCTCGATCCGCGCCTCCAATGCTGGTAGGCAGCGAGCCGTGGCCCACCGCGGCATGACAGTGGACGCAGCTTATGGTATCCGGATCGGTTAAATCCCGCATGAAAATTTCATCCACCATGTCATCATGACAATCGATACAGTTGCGCTGCAGGACCTTTAGGTTCTTTTCCTTGATCATGATGGGTTCATGAAAATTCTGCATCGTGAACGCCTTGGAGTGGTTCCATCCGTTTTCCGCTTTCGCTATGTATTTGCCCACAAAGCCGTGCGGCAGGTGGCAGTCGATGCAGGTCGCGACCGCGTGATGGCCGGATTTTTGCCACGAGTCATATTGGGGCGTCATGATGTGGCAGTTGGCGCAGGCTCGAGGGTTGGTGCTGAAATAGGACAGTCCTTCGGCATATTCGAAGGTGAAGACACCGGTACCGATGAGCAGTCCAAGCAGGATGGCGATTGTCAAACTTCTCCGGTCCTGTTTCATTACCCTCCCCGAGATCGTTTTTTTTTACGGAGATTGCATAATGTGATCGAAGTCCGATTGTTCCGATTTTGTAATTGTTATAAATCCCTGCCAATTTAATGCTTATGCCCCCGTTAATATATCTGTCAAGAAGACTATCACACCTGAAATATAAAGGTCAACGATTCCACCGGAGGCGAGGCCGGAACACGATCGTGGCGGGAGAGCCGAGTCTGGAAGATTTGATCTCATGGAACGATTTAGTACGCGTGTCGGTTTTCCCGATCTAGAAATAAATTGAATATTCAATAGGAGTAATGAGGCGATTTCTACAATTTTCAAGACAAAAAGAATAAAAGTTAGGGCCGTTTGAATTTTCATATCGCTGCCTTGTTTGCTGTTGTCGGCGATATTTTTAATAGATAGTTTCAATCACTGTTCATCGGGATTGGATACACTGTTCGTGGGGATTCCATATGAAACTTCGAATATCGATATCGCATTCGTGTTTTTATCGGCGATAACGGCTTCAATATTCATCTTCCGGAGGGGACAAGGTCGTCATTAATTGTGGGATCGCTTGGTGAAAATCTCGATGTCTCCGAGAGCCCCGCGGCAGCTCCATCTTCCCGTACTTATGCCCCCTGATTGACAACTCCATGAGAGTCGTTTTAATATTCGCTGAAGCGAGGAGGGTGAAAGATGGCCGTAAGCTCCGTCGAAGTGGAGAATCTCAAACAAAAAAACAAAGTGCGCAAGCTGATAAAAATCCTCGGCGATCCGAGGCATGAGATCCGCGCATCCGCGGCCCGCGCCCTGGGTGAAATAGGCGATGTCCCGCGGCAAGATGACGGCTGCTCCACAGGAGATCATGCAGGCAAAGCGTGCGGCTGATTGGGAAGAGGGGAAAATCCGCCTTCTATCGTGGACGGCCAATGAAAACATCCAGGCCGCGTCTCGGGAAGCGCTGGAACAGCTCGGGATCGAAAGAAAAGGAGTGCTTTAATCCATCGTCACATATTGGTCATTACCCGGCCATACCTGATGTGTATGCAGAGCGACCAAGTCTCCTTCAGCC
>CAYSQW010000011.1:53252-76922 GCA_964433135.1 uncultured Eubacteriales bacterium
GGTGGAGTGGTGCGACAGCATCGAGGAACTCGGCTGGTTCTCCTTCAGCCACGGTGCGGACAAAACGGATGCTCTTTTCCGGGTATTCCTCGTTCATTTTAGTGAAGTATTCAATAAATGCCGCTTTTCCATCACCGACGAGAGGATTATGCTGGATGTAATCTTCACCACCATATTTTTCTACAGCTTCCATGGGATTCCCCATGTAAGCGGTTTTGTAAAATTCCATGGCATTCTTTTTATTCTCCTGTCAATCAACGGATATTTTTCATGCCTCCGCTTTAAAAATTCACACCGGCTGTTTTACCTGCCGTCGTATTGCGCCGCCTTCATCATTTAAGATATACGTGAGACGACAACCATCGGGTTGAGTTTTTTTCAGCAAGATGGCTCCGATTCCTCTGAACGCAAAAAGCTGTTTACACTCAAGTTTCAGCAAATATTTTTCCGAAGGCAATACACTTTTCCATCCCGTCATCATCCGGATTCCAATTCACTTTGAGAACGTCATCCGCCATCTCAAATCCGGATGCTTCCAAACTATCGGAAATGATTTTAGTCGATTCTCCGCTCCATCCGTAGCACCCGAATGCGGCAGCTTTCTTTTTTCTGAATTTCAAGCCTTTTATCATCTCAAGAATAGCCGCTACGGATGTCAGAATGCCTTTGTTGACTGTCGGAGATCCTACAATAACGGCCTTGGATTTGAATATTTCCGTAATCACATCATTTTTGTTTCTTTTTTCGAGATGATAAAGCCTGACATCAACATCTTTGTCGGCTTCCCTGATCCCTTTGGCAATGCTTTCGGCCACTATTCGTGTGCCGTTCCACATGGTGTCATATATGATTGTAATCTGATTTTCCTGATAATCGTCGGCCCACTTCATGTACTTATCAATAATCTGCTCGGGGCGCTCTCTCCAAATCATTCCGTGGGAAGGACAAATCATATCGAGCGGCAGGTTCAGCGACATGATTTCCTTTATTTTCTTCGTTACCAGCGGGCTGAACGGGGATAATATATTTGCATAGTATTTAATGCATTCCGCATAGAGTTCCGCCTGATCCACCAGGTCCGCGTACATCAGCTCGGAAGCAAAATGATGCCCGAACGCATCGTTACTGAACAGCAGGTTGTCTCCAGTCAAATAGCAAAGCATGCTGTCGGGCCAGTGAAGCATGGGCATTTCAATAAAAACCAGTTCCTTGCTTCCCAAGCTCAGCGTATCACCGGTCTTTACCACGTTGAAATTCCAGTCCTGATGATATTGTCCTTTAAAGGATTTAAGGCCGTTTTTTGTACAATATATGGGTGTTTCGGGGATGTGGCGTATGAGTTCCGGCAGCGCGCCGCTGTGGTCGGGCTCCGCGTGATTCGCGATGATATAGTCGATCTTGCTCAGATCGGTCTCCTTTGCGAGATTCTTCACGAACTCTTTTGAATAGGGTCCCCATACGGTGTCGATCAGGGCCGTCTTCTCTTCTTTGATCAGATATGAATTGTAAGTCGATCCGCGGTGCGTCGAGTATTCATAACCATGAAAGCTTTCGAGTTCCCAGTCGATTTTTCCGACCCAGTGTACGTTATTTTTAATGGTGAAGCTCATCTTGCCACCTCCCGAAATAAGTTTAAAGCATAATGGAAAGATTATGATCTGATCATGGTCAGCATCATCTTGAATCTCTTGACTGCCTTGAGAGAATGAGGCCTATTAACCGGTAAAATGATCATTTCCCCCGTTTTTAAATTATGCGGTTTTCCGGAGATCATAATTTCCACTTCGCCGTCCAAAATACAAACCAAAGCATCAAACGGCGCCGTATGTTCACTCAATCCCTGTCCTTGATCAAAAGCGAATAATGTCACGGTACCGGTCTCTTTTTTAATTAAAGTTTTACTCACAACGGATCCATCCTGATAGCTCACCTGATCATTTAATGAGCTTACTTTCGGTTCGGAATTCATTTTTTCTTCCTTTTGAAAAAATCAAGTTATGGGTTCAACTCGTTTAAGGGGTGCGGCATTTATTCTGCGATTGATTTGCCGGCTGAATTTATCGATTTTGATGTCTCCCATTCTATCATACTGATTTGTACAAGCGATATTAAACAGGAGTGAAAACGGTCTTTTTCTTCTACTTCTCTTCCCA
The DNA here is from genome assembly GCA_964433135.1 of uncultured Eubacteriales bacterium. GTDB lineage: Bacteria > Acidobacteriota > Aminicenantia > Aminicenantales > Aminicenantaceae > CAYSQW01. The sequence goes on from CAYSQW010000011.1 coordinate 55,406, forward strand.
GCAGGCTGAATATGCCGTTTCTTTTGCGTTATACGTATCTATTATTCTTAATATGGGAATGAAATCAAGAGTTCTTTTAAATGCTCTCTGGATTTCATGAAAATGAATTTTAAGATATGCAGGGGATGTTATGTCTGCGTTAAATACGGTGAAGAAAAGTGTCCCATAAAAGATGAAAGGATGATCCCTCTCTCGATATGTTGGTCCCCTTCGGCATTTTTAAATATGTGTCGGAAGTAGATAAAGAAAATATGAAGGCGGACGATGAATATTATAAGGACAAGAAAGACTATTACTATGAAGTTAAGCTTCCCTTTCACAAAAGGATTATTGCAAAAAGGGTCGTGAAGAAAATAACGGATGGATTCGATTAAAAGCAATATGTACAGCCTGCAATAGATTTATCAAACATATCAGCGCGCCGCATTCGGAACGGATATGATCTCATCCGCTGCGGGGATTTCACCTTTCCTGTATTGGAAAATCCATGAATCCAGCTTATCTATTTGAAAATATGTTTGCCCCTTTATGGGAATTCCATATAATACGGATGTGATCTTTCATGATAGAACCATCTGATAAGGACAATCTTCAAAATCGCGACGAAGAAGCGGTCTACCGGGATCTGGCCCGTTTTCTGGATCGCCTGCCCGGCGGTTACCCCTCCACGCCGAACGGTGTGGAGCTGCGTATTCTGCGGCGCCTTTTCAATCCGGAACAGGCCGAGCTGACCCTTCATCTCACTCTTTTGGCCGAGGAGGCCCCGGTTATTGCGCGCCGGGCCCGCCGCCCCGTCGAAGAGGTCATTCCCATGTTGGAGGAGATGACGGAACGGGGTTTGATCTACCGGATCCGCCGCGGCCGGGCGCCCCGCTACATGGCTACACAGTTTGCGATCGGAATTTGGGAGTTCAATGTCGACCGCCTGACGCCGGATCTGATCCGTGACGTCAATGAATACATGCCCATCCTCTTCGATCTCGAGCAGTGGCGGAAATCCCCCCAGCTTCGTACGGTGCCGGTCGGGCAAAGCATCGATGCCGATCTTCAGGTCTGGCCGTATGAGAACGCGGTTGAACTTCTAAAAGCCCACAACCGCTTTCTGGAAGCTCCCTGCATTTGCCGGCAGGAGCGGCGGATGATGGGCGAGGGGTGCGACAAGCCGGAAGGATTGTGTCTGGTCCTGGGAAACGGCGTCGATTATTACAAAAGCCGCGGAATCGGGCGTGAGATCGACCGGGACGAGGCCGTTCGCCTGCTGAAGATCGCGGATGAGAACGGCCTTGTACTACAGCCCAGTTACTCCAAAAAGATCGCCAACATCTGCTGCTGCTGTTCCTGCTGCTGCCAGGTGCTCAAGAATTTTCGGCGGCATCCCCGACCGGCTGAGATGGTCGCCGCGCCGTTTCGGGTGAAAGCCGCACCGGAGCACTGTGTTGGATGCGGAGCCTGCATCCCCCGCTGTCCGATGGAGGCGCTTTCCCTTCATGACGGCGCTGCGGTGGCGGATCTCGGTCGATGTATCGGATGCGGGCTGTGCGTGAGCGTTTGCCCCACGGAAGCGCTGTCTCTGGAGCGTCGGCCGAATCGGAACAAGGTCGAAATCCCGGAAAATCTGACTCAGGCCTATATCCAACGGGGCCGAACGAGGGGGAGCATGAAGCCGCTTCAGCTTCTGGGCATGTGGCTTCGATCCCGCGTGGACCGGCTGCTGGCCGGTTTGGCACGCTTCTCCTCCCGTTGAGCGCGATTTTTAAGAGATTAACACGAAGGCAAACCTCAGGAGATCAAGGCAAGTCCGTTCATTTCCGTGGCGATACCGGTCTTGCGTAGACGACCTCGCCTCCGATGACCGTCATGTCCGGCGTGATCTTCCAGATCTCCTCGGCTGGGACGGTCATGTAATCGACGGGGATGACCACGAAATCCGCCAGCTTCCCCGCCTCGATGGAGCCCAGCGTGTCTTCCGCGAACATAGCGTAGGCGCCGCCCATGGTTGCGGCCCGCAGCGCCTCTTCCCGCGTCATCGCCTGTTCCGGGAACCATCCGCCCGGGGGATTGTTGTTCCGGTCCTGCCGGGTGACCGCGGCGTGCAGGGTGTAAAACGGGTTGAAGGGCGACACGGAATAATCCGTTCCCGTCGCGACCACGACCCCGAGATCCAGCAGGTCGCTCCAGATATAGGCGTGTTTCAGACGCTCGGGTCCCATCCGGGCTTCCGCGAAGTTCATGTCCTCTGTGGCGTGCAGGGGCTGCATGGAGGCGACGATCCCCAGTTTGGGAATCCGGGGGATGTCTTTCGGGGTCAGCATCTGGCAGTGCTCGAGCGCGAACCGCGCTTTCTTCCCGTCGATTCCGGTGGCCTTCAGGGCGCGTTCGTAGGCGTTGATGGCGACATGGTTCGCGCCGTCTCCGATACAGTGAATTCGCATGTTGAATCCGATCTTCAGCAGCTCGGTCGCGGATTTTGCGATCTCATCCTCGCTTCGCCGGGGCTCCCCGCGGTACCCGGGATAGTCGCTGTAATCCTCTAGGAAGAGAGCGCCTCTCGATCCCAGGGCGCCGTCGGCGAATGCCTTGACTGAGCGGACGTAGTATTTTTCGTCGTGGTTCAAGGGTTTGCCCAGCTTTTTCGCCGCCTCTTCCCGGACCATCTCGTTGATCCTGATCCTGAGCAGTCCCACTTCGTAGAGCTTGATCCGTCTTTGCACCTCGTCGTAGCTCGTCATGCTGGCGCCGTGGACTGTCGTGAGTCCAGCGGCTACGGCCAGTTGGGTTCCTTCGACGAGGTTGCGGCTGATCTCGTAATCGGACATGGGCGGCAGGGGAGGGATGAGGCGCATCAGCTCCCTCGGAGCCCTTTCGACGAATTCGCCCGTGGGTTCCCCGTTTTCGTCCTTCTTGATATGCCCGCCCTCGGGATCGGGCGTGTCGCGCGTGATGCCGGCAAGCTCCAGCGCTTTGCTGTTGGCGGCGCTGCCGTGGGTGTACCGGCTGATGTAAACGGGATTATTCGGAGCGACGGCGTCGATCAGTTCCTTGCGGAAAACCGGCGGATCCCAAACGTCCGACATCCAGCCGCTCAACACCAGCCACCGCGGTTCGGGGCCGGGACGCATGCCTTCACCGGTGGCCAGGCAGCGTTTGATCACCTCCTGCATGCGCTCGACGGAGGCCCATTCCCCGATCTTTTCCCGAATGTCCGGTGTGCGCGGGTGCAGAATCCTCTCACCATACCGGATGTGGGTGTGGGCGTCATGCAGGCCGGGGATGACGGTTCTGCCTTTAAGGTCCATGACGAATGTCAAAGGACCGATATAGGCCTTGGCCCCGGCATCATCGCCCACATAGATGAAGCGTCCGTCTTTGACCGCGATGGCGGAAGCCGTGGAGAAGGCCTCGTCGACGGTGTAGATGTTGCCGTTGACGTATACCCGGTCCGCTTCCTGCCCTTCCCGGGAGGCCGTCCATCCCAGCGTGAATGATAAGAAAAGCACGAAAATACAAATGAAACCGGATGATCTTTTCAGGATGTTCATCGCATCTCCTTCTTTGCGGATATCTGAAGTGGGGACGGATCTTTTTCCCGCCTGCTTGCCGGGAGTGATTTTCCCCTATCGAACAATCCCACTTCCAAAGCTGATCCCCAGGAAAAGCACTCCCGGTTCTTCAGCCGTTTCCCTTCGTCGATCAATAAAACCTATATCATATGAAAGCCCGCTGGTCAAAAAGTCCGCCGTCTGCAATCTTCCGAAGGTGTCGGATCGGGAAGAGGCGGCGATACAAGCAGGTAGGTTTTCTTTATGCAATGATATGGATCCATTTAGATGGACGCGTATGATTTGTATGATGAAACCCGGCATCCTTTCTTTCGTCGAATGAGTCTAATAAAGGAAGGCATATCACAGATTGTCCTTGAGTTGCGAGGAGGCATGGTGTTCATAAATTATTTAAAGACCGCTGTCAGAAGTATGAGTCGACAGAAGATCTATTCGTTGATAAATATCATGGGCTTGGCGATCGGGATGACCATGGCGATCTTAATATTGTCATGGGTTCGAGATGAATACAAGTATGATCGATTCCATCACCATGCCGGCCGCATCTATCGCGTTTCGCAGTTTTTCTCCCGTGGGGGGCTTACAACAAAGGTGGCCGATACACCGGCCGTTCTTGCCGAGACCCTGATGCTGGAATGTCCCGAGGTTGAATGGGCAACCAGCGTGAGGGGAGAAAGCAGCGGTGAGCTGGTTGCCTATGGTGATGAGAAATTCCACGAAACCGGAATCGGGATCACGGACAATCTGTTCTTTAAGGTTTTTTCGTTTCCTTTCGTTGAAGGGAATCCGGAAACCGCACTGGCATTACCGGGAACCGTGGCGCTCTCCCAAAGGACGGCAAAAAGATATTTTGATGATTCGGAACCGCTGGGCCGGACATTGAATTTTTACGGCAAAGATTTTATCGTCACCGGAGTCTTTCAGGACATGCCTCATCATTCTCACTTTCATTTTGATCTGCTTTGTTCGAAGGCCTCTTTCGAAAGGTATACCTCGCCAAGGTGGGAAATGAGTCAGTTCAAGACCTATCTGATGATGCATGATAGCGGCGGGGTTGAATCCCTTCAGGCGAGGCTTAATGAAATCGCCGCTACCCGGATGTTTGGAGACGGGTATGCGGCCTGGGCCGCCAAGGGGAATTCAAAGACTCTTCCGCTCCAAAAATTAACGGATATTCATCTCCAATCCGATCTGAAATATGAATTCGAGGAAAATGGAAACAGTTTGTATGTTCGTTTCTTCATGGTGATTGCGGTTTTTATTCTATGGATCGCCGTGATCAATTATATAAATCTGTCTACGGCCCGGTCGGCGGGACGTGCCCGGGAGGTGGGAATCCGAAAAACAGTAGGTTCCACGCGTGTGATGTTGATACGCCGGTTTCTATTCGAATCAGTATTGACTTCATGTGCGGCTCTGACGATGACTTTTGTACTCATCCAATCGGCGCTGCCTGCTTTTCGCATGCTGGTAGGAAAGTCCTGGCTTGTGACGCCCTATCAGGAACAGCCTTTATTGATACCGGGGCTCATTATGGCGGCGGTTATGATCGGTGTCTTATCCGGACTCTATCCCGCATTCATCCTCTCGGCATTCAAGCCCATTGCCGTGCTCCGCGGATCATCGGGCGGAGGCATGAAGAGCTCCCGCTTTCGTAACGGACTCGTCGTTTTTCAGTTCACATTATCTGTTTTTCTCCTGACCGGGACCCTTATTGTTCAGAAACAAATGGATTATGTCCGCAAAAAGGATTTAGGATTCAACAAGGAACGGGTCATTGTTCTTAAGACGCTGGGACAAGTTAGAAACAAACTTCCGGTCTTAAAGGAGACGCTCCTTCAGAATCCGGAAATCCAGGCCGTATCGGCTTCATCAACCCTGCCCGGAAAAGAGTTTGATTATGTTGGATTCCATGTGGAGGGCACCAACGACAGCTGGCCCGGAACGAACTGTATCGCCGCTGATGCTCATTTTATCGAAGTCATGGATGCGGAAATGGTCCGGGGGCGTTACTTCTCAAAAGAGTTTATGACCGATGGACGGGCGCTTGTTCTCAATGAAAGCAAGGTACGTGAAATCGGGGCGGATGATGTTTTCGAAAAAGGAATTCGGATCGGCGGTATGGGGAACGAGCCGTTTCATGTGATTGGAATTATGAAGGATATTCATTATGAGCCTCTGCATGAACCCGTGAAATCGCTGGGAATCGTTATGTTGGGGGGAGCGTGTACGTGGCCTGAGAGCTTCATCTCGATTCGGATCCGCTCCAAGAATATTCATGACACTCTTGGTGGTATCAGAAAGATTTGGGAAGAGGTGGTTCCCGGTGTGCCCTTCCAGTTCACGTTTCTGGATTCGATCACCAGTGATCAATATCGAAATGAAATCAGAACGGAACGGGTTTTTGCCGTCTTCACGCTCTTCGCGGTTTTCGTGGCTTGTATCGGATTGTTGGGATTGGCCTCATTCGCCACGCAGCAGCGAACCCGGGAATTTGGTATCCGGAAGGTGCTGGGTGCTTCCGGAAAGCGCCTTGTTCTCATGCTGTCGGGAGAATTCGTCAGATGGGTGGTCCTTGCCAATGTAATCGCCTGGCCGATGGTTTATTATGTCATGTCAAAATGGCTGAATAATTTTGCTTATCGAGCCGGGATCGGAATTCTGCCGTTTATTTTATCCGGTTTCATCATGTTCATCATCACCGGTTTGACGGTGAGTTATCATGTCATAAGAGCTGCCGGGATGAATCCGGTTGAGAGTTTGAAGTGTGAATAATATCGGCGCAAGCGATTTCGCCCATTTTGCATCGAAATTCGGGGATGGGGAATTCCCGCTTCGATTTGAATGAAAAAATCCGTTTGTGATATAAATCATAATGGATTGCTTCTGATCGATAGGGATTCCGTAAAGATCCACGCAGGGTCGGTTATGATATGCGATGATGCCTGAGCGTGATCCGCATATATGGGGGCAAATACCGATGAGAAAAATATTTGCCGTATGCATGATGCTTCTTTTGGTTGGTTCGATCCACCCCCGGACGGGGATAACAACTCTCGAGTATTTCATGCTGAACACCGTGCTTCTCCCCGAATCCGTTGAGATCCACCCGGATAGCACTGACGTCAAAAAGATGATGAAGAGAATGCGGGGTCCCTCCGAATTGAAAGAGAAGTACGAGGCAAAGGAGCTGCGGGAGGACTTCCTGCAGTTCCGCGGACACATCGAAGAGGTTCATCCCTACCCCTATGCTTTTACCTCCAGGGAATCCTTCGATGCATCATTCCGTGCGCGATATAAAGAGATCGACGGTCCCATGTCGCTGCGGGAATTCTACTGTCTGCTGGCGCCCCTCAAAGGAATGATCGGGGATGGGCACGCCCATCTGGATTACCCGGAAGAATACCGGCGCACCGTGCAGAATCATAAGTTCCCCCTGATCTTGAGCTTTCTCCAGGACGGATGCTTTGTGCGGAAAGATCTGCACGAGGAGCCCTCTCTTCCCCTTTTCAGCGAGATCCTGTCCATCGACGGGATTGGGATCGAAAGCATCGAGGAGACGCTGCGATCGGAGATAGGAGCCGACGGGCACAACCGGTTTTTTAAAAAATCAGCACTGGAGAACTGTTTTCAGTATTATTACGCCAATCATTACGGCGCGCCCATGGAATTCCGGATCGAATACCGGGCGCCTGGGAGCGACGACATCTGGGAAGTCGTGATCCCGGCCATACCCTGCGCCGGTATTAATTATTCCAATAGGGAATCCAGGGATCTGGATGTTCAGGTCTTCCCGGATAGAGACACCGCTGTTTTGACCATCGACTCCTTCAGCTATTACGGGGATCGGAATAAAATCTTTTTTGATTTCGTCGATGACGCCTTCACCCGGATCAATGAAGGAGGGATCGGAAACGTCGTTCTCGACCTGAGGGGGAACGGCGGGGGAGACCCGTTCTGCGCAAGCTATCTGTGGGCCTATATCGAAAACGAGCCCCAGCCTTATTTCTCCAAGCAGTACGGGAAATATGCCGAACTGGCGAAACCCATAAAGCGGGCGGTCTTCCCCTTTGGCGGAAGGCTCTTCATCCTTACGGACGGAAGCAACTTTTCCACCACGGGGCATTTCTGCGTTCTGGTCCGATACTATGGCCGGGCCGTCTTCGTCGGAACGGAGACCGGGAGCGCGTATACCTGCAACGCGGCGGTCAAAGTGTTTACGCTCAAGAACACGGGGATCGGCCTCAAACTGGCCACCGGAAGCTACGCCGCCGCAGTCGACGGATTTCCCAGGGATCGCGGCATTATCCCCGACCATATCGTTGAACCGACCATTGAAGATTTGAAAAACGGTCGGGATCCGGTTATGGATTATGCTTTTAAGTTTATCGAAAACAGGAATTAGCCGGCTGTATCGGGTGACGTGGCGCGGTGATCCAGGTTACGGTTTTTTCCGCGTGTACTTTGTTTCGACGGCCTTGCCTTCTTGCCCGTTCGGCAGCACGTTATACGCGGTCATAATGAGATGATCTTGGTCGATCAATTCGTACACGGTCTTCCAGCCCCAAGGAAGCTGATCGGTGCCGACCGCATATTCACCGACAACGACAAATCCCGTCGTGGTGGGATCGCCCTCCGAGAACATGATCCCGTAATTCATGTGGAAGTCATCCACCCAGGATATCTGAAACTTTTTCTTTACGGAATTGAATGCGATCGTCTCCTCTCCTGTCCGGGGCTTTCCCTGAAGTTCCCCCGTATAGGTATGACGCAGGAAGCGCCCGTCGAGAATGAACTCGAATACACCCTTCACCTTTGACTCGTCGGCGAGTTCGCCTGGGCGAAACCAGGTGCGGCAGGTCCCCTCCCAGTCACCGGCGAGGGATTCGAGGAAAGCCTGCTCTTGGGGTGTCCCTTGACTGTTTTTCATTTGATCCTCCACGGAGTCACGAGCGGATGCCGTCATCCCAAGGGCGAAGATCACGCCTATTGCCGTGCCGAAGATTTTATGTGTTTTCATGGAATGCGGATTTCCAATATGATTGCGCCCCTTGCTTTTCGATTAACGACCCTCGTGATCGATGGTAGCAAAACCGCTGTCGGAAATCCAGAGCCCCCTTTAAGCGGCGGAAAGGGCGTGGAGAAACCGGAGCCGAGGTTCATGGTTTGACGCAGATAAATACCTGCATGGGATATGCGCCTTCGCCTATGATGTAGGGATCGTACACGCCGCCCTGCCTGATAAGGAATGCAAGCCGCCAAGGCCCATCGAGACGTTGTTTTTTTTGATCGGCTCAGGATTCGTCCCGGATAGATTCCCGGAGACGGCTGACCAACCCGTGCGCGGCCTGTGCCAGCAGGTTGACGTCCACGCCCGCGATGATCAGAGTGTAGCCGCGCTCGATATAAGGGATAACGGCTTCGGCCGTCATCCCGAAGATGCCCAGCCGGACGCCTGCCTTGAGACAGGCTTGGGTGACGCGGTCGATCGCGGATTTGACTTCCGGATGCTGCACGTCGCCGGGACGGCCCATGCTGGCGGAGAGGTCGTAGGGTCCCACCATAACAGCGTCGATCCCCTCGACCGCGGCGATCGATTCGATGTTGTCCACGGCTTCGATGTGTTCCGCTTGAACCACCACGGTGGTGGACTCGTTGGCTGTATCCATATATTTCTGGAAGCTCAATCCGTAACCGTGGGCCCGGCACAGGCCGACCCCGCGTTCTCCCATGGGAGGGTATTTCGCCAGGCGAACGACGTCTTCCGCCTGCTCCGCTGTGTTGATCATGGGGGCGATGATCCCTGCCGCCCCGACATCGAGAGCCTGTTTGATGGGAACTCTTTCTCCCGACGACAGCCGGACCAGACAGGGCATTCCGGGTCCGGCTCCCTGCATGAGGCCCTGCAGGTTTCCGGCGGACAGGGGGCCGTGCTCGGCGTCCAGAAAAAGCCAGTCGAACCCGGCCAGCCGCATGATCTCCGCTGATTCCGAAGCGCCGAGGGTGACGATCGGTCCGACCAGGCGCTCACCCGATTTCAATCGTACTCTGAATGATCCTTGATCCATATTTGAATGCATATGATGGCTCATGACGGCATGCCCCCTTTCCGTTTTCTTAAGGAAAGAACCATATCATGCGCAAAACCCCGAAGTCAATTTTCGCAGTCGAGTTGGACTCAATGAGGTGATCACGGAGTGGTCCCTTTCAACAATCTGCCCAAAATATCAGAGCCGGTGATGATCCGCTTTTGGTCGCCCCAGATCAGGATGATGTCTTTGTCGATAACATCATCATTCTGGCTTTCTGGCTTCATCTTAAGCTGCAGGATTGCGTCTCCCAAAGGACTTTCGCAATCAAGGATAATAACCGGCCGATGACAGAAATCTTGCGGTATGAATGAAGCTTTTTCAAAAAGGGCGGACCTTAAGAAGGCATCCGAATCCAAAGCAAGTCGTGGAGTCCCGGTCTTATCGGTCAATATGACCCATTTTTTGCGTGCCTGATGAATTCTTTTGAGAAAAGGGTCTTCGCATGAGGGCTCGATTATAGGAAAAGAGGGATGGTTGTTGATGAAATCCATTTCAACGATGCTGTCCGGATATATCGGTTCACCTTCTTCCCCGGTGGACAAGTCGTCCATGTCCAGGAAATTCAAAGCGCCCCTTCCCTCCATCTCAGCGATGTCGGTTGTTGAAGAATCCAGGTGTATTTTCAGGAGCTCCCGCAGATCTTTTTCACGAAAATATCTTATGGACTCCGGGCCTAACCATTTATCCAGCACCAATGCGGTCGGCTTGGCTACGGGGTAAAACAGGAACTGGTAAAATCGAACGATGGGCGACAGCAGGGATGCCGTGCGCAGCGCGTGCCTTGAAAAATAGGCCTGGGGTATGATCTCACCTAAAAAAGTGATAATAAACGTTGAGAAGAGAAAGGCGGCTACTCCGGCCATGACGGATTTTGACAAAAGCGTCAATAAAACATTGATCCCGACATTCCCCCATAATATCGTCGTGAGAAGGAAATTTGAATCTTCCCTCAGCTTTACGATTTTGAAGGCGTGTTTATTGTTTCTTTTCGACTCGATTTCGAGACGTAATTTGCCGATGCTGAAAAAAGCGAGATTAAGTCCCGAAAACATGGCCGATTGAGAGATGCAGAAACCGATTCCCAGCCAGATTAGCGCATTCATGTTTTCCTCGTCGTCATCGTGCTGCAGGTCGGATGCCCTGCCGGCGGCTCTCGGCTCTTTCCTGCTCACGCCACATATCAGTATAATATAGACAAGGCAGTCGAAGGAATGGTTTTGTTCCACGCGCAGCGGTTCAGGCTGATTGGCGAGGGCTGTGTTTTCCAGGTTGAACCAGGGCCGCATGTTTCGGTGAGGATGAATAGCGCCGGCGCGATGGGGGCTGCTGATGGCTATAATTAAAGGTGGCGATTCAGTCAGGGAACATACGCGAGATCTGAGTCTGATATTGAGGGACGGTCCTAGATATCCATAATCTTTTCTGTCAGATCTTTTCATTTTCAAGTAATTCATTCGGTCTCTTTGTCATGATGTGCTCAAAAGCTTCATCTTGTACATCCCTTTAATGAGAGGCTTCTCTCAACTTCTCAATAATATTTGTGCTCACCCAGAATACATCTTCATCCTGGCCGGGCGCAGCCAGGGTGAAAAACAGATACTTGGTATTATCAAATGGCGAGATCTCAGATTCTGTCCATCTGTCTCCAATACGCCGCATAGTCTTATGAATTTCAAGCCAATGATTCTCTTCATCGACGCGCATCATCCACCAGAACACCTCGTTGCCGTCGGGAGAAAACCTAGGTGCCCAGTGTTCGTTATCGTCCATCGAGACGATTCCTCTGGCAAAAGCCACCGACATTTCTCCGGGTAGGGGCTGATCCAGGTAGTCTCCGTACAGCTCAGGGGACTACTTTTCAAATGAAGGTTTGATAATTAAAAGCAAAATATAATCTAGTGTTCTTAAAACGAGTTTGATAACATTATTTAAAACAGAGATATTCGCTGAATAATCGAATTGGTAAGAAAAGGGGTTTTTCTTTGAAAAATATATGATGCCGGTATTCTGAATTTATATTCAGATAGGAGGAGCTTCTGATAGGAGCAATTATTGCCAAAAAGACGATAGCCGGTGTTTTTGAGGCTGTGGTTATTATTATCTCGATCCTGTTTCTATTAAGCAAGCCGGCTGTAGGGCAGGATATTCATGATGCCGCATGGAAGGGAGACCTGTCAAAAGTTCAAAAACTCCTTGCAGAAAATCCGCAGTTGCTCAATGCAAAAGGACCCTGGGGCTGGACGCCGTTGCAGAGAGCCGTTTATTTTAATCATTCGGATATTGTTTCCTATCTTATCTCAAAAGGCTCTGATGTCAACATCAGAACACCCGATGGCGAAACCGCATTGCATTGGGCCATTAAATGTGGGCATGAAGAATTGGCAAGGTTTCTGATCGCACATAGTGCAGACGGGGAAATCAAGGATAATATAGGAATGACACCCCTCCAATTGGCGGTTGAGAATGGATATACGGAAATATTGGAAAAACTTATTGTTAAGGGGGTACTGCTTACGGAAAAAGAAGAACATTATGATAGAAGTTTATTACATTTGGCTTCAATCAATGGGCATTTAAGTATCGTGGAGATGCTCCTAGACAAAGGATTAAAAATAAACATGCATGATAAGCGTGGAAAAAGTCCTCTTTATTATGCAGAAAAATATGGTCATGGAAAAGTCGGGGGGTTACTTAAAAAAAGAGGCGCTTCAATCAATAATAATGAAAGAGATTGGAACAGCTCGCCTTCACTCAAAAAAGGGCTCGATGAAAAAGAAGCGATCATATGGTATCTGGGAAGCTGCGGGTGGGCGATAAAAACGAAGAATCACTTTCTCATATTTGATTATTGGGAATACGGAAGGAAGCCGACTGAGCCCTCTCTTTTAAATGGACACATCAATCCTGGCGATATCGAAGACTTGAATGTGTATGTGTTTGTTACGCATTCTCACATCGATCATTATGATCCCATCATCTACGAATGGAAAAAGACGATAAAAAACATCAAATACATATTTGGTTGGAAAGCAGATGATGATCCGGAACATCTATATATGATTGGCCCGCGAGCCGTTGAAAAAGTGGATGACATTGAGATCTTTACCATAAATTCCCATCATGTTGATGTCCCTGAAGTCGCCTATTTAATTAAAGTAGAAGGAATTACCATCTATTTCAATGGGGATTATAACGGAAAAATCCATGAAGACATCAGGTATTTATCAACAAAATCGGATAAAATAGACCTTGCTTTTTCAGAGGGAGGAGCTTCCGTCACGTCCCACCTGATTGAATCAATGAAGCCGATAATGTGGTTTCCGATGCACGAAAGAGGCACGGAATTCAAACATCAAAAATACAAGCACTCTTTTGCAAAGACAAATTTTATGACGAAAGTCATATGTGCTGAAAACAGAGGCGATCGATTTTATTATAAATAGGATTTCCTCATCAAGTGATGGGGCGGGAGGATGCAATCCATCGGATGCGTTGCCGAACGCCTCGCGGCGTGATTCCCGCCATGGTCTTTCAATCTATTTCCGATGATAAGCCGATAGATCTGATTGGGATCCTCGTTGTCTTAGTCACCGGGATGATCTGTTTTATACCATTCACGTTGTTTGTGCGTGGCGTGACCAAGACGAGACCGGAAGAGAGTTCTGAGGGCACATAACAAAGCTTCCAGCAGAAAACCGCGTTTGTCATGGCCTGTGATGGATCGTGTCGGCCCCCCGGGGAGTTTCGGCGGTACGGATATCCATATCTCTTTCAAAGGCAAAATGGAGCTTGATCGGATCCTGTCTATTCCGGTGGAGAAAGTCAACACGGAATTGGAAGAGCGTTTCCCGAGCAAATTTACTGCTGGGGATATATTATTCTTTCTTAAAGATTATGATAATGAACATCAGGATTTCTACTGGATTGATGCGGGTTTTATCGAGGAACTAAAAAAGCAGAATTAAAACCAGACTATTGAACGGATGTTTTTCTTGTGACTCTTGATGCAAAAAGTCATTTAATGTAAAAACATGGTATAACCAATGGATTCAATTTGAGTTTTCTGTTTGGTTTGTCGCCTGCTGTTTACCCAAGTCAACCGCGGACAGTTGTACCGTAGAAAGGAAAATCATGCACCGGATAATCAATCGTTCAGTTACAGATCTAGCCGGAGTCCTTCTTAATAAAGAAGTTTCCGCCACGGAAGTCATCAATGCCTATCTGGATCGAATAAGCGTGGTCAATCCGAAGCTCAACGCCGTTGTGCAGCTGTCGGAAGAAAGCGCACATGCCCAAGCTGTAAAGGCCGACGAAGCCTTGTCACGGGGTGATATTTTGGGCCCCCTGCATGGAGTGCCGTTTACCATTAAAGATTCATTCGATACGGCTGGTATGATTTCCACGGGGGGAACCAAGGGAAGATCAAATATTATCCCTTCCACGGATGCCACGGTTGTAAGCCGCTTACGTGCAGCGGGCGCCGTACTGCTGGGAAAAACCAATACCTCGGAACTGACTCTCACCTATGAAACCGACAATTTCATATACGGCCGGACGAACAATCCTTATGACCTTTCCAGGTCTCCCGGGGGGAGCAGCGGGGGGCCGGCCGCCGTCGTCGCCGCCTGCGGATCCGCGTTCGATGTCGGAAGCGATTACGGGGGGAGCCTGCGGTATCCGTCCCACTGCTGCGGGATCGCCGCGATCAAGCCCACTTCGGGATGCGTGCCGCGGACAGGGCATATATTACCGTTTGGCGGGGTGTTGGATTCCTTTCAACAAGTAGGCCCCCTGACTCGTTCGGTAGATGATCTGTCTTTGATCCTGCCGATCATCGCGGGGCCGGATGATATCGATCCGGGTATCATTCCCATGGCATGGAATGACCCGAACGAGGTGAATCTGAAAAATCTCAGAATCGCTTTTCATTCAGACAATGGGATCATTGTCCCTTCCCCGGAAACGGAGAAAGCGGTGCGGAAGGCGGCAGCGCTGCTTGATGGGGAAGGATCGATCGTCAATGAGGTCCGCCCGCACGGAATCGAACAGTCCTATGAGCTGATGATCGGGCTTTTGTCCGCGGACGGCGGCGCGTCGATCCGGAGGCTTTTAAAGGAGGCGGGGACGAGGGAGCATACCCTTCCCTGGCTGGAACTTGGAGCGCCCATCGATGCGACTCGCTTCGATACCCTCATCATGAAATGGTCCCGGTTTCGCAGCACCATGCTGTCATTTTTTAAGGATTATGATGTCATTCTCAGCCCCGTTAACGCCTTCCCGGCCGTGTCCCACGGACCATGGGGGGCGGATTTAGAAGCTTTCAGTTATACCATGACGTACAACATGACGGGATGGCCCGCCGCCGTTGTTCGAGGCGGCGTATCCTTGGAGGGACTGCCCATCGGAGTGCAGATCGTCGCTCCTCCGTGGCGGGAAGACATCGCTTTGGCTGTGGCCGGACATCTTGAAAAGAAGCTCGGGGGATATCAACCGCCGTCGATATAAAAGAAAAGTTGATATGATCATGGGGGATTGCTTGAAAAAACGCGCCCCACGGTCCTGCGGAAGCATATCTTCGGCCATATAAGCGAGGATCTCTCACAAAGCCCGTAGTTGATCCGTTTTTAGATGAAGCGGCCTCATTGCGGGAATGATCTCTTATTATATATGATATGAATGATGGGTGTTTGCATCGATGCCCGCATGCCTTGTTATAGCACTATTGTGAAAGAGAGAGTTGTCGGGACATGGGAATTTTTTTTGAAAAACAATTTGAGCTGAGATATTTCGAAATGAACAGGTTCGGAGAAGCGTCGTCTACGACTATCTTAACACTTATGGAAGAAGCAGCCGCGGATCACTGCTATTCAATAGGTCATAGCCTGTATGATCTTGAAAAGAAAAATATTGGATGGGTGTTGCTCTCCGGCGTCATGAAAATGGAATCTTATCCCGGTTATAAAGAAAAGATCACCATCAGAACATGGCTGTCAAGCTATTCGAAAATTAAAGGGATCAGGGAAAACATCATTTATAATGAACAGGGGGATATTATCGGAAGATCGAAAGGCCTTTGGATTTTCTATGATATCGAGAGAAGAAGACCCGTCAGGATCTTTGATTCCATAAAAGAAAAATGGTCGTATTCTACTGAGGAATCCATAGATCATGACATCACCAAAAAGATTGAAGCCGTTGAGTTTTCGAACCATGTTAAGGAGTTCAAAGTCAATCGGTTTGATGTCGACGCGAATCAACACGTAAACAATATCAGGTATCTGCAATGGCTGATGGAGTCCATTTCAGAAGATGTTAGCGATCATTATTATTTGCACTTTATTGATGGACGGTTTATAGCGGAAGCTCAATCCGGCGACACGATGATGTCTTTTACTGAAAGAGATATCAGTGAAAATTCATTTGTTCACACCATTAGGACTCAAAAGAACAATAGGGTTTGCGCCGCAGCAAAAACGATATGGAAGAAGAGAGCAAAATAACACGAACGCATAACAATGATTACATAGACCGTACTCCGATAAAAGTCTGAAAAAACCAAGGCGCGTTTGTTTCCAGCGGCCTGCCCAGATTAGGAGTTG
This sequence comes from uncultured Eubacteriales bacterium, assembly GCA_964433135.1. Taxonomy (GTDB): domain Bacteria; phylum Acidobacteriota; class Aminicenantia; order Aminicenantales; family Aminicenantaceae; genus CAYSQW01. The sequence goes on from CAYSQW010000011.1 coordinate 71,657, forward strand.
CCGTGTTCCACCGTTATTACCACATTCCCCTTCTTACGCCCCGAATCAACATACCTGTGCGCCTCGACAATCTGTTCCAGGGGATATGTCCTGTCTATTACGGCCTTGAAATTACCCGACTCGAATAATGAATTGAGGCGGACGAGATTTTCAGCCCTTAATTTTGGAGATCCGTCATCGATGGATACATATTTCCCATTCGGAGCGAGTGCTTTCTTACACCGTGCCTTAAGCTTTTTTCTGTCGATCTTGCCGTTAGGAACCGCGTCTAGAATAAAATCATACGGCTCTTGACTACCGATGAAATCCTCTTTCGTATAATCAATCACTCTATCCGCGCCAAGAGATTTCACCAGCTCTACATTCTTTGTGCTGCATATACCCGTCACTTCCGCACCGAGGCTCTTAACCAGCTGCACGGCAGTGGTTCCGATGGCTCCGGAGGCGCCATAAATAAGAACCTTCTGTCCTTTTTGGACATGGCCTTTTCCCAGGAAAAACGGAGATAAAACACCGCCATAAGCGCCGGCCGCCGCTTCCTCATAGCTCATGTCGGCAGGTTTAACCGCAAGACAGCCTCGCTTTGACTCGCTTTCGGAAATACAGAGATACTCTGCGTAAGCTCCAAAACTGAAACCGGTGAATCCATAAACGCCGTCGCCTTTTTTGAACCGTTTCACATCTTTGCCAACCGACTCGATTTCCCCGGCGAAAACAAGTCCCAGAATAGGCTTTCTCGGTTTTCTGAAACCTATCATCATTCGAAACATCATCCGCGTGAGAAAAGTCATATCGGCGCCCCGGATCAATACGTCACTTCCCGTTACCGCCGTCGTATGTATTTTAATGAGGACTTCATCATGTTTAGGAATGGGTTTTTCCACTTCTTTGATTTGAAGAACTTCCGGGGGGCCGTATTTTGTGCACACAATCGCTTTCATTACGTTTCTCCAAGGTTACCTTTATGCCGGACCGGGTTCGCCGCTTATTTTCCCGTATAAATATAATCTAAATAGATAGTACGGGAAGTCAAGATTTCAATATAAAGGAAGGGAAAGTCAAAACAGCGGTGTTACTGTAATAAGTATCAAAGGCGGCAAAGTATTCCATGTCAAGGATTTCATCTTTGATCTTGGTGAGGATTTCTAGCTTAAGTGGAGCGCAGCATAATCCGTATATTCAATATGACGCGTTACGGGGAGGGGGGAAATCCATCGGATGCGTTGCTGAAAGAAATGCGGTTTCCTTCCCGTCATGACCAGCCCTTTTGGGAATGAAGCTTATTCTCGTCCCAGATATTTCATGACCGCCGGCAGCCACACGTGACGCCGGAACAACCCTGTAGGGGACTGCTGGAGGCCGCTGTGCATCCCGCCCACGTTGGTCAGCAGCACAATGACGATGCCGGTATCCTCGATCCAGTTCATCCCCGCCGAGAATCCCAGCGTTCCTCCTCCGTGACCGAGCGACGCATGGTTTTTGTAGTAATTCTCCGATCTCGAGATGCCCTGCATGTATTGGCGGCGGCCGCCCGGAGATTCCCGCGGCGCGTGATAGGTGAACATTTCCCGGTGCATCTCGGGAGTGAGCAGGTCGCCGTCGCGCAGCGCCTGGGCCCAGCGCACGAGATCGCGCGCCGATGTAACCATCCCGCCGGCGGTCCACTCGGGGGAAAGGTTTCCGGCCGTCGACTCCACGAGATAGGGACGGATTAGGGGGAAGCCGCGGTGGACGCCGGCCCTTTCCTCGAAGGTCGGCGTCGCGTAATGGTAGTGGCGCACGTATCCGCCCGGGATGCCTTCGAATGACTCGAGGAAGGTGTTTTCGAGACCGAGCGGTTCGAGGAGACGGGCGCGGATCTCGGCTTCGGCGGTGCCGCCGGTTACGGCCTCAATGATGAGGCCGAGGATGGTGTAGTTGGTGTTGGAATAGGAAAAACGCTGTCCGGGTTTATTGGTCGCGGGAAGGAGATCGCCGGTGCAGTATTTAAGGGTTTCGGTCTTTCCCCATACGTGTCCCAGCTCCATGCGGTCGCCGCGTCCCCGGCGCATCCAGTCCTTCTGAAACTCCCAGGTGGGGATACCGCTCTGGTGACTGAGAAGCTGGCGGATGGTCGCCGTGCCCGTGTTGGGGATGCGGCGGATGATGTCGAGGTCGAGGTAGTCCTGCGGGGTATTATCCAAATCGATTTTCCCTTCCCCGGCAAGCTGGAGGATGGCCGCGGCGACAAAGGTCTTGGTGATGCTGCCGACGCAGAAGCGGTCGTCGGTCTTTACCGGGACCTGCCGCAGGATGTCGCTGTAACCGGCCGTTCCCGTCCAGACGACGGCATCGCCGAAGCCGATGGCGGCGGAGATGCCCGGGATCCCCATGGCGATGCCCACGATAAGCGCCTCTTCGAGGATGCTTTCGTCACCGGGTTGAGACTGTTGGACCGCGGTTTCCGCGAGGGCGCTCGAATACAGAAGCAAGAGCAGGGACAGAAGTGCCGCGGTTCTAAATAATATTTTAGATGATCTCATGGTTCCTCCTTCGTGCTTTATATGCGGTATGATATCGAATATCTTCGATTTCCGCACTCATTATAAATCCGTTCTTTATTTATCCGGTATGAGAAGGTTGTTTTATGGCGGATGAGTCTTTTTCTTGACAATATGCACAAATGTACATACATTAATGATATGGAAATCGAATGGGATGGCAAAAAGGCGATTTCCAATAAGAAAAAGCATGGAATCGATTTCCCGGATGCCGTTTCCGTATTGGAGGATGAACGGGCCATCACAATGAGTGAGGATATTGCTGAAGAACAACGATTCGTGACCATCGGTATGGTTTATACGCGGCGTTGAGCCCGTATTCGTCTCATATCGGCAAGGAAAGCGACAAAAAATGAGATAAAACAATATAAAGGTGAGTTCAATGGATAAAGAATATGATTTCAGCAGGGGGGAAAGGGGAATCGTGATCAACACCCCCAAGGGGAAAACGCGCATCACGATTAGAATTGATGATGATATCCTGGATTGGTTCCGACGGCGGGCGCATGAATCAGGCGGAGGGAACTATCAGACTCTTATCAATATAGCCCTGAGGGAATCCATAAACGCAAAAAGGGAACCGCTGGATGAAATGCTGCGTCATGTCATACGCGAGGAATTATCCGCATATGACTTGAAACGCGAGAAATGAGACTTCGTTTCGACCAATGAATCATCAATGGATCGGATCTCATTGATAATCGAGTAAACCATTTTTGTTGAGCTTCAATAATGATAGCGGGCTTGCAGGAAATCGATGCGGTCATCTTTAACGAGATAAACCAGTCGATGTTCCTCGACCAGACGCCGGGGGCCAGATATTTCAAAGGCTCGGGTTTGCCTTTTCCATTGATTCGCTGGTTATTCCCCAGCCGACAGGTTCATCCGGCGCAGGAGGTCCTGGAAGTGCGGATCGTCGCTGAGAAGATCGACAAAAATGGGTTCCCCCGTGTAAGGCATGTTGGGATCTCCGATCTCAACCCCTTTCTCCAGCCATTCCAGGGTTTTTTCCGTTTCTCCGGCAGCGGCATAAAGATAGGCAATGAACCAGGGCGAGAAATAGACCTGCAGCGAGATCGCGGCCAGGGTTTCCGCCGCGGCGTTCATCGCCCCCGGGTAGCCGCCCGTTTCGTATCCGCTCGACATGGCCTCGACGACCGGGGTCAGCTCCAATGCCGCATAAAATGCTTTCGCCTCTTCCAGTGCATCATCATATCGCCTCCTCAAGTGGGACGTTTCCCAGAGAACAGCAAGCGCCTGGGGATTATTGGGTGCCGTCCTGAGCGCTAGGCGAGCCTGAGCAACGGCCTCGTCATATCTTCCCAGGAGTAACAGAGTATTGGCATAGTTGCTCATGGACAGCGAATTGAGGGGGTCCAATTCCAAGGCTAACGCTCCCTGGGCCGCGGCCTCCTCGTTACGGTTCAGATAACACAACAGAGTCGAGTAATACATCCGGCCCATGGCATGGTTGGGATTGAGATCGAAGGCCCGAAGGAATGAGGCCTCTCCCTCTTGCCAATCCCATTCGAACCAGGTTTTCATGCAGGCCATGGCAAAATGAGCTTCCGCCAGGGTGTCGTCTAATTCCAGGGCTTTGAGGAGGTAGGACTTCGCTTCCGGCAGAACCTCGCCGGGTGGAGCCAGCCCTATTTGCGCCCGTGTCCCCAGGGCTAGAAACATCCCCGCGTGGGCCAGGGCGTAATCCGGATCCTGCCCCAGGGCGGCTTCGAAGTACTTTTGGGCTGTTTCCAAATCCGGTGGAGAGAGCTTGTACCAGTGGGACCAACCCAATAGACAGGCCTCGTAGGCCTTGGGATTGACTTGGCGCACCTTGGAGAACCGTGTTGCTTCATCTGTCGTCAGCTTGACCTGGAGTTTGCCGGCGATTGCCTTGGCGATCTCTCCGTACATCATCAGCACATCGGTCCCGGCCCGTTCGTAGGTCTCCGCCAAGAGGTTCCGTTCCTCGGGGAGCGCATCGAACAACTGCAACTGGATTCGCACATTTTCTCCGACCTGGTGAACGGCTCCCTCCACCAAGGCGTCCACGTTCAATTCCCTGGCGATCTCCGGCAGGGATTTGTTCGTATCCTTGTACCTCATGATCGTTGTCCGGGAAATGACCCGTCTTAATCCGTTGATCTGGGCCAGCTGGCCAATCAACTCATCGGTTACTCCGTCCACAAAATCTTCCTGCGCCGCATTGCCCGTGCGGTTCTCGAGGGGGAGGACAGCGATGGAATCAATGGCTTCCGCCCCACCGGGGAGAAACATCAGGATCAAAGCGGCTGCCAGGATGACCAATCCACCTGCGCCTGTGTACAAGACCGCCTTGCTCCGCTTGCGAACCTTCTCTCTCCTGAGTCTCACTCTGATCTCTTCGGGAACGATTCCCGCGGCGATGGATTTGAGGTCGTTAATGAGGTCATCGATTTTCCGGTACCGCTTGTCAGGGTCCTTCTCCAGCGCCTTGTTGACGACCTCTTCAATGGATTTGGGGATGTCGGATTTGAATTCCGTGATCGGTTTGGGTTTTTCCTTAAGGATGGAATGAATCACGGACTGTTCATGCTCACCCTTGAAAGGCAGCTTCCCGGTAAGCATTTCGTAAAGGACCACGCCGAATGACCAGATGTCTGTCCGGTAATCCACCTCTTCCCCCTGGGTTTGTTCGGGGGACATGTAAGCCACCGTGCCCATGGTGCTGCCTTCCCTGGTGAGCA
>CAYSQW010000012.1:0-76792 GCA_964433135.1 uncultured Eubacteriales bacterium
CCTCCTTGAGAACAGGAAAAGAGTGCCAGTCCGGCAAAGTTATATGCCGGCAGGGTCTGCTCGGTGAAACGTTTGATCTTACTCAAGTCTTTCAGCAGAGATTCCTTGTGATCCCTGTCGAGAGAAGCGTTGCTGAGCCGCGCGTGATGACTGCTGATCAAGTTTTTCAAATTCAGCTTGATCTCTTTCTTTGACATGCGGCTTTTGTTGGTGTCAAAATAAAATGAAGTGGTCAGGAATGTCTCGTTCCTGAATTTCGCAAGCAGCTCGATTTGCTTCCGACTTGTTAGCTTCATCAGTCCTCCAGGCTTAAAAATCAGGTTGGATTCCCCGGAATAATGGGTATTTCCGGGGTGTTCGGAAAGAATTATTCACTGATTCCAAAGATAGGAACCTTAAGCGTTTTTGTCAAGTATTTGAGTTTAAGGTCGGACCAGTCTTCAAATCGGCTGAAGAGTTGACTTCAGGGGTGATTATTCTATATGATTTAATGTCGAAAACAATTAATATATAATATATCTTTAAATAAAAAATTACTGTTTCGGGAGAGATAATATGGCTAAAGATCCAAAAGAATGGCAGGGCTGTTTTACGGCCGTTGTAACCCCTTTCAACAAGGAGGGAGAGATCGACGCCGAAGCTTTTTGTGAAAATATCGAGTTGTTGATCGGAGAAGGGATTGACGGCATTGTGGTTTCAGGATGCACGGGAGAGAGTTGGGCGCTTTCGGATGAAGAAAAGGCTCGGGTTTTCCGTCTTGCCGCCCAGCAGGCTAAGGGTCGGATCGTAACGATCGGAGGGACCGGCGAAATCACCCCCTCTCATACCATAGAACTCAGCCGATCCGCGAAAGAAGCCGGGATGGATGGTGTGATGATCCATGCGCCCGCCCGGGTGATCCCCAACGCCCGTGAGATCATTGCTTTTTACAAGGAAGTGGCCGCGGCGGTTGAAATGCCCATTCTTCTCTATAACATATTGAAACGGCAGTGTGTTGATTTGATTCCCTCGCTAGTGGACCGGTTGGCCGATATCGAGAATATCGCCGCCATCAAGGAAAGCTCCAATAATTTTGAGCGGGTGATGGAAGTGATTCATGCCGCAGGCGACCGCATCCAGGTTTTCACCGGCCATTCCGCACAGCGCGGCGTCCCGGCCATCCTTATGGGAGCCAAAGGTTGGGTCGGCAGCCTTGAACCTCAAGTCATGGGAAAAGAGGCGATTGAGATGTTTAAATGGGTGCGCGGCGGCGATCTTGAAAAAGCCAACCGGGCTCAGTACCGCTGCATGCAGCTGAACAATGAAATGGGCGGCGGGAAAGCCGGGACATTCCCCGCGGGCCTCAAATACGGAATGAGCCTTCGCAACCGGCCCGCCGGCTATCCCCGGAAGCCGGTTCTTCAGCTCACGGATGAACAGAAGCAGCACGTCCAGAAGGTTTTGAAGGATCTGGATCTCATCTAACGGAGGCGGAACCATGAATCCCGGCCGCTCGATCCTGGTGTATTATCATATCCCGGAGTATGTCGACCGCTACCGCCGCCTGATCGTTGAAGAAAGGCCGGACCTGGAGATCTTGCCCTGCATGAACAGGGAGGAAATCGAAAAGGTGATCGATCGTATCGACATCCTCTTCTCCGGCAGCTCCTTTCCCGTTGAAATTCTGGCGAAGGCCCGGCGTTTGCGGTGGATCCAATCCATGAGCGCGGGTGTCGAGAATTTCATGCGGGGACGAGATGCCCTGAAGGATGTGGTGCTGACCAAACCCCAAGGAATTTTTGGGCCCATCATGGCGGAATATGTTTCGGGATACATCCTTTCCCTGACTCAAAAAATGCGGAGGGTCCATGCCCAGCAGAAAGAACATGCATGGCGTCCCTTCGTCGTGGAATCCGTCCGGGACAAGACCGTCGGTGTGATGGGGCTGGGATCGGTCGGTTCTGTTATCGCCGATCTAATATCGCGTTTGGGCGCGGCGGTCGTCGGTTTCGATGAACAGCCGCCGCACTTGCCTTTTATGAAGCGGGAATATGGTCCGGGGGAGCTTGACGACTTTCTGAAAGTATGTGATTTTGTGGTGCTGACGCTCCCCCTAACTGAAAAGACCGCCGGCCTTCTGAGTGCGCGGCGGTTCACCGTCATGAAGAAAAACGCGGTGGTGATCAATGTCTCCCGGGGCGGTCTCATCCGCACCCGGGATTTAATCGATGCGCTCGAGACCGGGCGGATCGCGGGTGCCGTGCTGGATGTCTTTGAAGAGGAACCGCTGCCTTCCGATCATGCTCTTTGGGCTCGAGAGGATGTCGTTCTGACGCCGCATGTCTCCGGTCCCAGTCTTCCCGAAGACCTGACCGCCGTTTTCCTCGACAACCTGACGCGTTGGGAGTCAGGTTCCCGGCTGCAGGGGATCGTGGACTGGGACAAAGGCTACTGAAGATAACGCGCCACCGGTTTCGCCCGGATAGTAGGATCCCGGCGAAACGGAAGGATATGCCCGGATGGAAATGACCAATCAAATAAAAAAAGATTTACGGATAAAAAATCATCCTATTCTCGGGAAAGCCCCCGAAGGGACCTGGGTGGAGATTGAAGTCGATGGAAAAAAGATTCCCGCCATCGAGGGAGAGCCCATCGCCGCCGCGCTTACGGCCGCGGGGATTCGTACCTTAAGGATCACCAAAAAATTTGCGGAACCCCGCGGCGTCACGTGCGCTATCGGAAGGTGCACCGATTGCATTATGGAAGTGGATGGTCGTCCCAATGTCCGTACCTGCGTCACGTCGGTCAAAGCGGGCATGATAATTCGAACCCGGAAAGAATGAAGAGAACCATGAAGAAAACGCAGTTGGTTGTGGTAGGAAGCGGGCCCGCCGGACTGTCGGCCGCCGTCAAAGCCGCCGGATACGGCGTCGAGGTCATGTTGGTGGATGAGCACGCGCGTCCGGGAGGTCAGCTTTTCAAGCAGATCCATAAATTTTTCGGATCGCATACCCACTATGCCGGGATGAGGGGACCCGATATCGGACGTCTGCTGTTGAAGCAGGCGGAGACACACGGAGTCTCCATCAACCTGGAGACAACGGTTTGGGGTATTTTTCAGGATCGGGTGCTGGGCCTGGTGCGTGGAGACCGAACGGAAAGGATTCAGGCCGATAAGATCATTCTGGCAACCGGAGCCATGGAAAACGCCCTGAGATTTCCGGGATGGACGCTTCCCGGAGTCATGGGTGCCGGGGCCGTGCAGACAATGGTCAATCTCAACCGGGTTCTCCCGGGAAAACGGTTCCTCATGGTCGGCTCGGGGAATGTCGGTTTGATCGTATCTTATCATCTGCTCCAGGCCGGTGGGCATGTCGTGAAGCTGGTGGAAGCGCTGCCGCGGATATCAGGATGGGGCGTGCATGCGAGTAAACTGGCGCGCTGCGGTGTCCCCATCGAAGTGTCCAAGACCATAAAGCGAGTTTGCGGCCGCGGCCGGGTCGAATACGTGGACCTGATTTCCGTCGATGAGGCATGGAATGAAATTCCCGGAACCGAACAGCGTGTCGAAGTGGATGTCGTATGCATTGCCGTCGGATTGAACCCTCTGAGCGAATTGGCTTGGATCGCCGGTTGTGGGCATAAGTTCGTCCCGGAACTGGGAGGTTGGATTCCCCGTCACGATGAAAGCCTTCAGACCATGGTGCCGGGCATTTACGTAGCGGGCGATGTGACCGGTATCGATGAAGCTTCAACCGCCATGGAAGAGGGGCGGATCGCCGGAATCTCGGCAGCCGAAGCCTTGGGATGCCTCGATAAGCGCATCGCTGATGCGGAAAGGGGAAAAGCCTACGCTCAGCTGGCGGAGTTTCATCAGAGTCCCTGGGGGGTTGCTTTAGCCGCCGCTCAGCGGAAAATGAGGACGGGAGAGCAAGATGGCGCTTGAAACGAAAGGATTTTTAAGTGAGACCGATGCCGCGAAACTCCCCGGAGTTCCATCTCGAAATCGGATGGAGCGCAGCGCATGCGCCGTTATCGAGTGCGCGCAGGCCATCCCTTGCAATCCCTGCGAGACGGCATGTCCGGAACAGGCCATATCCATCGGGACTCCGCTGACCCGGCTGCCGGTTTTAGACGAAGACGCATGTACCGGGTGTGGGATTTGCGTCGCCGTCTGCCCGGGATTGGCCATCTTCAATATTGAATTGAATTATGACGATCGAAACAGCCGGATCAGCCTTCCCTATGAATTCTATCCTCTGCCGGCGGTGGGGGAATCGATCCGTGTTTTGGGTAGAAAAGGAGAGGAAATCTGCTCGAGCCGGATTCTTAAAGTGAGAAACGCAAAAAAATTCGACCATACCGCGGTGGTCTCGTTTCTGGTGCCCAAACACCTGGCCATGGCGGCGCGGAATATCCGGCCGGACGGGAAGTATGAAGATGAGTGAAGATAAAGAAGAAGTGGTGGTCTGTCGATGTGAAGAAGTGACGGAACGGGAGATCCGGGATGCTATTGAAGATGGAGCGAAAACCCTTGACGATATCAAACGACGCACGCGTGCGGGCATGGGACTGTGTCAGGGCAGAACCTGCCGGAGACTGGCGGCCCGAATCCTGGCTGGGGAACGGAATTTGAAGCTGGAGGATATCCCTCCTTCCACCTTTCGTCCTCCGGTCCGCTTGGTGAAGATCGGTTCCTTTTCGCGGGAAGAGGAGGAGTTCGTGGATGAGAGTGGAGAAAAGTTCCGCAAATGATGAATCTTAGGAATGGATGTTTTTTTCTTCTGTGGATGACGGCCGCATTCTGTCTGACGGGGTGCGTCACCCGGGATCAGGAAGAGAAACCCTCCATTCCCATGATGACGATCAGCACCGGCAGCGTCGGCGCCGGGCATTACAACATCTGTTCTTCCATTGCCGACTGGGTCAACGCCCGGCTTTCAGGATATCCTATCACCGCGGTTCCGGGCTCCGGTGGATTAGGCAATCCCATCCGGGTAGGGCGCGGCAAGGCTGATATCGGTGTCTCCTATGGGCCCTTCCTGATCATGGCGAGGGAGGGAACCCAAGCCCCTTATACCGAAAAATTTTCCAACCTGAGGTCTATTTGTTCCTTAATATCGAATTCTCAACATGTATTGGTTGCCGAAGAATTCGACATAAAATATCTTTCGGATATCTCCAGAGAAAAAATCGGACTCAAGCTGGCTACCGGTTTTCCGGGATCTTCCGATCGCTTTATCCTGAAACTGGCATTGGAAGAGGTGGGTACCACTGAAGAGAACCTCCGGGCTTGGGGAGGTGCTTTTCAGCAGATAGGAACTTCCGGTCGCGTGTCTCTTTGGAAGGATCGTCATATCAATGCTTTTCACAGCTCCATCGAGTTTCCGGCCGCCGCCGTAACCGAAGCCATGGCTTCCCGCCCGGGAAGGCTCCTCTCCATCAGGGATTCGGTACGCGAACGCTTGGTCGATAAGTTCGGTTTCAATAAAGCGGACATTCCGGCGGGGACATACCCCGGACAGGCGTCTCCGGTGGCGACGCTTCAGCTGACCATGGTTCTGTTTACAACGGAAGCCGTGGATGAAAACGCCGTTTATATTTTCACGCGAACGATCGCCGAAAGCCGGGAGCGGCTGCAAAAATCTTATGGGGCATTCAAGGATTGGGTGCCGGAAAATATGGTTGAGAATCTGGGAATCCCCATTCACGGGGGCGCCTTAAAATATTATCGGGAAAGAGGCTGGTTGTAATTCTTTCAAGGAGGACAAACATGAAAATCACCGATATTGAAGTCATTCTACTTCGTCAAAAAGAAGAGATCGAAGCCATCGGAGACAGCACTCAGGACGCCGTTATCATCAAGGTCCATACCGATGAAGGCATCACGGGGCTGGGAGAAGTGGCGTCGTCCCCCTATGTCGTGGATGCTCTCGTAAACGCTCCTTCGTCAAAATTTCTTTGCACGGGACTCAAAGCCATTTGCATGGGACGGGATCCGATGGATACCGAGCCGTTGTGGGAAGATATGTACAAACAAAGTTCCTGGTTCGGTTTGCGGGGAGGGGCCGTCCAGGCCATGAGCGGGATCGACATGGCTTTGTGGGATATCAAAGGCAAGGCCCTGGAACTTCCCGTATACAAGCTTCTCGGAGGGGGATTCAAGAAAAACATCCGAGCTTATGCCAGCGTGTTGTTCCCGGATACGGAAGCCGAGATCGCCGCCATGGTCAAGCGTTATGTCGCCCAAGGATTCACCGCGATCAAATTTGGATGGGGAAAGTTCGGTAAGGTTCCTGAGGAAGATATCGGGCTCGTGCGCGCCGCCCGGGAAGCCGCGGGAAAATCCGTCGATATCATGGTGGACGCCGGCGCATGTTACCGCGATGTCCACATGGCGATTCAACAGGCGCGTGAATTGGAGAAATACGATGTCTACTGGTTGGAAGAGCCCTTCCCTCCGGACGACCTGCTGGCTTTGGAAAAATTATCCCAGGCAACGGATATTCGGATTGCAACCGGAGAGCGGCTTTCCACCCGGTATCAGTTCCGTGACCTTATCGAAAGGGGAAAGGTGGATGTTATCCAGCCGGATGTCGGGCGTGTCGGAGGAATCTCCGAATTTCGCAAAGTCGCATTCATCAGCCAGATGCTCGAGACGCCCTGCGTTCCTCATGCCTGGAGCAGCGACATCCTTCTGGCCGCCACATTGCATATAAACGCCTCTATTCGCAATGGCGGTATATTCCAGGAGTTCTGCCTGTCCGGGCGGCCGCTGCGAAAAGATCTCGTACGGGAGCCATTGCAGCTCAAGGATGGCTGCCTCGCCGTCCCCGAAAAGCCGGGCCTGGGAATCGACCTCAATGAAGAGACCATAGACAGATACCGGATTAGATAAAATCGAATCCGATCCAAGCGATCCGTATGGAAAGAAGAAAACTGAGCGGCCCGTCGGCGGGAGGAGTGAAGTTCTTTTGCGCTCTGACGAGCTTGCTGATATTCATCACCGCGTTTCGAGGGACGTTTCCGCCTCTCATTCAGCGTTCTGGTTTCCTGATGTTCATGATCCCGCTTATCCTGGTGCTCTATCCGCGTTCGAATAAATCGGTGCGGGATCGCATTCCGTTCACGGATCTGATTCAGGCGGTGCTGGCGTTTGCTTCTTTCGGATGGATCCTTCTCGATTACGGGAGGATCGCCGCCCGCATGAAGTATGTGGATCCCGTAAAGCCGGTGGATATGATTCTGGGGACTCTGGCCATTTTTTTCGTTCTGGAGGCGACACGGAGGACCTTGGGTTGGATCTTGGTCGCGATCACGTCCCTCTTTATAGCCTATAATTTTCTGGGGCCCTTCATGTCGGGCATCCTGAGTTTCAAGACCATATCCTACGACCTGTTCATCGAGCAGTTTTACCTGGTTCCCGAGGGCCTGTTCAATATCATGACCGGCCTGGCGGCGACGTTCCTTTTTACCTTCGTCGCTTTCGGGACGTTCCTTCGGATTTCAGGCGCCGACAAGTATTATATGGACCTCTGCCTGGCGGTTGCGGGGAGATCCCGAGGCGGCGCGGCCAAAGTCGCGGTTTTCAGCGCGGCTCTGATGGGGATGCTGACCGGAAGCACTATTTCCAACGTGGTCACGACCGGCACTCTCACCATCCCGATGATGAAGAACAGCGGTTTCAAAGCCAAGGAAGCGGCCGCCATCACCACGGCGGCTTCGACCGGAGGGGCGGTGACGCCTCCCATAATGGGTGCCGGAGTGTTTGTCATGTCGGCGGTTACGGGTATCCCCATCGTGACGATCTTGAAATATTCCATCATCCCGGCGGTTCTCTTTTTCGCTTCGATCTATGTCTTTATAGAGATCAGAGCCCGCAAGTATGGATTGAAAGGAATGGCCTCCGAAAACCTGCCCTCGGTTCGACAGGCATTCGCAGTGAGCTTTCATTTGTTCGTTCCCTTGATCGTCCTGGTGGGGATGCTGGTGATCGGATACACTCCTTTTATCGCCAGCGCCGGGACCACGGTTTTGATCGTCCTGTTCAGTTTTTTTAGAAAGGATACCCGTATGGGGCCGGGCAAGATCATAGAGGGGCTGGCCCAGAGCACGAAAAACATGATGACGATCACCGCGGTGTCGGCTTGTGCGGCCGCCATCATGGGCATTATCACGCTGACCGGCCTTATCATGAAGGTGACGTCCATCATCATCCTGGTTTCGGGAAATCGAATCCTGGCGGCCCTGCTCATGTTGGGGGGGATTTCCATGATCATCGGAATGGGCATGCCCATCACCCTTTCATATATTCTGGTCTCGACACTGGGTGCTCCCGCATTGACCCAATTGGGGATTTCACTGCTGGCCGCGCACCTCGCTATTTTCTGGTTCAGTCAGAATTCCACCATTACCCCTCCGGTGTGCATGACCGCATTTGTGGCGGCTGAGATCGCGGAAGAGAAAAGGTTTATGCAGGTGGGGTTTCTGACCCTGAATATAGCCAAGATGCTTTACCTCGTCCCTTTTCTGTTTGTTTTTACACCGCTGTTGGCGGAGAATCCCGGAGGTCCCGTGCTGGTTCTGCTGCAGATCCTGCCCCTGCTGCTGGTGATGACGATGGTGACCGAGAGATATTTTTTGATCCGGCTGAACAGGAAAGAATGGATTGTCTCGGGTCTGGCCGCGGTCTTTCTGCTGTCGGCGGTCTTTGTTTCCGGAACGGCCTACATCCTGATGTTTACGGCGGGAGGGCTGATCTGTACGGGGGCTGCGCTTGCGGGACAGAAAAAGAGGTTGGGAAATCCGGAGGAAAGCGAGAGCGCCTGATTGGAGCGGTAGGTATGGAAAAAACGGATGTTCTCATCATCGGGGGGGGGATTATCGGTGCGGCCTCGGCTTACTTTTTATCGCGAGAAGGCGTGGATGTTCTGCTGGTCGAAAAGGGAGAGTTGGGCCGGGAAGCTTCCGGCGCAACGGCCGGGACGCTCTCCATCCAGAACAAGGTGGACAAAAGCCTGGCTTTGGCACAGGAGGGCGTACGGGTCTGGGCGGAGCTTCAGGATGAAATCGGGGAATCGCTGGAATTCGCGCGCGTGGGAGGGCTCCGGGTGGCCGAAACAGCGGATCAAGCGCGGGTATTGGAAGAGGCCGCGGCCCGCCAGCGCAAATCGGGATTGGAGGTGGATATTTGGGATCGGTTCCGACTGAGCCGGGAAGCCGGATATTTGAGCCCGAATATCGAGGCCGCTTCATACTGCCTCCAGGATTCCCGCTGCAATCCGCTCAAGGCCGTCCTCGCTCTGGCTGAAAATGCGCGCCGGAGCGGAGCCCGGATTCGTCTCGGCGAAACCGTGGAAGCGATCGAATCGTCGACGGTGGACAGCTTCCTGGTAAAAACTTCCCGCCGCAGCTACCGCAGCAATCTGATCCTGAACTGCAGCGGAGTCTGGTCGCGGGAAATCTTCCGGCTCCTGGGGCTGGAGCTTCCCATCGTTCTCTCTCCCCAGCAGGTTATGGTAACCGAACAGGTCCCTCCTCTCTTTTCCCATGTAATCAGCCATATTCAGGGGAAGCTGACGTTGAAACAGGTTGAAAGCGGGAATGTCGTCATCGGGGGGGGGTGGGAAGGACACGGGGATTTGATCCGGGGACGGAAAGACCTCGAAATCGAGAGTCTGGTGGGAAATATTCGTTATGCCGGAAGAGTCATCCCCGGCTTGAATGAACTGTATCTGCTGCGATGCTGGATCGGTTTCGAGGGTCGGACTCCGGATCGGCTGCCCCTGATGGGAAGCCTGAGCGGCCGCCCGCGCTTCTTTACCGCATGCTGTGCCAAAGGCGGCTTTACACTGGGTCCGTTGATGGCTAAATTGACGGCTGAATTCATCAGAACCGGAAAGGCGTCAATCCCTCTGGATGATTTCGATGTCAATCGGTTCTTTCCCGGTTGAGGTCCCCGCGTATTATCAGACCCGGAGCGGCGCCTTGACATTTCTTCAAGTATCATGATAGAAATGTTATGCGTGTTGTTTTGCACGCGGAAAATATCGTTTTTGCGGGATAATCCAAAATGTCGGGAATAAGCCGTCGGCTCTATCTCACGATTATATTTGAATTTATTTCCTCGAAGGACGGGATCGATGAAGGGGACGGTTTCTAGAAATAAAAGGGGAACATCATGAACAACGATTTTTCTCTCCTGCCGCGGACCATCGGTGATTATATATATGAGAATCTTAAAGAAGCGATTTTAAACAATGAACTCAAAGCCAACCAGCGCATCAATGAGAAGGAGCTGGCGGAAAGCTTTCAAGTCAGCCGAACCCCCGTCAGAGAGGCGGTATTGAAACTGGCTGCACTGGGATTCGTCCATATCGATTCCTACAAACGGGCTGTCGTCAAGGAAGCATCCTATGAGGAGTTAGAGGAGATCCTTCAGGTTCTTGCCGTGCTGGACCAGATGGCGCTTGATATGGCGCTTGATTACCTGGGTCCGAAGGAGATCGGAAAACTCGAGATGCTGACGCAGCGGATGGAAGAGTATTCTCATCCGGATACGGCGGAGAAATATCTGCAGGCTGACGGTGCGTTCCATCGTGAAATCTGGAAAGTGGTCCCCAATAATTTTTTAAAAGAGCTTCTTCTATCCGTCAAAGAAAAAAAGGAACGTTATATGTATGCCAGCATTCGTTCCTGCACAAATACGGATAAGTTCGAATCTGGCCTGAGGCTGCATCGTGAACTCATCGCCGCGATCAAAGCCAGGGACCGCAAACGATTAAGAAAGTTTGCGGCGTCCAGGCAGCATACTCTTCTCTCCGCTCTCGGAGGTCAACAGGAGTTGATGGAGTTTTTCCGCTCGACCGGTTCATAAATCCGGTTTTCCTCTCATAAGCTAAAAGGTATTGGGAAGGAGTTCGAAGACGTCGATTGGATCATTCTCTCTTTATTCGAATGGGGAGCGATCGCGTTTCATGGCGTTTGGCTGGAAAGAAGGCTTTACTCCGGGAGAAATTCAGATTATAATAGCGTCTCAATCGAGTCGAAGGATTCGATTCCGGTGCGGAAGTGGCGGAATTGGTAGACGCGTAAGCCTCAGGAGTTTATGGTCTTTAACGGCCGTGTGGGTTCGAGTCCCACCTTCCGCACCATTGCCCGATGAACATTCTTTGCATCAATCCCTGGATATATGATTTTACCGCCTATGATTTCTGGCTGAAGCCCTTGGGGCTCCTTGCAACGGCCGCACTTCTGCGTACGCATACGGACAGTGACTGCCGTTTGATCGATTGTCTCGATCGAACCCACCCCTCAGTATCGTCGATTTCGGCATCCAGGTCGGACGGCCGCGGGCATTTCTTCAAGCAGGAGGTCCTCAAACCCGCCGTTCTCAGGGGAATTCCCCGGAAATATTCCCGTTACGGTATTCCTCCCGAAGCCTTCCGACGGGAACTCGATCAGGGACCTCGTCCCGATCTTGTCCTGGTGGCCTCGGGCATGACTTACTGGTATCCCGGGGTGCGGCATGCCGTTGCTCTGGTTCGGGAGCGGTTCGGAGGGATTCCGGTGATCCTGGGCGGTGTTTATGCGAGCTTGATGCCTGAACATGCGCGCGCCGTCAGCGGCGCGGACGCCGTTTGCGTCGGCCCGGCCGAGAGTTCTCTTTTCCCGCTTGTCCGGGAACTCATGGGTGATGGGGCCTGTCCGAAGTCGGTTTCGGATCGCTGGGAGGATCTTCCGTCTCCGGCTTACGACCTTTTGGCCGATCACGGCACTCTTCCTCTGCTGACGTCCCGGGGCTGTCCGTTCAACTGTTCTTTTTGCGCGGGCCCGCGGCTTTATCCCGGATTCGCGCAGATGCCGCCGGATAAGGTCCTGAGCTTGATCGAGGACCTTTACCGGCGTTTCGGCGCCCGGCGTTTCGCTTTCTATGATGACAGCCTGCTTGTGAACAAGCAGCGGCATTTCATCCCGCTCATGCAGGGATTGAGCCGCGCATGTCCGGATGCCGTTTTTCATACACCCAACGGTCTCCATGTTCGGGAGATCGACCGCCCGGTCGCGGAGCTGCTCTGGAAGGCAGGAGTGAAATCGCTGTTCCTCAGCCAGGAAAGCTTCGAGCCGGATATCCTGCGCCGTTCCAGCTCCAAGATCGACCCCGGAGACCTGGAAGCGGCTTGGGAACATCTGCGATCAGCGGGTTTCCTCTCTTCGCAAATCCGAGTTTACCTGCTGGTCGGTCTTCCCCGGCAGAGCCTGGAAGGGATTCGGGAGAGCATCCGTCGCGTATACTGCCTGGGACTACGCCCTTTTCTTGCCTATTTCTCACCTGTTCCCGGAACGGAAGAATGGAATTATCTTGTGAGCAAGGGATGGCTGGGTCCGGAGGATGATCCGCTTATGCATAACAAAGTGGTTTTTCCCTATACGTGGTGGGAGCATGATCCCGAAGACCTTGATTCCCTGAAAAGCCTGCTGACGTCACAGGAATCGGGAAGGTCATGATGCGAGAAAGATTTGAGGCTTTCCGTGCCGGCGTTTTTTATCGCGGCGCGGGTCTTCTCCTGCTGTATCTTGTTTCCTCGGCTTGTTATTTGTACCGCCTGGAAAGAAAATTGGATCCCGAAAACACGGAGTTTCTCAACCGGGTGCGTTACATCATCACTTCCCGTGAAGAGAGGATGTTTCTCCAGCTTCCGGAATCGGAGCGGTCGGAGTTTCGCAAAAAGTTTTGGCGGGATCGAGATCCCGATCCGGAAACGGAAGAGAATGAGTTTAAAAGGGAATACTTCCGCCGGATGGAACAGGCCGACGAAATTTTTGTCACCGAGGGGATTGCGGGTTGGCGTACCGATCGCGGCCGCATGCTCGTTCTCTACGGCCTTCCCGGCCAACGGATCCTGAATCGCGGGGGCTCCGGTATCCACGCAAACTGTGCGGAAATCTGGTATTATGGAAATTTCCCGGTGGTTTTTCTGGACGTGGACTGCACCGGATTCTTTCGCTTGGCGACATGGGATTTATCCCCTTTACTTACCTATTCTCTGGAGAATCAGATGATGGGATTCCCCAAGGATGGTTCCGTAGGCCGGAAGGCTCTGGATTCTCATTCCTTGATCTGCGATGTCGTATTCCGGGATATCCGGTTCAAGCCGGGGAAACTAAATTTCGTGATATCGCTGTTCGTGCCTTTCGCCCAGATGTGGTTTCAGGAAAAGGGTGCCGTGCTCGAGACGGATATTCAGGTCCGTTTCCGGCTTCTTGATGAGGAGAACCGGGAACTGTGGAGCTTTTGTGATACCTTCAGCCTGCAAACGGATGAAGCTTCGCTCCAGGAGGAACAGCCGGGCTTTTCCCGAGACCTCCCCGTGGAAGTCGAGATGGTTCCGGATGGATCTGAGAAGATTCGATATCGGGTCTTTGTCGAGTTGATAAATCGAACCGGCGGCGCCGCTTTGCGGAGAATGATGCCACTCAGGCCGTGATGCCAAGGGTTTTACAACATCCCTGAGGCGCCGTCATGGGATTACGGCTCGGGATGAGAGGATTTCACGCCGATGACGGCGTAGTTCGCCGGGGCGTAGAGGAGATCGTTCAGCTTCTCGAAGTTCCGGTTTAGGACCTCGCTGATTTCATCCCCTGTCGGTAAGGATTGAAGGGCTTCTTCCGTTAAAGGGGAGTCGTACCGGATTTCGATCTTTTCGAATCCGGCGTTTTCCAGCAGGAAGCGGAGCGCTTGAGGATGAAGCGGCTGTTGATGGGTCATATCCAGAAAATAGATCTGAACCAGGGCGAAAACGGACAGCGGATTCACGGTTTCCAGAATAACGGTACCGGTCGTTCGGAGTTTGGCATATATCGTTTCCACCAAACGCCGCAGATAGGCCGGGGGGAGGTGTTCGACGACTTGAGAGGAGAAAACGCCGCTCAAGCTGTTGTCGGGGGCTGCGGACAGCTTTTCGAGAAGATCGACTCGCTCACAGGTCAGTCCCTTATCCCGGCAGATGTCGATCATCTGGCGGCTGATATCCACTCCTTCGGCTTCCCGACCGTGGTCCTCCAGCAGTTCGAGAAATTCGCCGCGCCCGCAGCCGAGGTCCATGATCTTTCCTTCCTCCGGGAAGTAGTCGAGATATGATTTCTGCTGACGGCGGACGTTTTCCGCGTCGCCCCGGTAGCGGTTCTCGAAAGCGGTGTATCTCCAGTCATCGAGAGGGGAAAGCAGTTCGGTGACCAGCTTGGGGGACGGATCTTTTCTCTCCTCGAGCACGTCCAGCAGACGGGTCAGCTTTTTCCTCATAGAGGTGAAGGTCTTGATCAGCAGAACGGCGTCCTGTGCTTCCGCGTTCAGCCGGTTGACCTTCCATTCCAAGCTGTTGAAGATCATCCCGACATGATTGCTGCCGAGGGCATCCCACTCCCGGTCCCGCGCCGCAGCCAAGGAGGTATTGATTTGAATCGAATCCGCGAGAGCGGTGAGGACTTCGTTTAATCGAGATCGCTGTCGGTTCGACCTCAGCGATCCCCTGGTTTCGGACAGCGCCCGGATATCCGATTTGAGCCCCTCGAGCTTCCGCTGAAGTTCGGCCTCTTTGTCCTTTCGCTGTTGAACCAGTTTTTCAATCGTATGCTTCATTTATCGGCATCGGGGGGATCTTCGCGAGGAGGATTGTCCTTTTCTTTTCCACCGACGGATTTTCGGAAGTTTTTGATGCCTTCCCCCAAAGATTTACCCAATTCAGGAAGTTTGCGGGCGCCGAATATGATGATGATGATCAGGACGATAAGAAGCAGTTCCGTTGGACCGACGGGACCGAATAAAAACATGATGACCTCCTTGAGGGTGTGTTTCGCCGTGAATGTAAACTCTTCTCCAAATTACTGTAAGCGCAGGGAAAAGTCAAGCCGCTCAAGCCCTCCGAACCCGGAGGCCGAAGACCGCCGCCGGAGAGGAAACGGGAAAAAATGTAGACGTCGGTTCGACATCTTGGTTATACTGGGGTGCCGGAAAACACCGTTGGAACGGTTGAGTATGAAACAAATAAGAAATTTTTCTTTGATAGCCCACATCGATCACGGCAAATCGACGCTGGCCGATCGGATTCTGGAAGCCACCGGCGCATTGAACGCCCGTGAATTGAAGGATCAGGTTCTGGACAGCATGGATCTTGAGCGTGAGCGCGGAATCACCATCAAAGCGCAAACGGCGCGGCTGCTGTATCATCCCCGGCCCGAAGAGACGTTTGTGTTGAATCTGATCGATACGCCCGGCCATGTGGATTTTGCTTACGAAGTGTCCCGCAGCCTGGCCGCTTGTGAAGGGGCGGTTTTGATCGTCGATGCATCGCAGGGAGTGGAGGCGCAAACCCTGGCCAACACCTATCTGGCGCTCCAGAACAATCTGGTCCTGATCCCCGTGATCAACAAGATCGATCTTCCCCAGGCCATGCCTGAAATGGCCCTGGAACAGATCCAAAATATCATCGGTCTCGATCAGGAGGACGTGCTTTCGGTCAGCGCCAAAAGCGGTGAAGGGATCGACCGCATGTTGGATCGGATCGTTCGCGACATCCCCCCTCCCAAAGGGCGTTCGGATGCGCCTTTGAAGGCCTTGCTGTTCGATTCCTGGTTTGATTCGTATCGCGGCGTCATTGTGCTGGTTCGCGTGTTCGAGGGTGTTCTGCGAACCGGAGCGCGGATCGAGCTGATGGCGAACGGGGCCGCCTACGATGTAGAGGAAGTCGGGATCCTGACGCCGAAACCGAAAAAAACATCAAAGCTGGAGGCGGGCGAAGTAGGCTATCTGATCGCCGGGATCAAGTCGATCGGCCATGCCCGGGTGGGAGAGACGATAACGGAAAAAAAACGCCGGACCTCGGCAGCGCTTCCCGGATTC
This sequence comes from uncultured Eubacteriales bacterium, assembly GCA_964433135.1. Classification (GTDB taxonomy): domain Bacteria; phylum Acidobacteriota; class Aminicenantia; order Aminicenantales; family Aminicenantaceae; genus CAYSQW01. The sequence goes on from CAYSQW010000012.1 coordinate 15,878, forward strand.
AAGGAGGCCAAACCCATGGTTTTCTGTGGAATGTACCCGACCGGGGAGAGCAGCGTGGACGATTTGCGCCGAGCTTTGGAGAAACTGCGCCTGAATGACTTTTCGTTTGTCTATGAGCCGGAAACATCCCCTGCCTTGGGGATGGGATTCCGCTGCGGGTTTCTGGGATTGCTGCACCGGGAAATCATTCAGGAACGCCTGGAAAGAGAATTTCAGATCTATCTGGTGACGACCGCTCCCAATGTGAGTTACCGGGTGAAGACCAGAGCAGGTCTTGAGTGGGACGTACACAGCCCTTCACAGCTTCCCCCGTCGGTGGAAATTCTCAGCATTGCCGAACCGGTTATCGAGGCCATGGTTTTTACTCCGGAGAAATATCTGGGCGGTGTTCTCAAGTTGCTGGAATCGCGCCGGGGTCTGCAGAAAAAAATGGAATATATCAGTGCGCAGCGGATCTTTCTCACCTACACGCTGCCGCTGAACGAGATCGTCTATGATTTCTACAACCGTCTGAAATCCGTATCCAGCGGATACGCCTCCATCGATTATGAAATGGCGGGATTTCGTGAAGCCGACCTGGTCAAACTGGATGTTCTCATCAATGGAGAGTCGATAGATGCTTTTTCCGTGATCGTGCCCCGTGAGCGGGCTTATCCGGTCGGCCGGGCGCTTGTCGCCAGGATGAAGGACCTTATCCCTCGTCAGCAGTATGCCGTCGCTCTTCAAGCGGCATTGGGCAAACGTATTATCGCCCGGGAAACGGTCAGAGCCTATCGCAAGGATGTTCTGGCAAAACTGTACGGGGGAGATTATTCCCGGAAGATGAAAGTCCTGGAAAAACAGAAAGCCGGGAAAAAACGCATGAAAAAAGTCGGACGCATCGATGTGCCGCAGGAAGCATTCCTGGCGATGCTGGAGATCAAATAGATCATCCCGGTTGTGTCCGTTTCAGATCGCGGGGCGTTCGGGACGGCCGCGTTTTTCCCACCGTCGGTATTTCAGCAGGCGTTCCAGTAAATCCTCGCTGCCTTTGTGGGCATCCCATTCCAGGATGTTGTTGATCTGTGCGACTTTTTGATTCTGAGAGATCGATCGGGCGAGAACGGATTTGATTCTCTCGAAGGTTTCGAATGAGAAAGAGCCGTCGATACGGCTCCACACATCTACGGCCTGGTCATGGATCTTTTCCTCCCAATAGAGGCACGCCAGGGCGTACAGACCGCGGTTTTTATCCGGTCCTCCCGCTCGGATGATGCGGTCGTAAATCCTCTTTTCCGCAAAACTGTATTCGGCAAGGGCATCTTCCAGGGCGGGGAATCCCCTCGCGTGAAGCTCGGAGGTGAGATCCTCATATATTTCCTTTACGATGTATGCCTTGAGTTTTTTATTGAAAAGATCGGGATCCGGGAAGAACTGCATCAGCACTCCGCGGGCTTCAGGATAGGCTTTGTACAGATATTGGATCGCGCGTTTTTCGAAATTATAATGAGATGCCAAGGCGAGCCAAAATTCCGTTCCCGTACGGGTTTCGGGATTAGTCAGGCAGTAGCCGTGGAATGTAAGATCCAGAGGGCGGCTGAAATAGAGCTGTTCGATGAATCCGAAGGCGCCCGAAAGCGCATTGTAATTGATCACGATGCTGCACAGGTTGTTTCGGATCAGTTCCCTGGTCAGGTAAGGGAGATCCCCCCGATTGGGGTCGAAGGCGCTCAGATATCTTTCTGCGAAAAAATGCAGCTGTTGATCTTCCGGGAAATGCATGAGGCCGTCAAGGATCTCCCGAATTTGATGTTCCTCGGCACGGAAAACAGATTCGTTCATGGAGACTGTCGGGTCTTCCTTGAGAACGGGTACCAGGTCCCTGATCAGGAAAAGATGCATCCTTTCGGAATTCTTGGGCGGTGCGTCGATCGTGGGGGGGTGGGCGGCCTCGAAATCCGGGAATCCCTGAATGATGTAAAAAAGGGATGCTCCCTGGGCGAGGATCCGTTCATAAGGCGGCTCGCGGAAATAGTATTCCAAGGGGATGTACTTGATGCCCGCCGCGGTCTTTATCCGGACGGAATCGCGGGTGATACTCGCGTGCTCTCTCTCCTGTTTCTCCTCGCGACGCAGGGCCGCGATCCGGTCTCTCTTGGTTTTAGGCAGAGAATAAAACGTCAAGGGGTTTCCATCATCCGCCGAAGGCCCGGAAAAAAGGATGTCCCCCGATTCCAGTTCGATTGTCCCCCGCCGTTCCAGGATTTTCATGATTTCCTTCAATGTGAGACTTTCTTCAGAGATTTCGGGATCGTTCCCGGCGCCCGGATCGGTCAGCGTTTCTAAAAAATCCATCAGCGCTTCGATGCGGTCCCGGCTTTCCCAGCTGGAACCGGGAGCGCCGCCGGCCAGCATGTCGGCCAATTTTTCCCTCTCCGGCGACGGCAAGATGCGGCTGAGGCCGGGTCGATTCCGTACGATTTTTGCGATGACTTTCCGGGCTTTTTTCGCGGAGGATTTTTTTGATATATGAGAATCCAATCGGTAAGAATTCAGGAAAAAGCCCAGCAGGATCAGATTCCAAACCAATGAAAAAAGGAAAGCCCTGGAGAAGGATATCTTCCCCGGGCGAAACACTCGGTCGAAGATCCGCCGCCTCCGCCGGGAAGTGAAATCTCCCCCCGCTGAAAACAATGTCGGTGCGCTTTTCCCCGGCATGAATCCCCCTCTAAAATATCATACCAGATGACCGGGTCAGATTCAATCGGAGGGACTCCCGATAGCCGGTTTTTCGAAGACCCCGAAGGAGCTTTACACTCCGCGGCGAAGCGGTTATCATGATGACACATGAGCAGATTCGCTGTTGATAAATGTCTTAGGAATGTTGTGCGGCTGCTGGGAGAAATCCTTCCGGGAAAAACGTATCTTTATTTCCCCTTTCTTGATGCCGCATTAGTTTGGATCCAAAAACGGATCCCGGAATGGGAAGAGAAGGTGGTTGCTTGGAAAGTCTGGCCCGATCCGGGCTATGTCGCCTCCAAACCGGATGCGTTCGTGCTTGAATTCTTCCTCGGTTGTCCGGAACTTCACCGTGCATTCCATGCGGCCGTCGAATCCGAGAATTGGGTGGATCTCAGGACAAATTTTCTGCGGTTGTACCCGATCTTCGGATTGGAGGATCCGTTTTTACGGGCATTGTTTCATGAGGAACTGGCGGCCGGAAATCCGGCGGCCGTAGTGAGAGAATTCGATGAAAGGGTCCGGAAGGCCCGGGAAGATGTGGAACGGATTCCGGATAAATCCCGTCTGTTTCGGGGTCTCAAGGCCTGCGCACAAGAACTTTTATCCATGGGTGTAACGGCCCTTTCACAAACTCAGGTAAGATATGCGATCGAGGATTGGCTGGAAGAAAAAGGATGGAAGGATGAAAACTGAGATCCGCCGCCTGACGGTATGGCAATTCGTCGGGTTGCTCCTTATTTCCGCCGGAGTGGTCGGCTGCGCTTCCCATTTGAGGGAAGCTAAATTTCAATACGTGCAGGGAACCGAACATCGGAGGGGTTACCGGACGGAACAGGCCTTGGTCTCCTTCGCCAGAGCCCGGTTGGAAGCCGAGCGCGCCTCTAAGAGGCATCCTTCCGCGCAGTCCTTCATGTTGATGGGGTTGGCCGAGTTGGAATTGGACCGTCGAGTCGATGCCGAAAGGAACTTTCGAAAAGCTTTCGCGCATGGATTTGATAAAGGAGAAGAATGGGCGGCGGGGCTTTCGCTGCTGGGAACGGCCGTAACGCTGGAAAAATTCGGTTTGGCGGAAGCGGCCTCGGATTTTTACCTCCACCTGATCGAAAAATCCAAATTTCGGCCGGTTACTATCCTGGCTGCTCAGCACCATGTCGAAAAAGAGCTGCTTCGGATTCGCGGTCTTGAAAGCGATCTGCGGGGAAGGGAACTGACTCGTTTGCTCAAGACCGTGCTACGGCTGGCGGAAAAGGAGCCGAGCTGTGGATTCTACCATTATCTGCTGTCTCAGATCCGAAGTCATCAGGAAGAATACCGTACCTCACTGGAGAGTGCCGTGCTGGCGCGGGAGCTGGGACTGCCTCAGCAGGAAATTATGCGGGATAATGATAATCAAATCGTTTTTTGCTACCGTCAGCTCAAGCGCGAGCTGGATCCTTCCCAGTGGGAAGAATTTCATGCTTTCTATATGCAGTGGATTCGGCGCTGGAATTGGCGCGGACCCGAAGAACCGGAATGGAAGCGGAGGTGAATAATGTGGCCGACTATCAAATGGGATGAGGATAAAGTGGTTATGATCGACCAGCGCAGATTGCCCGCGGAGGAGATCCGGGTGGAGTGCCTCGATGTCGATCAGGTGGCGAAAGCTATCGAGAGCATGGTGATCAGGGGGGCTCCGGCTATCGGAGTGGCTGCCGCTTTCGGCGTGGCGTTGGGACTGAGGTCGATTGAAGATGCAGAGAATCTTGAAGAGGATTTTGACCGGATTGTCGCGCGTTTGGAAAACACGCGTCCGACCGCACGAAACCTTTTCTGGGCGTTGGAACGAATGAAGAAAGTCTTTGCAAACAACCGGCAAGAACCGCTGGCCGGGCTTAAGGATATCATGCTGCGGGAGGCTTTAGCCGTCGAGCGGGAGGATGTGGAAACCTGTCGACGCATCGGGATTTGGGGAAACGAACTGCTGGCCGATGGCCAGACCGTGCTGACCCACTGCAATGCGGGAGCCCTGGCTACAGCCGGATACGGCACGGCCCTGGGAGTGATCCGGGCCGCATGGGAAACCGGAAAAAAGGTTCAGGTCTATGCAGATGAAACGCGGCCGTTTCTGCAAGGGGCGCGCTTGACGTGTTGGGAGCTGGACAGAGAAGGAATTCCGGTCGTCCTCATCACGGATAATATGGCAGGGCACTTCATGCAGCGGGGAGAGATTTCCATTGTGGTGACAGGAGCGGATAGAATCGCCCGCAACGGCGATTCAGCCAATAAAATCGGGACCTATACCGCCGCGGTGCTGGCAAAAGAAAACGGGATCCCTTTCATCATTGCGGCACCGATGTCGACGATCGATTTTACCATGGTCACCGGAGACGACATCCCTATCGAGGAAAGAGATCCGAGCGAAGTCAGGGAGATCGGCGGGACAAGTATTACGGTTCCCGGAATCCCGGTTCGGAATCCCGCTTTCGATGTTACTCCGGCCCGCTTCATCTCCGCTATCGTCACGGAGCGGGGGATCGCCCGGCCGCCTTACGAAGCGAGCCTTGCAGCACTGGCCCGGGGCTGAAAGCCGGGTTCATGAATGCGAACGGGTGGGCGGTGCTTGCGTGTTTCTCGTCCTTGGCTTATCATAGGAGGTTCCATCCGCGCGGAAGTCCCATGTGCGGAGCGGTCGAAAGAAAAAAGCTCCATGAATATACTCGGAATAGAAACCTCGTGTGACGAAACCTCCGCCGCCGTCCTGAGAGGAGATTTCGCGATCGCCAGCAGCGTCGTGCTTTCTCAGGATGAAATCCATGCTCCTTACGGAGGAGTGGTCCCGGAATTGGCGTCTCGTCAGCACATCCTGTCCATCAGCTATGTGGTGGAGGAGAGCTTGCGCCGGGCGGAGTTGGAACTACGGGACATCGATGCCTATTCCGTCACTCAGGGACCGGGATTGATCGGTTCGCTGCTGGTTGGTCTGTCATACGCCAAAGCCCTGGGCTTTGCGTTCCGGAAACCGGTTATTCCCGTTGATCACCTGGAAGCCCATGTGTATTCCGCTTTTCTGGAAAACCGCCGGATCCGTTTTCCGGTTCTGGCTCTGCTGGTTTCGGGAGGCCATACCTCGCTTCTTTGGATGGAGAGGGAATTGAGGTATGAACCCATCGGGCATACGCGGGACGATGCCGCCGGGGAAGCCCTGGACAAAATCGCCAAATTCCTGGGTTTGGGTTACCCGGGCGGCCCCATTATCGATAAACTCGCCGCCGATGGGGATCCCCGGACCTTTCGTCTAGCGCCTCCCCAAATGTCGGACGGCTCTCCGGATTTCAGCTTCAGTGGTTTCAAAACCGCTGCGCTTCGTCAGATCCGTGAATGGAACCTAACCCGCGGGCATCCCGGAATACAGGATTTTCTCGCGGGATTCGAATCCAGCGTGGTCCGGGCCTTGCTCCACAATGTCGACCGGGCCGTGCGGGAACGGTCCCCTGAATCCTTGATCCTTTGCGGGGGCGTGGCTAGAAACCGTCGGCTGCGAAGGGAATTCGAAGCTTATGGGCGGAACGCCGGGATACCGGCGTATATCCCATCTCCTGAATTTTGCACCGACAACGCAGCCATGGTAGCTGGATTGGCGCTGGCGAGACGGGAAAGCGGAGAAACATCCGCATCGGAACTGACGCTCAACGCGTATGCCCGCCGCTCTCGAGGTTGAGAGGTCCCACATCCCGATCCTTCTCGTTTCATCATCCTTTCCTGTTCTCGGTCTCGATTCTCAGAGTAGTGGATCCCGGATTCGTTCCGGATGAGCCGCGCATTCATGAGCCGCTTTTCAACGGGACTACCTGGAATAGATATGGCGAAATCAGCATGGATTCCCGAGAGTGCTGTTTCAGATCCAGCGTCAGTTCATATAAATAGAGATTTTTAAATCGAAAGCCTTCCGGAGGAGACAGGATCGTTTCGCGGCGCTGACGGGAGGTCCGTTCTTCGATGTAAGGGAGATCGAAGCATCGGATGCCCAGAGTATGATCGCCGTTCTCCGATCCGAAAACCAACTTGAGCTTTTCGAGTTTCCGCCGGGAGCTGAAATATAGTTTGTACGATTTTTCCCGGTGCAGATAGAATTCCGCCTGTCTCTTCGCGATAACGCCCTCCCCCATGGGGGAGAGATAGAATCCCAGAGCACGTTGCGGTGAAAAGCGCACCGTCCAGGCGGGGTAGAGGCTGGGCCGGGGAATAAGCACCCAAAGAAAGAACATCGCAAGCAGAAGACACAAAGCGGCGGAGGTATGAAATCGAAGCGACAGCGTACGGCCTTTCCCCGCCAAGAAGTAAATCAGCAAGAAAGCGATCAGCCCTCCCAGCCAGAAATAGTTGGGGAGGTGGGAGGTGTTGTCGATTTTGAGAAAGGAAGGCAGGAATTTCGGCAGGAATAGACGGATGTTGCTGAGGGAGACGAACAGATCGCCGGCCCGCATCGTGAATTCATGGGTTGTCGGCTGATAAAGCCAGCGCGGATTGAACAGCAGAAGGACCGCGGTGAAAATTCCGGAAAGGCTCAGCATCCAAAACAGAAATGCGAAAATCGGCTTGCGGTTGTTTAACAGAAAAGCTCCTATGAAAATCGCTGCGATCCAGGCGATGGGGGTCAAAATTCTTCCCTGAGGGCAGTAACCCTGGCGATGGGTGAGGAAAGCGTAGCTGAAGAGGAATGGCGCTCCGAGCAGGAGCATCATCCAAAAATCCCGTTTGTGTCCGCGAAAAAATTCGATGATTCCGAGAAAGAAAAAAACATAGAACGGAGAATACAGCAGCAGGCCGTCCCTTTGATCGAAAAAATAATTGAACAGCGTATCGATCCGCAGCATCAAGGGGACATTGGCGGCGGTTTCCTTGAACGCCTGCAATTTTTCCGGAGTCATCACGCCTTCATAGATGGCGAAGGGGGAAAAATTCCCGTAGATCTGGTAGAGATAGAGGGAAAACAGCCCTAGAGAGACAGCGGGAAAGATGAAAAAGGCGGCGGTTCTCCACCCGGCCCGATGCTCTTTTAAAAAGAAGAACAGAGCCATCAACAGCAGCGGCCAGAAGATCAGATTGTATTTAAGGCCGAACCAGAAAAAAGTGGACAGCAGGAAACCCAGTCCGGCATAGTGCGGCCATGACAGGCGCCGGGATGATCGGATCCTGCGGTAGATGATTATCGTGAAAAGCGCGATCGGGATTTCCGGATAGAGGTGAACGGAGTAGAAGAGAATGGGGGCCGTGAAGGAGAAAAAAAACCACAGAACCAGCGATATCTTTTCTCTTTTCCAGAGCTCTCCACTCAACAGGTAAACCTGCAGGCCCAACAGCGCGGCCCATAAAGACAAGCTGCTTTTGAGGATGAAAGTCAGCAGGCGGCCGGAAAAAAGCTGGCTGAGAGCATAATGCGGCACCATCATGACCGAGACCCCGAAAAGGTTCACCGGGTAGATATGGGAGCGTCCTTTCTTGCCGGCACGGGCGTACATCCCGAGCTTGAAACGCGGATTTTTTTTGTGTGAATAAAAAGAGAAATAGTCCTTTTGGGCGTAATTATTAGCAACGTTGACGTCGCCGTCTTTGTAGAGGCTGTGGGTGGAGAGGAGATAATAAGGTTCATCCCCGGAAAAGGTTATGTTCTGCGACACCAGGATGAAGGCGCACAGGTTATAGACCAAAAAGGAGGTGAAAAAAAGCCAGATCAGTTTTTTCTTCCGGGGAAGGCGTAAGAACCGATCCCATGTTTTTCGAATGGTCGACCGGGATCGCGGATACCGTGTGTTCACCGTGACTTGGAGATAGAACGAGACAAGCAGAACGGCCGCCAGCAGAGTGAACAGCCGAAGTCTAAGATCGCCCCGGTCGATATACCTGGAGAAAAGCATGGGTGCCGTCCAGAAAAAAGTCAGGGGCAGGAAAGGCAGCAAACCGTCGAATAACCGTTGTCGCTGAAAGGAATCAGGGAAACCGTCGGCTCCGCATTCTCTCCTCCACCAGATCAACATGAGCCCGGCGCAGGAAACGGCGAGAAAAAGCAGAAAAAGTCCGGGGCGGAAGTGGAAGGCGTGATCCAGTATCGTCGTTCCTGCGGACCTCATGACGCCGATGATATAGAGGGATATCCCACCGCCGAGCAGCGAAAAAAAAGTCAGTGCGCAGAAACGTTGTTTATATGGCATGCAATTGAGAGATAGTAAAAACAGGCTTGGATGTCAAGTGAAACCCTCCGAAAGTTCCGCCTCGGAATATATGCTTTTCGCTTTATCTTCCATTGTTCAGGGTGGAGCAGAGGATGGATCCGGTTGCCGCCTTTGACGTGAGCGGCTTGATTTCTCCTCCGATTTTTTGAGACGGCGGAGGAAATATGGTATAAGGATTAGGTCTTATTAACGGAAGGATTTTTCGGCATTTCTGGTTGAAGGTCGAACCGATCCGGGTGAGAACATGGTTTTTTCAAGGCATCCTTCCCCGGATTCCAAGTATTTTGCTGAGAGATGGAGAAGGCAATGAATTCAGATTCGGATCGCACGCTCAAGGTCATCGTGGTGATGCCGGCATATAATGCGGAGAAAACGCTGGAAAGAACACTGGACGATATTCCCCGACACTGGGTGGACGAGATAATTCTCACGGATGATCACAGCAGAGACGGAACGGTTGAACTGGCAAAAAAACTGGGCCTCCGCGTGTTCGTACATCCTGAAAACAGGGGTTACGGAGGCAATCAGAAAACCTGTTACCGGGAAGCTCTCCGATCAGGTGGAGATATCATGGTGATGATTCATCCCGACCACCAATACGATCCGACCGTGATCCCTCAGATGGTTGCTCCCCTGCTCAAGGGAGAATGCGATGCGGTTTTCGGATCGCGCATGCTGGGAGGAAGGCCGCTGGAAGGCGGGATGCCCAAGTGGAAATACCTGGCCAATATTTTCCTCACGGCCGTAGAAAATGCGGTTTTCTACATGTATCTGACGGAATATCATTCAGGATTGAGGGCGTATTCCCGACATTATCTCGAAACCGTGAATTTCGAGATGAACTCTGATGATTTCGTGTTCGATTCGGAAATCATCGCCCAGGGTGTTTTTCACAAGATGCATATCAAGGAAATACCCATTCAAACACGTTATTTCGATGATGCTTCTCAGATAGGCTTTTTCAGAAGCGTGGTCTACGGATTGTCCATCCTCAAAACGCTTCTCAAGTTCAAACTGCATAAAAAGAAACTGTTTCGTTTCAAGATGTTCGTTTGAGGAGATCGTCTAATCGAGAGGAGTAACGGTCAGCCGAAACGGCTGTGTCTCCGGAAGGGGACCCGACAGTCTATCCAGGCGGATGCGGATCCGATATAAGGCCTTTTTCTTCCACCGGTATGCGGCTTGTGGGGTCCATTCCAGCCTCTGGATCGAACCGTTGGTTTTTCCCTGGAAAAGCGGAAAATCGTATCCGAGGAGATCCACGGAATAATCGGCTTCCGAGGCTCCGAATTCAATGCGTATCCGTTTGAATTCATGGGGTGAAGTGAAAAAGAAACTGTAGGATCGTCCTTCCCGATTGAGCCGGAAACGGCCCGGGGCTTCCATGCGGGCTTCACGGCTGTAGCCGTAGAGGATTATTTCATCGCCCGAGGGAAACCTGACTTTTTGAGGAGAGTCGATCGTGATGCGGGGATAATACGCAAAGACGATGAAGAAAAGGATCAGTCCGGCGGAGGCGGCGACGGTTCGAAACGCGAGATCAATCTGGAACGTATGCCGTTTTATGAGGACATAAGCCAGCACAAAGATAAGGAATCCCACAATCCAGAAAGCGTTGGGAGTCCAGCGGGAATCTTCAAGCTTGAGAAATGAAGGCAGATATCGGGGCAGCGCAAAATGCAGGTTGCTCAGGGTTACGAAAAGGCTTCCGGCCCGGTCGGTCTCCCCCATGGTCGTAAGCTGGTAGAGCGAACGGGGTTTTCCCAGCAGCAGGACGACGCAGCTCAAGCTCCAAAGCCATGAAAGCGAAAAGAGTCCGGCGAATACCTGTTTGACATTGTGGGCGAGAAAATATCCCAGGAAAATCCCCAAACCCCATGAGATAGCAACCAGGGGACGAGCCTGGGGAGCATAGCCGGTCCGCTGCGTTAAAAAGGCCGAAATCAATACATACGGCATGATCAGGAAGAGCATCCAGATGAAATCGTGACGTCGTCTCCGCGCCATTTCGATCATTCCAAGGAAGGAGAAAGCATAAACGGGAGCATACAGCAACAGACCATCCCGCTGATCCAAAAAGTATCCCGCCAGCGTTTCCCAGCGGAAGTGAAAAGGAATTCCGAAGATCAGTTCTTTAAGATAAGAGATGATATTCTGTCCTCCCACGGCGCCCCGCCAGGATACGGCGGAGAGAGAAAAGGATCCGTATAGACGGAATTGAAAAATAAAATAGATACCGATGATGACCACGGGGCCTGCCAGAAAGTATAGCAGGTTCCGCCCCGCCCGCCGCTCGCTCAGGATGATCCGGATTCCATAAAGAAGAAGCGGACCCAGGATGAAAAGATATTTGAGGGCATGAAACCAGATAAAAAGTGAAAGCAGGAAGCCGCAGAGAATCGGATTCCATGAGGAATGCATTTTTTTGGATCGCAGCAGTCGGAAAACGGTCATGGAGAAGAGAGCGATGACGATTTCGGGGTAGATATGGATGGAGTAGAAAAACACGGGAAGCGTCAGGCTGAAAACGAGCCAAACTCGAAGCGCGATCCTTGGCTTGTCCCACTCGCTTAAAGCCCAGAGATAGATTTGGATCCCCAGCAAGGAGCCGAAGAGACTCATGCCGAAGCGCAGCATCAGCATGAGAAATGTCGTTCCTCCCAGAGACCCTAAGGCGTAAAAAGGCAGGAGAAGCAGCGATATCCCCGGAGAGTGAAAGGAATACCTGCCGTTCGTGCCGGGTGCCGTGTGGGGATCGATGTGCACTCCTTTCGGCATATAACGGGAATAATCGTTTTCGGCATAGTTGTTGGAAAGATCGAAATCTCCGTCTTCGAGCAGGCTGTGAGCGATGAGAAGGTAATGCGGTTCATCACCGGAAAACGATCCGGTTCCTTGACTCAGGATCAAAGATCCGGTGTTGGTGATGATGACCGCGACGGCAAAGAGAATAATCAAACGCGTGCGAAGCGGGAAGCGCGGTAACTTGGATGTGAAGAGACGGAGTGTTCCGGGCCGCCGCTTCTCAAGAAGAAGAATGTTCGTCGACTTCAGGTAGAGGACGGCGGTGAATACGGCCAGGCTCCAGATTCGCGTGCGAACCAAAAGGTCATTTGCTCCCAGGTAGTGATGCATCATCAGAGGCAGAAAACTCAGGAACAGCAGCGGAGTCAGGGTCCAAAGCTCCCGTTTGAGAGCGTCATGACGATCCAATTTCCAGGCGGACGCGGTGAGTCGTCCCGAGACCGACCAAAGCGTCGTCAGCAGAAAAGCGAAAAGGGCCGTCAGCACCGCCGCCTCGGCTGCGGCCGGATGAAATGCGTGCCCGCGCACGGAGAATTCGGGGATCTGGCGGAGGAACAAAACCCAGAAACTGAGGAGCAGAGCGGATATACCCAGGATCAGCGGTGCAGCGTGATTTTTTCTCATGTGGTTTGACTATTAGTCGATTCTCCCGCACTTGTCAAGTCCGAAATCCCTTCCCGCCCGCGGTCCTTCTCGGGGGGAATTGGGGAAATCCGCTTGCAAATCATTATGATTTGCTGCATACTGACTGCGGGAATAATAAGTTCAAAAAGTTAAATATAATGAAAAATCTAAAGCTGAGCGTCTTAAGTCATACGAAAAACAAACGTACCGTCATCCCCGTAGGGGATGTTCGACTGGGGGAGGATTTCGTCATTATCGCCGGTCCTTGTGCCGTCGAGAACGAAGAGCAAACCCTTGAAACGGCAAGGAGTGTCAAAGCCGCCGGGGCCCGCATGCTTCGTGGTGGAGCTTTCAAACCGCGAACATCCCCCTATTCTTTCCAGGGCTTGGGCCTTGACGGTTTGAAAATCCTCGCCCTCGCCCGAGAGGAAACCGGACTTCCGATCGTCACGGAAATCATGGATACGCGTCACATTTCCATGGTGAGTGAATATGCGGATGTCCTTCAGGTCGGATCGCGCAACATGCAGAATTTTACGCTTCTCAAGGAAGTCGGCCGTTCCAAAAAACCGGTTTTGCTGAAAAGGGGGATGAACGCCACCTTGACGGAATGGCTCAATTGTGCGGAATACATCCTTTCGGAAGGCAATCCAAGGATCATCCTGTGTGAGCGGGGTATCCGAACTTTCGAGACGTATACGCGCAACACTCTCGATTTGAGCATCATCCCGGCCGTCAAGGAAATTTCCCATCTTCCCGTTATCGTAGATCCTTCCCATGGAACCGGGCGTTCCACCCTGGTTGAAAGGATGAGCCTGGCCGCGGTGGCGTCCGGAGCGGACGGCCTCATGATCGAAGTCCACCGGATGCCGCGGCAAGCCCTGAGCGACAGATACCAACAGATCTCTCCGGAGGCGTTTTCGATCCTGGCCGGCAAGATCAAACGCATGAAATCCGCGGTGGATGATATCTATCGGGATGAATGATGATCGCGGGGAGGCGGGGGAATCGTTTGTCCTGACCTATGGCGGTTGTGGTCGAATATCCGCTTGGATTTTCGGAACATGAATACCCGCTGACGAAGGATGTTTTCAGGAAATCGGAGGTTTTATGGCGAGACTCAAGATGATGGATCCGTCCATGGGGACTAAAATTATTGTCGGGGAAAAGCTGTCCCGGCTTTCCGATTATCTTGGAAAGCGAAGGACAGTCGTCATTACCGACAGTCATGTACGCCGTCTCTATGAAAAAGATTTTCCGCTTTCCGATGTCATCGAATTGCAGCCGGGGGAGCGTTATAAAAACCTCGAAAGCGTAAGGAAGTGCTATCGCCGACTGGTGGAGTTGGAAGCCGACCGGTCTGTTTTTATCTGCGGGATCGGAGGAGGCGTGGTATGCGATGTCACCGGGTTCGTCGCCGCCACGTTTATGCGGGGCGTCGATTTCGGTTTCGCGGCGAGTACGCTGCTGGCTCAGGTGGACGCCGCCCTCGGGGGGAAGAACGGGGTCGATTTCCAAGGTTATAAAAACATGGTTGGAACCTTCCGGCAGCCCGTTTTCGTTCTCAGCGATATCCGACTGCTGAACACGCTTCCGCCGCAAGAGATCGCTTGTGGGTTGGCTGAAGTCGTCAAGACGGCCGCGATCGGAGATGATACGCTTTTTGAACAGCTGGAAGCCCATGTTCCCGTGCTGCTCGCCCTGGAACCGACGTGGATGGAACAAGTCGTGACCGCATGCGTTCGGATCAAAACGGAGGTTGTGAAGAAAGATGAAAAAGAGCTCGGGCAACGGAGAATCCTCAATTTCGGACACACTCTGGCTCATGCGTTGGAAAAGACATCCGGGATCAGTCATGGTCGGGCCGTGAGCCTGGGGATGGTGTTCGCGGTGGAATATTCGGTTAGAAAACGGCGGCTGCCGCGAAAGGAGGCGGATCGGATCATCCGGCTTCTCGATCGGATGCGGCTTCCCGTCGATTTGTACGAAAATGGAGGGATGCTGCGGGAAGCGATACGGAAAGACAAGAAAAGATCGGGAGATGAAATAAAGTTTGTGTTTCTTGAGGGAATCGGAGCGCCCGCGGTAGAGAGCATCCGACTGTCGGAATTGGAGTCCGTCATTGAAGATCTGTGTTAGCTTGGCAGAAACAACCTGGGAGGCCTGTCGTAAAGCCCTGGAAACCGTGGAGTTTGCCGAAATCCGTTTGGATATCACCTCTTGTTCCCTGACGCAGGTCCGAAATCTTTTTTCGCTTCCGCGTTCCTTGGTCGCGACCTTCCGCCCGGAAAAAACCGCCGATGAAACACGCAGGTTGATGCTGGAGACCGCTATCGATTCGGGAGCGGATTATGTTGATCTGGAATCCGATGCGGACCCTTCATTCCGGAACCATCTGATCCGGTGCGCCCGCGAAAAAGACTGCCGGATCATCATTTCCTTTCATGACTATGTCCGAACACCGCCGCGGATGGAGCTGCGGAGGATCATCGATGAATGCCGCTGCGCCGGCGCGGATATCGTAAAGATCGCATGCAGAGTTGATTCGCCTGCCGAGTGTGCGCGGTTGCTTTCTCTTTATGAGGATGAGTCCGATCTGATCTGTCTGGGCATGGGGAGCCTTGGACGGTTCACCCGCCCCGCCGCCCTATGGTTGGGGGCCCCCTTTACCTATGCCGCGCTGGCGGTCGGAAAGGAGACCGCGGAAGGGCAGATCGACATCGAGACATTGAAATCGATCTTGGCCGTATTGTCCCATGCCTGAAGAAAAGATCTTTGCCGTTGCCGGCCGTCCTATTCTGCACAGTCGGAGTCCGGATCTGTTCAACGCCGAATTCATGCGAAGCGAAAGAAGTGCCGCTTACCTGAGGTTGGCGGCCGCGGGCCTGGATGAGGTGTTCTTCCTCTGGAAGGAACTGAATCTATCGGGAATGAACGTGACCGCCCCTTTCAAGGAGGGAATCATGGATTCTCTGGATGGACTGGATCCCTCGGCGCGGAAGGTGGGAGGCGTCAATGTCGTGGTGCGGTCTCCCGTCGGCGGGATCGGGTACAATACGGATATCGCAGGGGCCGTGGGCGCGTTGAGATCTCGTGGAATCGATCCGGAAAACCGGGATTGCGCCGTGCTGGGGGCCGGGCCGGCCGCCCGGGCGGCGGCGGTGGGATTGATAGCGGCCGGAGCGAGGATCACGCTTGTCAACCGGACTCAAGGCAAAGCCGTCCATTGGGCGGAACGGTTGGGTTGTCAGGCGGAAACGATGGAAAACCTGCCACGCATTCTGGAGAGAAGCGACATTCTGGTTTCCGTGTTGAGCCGGGGCGTCCAGCCGGTGCCGACGAAATCGGTGCGGTCGTCTCTCATCGTTATGGACGCGAATTATCCTGAATCTTCCCTTATCAAATTGGCCCGCGACCGAGGCTGCACGGTGCTTTCGGGAGAAACCTGGCTGCTAGCTCAGGCGGTCGAGGCCCATCGTCTTTTTTGGCGGGCGGATCCCGATCTGGAGGGAATGAGGTCCGGACTTGAATACTCCCTTAAGGAGAAAGATCATCTTTCCCGGATTTGTCTGATCGGATTCCCCGGGAGTGGAAAAAGCACGGTCGGCAAGCTGTTGGCCCGGCGTTTGGGTTTCGGTTTCCGGGATACCGACCGCATGGTGGAAGAAAAACGAGGGCTTTCCGTTGCGGAAATATTTCAAACGAAGGGTGAAGAGTTTTTTCGGGCTGAAGAGGAAGCATGCATTCGGAACATGCCGGGAGAGTCGAACTGCGTCTACGCTTGCGGCGGCGGAGCCGTCCTCTCTCCCCGCAGCCGGAGCTTGATGCGGCGCCATTCACTGGTGATATGGCTTTATGCTTCGCTATCCGCCTGCCTGGAGCGAGTGGGACGCAAGAGCCGTCCTTTGATCACGGGAGACGATTACAGGTCTCACGCGAAGCGGATGCTGGATCAACGGCGCTTTCGGTATGCCGCTTCAGCGGATGTCGTTGTCAGTACGGAATGGGAAGCCCAAGCCGCGGCGGAGATGCTGTATGAAGAAATCAGTCTGGCCGTCTGAGATACATGGGGAGATAGACGCTCCGGCCTCAAAAAGCGCCATGCAGCGTGCCTTGGCGCTGGCTCTCCTTTCCCGGCAGCCGTCGCGCATCACGAACCCAGCATTCTGCAGCGATGGGCTGGCGGCCATGCGCGTGGTGGAACGGTTGGGCGGAAACTTAAGGCGGTTTTCCGACGCGGTGGAGATCATGGGAAGGACGAAACCGAAAGGGGGAGAACTGCACTGCGGTGAGTCCGGGCTCTGTTTGCGGATGTTCACCGCCGTTGCCGCGCTGGAAGACTCGGAATTCCGTCTTACCGGAGATGAGAGCCTGCTGAGACGGCCGGTTTCCATGGTGGAAGAGCCGGTGAAAAAACTGGGCGCCGAATGCCGGACGAACCGGGGGCTGCCTCCGGTGCATGTGAAAGGACCGCTTCAGGGAGGGAGAGCGGTCATTGACGGTTCGATAAGCTCTCAGTTTGTTTCCGGCCTCTTGCTGGCGCTGCCGTTGGCGCCCCGAGATTCCCGGCTGACGGTTCACGGCTTGACCAGTATCCCATATGTGGATCTGACCCTTCGATTGATGGAAAAGGCGGGAGTGAAGATCAATCATGAAAATCATAAGACCTTTTTCATTTCCGGAAACCGGGAATACGCATTGGGAACGATGAGGATACCGGGAGATTGGAGCGGCGCCGCGTTCTGGCTGGCGGCCGGTGCGGTTTCAGGTCCGGTCACCGTAAACGGACTCGATCCCCGATCCCCACAGGGAGACCGGATGATTATCAGGGCTTTGCGTGCGGCCGGCGCCGAGGTCCGGATATTGACGAACGCCGTCCGGATCCGACGAGGGGAATTGAAAGGATTTGATTTCGATGTCAGGGGGTGTCCCGATTTGGTCCCTCCGCTGACGGTTGCGGCCTGTTTTTGTCGTGGGCGCACGGTCCTGCGCGGAATCCGAAGGCTCCGATATAAGGAAAGCGATCGGCCCCAGGCCCTTTTTCGCGCGTTCCGCGATCTGGGAGCGGATATCCGGGTGCAGGGGGATGAAATGATAATCCGTGGGGGCGAATTGAACGGTGGAGAGGTTGATGCCGTCGGCGATCACCGTATAGCCATGGCGCTGGCTGTGGCCGCCGTCCATGCTCGTGAGAAAGTCGTTATCCGGAGCGGAGACAGTGTGGTAAAATCATACCCTGGATTTTACAGGGATTTGGCTAAATTGGGAGGCAGGGTCGATGAATAGTTTCGGTAGAACCTTTCGAATGAGCATCTTCGGTGAATCCCACGGTCCGGCCGTTGGGATCCTCATCGACGGGTGCCCCGCTGGAATGGAACTGAATCAGGGTGATTTCCTGGGGGACCTGGAGAGGAGAAAAGGAGGAGGCGCGGGAAAGACCGAACGCGTCGAATCAGATCTACCGTACGTGGAAAGCGGGCTTTGGGAGGGCCGAACGACGGGAGCTCCGCTTCTCATACGTTTCGCCAATGAGGATGTCCGATCCGAAGATTATACGAATTTCAAGCGGATGCCGCGTCCCGGGCATGCCGATTTTTGCGCCGCGAAAAAATACGGCGGATGGCAGGATGCGCGCGGAGGCGGTCATTTTTCTGGGCGGCTGACTCTGGGTTTGGTGGCGGCGGGCGTGATCGCCAAGAAAATGATCGCGCCGGCAGTGGTGAGCGCGCGGCTGGTGGAAGTCGGAGGAGAAAAGGATCCTTCGCGCGCCGTCGAACGGGCGGCGTCGGATGGCGATTCCGTGGGTGGGTTGATAGAGTGCGAGGTGCTCTCGGTTCCGGTGGGATTGGGAGAGCCGTTTTTTGATTCCGTCGAATCGCTCCTTGCCCATTTGCTGTTTTCCATTCCTGGCGTTAAAGGGGTGGAGTTCGGCGCCGGATTTCAGAGCGCCCGCATGCGCGGAAGCGAATGCAATGATGTGCTGGAGAATGTCGAGGGGCGTACGGCGACCAACCATTCCGGAGGGATCAACGGCGGTCTGACCAACGGAAATCCCGTCCGGCTGCGCGCGGCCGTAAAACCGACGTCGAGCATCCCCCGGGCCCAGAAAACCATTCGCCTGGAGACCGGAGAATCCGCCGATCTAAGGATCGGGGGACGACACGATACCTGCATCGCCTTGAGGATGCCCGTTATCGTTGAGGCGGCGACGGCGATCGTTTTTGCCGACCTGCTCCTGCAGGAACAGAAGATCGGGAGGATCGTCCCTGCATGACCGGGAACATGGGAACTGGGAAAGAGACGCGAAGGATGATCTTCATCCATACTCCGAATGTGGGGGCGTCCCCTTCGAAGGACTTGGGATCCTGTTTGAATGCCCTGGGCCGCGATCTGTACACCCGGGGTCTTCCCCGTAAAGCGGTTCTTAAGCTGACTTTTTTTTTGCGGG
Organism: uncultured Eubacteriales bacterium; assembly: GCA_964433135.1. Taxonomy (GTDB): domain Bacteria; phylum Acidobacteriota; class Aminicenantia; order Aminicenantales; family Aminicenantaceae; genus CAYSQW01. Next base: position 34,685 of record CAYSQW010000012.1, read on the forward strand.
CGGAAAACGGCTGCCGTCGCGCTGAACTGAAGCGGGAACTGTTTCCCGAAGTGGATGATTTTTTCTCGAGTCGATCCCCTTCTATCATTTGGGTTGCACAGCCGCCGGAAGGAACCGCTTGGGTAGCCATGGAAGCGGTGATGCTCATGAGCTTTGAAGGCGTTCGGGTGGAGCGTCGGAAATGGGAGGGACATGCGTATGTCGTTCTGTCCGATCCTCCGTACAAGGTGCTTTATGCGGGGGGACTGGGAGATCGAACGCCGGAACCCGGCATCGAAGCGGCTTCCCGAGAGGGCTTTGGATCACTCAGGAAATTGCTGCGCCGGGAAGAGATGAGTTTTTCAAATATCGTCCGGCAGTGGAATTATATCGGGGGGATCCTGTCTCATACGGAGAAGGAGAAAAGGCAGCATTATCAAATATTCAATGATATAAGAGCGCGCTACTACGGCGCCGACCGTTTCGAATGCGGTTTTCCGGCGGCCACGGGGATCGGCCAAAACAGCCGGGGGGTGATCATCGATTGCATCGCCGTGAGAGGAAACGGGAGCGGGGACATCGTTGCGTTGGGAAATCCGGGGCAGGTGGATGCGCATCGCTATTCGCAGGATGTCCTGGTCGGAGGGAAACCGCCGGGATCCGACGGCAAGGTGCCCCCGCAGTTCGAAAGGGGAAAAATCCTCTGGCGACGTAACAGGGGGATGATCTATGTTTCCGGAACCGCTTCCATCGTCGGAGAGAAGACCGTCGGAAAAGGCGACGTGATCCGACAGACCCGTACCACGATCGCTAATATCACACGCCTCGTCTCTCCCGGAAACCTGACCGCGCCGGGAGCCGCTGCGATCCCGGTTCCCGGTGATCCGGCTGGTTTTCGGGTGTATGTCAAGCACGAAGAGGACATCCCGTGCGTTAAAGCGGTTTGCAGAGATTCATGGGGAGATGCTCCCATGCTGTTCGTGCAGGCCGATATCTGTCGGCGGGATTTATTGGTGGAAATAGAAGGGATGCTTTATGTTAAACTTAATAATAAAATAATTTCGACAAGGTGAAATCATATGAAGGAATCGAGAATATCAATCATCGTATTGTACGGCCTCGGTTTGATGCTGTCGGTGGTTTCACTGAGCCTATGGGCTCAGTCTCCGGATACGGATCGGGTGATTGCGGCATGGGGAAAAGGTGAAATCCCCGGTCGGCTGGTGATCACGTATCCGCGGGAGAACACTCTGTTTCCCCCGGAGATCATTTCTCCCACGGTCAGGTGGAAGGATGAATCGGGACAAAGCGATACCTGGCTGCTTCTCGCCGTCCGTGACGGGAAAGTGGAAGAAACTTCTGAATTCACGGAGGAGAGCGAAGTCGGATTCGATCCGGAGTCGTGGAAAAAAATCAAGCGGATATCCAGAGGAAAACCGATAAAATTCGTCGTTCTCGGGTTGGAAAGATCCCGTCCGGACGTTCTTATTTCAGGCGGAGAGGTGACGATCAGCACTTCCCGCGACGAAGTCGGAGCGCCGATCTTTTACCGCGATGTTCCGCTCCCTTTTGAATATGCATACAAAAACCTGGATTCGATCCGCTGGCGCCTGGGGGATATCGCCACCGACGGACCGACTCACATCATGCTTGAAAACCTTCCGTTGTGCGGCAACTGTCATTCTTTTTCCCGGGACGGTCGGATCCTCGCCATGGATGTGGATTATGCCAACGATAAAGGCTCGTATGTGATCTCTCCCATCAGCCGGGAAACGCGGCTGACACCCGCGGAGATCATAACCTGGAGCGATTATAAACGTGAGGATGGGGAAATGACCTTCGGACTGCTGTCTCAAGTCTCACCTGACGGGAGATACGTTCTCAGCACCGTTAAGGACCGGTCCATTTTCGTGCCGGTGGACAACCTTCCGTTCTCTCAATTGTTTTTTCCCATCAAGGGGATTATCTGTGTCTACGACCGGGAATCGGATCGTTTCTGGGCGCTGCCGGGCGCTGATGATCCCGCCTTCTGCCAAAGCAATCCAACCTGGTCTCCCGATGGGAAATCCGTCATCTTTGCGCGGGCTCCCGTCTATCACTCCAAAATCGCGGAGTCCTTCAAACAGGCCGTGCTTCCCACCGAAGCGGCGGCTGAATTTCTCGAAGGCCGCCGGGGTTTTCGCTACGATCTTTACCGGTTGCCCTTCAATGAAGGGCGGGGAGGAGCCGCGGTTCCGATCCCCGGAGCTTCCGGAAATGATATGAGCAATTTTTTCCCGCGCGTATCGCCTGACGGCAATTGGATCGTCTTTTCGCAGGCGAAAAATTTCATGCTGCTTCAGCCCGACAGCAAGCTGGTTATTATACCTGCGGAAGGAGGTTCTCCGCGGATAATGAACTGCAACCTGACGAGCATGAATTCCTGGCATTCCTGGTCTCCTAACGGCAAATGGCTCATTTTTGCGTCCAAAGAGCTGGGCCCCTATACCCAGCTCTATTTAACGCATATCGATGAGGCCGGCCGGGATACGCCCGCCGTACTGCTGGAAAATTTCGTGCTGCCCGAAAGAGCGGTCAACATCCCTGAGTTCGTGAATCTCCAAAAGTCGGAATGGAACGCCATCGTCAACGATTTCATGGAGAGCGGCAACTATTATGTCAGGATCGGGGAAGACAAATACATCATGGGTGATTCCGATGCGGCGATAGCGGCCTATGACAAAGCACTCGAATATCATCCCGGATCGGCCGATATTTATATCAAGCGCGGAGACGCCAGGTTTCAAAAGGAAGAATTCAGCGCTGCGCTCGAGGATTACAACCGGGCCCTCGAGATCAATGCCGCTCTTCCCATCGCGTATAAGAACCGGGGTGATGTCAAGTTCCGGTTGGGCGATCTCATGAGCGCCGTCGAGGATTATAATGAAGCGATCCTTCTTGATCCCGATTATTATGAGGCGTATGACCGCCGGGCGAACGTGAAGCTCGAATCCAAGGACCTTGCGGGAGCGCTGCAGGATCTCAGCAAAGCGATCGAGATCAAACCCGATGAGAGCGCCCTTTACAGCAACCGCGGTTTCATAAAACTCACTTCAAAAGATTGGGAAGGTGCCGTCGCGGATTACAACCGGGCCCTGGAATTGAATCCGCGCAGCATCACCGGATTCAAATACCGAGGAGACGCCAAACTGCGGCTGGGTGATTTTTCCGGAGCCGTCGCGGATTACGACAAGGCGATCGAACTCAATCCCGCGTATAATCTTGCCTTAGAGCGCAGGGCGGATGCACGATATGCACTGGGTGATTTTTCCGGGGTAATCGCCGATCTGAATATCGTGATCACTGCGAATCCTCAAAACTTTTTTCTTTTCAGCCGCCGGGGCGATGCAAAATTCGAGATGCGGGATCTCACCGGTGCGGTGGAAGACTACGATCGTTCCATTGTGCTAAAACCCGGTTTCGCCTTGAATTACTTTAAACGCGGCATGGTTAAAATCATTTCCGGTTTGAAGGATGAAGGATGCAAGGATCTGCATAAGGCGCATGAAATGGGATACGAGGGAGCCATAGAGCAGATCGAGAAATACTGTGCGCGTTAGCTGAACCTGAGTCGTCCCTTCGGTTCGCCGGTTGTCTCGGTTTTACAAACTCTTCCCCGAGTCATACGTATAACTCTATGATCGGATCGGAATGGGAGGAGGAGACGTCTCGCCGTATCCGGAAGGGATTTTCCCCGATGTTCCGGAGGGTGTTAGAAATGAATTGTGTATCCAGGAATGGAGGAAATATTATGAAAATTAAAGTTCTTTTGATCGTTGTCATCGTCCTTGGAGCCTTCCCGTGGTTGGTCGGTCAGGAACAGGAAATCGTATCCTTGACGCTGGAGGATTGTATCTTGAAGGCCATGGAAGGAAACCTCCAGGTTGCTGTGGAAGAATATGAACCGAGGTTGGCGGATGCCTCCGTTATGCAGGCAAAGGGAATATTCCTTCCCCAGTTCGATCTTTCCTACGGAAAAAACAACACGGAGTCGCCTTCCTACTGGTGGCTTCAAGGCGAAGAGAATATCGAAAGTCGTTTCTCCGACTATACCGTCAAAATCAGCCAGCTTATTCCGACCGGTGGAAATGTTTCGCTCTCCTGGGACGGGTATCGATCTGAAACCAATGAAGGATTCCAATTGATCAATCCTCGGTACGGCAGTACGCTCGAATTCGAATTCACACAGCCGCTGCTGAAGAATTTCGGCATGCGGATCAGCCGAAAAGAGATTCTCATCGCCCGAAACAACCGTGATATCTCCCGCAGTCAGTTCCGAACTCTTCTGATGGACACCATATACAGCGTGCAGGAATCCTACTGGAATCTGGTATATGCGATAGAAGATTACAAGGTGAAACAGCGGTCACTCCAGCTGGCACGCGATCTGCTGGCGAAGAACCGCAGAGAAGTGGAAGTCGGGAAACTGGCTCCCCTGGAGATCCTGAACGCGGAAACCGAAGTCGCTCAACGTGAAGCCGATATCCTGCAGGCCGCCGCTCTTATTAAAAGCCGTGAGGACATGTTGAAGAATATCCTCAATCTCATGGAAGGAGAAGGTCCGGATCTCCGGAAAATAAGACCTCTCGATGATCCTCGTTTCAATCCGTTCGAGATCACGCTGGCTGGTGCCGTCGAGACGGCCTTGATCAACCGGCCCGACCTGAAGGCCGACCGGACCCAAATGGAAACCAGAAGCCTCAATGTGGATGTGGCGAAAAACCAGATGCTGCCCGGTCTGGATCTCACGTTCTCATATTGGAGCCCGGGGATATCGGGTGATCGCATCCTCTACCTCAACGGCGATCCGTTTTTAGGCATCGTTATAGGAAAGGAGAAGGGAAAAGCGTCTCAGGCCGCGCGTGACGCATTCCGGAATCTGTATACCAACTGGTCCGTGGGCTTGACACTTTCCGTCCCCTTGAGCCATTTGCTCAACCGATCCGAAGTGGTCAAGGCGCAAATGGAGCTGGAACAGGGAAGACTGGAGCTTGAAGGAAGGAAAAAGCAGATCATACTGGAGATTCGGGATGCCGTGCGCGCGGTTGAAACCAATGCCAAGCGGGTGAAGGCGTACCGTCTTGCCCGGGAATTAGCCGAACGCCGGCTCCGAGCCGAGGAAAAAAAACTGAGTGTGGGTTTGGCGACGAATTATTTCGTTCTTCAGTACCAGGAGGAATCGGCCAATGCCCGTTCGATGGAGATCAAGGCGCTGGTGGACTACAACCTGGCACTGGCGCAGTATGAAAAAGCAGCGGGCATCAGTCTGCTCAACCGAAATATCAAGATTTCACGCTTTGAAGATAAAAGGGACTGAAATTTCCGGGCGGCGGGTTTCAAATCCTTTCCCCCGCCGGGCGTTACCGACTTATCGCACGACCTTCGGTCCGCTCGTATCGGGCTCATGTGAAGTGAGTTCGCCCTTCAAAAGCGGGTGTCATTCCCTGTGTTTTATGCTAAGATGTTGCCATGAAACTCTCGGTCGTTATGATCACGTATAACGAAGAGCAAAGGATCGAAGGCGCACTCCAAAGCGTTCGCGGGGTCGCGGACGAAATCGTTGTCGTAGATCGCTTCAGCGATGATGAAACGGTAAAGATCGCCAAACGTTATACGGATAAGGTCTTTCTCCGGAAATGGACGAATTTCGCCGACCAGAAGAATTTCGCCAACCAAAAAGCCAAGCATGAATGGATCCTTTCACTGGATGCCGATGAACGGTTGTCCTCAGAACTTCAAGAGGAAATTCTTGATTTGAAAAACCTTGAACCGCCCGCCGCCGGATATTCCATGCCGCGTAAGGTTTACTATCTCGGCAGATGGATCCGTCATTCCGGTTGGTATCCGGACCGGAAGATAAGGCTTTTTCCAAAAGACGCCGTACATTGGGAAGGGGAATACGTCCATGAGCGCCTGGTAATCGGGGAACCGATCCGAAAACTTAACGGGGATATTCATCATTTCACTTACCGGAGCATCGGCGATCACTTGGAGAGGATCAATGTTTTTTCCGATCTGGGGGCTCAGAAGCTCTATGCCCGCCGGAAAAAATGCCGCTGGCCTCATCTGGTTTTTCTCCCGCTGTTTCGGTTCTTGAAGGCCTATGTTCTGAAAGGCGGATTTTTGGACGGATTTCCCGGACTGGTTGTCTGCACCCTGCATGGATACGCGATATTCGTCCGCTATGCCAAACTAAGGGAGATCTGGAAAAAAGGAGAGCGGATTGAGCCTTATCCAAATTGACGCCGGAAAGGAGTGGCGCGGCGGTCAGCGTCAGTCTTTTTTTCTGGCGAGGGAGTTGGCCAGAAAGGATTATCCGTTCTCGTTCTACGTGCAGCCGGAAAGCCCCCTGCATATAAAATCCGAGTCCGCGGGACTTCCGGTTGTTCCGCTCCGTATGAAGAGCGAATGGGACCTCGCTGCCGTGCTGCGTTTAACCCGTGCCATGCGCCGCCGCAGGTGCCGTCTGGTGCATTTTCACGAAGCCCATTCGGTGACGATCGGATCCGCCGCCGCCGGCCTGGCCGGCGTCCCCATGAAGGTCATCTCGCGAAGAGTGGATTTTCCTCTCAAACAGAACGTTTTTTCCCGCCGGAAGTACGGTCCGAACGTGGACGTGATCGTGGCCATTTCGGAGGGGGTGAAAAAAGTTCTGATCGAGAGCGGGATCGAACCCGGACGGATCAAGGTCGTTCCGTCCGGGATTGATTTTTCTCCGTTTGAGGAGGCGCGCGACAGTGATTACCTCAAGCGGGAGCTGGGATTCGCGCCGGACGATTATCTTGTGGGCATCGTCGCCCATCTGGCCGATCATAAGGGACATAAATACTTGATCGAAGCCGCTGATATTTTAAAATCCCGAGCGCCCCAAATCAAACTCGTCATCGTAGGAGAGGGTCCGCTTCGCATGGAGCTGGGAAAGCTGGCCAAGAAAACCCGTGTCGAAGACATCGTGTATTTTCTGGGATTTCGGGAAGACATTCCGGAAATTCTTGGGTCTTTAGACCTCTTCGTTCTGTCTTCAAAACTCGAAGGCATGGGCAGTTCCTTGCTGGACGCCATGGCCAGCAGCCTGCCGATCGTGGCCACGCGCGTGGGAGGGATCCCGGAAGTGGTTCGTGACCGAGAGACCGGTCTGTTGGTCCCGCCGAAGCATTCGGGTCGGCTGGCGGATGCCATTCTTCAACTGTATGGAGACAGGGAGCTGGCCAGGAGATTGGGGAAGCGGGGGTATGAGCTCGTGCATGGAAAATTTTCGGCGGCGGCGATGGCGGGGAAAATCATCGACGTCTACGAAGATCTGGCCCGAAAAAAAGGCGTTGATCTGGACTGAATTCGGCTTGACATTCAGGTTCGCCATGCCCGGCGGGACGACAGGGGAAGGATCATTAGGGGATGAACTTCAGAGTAAAGCTCCTGGGCGGCTTGACAAAAATGCATTTATAATAATATTATAATAAGTATAAAATTGGGCGGAGTCGACTGTTTTATGGATGCGGTTGTATTGTTTAAATAAATCAAGCTTGCTTTGCAGGGAGGATATCATGGCGAAACTCGATAGAAGGGGGAGGCTTTGGCTTCAGGAAAAATTCGGTGACAGGGTCAATCTGAATCCTACCGAAAGGCTGCTTTACAGTCACGACATCGCCGCTATCCCGGGCCTTTTCAAGCCGCTGGTCGGGAACACGATCCCGGATGCGGTCATTCAGCCTCGTAGTGAAGAGGAACTGGCGGAGTTGGCTCGCTGGGCGGCGGAGAATAAGATCCCGTTGGTGCCGCGCGGAAAAGGTTCCTCTGGATACGGCGGCATCATTCCCATGAAAAAAGGATTGGTGGTTGATTTCTACCGTATGAAGGATGTTGTCGCCGTCGATGTGGAAAATAATCTGGTGACGACTCAGCCGGGTATCACCTGGGAACAGCTTGATCGCAAGCTGAAACCTAAGGGGTTGGTCATCCGCCTGTATCCGACCAGTTATCCCTCATCTTCGGTGGGAGGATGGCTGGCCCAGGGAGGGGCGGGGATCGGATCCTATGAATTCGGCTGGTTTACCGAGAACGTGGTCAAGGCCCGGGTGGTTCTTCCCGACGGCAAGATCAAGGAGTTTTCCGGAGATGACCTTGAGATCGTTGCGGACGCGGAGGGCATCACGGGGCTTATCAGTGAAGTGACCCTTCGTGTTCAGCCGCTTTCGGAGATCGCGGTGGCCGCCGTCGCCTGTCCCGATGCGCATAAACTCTCGCGCATATTCGAGGATTTCATCGCCGAGGACCTGCCGATATGGTCGGTCGTATTCATTAATCCCCGTATGGCGGAAATGAAAAACCGTTCTCCGGTGATGATGCATCAAGGTCATCCGGTCGAGCATAAAGTCATCCTGCCTGCGGCCTATATCATCACCTTGGCGTTTCGTAAGGCGGACGAGGAGAAAATCCGGGACCGACTGCCTCATATCATCAAGAAATGCGAGGGAGAAATTTTGAGCCAGGAAATCGCCGATCATGAATGGGAGAACCGTTTCAAACTGATGGTCGTGAAGCGGCTGGGACCATCGTTGGTTCCCGCGGAAGTCGTGATCCCCTTGGAGAAGCTCGGCGATGTAATGGATGACATTGAAAACAAGATAAATCAGCCCGTCGTAAAGGAGGGCGTCATCATCAAGCGGGGAAGGAAGGGGAAACCGGAAGCCGTGATCCTGGGCTTCATTCCCAGCGATCAGCGAAAATTCTCCTATAATTTTGTCTTCGGCTTGGTGATGACCATCATGAAGATCGCCCGGCGTCACGGCGGTCGTCCCTATTCGACGGGGATTTATTTCACAGGAAAGGCCGGTGAGATCCTGGGAGGGGACCGGGCCGCCCGGATAAAGGAGTTCAAGAGGTCCGTCGATCCCCGAAAAATTCTGAATCCGGGGAAGGTGATCCAAAAAAACCTGGTCAGTCGGGCCTTGGGAATCGCCACGGTGTTCGAGCCCCTGGTGCGGCCTTTGGGCAACAGCGTAGTGACCGAGGTCGGTGAACGTCTGGAAAAGCCCGTTCGGGGGATCCCGGCGGATGTCGCGTGGTACGCGTATGCCTGCTCTCAGTGCGGTTACTGCCTGGATGAATGCGACCAGTTCTTCGGGCGGGGATGGGAAAGCCAGTCCCCTAGAGGGAAATGGTATTGGCTGCGGGAATATATGGCCGGCCGAACGAAATGGAACCAGTTCATGGTGGACACCATGCTGGTTTGCACAACCTGCGAATTTTGCAATCTTCGCTGCTCGGCCGCGCTTCCCATCGAATCTTCCTGGATGAAACTGCGTGGAAAGCTGATCGACGAGGACAAGGAAATGACATTTCCTCCTTTTGAAATGATGGGGGCCGCCCTGCGTGCGGAGGGAAATATCTGGGCGGGATACCGGAAGGACCGAACGGAATGGATGCCAAAAGAACTGGAAGAAAAACATGGCCCCGAACACAAGAGCCGCAATGTGTATTTCGCCGGCTGCACCGCTTCTTATGTCGAACACGATATCGCGGCCGCGGCGGTCACGCTTCTGGATCATGCCGGAGTGGATTTTTCGATCCTGGGCAATGTGGAAAACTGCTGTGGAACCCCGATGCTGGTGGCCGGAAAATGGGATATTTTTCAGGAAATTATGAAAGCGAATATCGCTGCCGTCAAGGAGGCGGGAGCAGATACCGTTATTACGTCCTGCCCCGCCTGCGACATGATGTGGCGGACCACCTATGCCGAATGGGCTGAAAAGACGGGGATGGAATACGACATCAAAACCAGGCATTACAGCGAAGTGCTGGCCGAACAGATCCGCACCGGAGAATTTGCTTTCACCCACCCGATCGATGAAAAGGTGACCTGGCATGATTCCTGCCATATCGGCCGCGTTTCCGGAGTGTATGAAGAACCGCGGGAGGTCATTCAAGCCGTTCCCGGGGTTACCTTTGAGGATATGGCTCACAACCGGGAGGAGGGGCACTGCTGCGGCAGTGTTCTGACGCTGATCAAGGAGCCGCCCGTGGCCGCCGATATCGGGAAATCCCGGATGGATGAAGCCGCCGAGATCCATGCCGACCGCATGCTGGCGCTCTGTCCCTGCTGTGAATTCCAGTTCCGGGTTACTAAAGATAAAAAAAATCTCCCGATCGAAGTCCAGGACTTGGCGACCTTCGCCTGCCGGGCTCTCGGTAAAGAGTTCAAGGATCCCAGCCCCGAAGTTCAGAAACAATGGGCGGTTTTCGAAGCCATGATCGAATTGATGACGCCGGAGGGATTTGCCGAATTGATGGGATCCATGTGGCCGGAACTGCTCTCCGCCATGCCGATGGGGATGGGAAGGATGATGCGGTTCATTGGAAAAATGGGATTCGTGGGAGATGCGCTGTTTGCGCTCATGAAGCCCGTTTTCCCCGTGCTGTTTCCGCGTTTGCTTCCCGGAATGATGCCGAAGGTGATGGCGACCATGCTGAACCGGGTGGATGAACGCATACCGATGCCGGAATATATGGCTGAGCAGATGCCGGATCTGATGCCGAAAGTCATGGATAACCTGATGCCCAAGATGCTCCCCGATATCGTTCCCTTGGTGGTCCCGAGCATGATCGCGTTTCTCCGGGGTCGGGTCGCCGCCGCTTGAAGCCGTCGTCCGGTATCATAAGCAAAAAAAAAGGGACTCCTTTCGGGAGCCCCTTTTCGAGTGCGAGCGTCTATTTAGAACTGCGGAGGATGATGTCGCCGTTGCGGGTCTCGAACCGGTACTCCGGTCCGCCCCCGTTGATCGTACCGTAGATATTGTCGTCGAAACTGATTTTGAATGCCCCTCCCTTATCCCGCTCGTCTTTCTGCCTTTTGACCGGTTTGGTTTCCAGCGTCAGGTCGAAGTCGCTTAAAACTTCCCCTTGTTCGGTTCTAAGAACGGCCGTCGCTTTGATCGTGGGAGGAAAGGTGACGTCTATATCCCCATTGTAGGTGCTGAACGACATGGGCTTTTCGGGATCGATGCGGTCGAACACGACCCGGACCTCGCCGTTGTGGGTATTGGCGATGATGGATCCCGAGATCCCGGTGAATGTAAGCGGTCCGTTGTGATGGTCGGCCTCGATTTCCCCCTGGATGTTTTCGACGATGATCTCACCGTTGTTGTGCCCGTCCAACCTGAGAGATGTGTTGAGCGGCACCTCGATGACGAGATCCACGGCTTTTTGAAGGGAAGAGACCTCGACCGACATGATGTTGTTCTTTTCGACGATCTCGAGTCCGGTGGTGGAGAGCCGTATCCTTTTCATCCCGTCTTTTACGGAAGGCGAGTCCGTTACGGGCCGGGTTCGAATCCGCGCTTCCACGGAAACATCCTTTCTCGACGTTCCTTTGACGATGATGCTGCCGGTATGGGTGCTGGCCTCCAGCAGTCCGGGCCGCGAAGGATCGCTGAATTCGACCGTGGCCCGGTCCGATTTAGTCTCCTGGCCCGCGGCCGCCGGAACCGCCAGCAGCATGCAGAGGGCGTATACGAAGAATACATGTTGTTTTTTCATGTCTGCCTCCTGGTTATCTTTGATTTATGAGAAGATCCCCGTTCAGGGTATCCATTTTTATTTTGGGGCCGCCTTTCCCGATGCGGATCCCGAAGAAGCGGCTGCTCTTATAGATGAACTTCCCCCTTTTTTTTCGGATCTCGGGGGCGTCCGCGGGCAGGGGGGTATACGGAAAATCCGAATACGCGTCCCCGTTGAATGTTTTCAAACGGAAATCGGCGGAGAGATGGGGGGGGAAGATCGTTTTGATATCACCATTGATGGTGTGCAGGGAGCAGTCATGTTCGGGATGGCGAACGAAATGCGCCGTCACCTCACCGTTGACGGTATGAGCGGTGCCGCCGCCGCCGATCGCAATGAGGGAAATTTCGCCGTTGACGTTGCGGATTTCGAAGTTGCCTTCAACGGATTCGACGCGGATATCTCCGTCATTGACGGTTTTGAGCGAGAGCTCCGTTTTCCGGGGAATCTGGATTTCGAAGTCATAATGCACCCGGTATCCGGGGTCCCGCCGGCGGTGCCTTCGTTCTTCCCGATCATTTTCCCGGAAAGGGCCGTCGACATAGATGTCTATCAGGTTCCCGTCTCTGTAAATGTCGAGCTTGACTTCTTCGCGGGCTTGAGCGATTTTCTCCTGACTTTGGGCCTTGATGGTTTGGTGGGCCAGCAGAGCGACGTCATGCCGGTCCGTGCCCGTAACCGTGATCGAGCCGAAGATGTTGTCCACCCGGACTTCCCTCGTCTTGGAAGAATCGATGAAGCTTAATGTTTCCCGGATGGTCTCCTTGGCTTGGACGCGGTAGCGCTCTTCACCGCCCTCCGTGAGGCCGGTCAGGAAAAAAATGAGGATCAAGCCTATAATCCTTTTCATCACCATCTCCTTATCAAAAACGGATCCTTTGCATCCCTTCTTCAGCCCTGAGGCGGACATCGGGAATCAAATCCTTGCTTCGAATGAAGTGCTTCAATGCCGCGGCGGCCCGTTCTTCCCGCAGGCTGACGATAAGGTCGATAAGGGCGATCTGAACCAGGGGGGATTCCTGGCCGTCCAGAGCGTTCAGAATACCTTCGCGAACAACGGGATCATTACGGAAGAGGTAGAGGGCGTCCACGGCCGCCAGGCGGATATTAACGCTGGGGTCGTTTTCGAGTGCAAAAAGCAGGGCCTTAAGGGTTTCCGCATTGGGAGAGTCGGTTCGAGTGCTCAGGTTGACGCCGTAAAGGCGTTTGCTGGCGGCGGGCTGCTCCAGAAGCGACACGGCCAGCATTTGACGGGTTCCGTTCACCTCCCGGCGGAGGGATGCGATGTCGGCTCTATGTGCCGCCTCTCCTCTCAGAAAATACCCCGCCGTCAGTGCCGTGGCGACCAGGAGAAGCGTGATTCCGAACTGCAATGCCGGGCGCTGGGGCCAAAACTTTTGCCACCAGCCGGACAAAAGGGATTTCCATCCCAAATTGCGCGGAGCATGTTCCATACCCTGCTTGTAAGCTTCCAGCATGGAATAGAACCGCGTTCTCAATCCTTCTCCCGGCAGTTCTTCCGGCATGACGCCCAGTTTGGTCCAGACGGCGCTTAAGCTTTCCAGTTCCGCCCGGCATGCGGGACAGGCCGCCGCATGTTCTTGTATGCCTTCCTGTTCGACGGGATCGAGTACGCCCAACAAATAGTCAGGGATGTGTGCTCGGAATTGTTGGCAGTTCATGAGATCGATCCTCCTGAGATTTCAAAATAAATACGCCCCAGCTCCTTGACGGCGCGATGGACATGGGCTTTGACGGTTCCGATTTGGCAGCCCATGAGATCGGCGATCTCTCGATACTTCATTCCGTGGAAGCGGGATAGGATAAGCACTTCTCTTTTTTTTACGGAGAGTCGGGACATGGCTTGTTGAAGAAGTGCGATCTCGGCTCCGGTTTCGAATTCGTTTTCCGGCGCCGGGTCCGGGCCGGTAGGCTCTTCCCACTGTTCCTCCAGGGGATAGGTGGATTTTTGTTTGCGCAGGTGGTCGATGTGAGCATTGCGCGCGATCTGGAAAAGCCATGTGGTGAACTTGCTGGTTCCCCGGTAGCTGTGGCGGTATTTGAGGATGCGGCAGAAGATTTCCTGGACAAGATCCTCGCTCACCTGACGGCTTCCTGTAAGTCTGACTAAGAAATTGAACAGCGGGACGTGGTGCCTCTCGAAAAGGATGGCCAGCTGTTCGATTTTTCCATCTCTGACATTTTCCATGACTTGGGTATCCGTCAAGGCTTGGTGCTTTCCAATATTCATGATTTTCCGTTTCAAGGAGTTAGACTGCTTTCCCTTAAAAATGTTACATGAAAAGATGAAATAAAGCCATGCGTCCTTATTCGTCGGAGGGGAGTGATTGACTTGCCTCGGGGGGGGTGTTATAACATGGGAAACGGAATAAGGATGAGCCATGGTTGAGTTGACATACAAAAAAGCCGGAGTAAATATCGATGCCGCCGATGCTTTCATTTCCAGGATTCAGCCGCTCATCAAAAGGACGCAGGGGCCTGAAATCCTGGGGGGAGCCGGCGGGTTCGGCGGATTGTTCCATCCACGATGGTCACGTTACCGAGATCCGGTTCTGGTCGCTTCGACGGACGGAGTAGGAACCAAGCTGCTGTTGGCCGATGTTCAAAACAAGTACGATACCATCGGCATCGACCTGGTTGCCATGTGCGTGGATGATGTCGTTTGCGTCGGCGCGCAGCCGCTATTTTTCCTGGATTATATCGCATGCGGCAGGCTCGATGGAGATAAACTGCACGCGGTGATGAAAGGCATCTCGCGCGGATGCCGCCGGGCCGGTTGTGCCTTGATCGGAGGAGAGACCGCCGAACTGCCGGGAATGTATGAAGAGGAAGCCATCGATCTGGCGGGATTCTGCGTGGGGATCGTCAGCCGGAATAAAATTATCGATGGAGCGGCCTGTCGCCCCGGAGATAAAATCATCGGATTGGCGTCCAGCGGAGTCCACAGCAACGGCTTGTCATTGGCCCGCAGGGCGTTTACGAAACAAGAGCTGGGGGGGGCTGTGGGAAAAGAGCTGCTCAGGCCCACGAAAATCTACGCCGGCATTCTGCCGCCGCTTATGAACCGGTTTCGAATAAAGGCCGTCGCTCACATCACCGGGGGCGGTTTTTACGACAACATTCCCCGGGCTCTGCCGTCGGGATTGGGGGCGCGCATCGTTCGCGGATCCTGGAAGGTTCCCGCGATATTCAATCGCATTCAGCAACGGGGGAAGATAGCGGATGAGGAGATGTTCCGCACCTTCAACATGGGAGTGGGCATGATCCTGGTGGTGGGTTCGCGCAGCGTATCCGGGCTGATGGCAAAATGCGGAGAACTTAAGCAGAAAGCATGGGTCATCGGGGACGTCGTGGCCGGGAACGGGGACGTCGAGATCTCGTAATCATTTTTATCAGAAAAAATTCTCTCCGTCCTCATTGGTGTCATTGTGGAAAGGGATCCGGGGATCGTTGCATCGCGCGATGTTCATGTTATACTGGTTGATACGGATCGGTCTGGATGAAGCCGGAGAGAGGCATGATGCGTGCTGACGGTATGAAACGGATGTTTAAACGGGGAATCGGTTTGGGATTGTTGCTGATGGTGCTTTTGCCCGGATTCGGCCGGGCGCAAAAAGTCAGGGTGTCGTTCCTTACCGGGGGATGCATCACGTTCGCATACGGTTCAGAACAGGATTATGTCCTGGGGGAAAACGACTTTCCCGTTACACCCGCTCATTCGTCATTTCACTTAGGGAGCGCTTTGGGAGTGCCGCTGAGTGAAAAGCTGTTGCTGGAACTTGACGGGCGGTTTATCTTTTCTTCGCCGGTGACTCTGGAAGATCCTTCCGATGAGGATACGGTGCGGATCGACACCTCGAATCATCTCATGGTGGGAGTGAACCTGATCTATCGGGTAAGCGGAAGCCGCTTCAGGCCTTATATTCTGGTCGGCGCCGGATTCGATAAGGTTTTTGCCGAAGATATGACCGCTACCTCGGAATACGGCTTCGATATCATTTTTGAGGCTCCTTCCGGTGGTGAAAGCCTGGATCCTCTGATAAATATCGGCGCCGGCGGGATGTTCGCACTGAGTCAGCGGCTGGCGCTGCGAATGGATGCCCGTTATGCGCTGATAGCGGACAAGACCAATAAACCCAGCAGTCTGAGTTTTTCGCTGGGATTCGCCACCTGGTTTTAACCGGCTATGATTTCCTTCCGCCTGTTCTGATGCAATTCTCTCCGCAATTTCCCATCGCTCCGGATCGCACGTCTCATGCGTTCAAATTTTACGCCGCCGTGGTGGAGTTCGATATGCTGTTGAGGGGTTCGGAATTTAAAGCCGATTCTTCCCACCGTGATGTTCTGGCTCCGGCCAGGGGGGGCCCGATCCTTATGGAGATCAAGCCGAATTCATCTACCTGGTAGAAATCCGCCGCTTGCTGGGAAATGGACTTCTGGCTCCGTGAAAAACAGGTATAAAAGGGGCGGGAAGGGATCCCGCCCCTCTTGCATTGTGAAAAGCTCCTTTTCCCCTCGGATCGCTCTCAACGGAGTCTCTTTCCAAGGGGAAATTGGACGGGATGGATCGGAAAGGCGCGATAGGCGTCGGGCGGTTGACCTGGTGAGGAAGCTGTGTTATAAGCTTTTGTTGGAACCGCCAACCATTGTTTCGTCAGAAGGGAGAAAACTCATGAACAAAAAAGGCTTCTTTGCAGCGGTCGTTGCCCTCGTTTTTCTGAGCTCTCCCGCTTTCCCTCAGGAGCGGATCGACCGGGAGGCCGGAAAAAAGATCCTGGAATACACGACCGACTCGCGTTATCTGACGAAGCTGGTGGATCATCTCCCCTACTCGGAGAAAGTTCCGGCTCCGCATGAAATGTTGGGATATGTGACAGGGGCGCCGGGGAAAATGACCTACTATGAGGATATCCTGCGCTATTTTCAGGCATTGGATGAAACCAGTGACAGGGTGAAAATATTCGAGGTCGGCAAGAGTCATGGGGGCAACACGATGATCGTGGCGGCGATCGCGGATGCCAACAGCATCATCGACCTTGATCTTTTTCGTGGGGATACCAAGCGCCTTTCCGACCCGCGTTCTTGCAACGCGGAAGCCATGAAGATGATCGTGAAGGAAGCCAAACCTTTCTATTTGTTTACCGGAGGTCTGCATTCCTCTGAAACCGGAAGCCCGGAAATGCTGATGGAGCTGGCTTACCGCCTGGCCGTAGGTGAAGAGCTTTTTATACGCCGTATCCGCAACAACGTCATTACGCTCATCATTCCGGTTCTGGAAATCGATGGGTGGAACCGCCAGGTGGACTGGTATTACCGCCACACCAAAAAGGTTTCCAGATATGAAGACATTCCCCGTACCTCCCCGCCGATCTGGGGGAAATATGTCGCCCATGACAATAACCGGGACGGCATCATGCTCAGTCAGCCGCTGTCCCGGAACATGAACGAAGCCTTTTTCATGTTCTATCCGCAGGTCGTCCATGACCTGCATGAAAGCGTTCCCCTGCTTTATGTCAGCACCGGTACCGGACCTTATTACCCGAGCCTCAGCCCGATATTGCGGAATGAATGGCAGTGGCTTGCTTTTAACGAAGTCACTCAGATGACCAGCCTTGGAGTTCCGGGCGTCTGGACATGGGGGTTTTTCACCGGCTGGTATCCGGGATATGGAGCCTGGTCCGGAAACAACCATAATGCGATCAGCCGCTTCTATGAGACGTTTGGGAATGCGGGCGCGAATACGTATGAACGGATCATCAGTGAAACACCCGGGAAGGGCCGAACATCCGAGGAATGGTACCGGCCGCTGCCGCCCCCGGCGAAAACCCTCTGGAGTATGCGCAATAACATCAACCTGCAGGAAAGCGGATGCCTGCTGGCATTGGAATTCACGGCCCGTCATAAGGATACGATCCTGGAAAATTTTTGGAAGAAAGCGCATAATGCGGTTCTTAAAGGGCGAACGGAGAAACCGTATGCCTGGATCATCCCTCTGCGGCAAAACGACCTGGTCGCCGCCCGGCGTCTTCTGCATGTGCTTCAACTTCATAGAATCGAAGTCCAACAGCTGACGGAGAATTTTTCCATCGGGGATCGGGTGTTCCCGGCGGGGAGTGTCGTGGTGCGCATGGATCAGCCCTACCGCAATTTCGCGAAATCGCTGCTGGAAATCCAGGAATGGCCGGAGCACAGCAAAACGCGGCCTTACGATGCGACGACCTGGACCGTGGGATTGATGATGGGCATCGATACGGCACGTATTGAAGATAAAATGGTGCTGCAGGCGCCTATGCGGACATTGAACAGCAATCCGTTTATAGGGGTTTTGACCGGGAAAAACGTTCCGGGAAATATCTTCATCCCTCCCCAGGGAAATTCAACGCTGTCGGCCGTATTGGCTCTGGAAGGGGAGGATATCTTCATCTCCGACCAGGCCATTGAAACAGCGGAGCGCACGTTTCCGCCCGGAACATTGATCTGCCGGGAAGAATCCCGAAATCGCATCGAAACCGTCTGCAGAAACATCGGCGTCAACGCGTTCGCCGTAGCGGAAGAATTTCCCGCACCGCGCAAACTATCCCTGCCCCGCCTGGGGCTGTATTCGGCATGGTTCACGACTCAAGATCCGGGTTGGGCCCGCTTCACTCTCGACAGCGTTCGTATCCCCTGGACCTGGATCACCAAGGAGAGGGTCCGTAAGGGAGGCTTGAACGGCGAGTTCGATGTGATTATCATTCCGCATCACGGCAGCCGTGCGAACGGCGTCTCTTTTTTACGCGGGATCGACCGCCGCCATGGTCCCTTGGATTATATCCAAAGCGAGGAATTTCCGTACTTGGGTACTCCGGTGAGCTCAGAGGATATCACCGGGGGGCTGGGAATGGAGGGCTTGTCCGCGCTGGAAAAATTCGTGAGCAACGGGGGGACTTTGATCACTCTGGGTACGGGAAGCCGACTGGTCACGGATTTCGGGATGCTTTCCGGGATACAATCCCGCTCCGTCCCCGAGCTTGTATGTCCGGGGACGTTGGTATCGGGTTGGACGAGGCAGAGGAACCATCCCGTAGCTTACGGAGTCGGGGAGCACCCCGTTATCTACAGGGGAAAGATGCCGGTCTTCGAAGTGGAGAAACACATGCGATCTCGTGTGGTGATGCAGTTCGGCACCCGGCTGCCGGTGGATGTCATGAACGCGATGAGTTCGCCGCAGAAATCGGCTCACGAAATCCTCAGGAAAGAATATCCCTTGAAAATAAGCGGTCTGTTGCGGGAGGATCAAGCTTTGGACGGCAGTGCGGCGGTTGTCGATGCTCCTCTGGGGAGAGGGCGTATCGTGCTGTTTGCCTTCAATCCGTTCCACCGCTGGATGAACCAGATGAATTTCCCGCTGGTATTCAATGCCATCCTCAACTGGGACGCCCCCTCGATGTTGCGAAGGCGTCCTCCCACCGAAGAGCGCTGAGGCTGTTTCCTCAATGGAAACCGATGTTCACCTTCAGGTAGAGCAGGGCTCCTTTTCCCAGCAGGTTCTCTCCATATGAAAATCGGGCCTTTACCGAGGGTGTGATCGGAACGGCCACCGCCGGCCCTAAATAGAATGTTGCGTTCCCGCCTAGATTCTTCTTCCCGAATCCGATGAGTCCCGCCTGAACCGACCGCTTGCGGCCGAGAGAATAATATAGGGTCGGGATCACATAGTAATGATCGACGGATGAGGGATTCAAGCCCTGGAAATATCTAAGCTGGAGTTTGGCCTTGAACGGGGGGGGAGCAAAGGGCAGTGGAGCGTCCAAGCGGGCGCCCAGCCACCTGCCGTGATGATTATCCCCTTTCATGTAGATATAAGCGGTCCATGTGGAGAAATCCCTGCCGACCAGAAGATCGATCCGATAGGTTTCTCCGGGGAGGGTGAAGTCCGCCGGGCGAAATTTATAGATGATGTTCCGTGAACTGTACGTCAGTTCCAAAACGTTTTTCTCTTTCATCGTATTTCCGAAGGCGGGAAGTGAAATACTCGGGAATACCAGGATCAAATAAAGGCTCAAGCTTGCGAGACGAAGATAGGGTAATCCGGTATTCATCTTTTTTTTGGGAAACGTGTTGCAGTGGAAATCAAGCGAGCCGGATAGGCCTCAGCCCTTCCGGCTCGGTTTTTTCAAAAAAGAAAGTGTATTGGTTCAGGCCTCCAGTACCTCATTGATCTTGGAGAGAAGTTCATTCGGTTTGACGGGTTTCTCCATGAAGGCTTTTACAGGCATCCATCTTTCGTCGGGCTTGTATTCGAAGGGAAGATTCCTTACCTTGCGTACCCCGGAAAGAATGATAATCGGGATATCCTTGAGCAGGGGCTCGCCGTGAAGTTCACGGGATATTTCGAATCCATCCGGGCCTGTGCTTCCGGCAAACATGACGTCGAGCAGGATCAGATCCGGCTTGACGTCCTTTACCGTTTGAATGATGTTTTCTGATTTGTACGTATAAAATGGATTGAATCCAGCACTATCCAGCAGTGTTTTCAAGGAATCAACGAGCTGCACATCATCATCAGCAATCAGGATTTTTTTCTTGTTGGTCATAGTCGAAACCTCCTTTTTGGTTTTCGTATCCGATGGATACTCTTGAGATACGGCATCTTTGCTTGAATAAGGCAGGGATGCCTTGAATCCCGCCCGGGTTGACGGAAACCGGAATTTCCGGTTGTACGGCCAACGCAACGGTGTGTTTCCTGACCGGGTCCCGCGGAGGAAAATCCTTTGGCGGGATAATGTTATAAAAACAAAATTTTCGCTTGATTTTTATCATTTTTAATCAATCATCATAGCATAATTTTTTGGCTTTTGCCTCTTTTAACTTTGGTTTTTGTGAAAAAAAATCCCAGGAGCGGAAAAGGCAACGGGCACCCTGCTTGGATATAATGTGAAATATTTCACAAATAATATTGACATCCCTATGGCGAATGCGTAATATTTGATTTGATGTTACAAAAAGAGCAAGGAGACCATGTGCACGCAGGCGGCAATGGAAATGCAAGCCTGGAACCGGAGGGGGTTCAATGGCCAATCGTAAGAGTATTCTCAGGTTATCCCGTTACAAAAACGTAGCGCTTCGCCTTAAGTCTTTGAATTTTATACGGGTTTTTTCCGAAGATTTGGCTAACGCATCGGGAGTCACCGCATCTCAGGTCCGCAAGGACTTTTCCATATTCGGGATCACCGGAAACAGGCGGGGAGGATATTCCATCGACAGCTTGATCGAGAAATTGAACAAAATTTTGGGAAAAGAGAAAACCCAGCATTTGGTTGTCGTCGGAGTGGGCAATCTGGGAATGGCCCTGTTCCACTATCGATCTTTTCGCACCGGGAGCATCCAGATTGCGGCCGGTTTCGATATTGATCCGGCCAAGCTCGACGTGAATGTGGAGGTCCCCATCCTGCCCATGAATGATATGGACACGTTTGTCCGTACCCGGGGTATCGAAATGGGAATTATCACCGTACCCGATTTTGCCGCTCAGCAGGTCTTCGAGATGATGGCCGCCTCCGGAATCCGCGGCGTCATTAATTTTGCCCCCATACGGCTTAGAAACGATTTTGATGTCGTGGTTCAAAGCATCAATTTTGAAACCGAGATTGAGAACCTGAGCTATTTCGTCAATGCAGGAAAAAAGGAAAAGAAATGAATTTTCCCGTGCAGTCTTTAAAGGGACGAATCCTGATGGGATTCTTTATCGTCATCCTGGTCATTTCACTGATGACCGCGCTGCTGGGCGTTGCGATCATCCAGAGATACATCCTGGGCACCGCCTATGACCGCGTCGGTAATAACCTCGACGCGGCCCGAACTTTTTACGAAGAGGAAATCCGGGATATCGGTGAAGCCCTTCGGTTGGTTTCGCTGAATGAGGATCCTGATTTATTACGTGAAAAAATGGGCCTGGATTATTTTTACGTCCTCTCCAGCGATGAAATTGCATCGGTTCAAAATGAAATCGTACAGCGGGCATGGAAAGAAAAAAAGATGCTCGGAGGGACCCGCATCATCGATGCCGAGGAACTGGAAAAAATGCCCGAAGCGGCCGGCATTCGCACCCGGATGGAAATATTGGAAACCCAAAGGGCCAAACCGACGTCGAAGACCGTCCTGGAATCCGCCATGGCAAAAGAACATGCCGTTCCCATTCGTTCCGCCGACGGGAAGTACGGAACTCTGATTTATGGGGGAAGAATCATCAATCAGGATCATGCGCTGGTAGACAGGATTCGAGCGCTGGTCTTCGGGAATGAGCTTTATGACGCCAAACCCGTAGGGACGGTGACGGTTTTTCAGGATGACGTACGGATCGCCACCAATGTTTTGAATGAAGACGGAACCCGGGCGATCGGCACGCGCGTTTCCGCGGAAGTCTATGAAAAGGTTCTGGAAAGGGGTCAAACTTGGCATGATCGGGCTTTCGTCGTAACGGATTGGTATAAAACGGCTTATGAGCCGATCCGGAATATCGAAGGCGATACCATTGGAATCCTTTACGTCGGCATCCTGGAGCAGCCCTATAATGATCTGCAGAAAAACATCACTCTGGTTTTTCTCGCCATCATGATCGGCACCACACTCTTGGCGGTGATGGTTTCTTTTCTGCTGGCCGGTGGAATCCATCGGCCGATTGCGGAAGTTCTGGAGGCGACCCAAAAAATCTCACATGGAAATCTGGGACTTAAGGTCAATTCCCGTACATCAATTTCGGATTTGAATGAACTGGCTGAATCGTTCAATGAGATGTCCGTTAAGCTGCATGAACGCGAAGAAAGCCTGGTCTTGACAAATAAAAAACTGGAAGAAGCCAACAAAAGCTATGTCGATCTGATCGGATTCGTGTCCCACGAGCTCAAGGGTATCTTGGCTTCGGCCGTCATGAATGTTTATTCGATAAAGGACGGATTTCTGGGAATGGTGAATTTCAAACAGCGAAAAGCCATCGATTCCGTTGCCCGAAGTCTGGATTATTTGACGGCGACGGTGAAAAAATTCCTGAATCTGGGGAGGATCGAAAAGGGCGAACTTCCCGTAAACAAAAGGGATGTGCTTCTGAAAAGCGAAGTTTTCGATGAGTCCATAAATTCCCTGGCCGCTTTGGCCTTGTTAAAAAATATCCATTTTGACAATCGGATTGATCCTGAACTTAAAGTCAGCGCCGATGCGGATCTGATGCAGGTTGTGGGGAACAACCTGATCAGCAACGCCATCAAGTATGGCTTGGACGATGGAGATATCCGGATCGATTCCCGAATACTGGGAACCAAGGTGGAAATCGAAGTCTACAATGACTCGGTCCCGATTGCTCAAGATCAACTGCCGCTTCTGTTTCAGAAATTCTCACGCCTGAATAACAAAGCCACCCGCGGCGTCAAGGGCACCGGACTCGGTCTTTTCATCACCAGGCAAATTATTGAAGAGCACGGGGGTTCCATCCGGGTACAGCCGAGGGAAAAAGGGAATTCATTCATTTTTCAGATAGAAAGGAGCTAGTTCATGTTGACGCCACTGGATATTGTCAAGAAAAAGCGCGCGGAAGCGGTCAGTCGCATCATTGGAAAAGGCTATCTCTCAACCAAACGTGTCTTTGTGGGGATGGCAACGTGTGAAATCGCGGCGGGATCCCTGGAAGTGATGCAGGTGTTTAGAGACGCGATTGCCAAGGGGGAACTGCCGGATGTTTATCTCAGTCAGAAAGGATGCGTGGGGCGCTGCAATCTCGAGCCTACGGTCGAGATCCTCGAAATGGGGAAAAATCCGGTTCGTTACGGCCGGATCGACCAGCGGAAAGCCCAGGAGATCATCGAGCGGCATTTGAAAAAAGGGGAGGTCATCCCGGAATGGGTGATCGACTAGAAAGGAAACAGCCGTGAATAAAGAAACTATCATCACCATATGCGACGGAACCTCTTGTATTCAAAGAGGCGCCCATGATCTTCGAGGGCTCCTGTTGAAAAACCTGAAGAAGCATGGACTTATGGATTGCGTAAAGATCAGCCATTCCGGATGTCTGGGGATGTGCGATAAAGGTCCGATCATGGTCGTTAATCCCGGATACACCATTTACGGTCATCTTAAGATGGAGGATATCCCGGAAATTATGGAGGAGCATATCCTTCATGACAGGCCGGTGGCTCGCCTGGCTATTCAGGAAGACCATCTCTACAATAGGTTTTTCCGGGTTTTCGGCGACACCCAGTTTTTCGGCCATCAAATGCGGATCGCGCTGCGCAACTGCGGCATCATCGATCCTGAAAGCATTGATGACTACCTTTCGCTGCGGGGGTATGAAGCGGTTGGGAAGATGTTGACCCACATGACTCCCAAGGATGTGCTGTCCGAGGTGGAAAGATCCGGCCTGCGCGGCCGTGGCGGCAGCGGTTATCCGACCGGAAAAAAATGGCGGTTGACCTCTGAACAACCGGGGGAGAGAAAATACGTGATCTGCAACGCCGACGAGGGAGATCCCGGGGCGTTTATGGACCGAGGCGCCATTGAAGGCGATCCTCACACGATCGTCGAGGGGATGATCATCGGAGGGTATGCCGTAGGTGCAAAACAGGGGATCGTCTATATACGAGCCGAATATCCCCTGGCGATCCAGAGAATCCGGAAGGCGATCGACGATGCTCGAGAGCACAAACTGCTGGGACAAAATATCTTGGGATCCGATTTCTCTTTCGATATCGAGATCCGTTTGGGCGCCGGAGCCTTTGTCTGCGGTGAGGAAACCGCATTGATCAAGTCCATCCAGGGCGCGCGTGGGATGCCGCGGCCTCGTCCACCCTATCCCTCCGTCTCCGGACTCTTCGAGCGGCCGACCCTGATCAATAATGTGGAGACGTGGGCCAACATCCCCGTCATTATTCTTGACGGCGGCGACTGGTTCAGTTCCGTGGGAACGGATGGCAGCAACGGCACCAAGGTTTTCGCGCTGGCCGGTAAAGTCGTCAACACGGGATTGATCGAAGTCCCCATGGGCACGACTCTGCGCCAGATCATTTTCGATATCGGAGGCGGGATCCCCGGCGGAAAGTCCTTGAAGGCGGTTCAAACCGGCGGCCCTTCAGGCGGCTGTCTACCGGTCGAATACCTGGACACGCCCGTGGATTATGACTCCTTGGCAAAAGCGGGCTCCATCATGGGTTCGGGTGGAATGATCGTCATTGATGAAGATTCATGTATGGTGGATATAGCGAAATTCTTTCTGGAATTCACCCAGAACGAGTCCTGTGGGAAATGCACTCCCTGCCGGGAAGGCACCAAACGGATGTTGGAAATATTAACCCGGATAACCGAGGGACGGGGCCGTGAGGGAGACATCGAAAAGCTGGAACGTTTGGGGCATATGATCAAAAAATCCTCTCTGTGCGGGTTGGGACAGTCCGCTCCCAATCCGGTTCTGAGCACGATTAAAAATTTCAGGGAAGAATATGAGGAACACATTCGGGAGAAAAAATGTCGGGCGAAAGTCTGCTCCCGGTTGATGTCCTATTCGATAACCGATGATTGCATCGGATGCGGCATGTGCAAACGGGCGTGTCCGGCGAATGCCATTGAGGGATCGCCCAAGGAAAAGCACGTGATCGATCCGAATGCATGCATCAAATGCGGCGGTTGTTTTACGGCTTGTAAAGTCGGTGCCGTGATCAAACAGTAAGGAAGAACCATGGACGAAAAAATCACGATTACGATCAACAATAAGGCTTATAAGGTCAATTCCGATCAGACGATCATGGAAGCCGCCGATGCCTGCGGTTATCACATCCCCCGTCTCTGTTATCACCCCAAGCTGTCCATCGAAGGAGCATGCCGGGTTTGTATCGTGCAGGTCGAAGGGATGAAAGGCTATGTGGCTTCCTGCGCCTATCCCGTTGCCGACGGCATGAAGGTTTTCACCAACACGCCCGAAATCCGGCGGGCCCGGCGGGATATCGTTGAACTGCTGTTGGACAATCATCCCGAGGACTGCCATACCTGCGAGCGCGACGGCAACTGTGAGCTTCAGCGGCTGGCTTACGCGATGGGGATCCGCCACCGGCATTTTGTCGGCGAAAGGAAGAGGTACGAAAAGGATCTTTCATCGCCGGCGGTCATTCGGGATCCGGATAAGTGTATCCTCTGCGGGCGTTGTGTTCGGATGTGCTCTGAAATTCAAGGAATTCACAACCTGGATTATGCCCACCGTGGATTCAATACCGTCGTGATGCCGGCATACAACATGCCCATGGACGAATCCGTTTGCTCCAGCTGCGGACAGTGCGTCAATGTCTGTCCGACCGCCGCGTTTCTGGAAAAGAACTGCACCCAGGAGCTTTTCGATGCACTGGATGACGGGTCTCTCGTGAAAGTGGTTCAGATCGCCCCGGCTGTTCGAGCCGCCATTGGGGAATCTTTCGGTCTTGAAACCGGCCGCAACATGGAGCATGAAACCGTGGCGGCGCTGCGGAAGTTGGGTTTCGATTATGTCTTCGACACCCAATTCGCGGCCGACCTGACCATCATGGAGGAATCCAATGAATTTCTGGAACGTGTGCAGAACAAAAAAAATCTGCCGATGATCACGTCCTGTTCTCCGGGATGGGTAAACAGCATGGAGCATTTCTACCCGGATCTGATCGATAATGTCTCTACGTGTAAATCTCCCATGTCCATGATGAGCGCGGTGGTGAAGACCTATTTCGCGGATAAGATTAAAGCGAAACCGGAAGATATTTTGGTTGTGGCGGTGATGCCCTGTACCGCCAAAAAAGACGAAGCCGTGCGTTCTGAACTGAAAGTCGACGGTCGCGATGCCACCGATTTTGTCATCACCACACGGGAATTGGCTTGGATGATCAAATCCGCCGGCATCGACTTCGTCCACATCCAGGGAGAAGGATTCGACAAACCGCTGGGAATGTCATCAGGAGCCGGAACCATTTTCGGCGTTACGGGCGGGGTCATGGAAGCGGCCATCCGAACGGCATATGAACTGTATACCGGGGAGACGCTGATCGATATCGAGGTCGAAGATATTCGCGGTCTGACCGGAGTCAAACAAGGCAGGATTCAGATGGATGGTAAGGAGATCCGCGTCGCCGTGGCGCACGGGCTGGGGAATGCCCATCGATTGCTGGATGTGGTTCGCAAGGAACCCGACAGATATCATTTTATTGAGATCATGGGGTGTCCCGGCGGATGCATCGGAGGCGGGGGGCAGCCGTACGCCGATATGAATTCCATCCCCCTGGATGCGGATTGCTTGCGCAAAAGAGCCGAAGCGCTTTACGGCAGCGACCGGCGCAACACGATCCGGCGCAGCCATGAGAATCCCGAGATACAACGTCTTTACAAGGAATTTCTCGGCCGACCTTTGGGAGAGCGGTCACATCAACTGCTGCATACCCGTTATGCCGCCAAAAAACCGCGCGGGATCGTTTCACAATCACTTCGGTCATAAAGGATGAAAGCCATGAAGTACAATACGCTTTCGGGACACGGTCACAGTTCAGTTGAGTTGGATGATTGGATCCGCGACAGGATCCGGCCTGAAGAGATCGAAAAGTACATGCCGGACGGACGATGTTTCATCGATGCCGCGTCCATCGAAAAAGATCTGGCGGACAATGTCCGGCCGGATCCTTTCAGGGTTCGAGATATATTAGAGAAATCACTTTCGATTCAGACATTGAGTCCGGAAGAGACCGCCTGCCTGCTCCATGTCGAAGACGCCGATTTTCGAGTGGAAATGGAAGCCGCCGCCGCGGAAGTGAAGCAACGAGTCTACGATAACCGTATCGTGACCTTCGCTCCGCTGTACCTGGGGAATTACTGCGTCAACGATTGTGCCTACTGCGGTTTCCGGAAAAGCAACCGGCAGGAAAAAAGGCGGGTGTTGACCATGGAGGAGATTACCCGGGAAACCGAGGTGCTGGCCGGCCGCATCGGACACAAGCGTCTTATCGTCGTGTATGGTGAACACCCGATGACGGGTGTGGAATACATGGTGGAAAGTCTGAAAACCATCGCATCCGTCGAGGTGAAAACCCGAAAAGGGACAGGGCGGATCCGGCGGGCGAATATCAATGCTGCTCCTCTGTCTATCGCGGAATTGAAGCGGCTGCATTCCGCCGGGATCGGAACCTACCAGGTTTTTCAGGAAACCTATCACCGCCCCACCTACGAAGACGTTCATCCCCGCGGCACGATCAAGGGGGATTACCTGTGGAGGCTGACATGCATGCACCGGTCCTTGGAGGCGGGTGCGGATGATGTGGGATTGGGTGTGCTGTTCGGGCTTTATGATTGGAAATTCGAGGTCATGGGGCTGTTGGCGCATGCCCGGGAACTCGAGGATAAATTCGGCATCGGGCCGCATACCATCTCTTTCCCCCGCTTGGAACCGGCCGGCAATACGCCCTTCATCGAAAGAGCGCCGTATCGTGTTGGAGATGACGATTTCAGGCGCCTGGTCACCGTCATTCGGCTGGCTGTCCCTTATACGGGGATGATCCTGACCGCCCGGGAAAACGAGGCGGTTCGCCGTTCCATCCTTCCCCTCGGATGCACCCAGATGGATGCTTCGACCCGTATCGGATTAGGAGGATATACCGACGATAACGGTCGCCAGAGGAAGGACCGGCAGCAGTTTTTACTGGGAGACACGAGAAGCTTGGATGCCGTTATCAGAGAACTGGCGGAATCAGGAACCATAACGTCTTTCTGTACGGCCGGCTACCGCTGCGGACGTACGGGAAAGCGGATCATGGATCTTCTGCGAACGGGAAAAGAAGGAGAATTCTGTAAATTGAACGCGGTTCTTACTTTTCGGGAATGGCTGGATGATTTTGCCTCTCCCGATACCGCGGCCGCCGGTCAGGCGCTGATAGAGCGTGAGCTGAATGAAGTGAGTCGGAAAATGCCCGCGTTCTATCCGCAATTTTCAGAGTATTACTCCCGGATCGGCCGAGGGGAAAGGGATCTGTATTTTTAGGAACGATGTGTTCGCTTGAATGAAGATGAGAAAGAGGTTACAACAATGGGAAGCTCAAGCAAAAAGAAACTCCAAGAATTAATTCGTGAGATCGAGAAAATCAGAAAAGGGGAGGATCCGGAATCCTATTTGATCGCGGTTTTACACCGGGCTCAGCAGATTTTCGGCTATCTGCCCCAGCATGTCATGGACGAGATCGCGCTGGCCATGGACATCCCCACCGCCCATATATGGGGGGTGGCGACTTTTTATCACTATTTCAA
Source organism: uncultured Eubacteriales bacterium (assembly GCA_964433135.1). Lineage (GTDB taxonomy): Bacteria > Acidobacteriota > Aminicenantia > Aminicenantales > Aminicenantaceae > CAYSQW01. The sequence continues at coordinate 63,548 of CAYSQW010000012.1, forward strand.
TCTCACCCCTCCGGGGAAACATGTGATTTCGGTGTGTCTGGGTACGGCCTGTTACATCAAGGGGGCGGGACAGATCCTCGATGCGATCAAGGAACATCTGCGGATCGAAATCGGGGATGTCACCGCGGACGGCCTGTTCTCTTTGCAGGGAGCAAGATGCTTGGGAGCTTGCGGACAGGCTCCTGTGGTGATGATCGATGAGAAGATCTATGGAGAACTCAATCCTGAAAAGATCATCAAGATTCTTCAGGCCTTCCGCCGGGAAGAGAAGAAAAACAGTCAAAAGGAAGCATCCGTATAGGCGGTGAAAATGCAACTGCAGCGTGTATTGAATCGGGTTTATTCCGAGAAGCGGCCCCGGATCGAGGATCTGGAGTTTCTCCTTTCGCTGAAGACCCCCGATAAACGGGATGCCTTGTTCGATTTCGCCGACAGAGTTCGGGAAACCCATATGGGTCGCGGGATTTTGCTGCGCGGTATCGTGGAGTTCTCCAATCACTGCCGAAACACCTGCCGCTACTGCGGCTTGAACCGATTTCAGGACGGATTGGAGCGTTTCCGCATGACCAGGGACGAGGTTTTGGCCTGCGTACGGAATATCGATGAAGCCGGGATCAAAACCGTTGTTCTGCAGTCCGGAGAAGATCCGGAATGTGATTCCGGCTGGCTGGCTGAGCTTGTTTTCGATATAAAAGAGCATTTTTCAGGTGCGGTGACGCTGTCGGTCGGAGAATGGACGGCTGAGGAATATGACTTATGGCGAAGAGCCGGAGCCGACAGGTATTTGCTTAAAATCGAAACCACGAATCCGAAGCTTTATAGAGATCTTCATCCGGGAATGGACCATAACTTCCGTCTGGCATGTCTCGAAACCCTGGCTTCTCTGGATTATCAAACCGGATCCGGATCCATCGTCGGGATTAAAGGACAATCGGTACGGGATCTGGCGAAGGATATACTCTATTTTTCCGAAAGCGAGTTCTCCATGCTCGGGATCGGTCCTTTCATCCCCCATTCCGGAACGGATATGGGGAGAGAGCCGCCGGGGGGGATGGACCTGGCGTTGAAGATGTTGGCCGTGGCGCGGATCGTGACCAAAAACACCCATCTTCCGGCGACAACGGCCCTGGGGAGTCAATCCGGGAGCAGCGCCTGGAAGGCCGCCCTGAAGGCGGGTGCGAATGTTATCATGCCCAATTTTACACCGGCTCCATACCGGCGCGGCTATGACATCTATCCCGGTCGGGATCGGGTGGCCGAGTCCCCTAAATCCTGTGTGGCGGTGGTGGAGTCCATGGCTCGGTCGATCCGGCGTACAGTGGATTTTTGCCGGGGGGATTCCCTGAAGATGAACAAAAGAGTTTTTCAAGCGGACGCGGGTCCGTTTTATTTCCGTAAAAAATCTCAAGGAGGCGATACAATTGTCTAATAAAGTTTTGATTATTGATGATGACCCGGAGTTTGTGGAGGCTATGTCCAATCTTCTGGATGCTAAAGGATATGATGTCCTGAGTGCCTCCAATGGAAAAGATGGAGTTTCCAAGGCCAAGGAGATGATCCCGGATATTATTCTGTTGGATGTGATGATGACCACTAAATCAGAAGGATTCGATACGGCGAGAGAACTGCACGAAGACGCTAATCTGCGTGAAGTTCCGGTGGTGATGATCAGCGGAGTGCGCAAGGAGATGAATCTCCCTTTCGGTTTTGAGCCGGATGAAGATTGGCTTCCTGTCAAGGCTTTTCTGGAAAAGCCCGTCAAACCGGACGTCCTGTTGAAGACGATCGAGGAGAATATCAGGAAATAAGCGGTCCTTATATTCATGGAGAAAGGCATGGTGCGCAAGGCCCCCAGAGGATTTCGTCTGCATATCGGAATTTTCGGGCGGCGGAATGTCGGCAAAAGCTCAATTCTGAACCGATTGACGGGACAGAACATCTCTATTGTCGCTCCCGAGGCGGGAACGACCACCGATCCCGTTGAAAAGCCCATGGAGATGCTCCCGATCGGGCCGGTTCTTTTTATCGATACCGCCGGGGTGGATGACCAAGGAGCCCTTGGGAAAAGGCGCATCGAAAAAACCCGTCAGGCCCTGAGGCGAACGGACCTGGCTTTGGTGGTGGCTGAAGCCGACCGATGGGGAGATTTCGAAAACGATCTGATGGGGGAATTAGAAATGCTGGAAATTCCGGCGATCATCGTTTTCAACAAGTCCGATGTCTCTCGACCATCGCTTGAATTACAAAAGACGGCGGCTCTTCGATCCGCTTCGGTCTGTGTGGTCAGTGCGTTGAAAGACGCGGATCTGGAGCCGCTCCGCCGTGCCGTCGCATCCGCGATCCCCTCCGAAGACCTCTCCCCTCCCGTGATTTTACGCGACCTCGTTCCCGCCGGGAGGATTGCGGTACTGGTCGTTCCCATCGACAAGGAAGCTCCCAAGGGGCGATTGATCCTTCCCCAGGTACAGTCCATCCGGGATCTCCTGGACGGAGGAGCGGCGGCCCTTGTCTGCCGGGATTCCGAACTCGAATCGACGCTCGATCAGCTTGGCGCCCCCCCCGCGCTGGTGGTGACGGATTCCCAGGCTTTTTCAAAGGTAGCGGAGGACACGCACGAAACCATATTGATGACCAGTTTTTCCATCCTTTTCGCGCGTTTCAAGGGAGACCTGGAGGAAATGACCCGGGCGGTCAAAAGCATCGAGCGGCTCAAGGCCGGAGACCGGATCCTGATTGCGGAAGCCTGCACCCACCATCCCATCGAAGACGATATCGGGACCGTAAAAATCCCCGCCTGGCTGCGCTCACATGTCGGGAGCGATCTCGCGATCGAGCACATCCGAGGATATGATTATCCCGACGATCTTTCCGTTTATAAGCTCATCATTCACTGCGGTGCCTGCATGTGGAATCGACGGGAAATGCTGTCAAGACTCCGAATAGCCCGGCACGCCGGTGTGCCGCTCACCAATTACGGTTTGACCATCGCCCAAACGCTTGGAATTCTGGAGCGTGCGCTGCGTCCCTTCCCGGAGGCGCACCGGATCTATCGGGAAACGAAGGAGCGCTGATCTCCCGCCGCGGATTCTCCGAATGGGCGGTCCGCCCGGATTCCGGCTGAGTGCTAAGGATTGAAATTCTCCGCGACGATCTTTCCGTCGAAGAGATGGACCACCCGCTGTCCGTAATTCGCCTGCTCCGGTTGATGGGTGACCATGAGGAGGGTGGTTCCCATCTCGTTCCGATGCCGCAGAAGGCGCATGACATCCATCGCGGAATCGGAGTCAAGGTTTCCGGTCGGCTCATCGACCAGCAGGAGGGAGGGATCGGTTGCCAGAGCGCGAGCGACGGCCGTGCGTTGGCGTTCCCCTCCGGAGAGATGGCGGGGGTATCGGCGCCTTTGAGAAAGCATCCCGGTTTCTTCGAGCATCTCCATGACCCGTTTCCGGCGGGTTGAGGTGCTGGGGAGAAGAGAAAAGAGGGGGATCTCGATGTTTTCAAAAACGCTGAGCTCTTCGATGAGATGACAATGCTGAAAAATGTACCCCATCCGCGTTCTGCGCAGTTCCCTCCGTTCTGATTCGGAAAGTTGCCGGACATCCCGCCCCATGCAGTGATATTCCCCCGACGTAGGACGATCGAGCAGCCCCAGAATGTTCAGAAGCGTGGTTTTACCGCTTCCCGAAGGTCCCATGACAACGGTGAATTCCCCGGGTTGCACCGCGAAGGAAATTTCCTCCAGGGCCATGGTTCGGGTGGGGGAATCGGAGTAGATCTTGGTAAGATCCAAGATTCTGAGCATCATATCCTCAAATTTTAAAAAACGGAATAAGCGGATGATCATCCCAACAGCGGGTTTTCCTCATCACACGATAATATATCATGTGCACGGATTGACTTAAAGTCATGGAGCCGGGATCAAGACTTTGGATCGAAGAGGATTGCTGATGAGGCTCCAATCGATAAAATATCTGTTTTCGGGTTGAAATCTATTTTTTCATTCATATAATAATCATTAGTGTCGTGGGGATTTTTCAGCATCCGGGCGTCTCCCGATGCGAAAGGAGATGAAAAATCATGAGATCCCGTTTCCGTTTCAGAGGGCCGCATTTCAGGCTTATTTTAGCGGTATTGTTGTGTATGATTTTTTTTATGGGTTCTGAAGAGAGCGAGCGATGCGAGGGGAGCTCGACGAAAGGAACTCTTGCTGTGATTAACAGCACGGGGTATGAGCTGACCGTAAAAATATCAGGTCCCTCAGGGCCTTGGAATTACACCGCGGCCGTCGGGGATTCGCGTTCCTTTACGGCCGAGCCGGGGAAATATACCGCTTCCTATGCGGAGAATACATTCCGTGCTCAATTCACAAGCAAAAGCACTGACGTTGAGAAGGGAAAGACGGCGTCCATCAACATGACATTTTAACGGATGATGCAATCTCATGCCGGTTATAAGAAGGGGATAAAATGAAAAAATCAATTCTGATACTATCGATTTTAATGATCGCGGGAAGTTTCACGCCGGCTCGGGCCCAGAACCGGGTGCAGGTGATCGTGGAGCGGGCGAACGTTCGCTTGAGTCCGGATCTCAACAGCCAGGTCATCGACCAAGTGCCCATGGGAGCGGTGCTGGAATACACCCAGGTGGAGGGCGAATGGTTTCTGGTGAACCTGCCGGCCAACGCCCAGGGATTCGTGATCACCGGGTACATCCACCGAAGTGTCGTCAATGTCATCTCGGAAACCGCCGCACCCCCAAGGCAGCCCGTGCGGCAGTCTCCCTCCGTACCGCAGAGGGCCGCGCCGCCCCCGACCCCGGTCCAGCCTCAGTACCGGCCGGTCCGCCGGGCTTATGCCCCGAATCCTCAGGCGCGTCTTATCGCGGGACCTTTCGTCAAGTTCGGTTGGCAGCACAAACCCGATCCGGGAGGTTTCAACTATGCATGGATGGGGAGTGTGGGCTTTGATAAAGGGATCAGCCGGAACTTCGCTTTGGGTCTTGAGATCATGCCGGCTTACCGCAATTATGCCGACATCGATCTTTCTATTTTGCCCGTGAAGGGATTCGTCAACCTGAAAGCCGGGGAAAGCCTGGGGAGGCTCTGGTCGAAGATCGGATTCATCAACTTATACGGCGGAGTCGGCGCGGGAGCCCAAGCCTCATTCGTCAAGGCGGAATTCGAAGGCGAGACGTTCACCGATTTCGATGTGATGTTCGCTTACCATTTTCTCTTTGGCCTGGAACTCGATATCCGGGCCCTGCGGCTGCTTTTGGAATATCAGCTCATACAGGTTCCCGATCCCGATGTCGACCCCAATTATTTCGGCCATTACATCATGTTCGGGATTCGATTCTAATCGGAAGCGGATATGGAATGGGATTAAAATGACCTTTCTGGAACGCGGCGTCATAAGAGCCGGGTTCCGGGAGATGGATCCGGAAAGAAAAAAATAAGCCGCGAGTAAGGAGGATAACCCTTATGAAGATGATGAAAGCACCGGGTGCCGTCCTGTTTGTATTGATGCTGGCCTCTTTAGGGATAGCACAGAATGTCGATGAGGAATTTCAAGGTTGTACGGTCATCGGGGCCGGGAAAATGGCCACGGTCGACGGATCCGTTTTTACGTCGCACACCGACTGCTGCAGCGAATGCCGGGTGCATGTGGTTCCGGCTCGGAAATTCAAAAAAGGCGCTATGGCTCCGGTTTATTGGGGGATGGTTTATTTCGGTCGTGATGACGAGCGTGCCGGGCTTCCCCTGGGAGATTACGGCAAGGTCATCGGAGAGATCCCTCAGGTCGAAAACACCTTCGCCTATTTCCATACGGGGTATTCCCAGATGAATGAATACCAGCTGGCGATCGGGGAGTCGACCTGCAGTCAACGGAAAGAACTGGCGACGCCTTTTGTTGAAGGGGTGACACGTCAGATCATGACCATCGAACAGGCGCAGGTATTCGCGCTCCAGCGCTGTAAAACCGCCAGGGAGGCTGTCGATGTGATCGCCTCTCTGGTTGAAACCTACGGTTTTCTCCCCTCCTGCGGAGGAGCGGAAGCGCTCTGCATCGCAGATCCCGGGGAACTCTGGGTGATGGAAATATTCAGCGTCGGTCCCGAATGGGAACCCGGGAACGGAGAGCCGGGCGCGATCTGGGCGGCGCGGCGGGTACCGGATGATCATGTTACGGTCATCTCCAATTATGTGCGGATCCGGGAGATCGACCTGGAAAACCCCGATTTCCTGGCGTCACCCAATTATATGCAGGCCGCCGTGGATCGCGGTTGGTATGATCCGCAAAGTGGCAAGCCTTTTATCTGGCAGGAAGTCTATGCCCCTCCCATTCGGGAGGGCAGCCTGAGCCGTCTCTGGGTTGTCTACAGCGCGGTCGCGCCACGGTATAAAGCCTGGCCGCGGCGCGGCGTCTCGGGACCGACCGGACCCGGCACGATGTATCGACAGGGATACGAGGGAGCGGCGTTCTATCCTTTCTCGGTCAAGGCGGAGAAGAAACTCTCCATTCAGGACATGATCGCGTTTCAGCGCTCGGTTTCCGCCGGTACGGTCTACGACATGGAGGCCGATCGTGCCTGGTTGGTGCCGGACTATCACGGAGGGTATGTGAAAAGTTCGCTGGCGACGCCTTTTCCTTCCGGTCCCATGAAAGAACTGCTGCGCATCACCCCTCACCGCAATATCGCTTCCCAGGGCTATGGGATGGTCGCCCAACTCAGGGATTGGCTCCCGGATGCCGTCGGCGGGATCTACTGGTTTTATGTCGACTGCCCCTATGTCAGCACCCATGTTCCCATTTATGCCGGGGTTCGGGAGATCCACCCGGCGTATAAGAACTACGATGTCCATCGTTTCAGCGATGACTCCGCGCGTTGGGCGGTGGATTTCATCGACAACCTGCTGCACCTTCAGTGGCAGCAGGCCGTCAAGGACCTGCACGCGGTGAGGGATCCGCTGCAGGAAGAATTCTTTGCCGGGCAGCAGGCGGTGGACGAAAAAGTTCTGAAGATGGTTAAGAAAGATCCCGATACAGCCCGGGATTTTCTTACCGAGCTGACGAAAAAGCGTATGGAACGCGTGGTGAATATGTACAAGGAACTGCGTGCTACGCTGATCACGAAGTATAACAACAGCATTTACTGATCCGTTTTTGTCTCCGCCGCGATTTTTCCGGACGCGGTTTTCTGTTACAATTTATGAGTGAAAAAAAGATCCGCCTTGATACTGCTCATCTTTAATGGAATCCTGCTGTGTGCGGCCTGGACATTGGCGCTGGTCGCTTATCCGCGGCTGCCCGCAAGAATCCCGTTGTGGCTTGATGTCTTCGGCGGAGGAATCATCCTGGCACGGAAATCTCCATGGTTTTTTATTTACCCCGTCTTACAGAGTCTTTTCTGTGTTTTTTTCGTTGGATTCGCCCGTCGGCTGAACCCTGGGAAATCCGAGGGCCCGGGAGTTCAGCTGAAACGCGAGCAGATTTATCTCACTCTGATTTTTTTCAACATGATCTTCATCCACCTGCTCAGCAGTCTGGTGCTTGCGGCTCACAACATCGTAAACGGCGTCAACCGGTTCTATCTTTTCGCTCTCTTCGGAATCATTCTGGTCCTTTTTCCCTATTTTCGTTTGCGGGCTCGTATCCTGAAAAGGTGAATCGCAGACGGAATGTCGTAAGAGTTTGCTTTCCCATCCGCATAGAATCATGTATCCGCAGTGAAGCGGAGAACGATGGGTATGCAGGATATCGCCGATCTGATTCCCCTGCTGATTTGACATGACGGGACCCTCTCACGTATAAGGGACATTCGGTTTATCGGCATCATACCAACCCGTTCAAGGAGGTCATGCGTCATGAGAAAATATTTTTCCATCGGTCTGATCGTTCTCAGCCTGTCATTTACCGCCATCGCCCAGGAGTACGGCGTAACGGCCGTCCGGGACGTGCAGAATATCCTGACCGTGCACGAACGCGCCCGTTTGATGGAAGGATGGCTGCACTGGCGCCTGGATCATCTTCTTCCCGAGATCATGCGGAGGGAGGGGATCGACATGTGGGTGATCGTATGCGGTGAAAACAATGAAGATCCGGTCTATTTGACCATGATGCCGGAACCCGCCCTGATGGCGGCCGGAACCACCATCCTGGTGTTTTATGACCGCGGGAAAGAGCTCGGTGTCGAACGTACGATCTCGGGAGCCTATGTCCCGATCGATCACCTTTACGGATCGTTTCCGCGCTCGGATAAAGAGGATCGTTTTGAAAGGCTGGCCGATTTCATCAGGGAGAGGGATCCCGGCAAAATCGGTATCAATATCTCCGAAGACTGGCATTTCGGCGACGGCCTGTCCGCCTCCAAGCACAAAAAGCTGACCAAGGCGCTGGGCCCGGACCTTTCCTCCAGGATGGTTTCGGCGGAACGGCTGTGCGTGGGCTGGCTGGAAACCCGCAGCCCGCAGGAGCTGAGCGTCTATCGTCACATAGGCGGGATCGCCCACGATATGATCGGCGAGATGTTTTCCAACCGGGTAATCCTTCCCGGTATCTCCACTTCGGACGATGTTGTGTGGTGGTGGCGGCAGAAGGTAAAGGACCTCGGTCTCAAAACGTGGTTTCAGCCGACACTGCGGATCCAGCGGTATGTGGAAGGCGAAGGGCTTCAGACCCTTGGCTACGGTGGGGGGGCCGTCCGTCCGGAAGATAAGATCATCCGGAGAGGCGACTTGATCCACTGTGACGTGGGTATCGTATACCTGGGACTGGCCACGGACACCCAACAGCTGGCCTATGTCTGCAGGATCGGGGAAGACGATGCGCCCGCAGGTTTGAAACAGGCGCTGAAAAACGGCAACCGCCTCCAGGATATCTTCATGCAGGAATTCAAAGCCGGCCGCTCCGGTTATGATACAGCCAAGGCGGCTCTCGAGAAAGCCGAGGCGGAAGGATTGAAACCGACCATATACACCCATCCCATCGGTTTTCACGGTCATGGCGCCGGGCCTACTTTAGGGAACTATCGAAGGGGCGTTCAACATTCGGCCCGTGCCGATTATCCTCTTCATCTCAATACCTGTTATGCCATCGAGCTGAACAACGGCAGCATCGTGCCGGAATGGGGAGGTGAGGAAGTCAAGATCTACCTGGAAGAAGATGCGGCCTTTACTTCTGACGGCTGCCGCTTTATCGACGGCCGCGAAACCGAATTGTATCTGATCAAATAGCTGACGGGATGAATAATGGATGTGTTCAAATGAAAAACCACCGAAAAGGAGAAGGTCACTCATGAAACGAAAAAACATCTTGGTGCTGACGGTCGTTATCCTGGCGCTTGGGCTGTCTTCCGGGGTCTTTGCTCAGGATTACGGCGTTACCGATGTGCAGGATATGCAGAATATCATGCCGCATAGGGAGCGTGTCCGGATCATGAACCAATGGCTGAAGTGGAGATTGGAGAACATCCTTCCGGATCTGATGCGGAGAGAAAACATCGATATGTGGGTGGTGATCTGTCGAGAAGCCAATGAAGGGCCCGTTTATTTCAGCCTGGCTCCTGAGCCCAGCTTCTACGCCAGCCGGACGACGATCCTGGTGTTTCATGATCGCGGGAATGAACGGGGCGTGGAGCGGTTCTCTTCCCGCAGCCGGGGAGGGGATGAATGGTACCGCCCTCTTCATAAGGATAGAAGCATGGATGGATTCCGGCAGCTGGCACAGTTCATCCGGGATCGAGATCCCCGCAGGATCGGGATCAACCGCTCGGATGACTGGTCTTTTGGGGACGGTTTGTCCGCCGCGCTGCTGGCCAAGTTGGAGGAAGCGCTGGGCGCGGAATATGCTTCCCGTCTGGTGACGGCGGAAAAGCTTTGCGTGGGCTGGTTGGAAACCCGCAGCCCGCAGGAGTTGAGTGTGTACCGTCACATCTGCGGGATCGCCCACGATATGATCGCCGAGATGTTTTCCAACCGGGTGATCGTTCCCGGAGTGACGACGGCTGACGATGTCGTGTGGTGGTTCCGCGAGAAGGTGTCCGAAATGAAATTGTCTACATGGTTTCAGCCTTCCGTCTCCATCCTGAGATCGGATATGGAGGCGGCCCGCCATGAAAAAGGCGACCGCGTTATCCGGCGGGGAGATCTTCTCCACTGTGATGTGGGCATTGTGTATCTGGGGCTCTACACGGATACTCAGCAGCATGCTTATGTTTGCCGGATCGGGGAAACGGATGCTCCGGAAGGATTGAAGGAAGGGCTGCGCCGGTGCAATCGCCTGCAGGACATTTTCATGCGGGAGTTTGAAGCCGGCCGCAGCGGCAACGAAATCCTTCGGAATTCCCTGCGGAAAGCGAAAGCCGAGGGGCTGAAACCCATGATCTACACCCATCCTCTGGGTGTCTATGGGCATGCCGCAGGGCCGACCATCGGAAGGTATGACAAACAGGACGGGATTGCCGTCCGCGGTGATTATCCCCTGTATGCCGACACCTGCTACGCCATCGAATTGAACAACCGCTGCGTGGTTCCCGAGTGGGGGGGGCAGGAGATCCCGATCATGCTGGAGGAGGATGCCGTTTTCACTGCGGATGGATGTGAATTCCTGGACGGTCGCATGGAGAGGTTCTATCTCATCAAATAGCGTTGACGGCTTTCCCGGGTTTTACAGTCTCCAGAGAAAGGAAGCCTTGAAGAAAAAGCCGCGTTTGGTTTCGAGGAAGCGATCCACCGGGCGGTATTCTCCCTCGATGACGTCATAGCGTTCGTACAGCGATCCGTAGCCGATATGGATGACGGTTCCGGGGATATAGGTGAACGAGGCCAAAAGATCGGTCATCCACTCTTTCCGGAATGAGTTGTATTCCGCGATCGCCCGGAAGAAAAGATATTTGTTGACCTGGTAGGTGTTGCGGCTCCGGAAGATCAGGTAGTCGTATTCTTTGACCGATTCGATCGATCGGAAAAAATCGGAATAGACCAGGCTTGCATCGAGGTGCAGTTTTTCAGAAGGGAGGAATGCGATGGTGAAGCTCGCGTCGCTGCCCCTGCCTTGATACGGGTCATCGATGTACCGGATTTTATCCTTGTAGTAATAGGAGAGATTGAGGTTGACTTTTTTCGTGATCTGGCTGGCGGCGGTGAAGCGGAAACGGCTGGTTGAAAAGCGCTTGCCCAGCCAGATTTCGTTGGAATAAGCGCCGCCGGCCAGGAAAAATGTATTTCGGAGAAGAATGAACCGGATATCGAAGGAATTGAAGGTTTCGTACAATTCGCTGTTTCGATCGACCAGGTGAAAACTGTGGACCATGGGCTCGATACGCTGAAGCACCTTGGATTGGGGATAGAACATCCGGAGGACGCCTGTGCGCACCCGGGTAAGGCCGGTCCGGGTCAGATATCCGGTTTCCGTTTGAAAGTCATCGGAGATATCCTGAATACCCGCCATGAGGATCCAATCGCGTGTGGAAGAGAGGTAATCGAGACAAAAAGCATGGCCGCCCCGGGCCGGACCGTCCGAATTCCCATGTGTCGCCGATTGAAAAAGATGAAAGCCCAACATGCCGGACGGGGATAGGCGGATCTGGCCGTCGGCGCCCACCACCCGATTATATCCGGATGCTCTCTCGCGCCCGGTATAGAATCCTCCGATGAAGCCGTCCTGTTTGAGGGACCTTTTGTACCGAATGATCCCGAAATGAGCGAACTGTTCGGCTGCGGTTTCGGGGAGTTCATCCATGGCATAGATCAAAGCCAGGGAATTCTTCTCGCCGAGGCGTCCGTTGAGTTTGAATCCGGTCAGAGGGTCGACGATGTTACGGGTGTGAACCACGGCGCCCAGCGGATCACCCCCTTGTGCGCCCCCGAAGTGGAATTTCTCCAGTCCCTCCAGGAAAAAGGGGCGTTTTTCCGGAAAGAAGAGGGAATATCTCAGATTGAAATCCACCTGTCCGGCATCCGATTCCACCTGACTGAAATCCGGATTGTAGGTCCCATCGAAGATCAGGTGAGACGTGATGCCGTACTTGGCCGTAAGACTGATGTCGCCCACCCCCTTGGGTGAGTTCAGTTTTCCGCCTTCTCGGGTACGATTGCGGCTGTAGGTTACGGCCGGAAGGATTTCAAACAAGGTATAGTGTTTTATGTCGTGAAAAAGCAGGGGCCTTGTCTGGGTGAGGAAATTCGGGCCGATATCGGGAGATAGCGGGGGGTAAGTGGCGGCTTCCGTGCGGCGGCTGATGAAACGTTCGAAAATAACACCCATGGTGACAGGATCCTTATGGGAGAAGCGAATGCTTTTAAAAGGGATCTTCAGTTCTACGGCATAGCCCTCTTCATCGACGCGCCCCGTGCTGTACCAGACGACATCCACGCTGAAATCTTCGACTCCCCCCTCGAAGCGGGAGTCCCCCTGAATTCCGAGGGGATTGACGTACAGGGCGTAGAGGGATTGGTGGTCGTTGAACGTGTCTAGGTTGATGCAGATCCAGTCGTCGGGGCGGATATTGTCGCGGCTGTTGACCGATGTTTTTACCAGATGCGGCTCGCTGTCGAAACAGCGGAACGCGAAGTAAAGATTTTCCCGGTCATAGGCATAATAGACGATGGTCTGTTCCGACATCGCGATCTCGTAATCGGGGGTATAGGTTTTGAATCCGGTTTCCTGGGGGGCGTTCTCCCACACCGGATCGTTCAGCACCCCGTCCAGCACCGGCGGAACGGCGGTGTAATAAGGCTTGAGTAATTGGTAGGTTTCCTGTGCGGCTGCCGAGAGCATCCCGGTCAACAACAGCAGCGGGAGGATGAATATTTCTTTAAAAAGGCGGCGTGTTCGCGAAGCGGGTTGAATCATGATCCCTCTCTTTTTTTTTGTTTTTCATTCCATCGCAATTCATTTATTGTATTTTACTTTTCTCCATATACCGAGGTGTCGGTTGATATCACGAGGTTTGTTTTTTTATACGGAAAAACACCGAAGAAAGTTTGAATCATGCGGGAAAATTGAAGGAGAATACTAAAATCCTCTTGTGGAAACGCAGGATTCGACCCTCTCTTTCGATCCCGTATCGTCACCCCGCCGGATTGACATGACGCCCCAAAGTCACTATAATCCCTTCCCGTAACGGATAGGTGATTTTGGCTTTCCTGTAACGACCGAATGAAAAGATTTTCTTCGAGAAACCGAATTTCATCCGTTTGATCGGCGGATCAGCGATCGGATATATTTTATGAGAGTGGGCGGTTAG
>CAYSQW010000013.1:0-74461 GCA_964433135.1 uncultured Eubacteriales bacterium
AACCATGATGGGATGTTCAATAATTTCCGTGTCTGATAGGCTTTATTATAATGAAGGATAGAGCGGTTACCCATTTCAATTCCCTTCCGAGAAAATTCGCATCACTGTCGGCTCTGATCGTCATAGATATTTTAGTCGTTTCAATCAGCCTGGGAGCGGCTTTTTTTATCCGCAAAACAATCCTCCCCCAATTCATACCCGGATATAATCGAATCGTGCTGGCACCGTTCTCAAATTTCCTCACGAAATATTACATGGTCGTCGTCTGGATTTTCATCTTCGCCCTGCAAAAATTATACACCAAGCGTTATCCCATTTGGGAGGAAGTCAAGGTTCTGCTGCGAAGCGCTTCCATCGCCTGGGCCTTGATCATGATCATGATCTTCATGGCTCGGATAGAAATCCTATATTCAAGGACCATCATCATAACCGCATGGATTATCAGCCTCATCCTTTTTCCGCTGTTCCGTTTTTTCCTCAAGCTGCTGCTGGTACGAATGAATCTATGGAAAAAGCAGCTCTTTATCCTAGGAGTCCATCAAACCAGCCTACAGGTGCTGAATAACATCCGAAAGAATCGAACTATGGGTTATGAAGTGCTGGGATTCCTCGACGATGACCCTCGAAAACTCGGAAAATCTTTTGCCGGAGTGGAAGTCATCGGTAAATTATCCGATCTCGAAAAGCTCACGAAAACCCATCAGTCCAAAGATATCATCATCACCACACCTCATCTTCCGCGAAGCAAACTGCGAGAGCTGCTCTCAGATTGCGAAAACGTCAGCGAATCCATGTGGTTGATTCCCCGCAGCGGAGACTTCATCACGGAAGGAGTGGAGTTGGAACTGTTGGGCGACGTGCTGTCGCTGTACATAAAGAAAAACCTGACAAAACCCTGGAATATCACCATAAAGGTATTCTTCGAGTATTTATTGACGCTGATTCTGTTGATCTTTCTCCTGCCGGTCTTTCTCCTTATCGCGGCCGCCATCAAATGCGACAGCAAGGGACCGATCATCTACGTCCAGAAACGTCTAGGGCTGGATCAAAAAATGTTTCGGCTCTACAAATTTCGCTCCATGCACACCGACGGGGATAAAAAACTGAGCCGATATTTCAAGACCCACCCTGAAGCGAAAAAACAGTGGGACAAATACAAGAAATTGAAAGAAAATGATCCACGAGTCACAAGGGTGGGAAAATTCATCCGGAAATTCAGTTTGGATGAGTTCCCTCAATTGATCAATGTGATTCTGGGACACATGAGCCTTGTCGGCCCCCGCCCCTATCTCCCCTCCGAGTTGGAAGGCAAAGATGCCTTCAAATCCAACATCGCGCGGGTTCGGCCCGGGATCACTGGATTGTGGCAGGTGAGCGGTCGCTCCGAACTTCCCTTCTCCAAACGCATCGCACTGGACGAATACTACATCCGCAACTGGTCTCTCTGGCTGGACATCACGATCCTCCTGAAAAGTCTGCGTGTCTGGTTTTCCAATGTCGGCGCCTATTGAAAGCTCCGACCTGCCTGGTCTTACGCCCTTTCGCTTGCCGTTGAACCGGCTGAGAAGGTTTTCCTTTTGCTTTAAAAGCCTTTTATTTGAAAAACGCCTTCTACCACCATTTCGAATCATTGAAGTTTGTCATGAGAAAATATATGATTGGAGGAGTGATTGTGCGCTTGATTCCACCTCACGGGCATATGTGCCGCAATTTGTTAAAAGAAAACGAGGGCATTTCATATGAGTAAAAATAGATCTTTCCATACGAAAGCTGTTTTCTCAACGAAGACGTCCGGAAACGGCGAAAGGCTTATCCGCGGATGAAAGCGGTGAATATAAATGGATAAACGAAAAATATTCATCATCGGGATCGACGGCGGTACCTGGGATGTTCTGAGGCCTTTGATGAAGGACGGGACCATGCCCCGGCTGGCCTCTCTTGCGCGGGAGGGCGTTTCCGGCATCCTGAATTCCACTCTTCCACCGGAAACCGCCCCGGCCTGGACAAGTTTTCAGACCGGAGTTCTTCCGGGAAAACATGGAATATTCGAATTCTACCAGCACGGTTCCCAAGACTACAACCCCGTTTTCGTCGACTCTACGAAAATCCCACTGCCCACTCTCTGGGATATCGCCGGCCGCGGCGGGAAGAAACTTCTGGTGGTCAACGTTCCCCTGACTTATCCTCCTCAAAAAATCAACGGCTGTCTGGTGACCGGTCTGCTGACCCCCGGAACTCATTCCCGCTTCACCCATCCCCCGGAATTATCAAGCAAAATTCTGTCACACGAAAAAGACTATTCCATCGCCACGACCCAGGAGTTATATAATCGCAAGGACCTTGAATCATTCCTGGACCGCCTCATCGCAACGGAAGAAACGCGGACAAGGACCATGCTGCATCTCATGCGGCGCCAAACCTGGGACATCGCCATGCTGCACTTTCATTCCACCGATCCCCTTCAACATGCCCTCTACCGTCACCTTGATCCCTCAAACCCGGGATACGATGCGGACACCCATCGAAAGATCAAACGGTTTTATCAGGCTCTGGACGGATGCCTGACCAGGTTGATCAAGGCGCTTCCCGAAAACACGTTGAAAGTGATGATCTCGGATCATGGATTCGGTTCCGTGTACAAGACCATCAATATCAATAATTTCCTGGTGGCTGAAAATCTCATGACTTTAAAGAACCGGGGGATCTTCAATAGAAAATTGCTGCCGGTTATTCAAATCCTGCGCATCCTGGATAAAAAGATCATCCGCGGGCGTTTTTCACACGCCCAAAGAGCGGCGATAAGTCGAAAATTTCGACTGGACAAATTCATCGATTGGTCTCAAACACATGCTTTCATGCTCAATGGATGGTTGTACGGATTCATCTACTTGAATTGTCAAGGTCGGGAGAATCAGGGGATCGTGCCCCCGGGGATACCCTACGAAACTCTCCGCGCGGATATCGCGGAAAAGATCGCGAATATCAAAGATCCCCAGAGTGGGGATCCGGTCATTCAAAAAGTTTTCAAAAAAGAGGAGCTTTACAAGGGACCGTTCGTTTCTCAGGCGCCCGATCTGGTTCTGGTGCCTCGGCGCGGGTATGCCTTCAGTCGTTCGTTTACCGGAAAGCCGTCCGATCTGTTTACCCTGAACCGGATAAAAAGGGACCACACCGGCACCCACCGCCCCGAAGGAATCTTTCTCTTTCATGGAAAAGACGTCGATCCCTCTTCTTCCATTCGACAAGCCCATATCGTCGACATGTTTTCATCCATCCTTTACGCAGCCGGGATGAAAATCCCCGCTTACTGCGACGGGAAGGTTCTGACCGAAGTGTTCACTTCCGATTTTCAGCACCGGAATCCGCTACGCATCCAAGCCGACGGTTCTTTTGAAAGTGCTTTGCATACTTCCCGTGATGCATTTTCAGATGAAGAGAAGGACATGATCGAAAAACGGCTGAAAGACCTGGGTTATATGTGATCATGGAAAAATCCACGAACCGCCCGCCCAGCCTCCCCGTCATCAAAATTCCCTTTATCACCACATCTCTGATAACGGATATCATTCTATATTTCACGCTCATCCCTATTTGGGTGGTTCTGGGGATCGCCCAATTTCTGGGCCCCGTACTGATGATCTTCCTTTTCCTTAAGCTGCTGCTGCTTCACTCCCGTGAAAAGAGACCTCTTAAAGTGCCTTACATTCTTACATCCGCGTTTGTTCTTTTGATGCTGTCCATGCTGCTTTCCGGGCTCCACATCCTCGAGCCCTATTGGACGCTGGTTTTTCTGCGTAACTTGATTTTGTATCTATCCGCCTTCTGCCTGCTCCTTATCGTCTATAACACCTGCCGAACCCGGAAAGATCTCTCACGCCTCATCACCGGACTTACGATTCTTTCATTCATCGCATCCCTGCTGGGCTTACTGGTGATCACCGGGATCATTCCTCTTCGGGTTATCGGCACCACTCCCATAAGCGGAATCCTTCCCCATGACATTGCCCAGAGTGAGTTTCTCGAGAAAGCCTTGCACCCCGACTTCGGCGACTACCGGAGGGTCCTGGGGTGGAAAATGAAACGTTTGAGCTCGATATTCATTTCACCGAATTCGCTGGCAGCCGTTTTGATCATGCTCCTGCCTCTGCAGCTTTTTCTTTGGGGCCATGCGACGAAACGGCAACGCCTCCTGCTCATGGCAGCCATTCCCCTCGGGATCATCTGTCTGTTCTTCACCTATTCCAGGGGAGCCGCGGTCTCCGTTCCCTTGGGTTTTCTCTTTTTTCTCTACTTGAAGTTCCGAATCAGACAGGCACGCCGCCAGCAAATCACCGTCATGATCACGACGGGCGTGCTTTTGTTCGCCATCCTGGGCCTGCTCATATCCGGATCCCGATTTGTTACCGACATCAAACCTCAAAGCGATACCACACGAATGCTTATCATCCGAAAATCGATCGAGTCGCTGCGCTCAAGTCCGGTATTCGGTTGGGGCACTCAGCGCAACATGGAAGTGATCGCCTTGGATCCGGAGATCAAGCCTCTGGGATCTCATAGCAATTACCTCGCTTATCTTTACCGCTACGGCCTGGTGGGTTTTTCCATCTTCATCTTTATCTACGCATTCGTGTTCATCCATATCATCCGTCTTTCGGGGAGAAGCAGTCCATCCCGCTATTACGCCGATCTCGGATTATTCGCGGGATGGGCATTTGTCAACAACATCACGCAATCACTGGTCACCGTCATGGATTTCGATGTCTCCCTTCTGCTAATGATCTGGATGATTTGGGGGCTTGTGATCACGGCCGATTCCATAGTGAACAAGGAGATCACGGAAAACCCCGTTGCTTTTCCCGCAAGCTCCCGGCCCGGGAAGGAGATCTCATGAGGAAAAAACAGCGCATCAAATCCCATCGGCATGCTGCCGCCGTCTTCATCGTCTTAGCGATCGGGGCATCGATATTCACTTCCATCCGCTGCGACTCTTCCCGATCACAAACCATCGAACGGTTCATCCTGATCTCGTGCGACGACCTGCGGGCGGACCGTTTAGGATGTTATGGGAATCCCCGTGAGGTCTCTCCCGCCATAGATGCTCTCGCCGATGAAAGCGTCCGGTTTACCAAGGCTTTCATTCCCTGGCCCTTCACGCCCCCATCACATTCATCCATGCTGACCTCGCTTTATCCGGCGGTTTTCGACATCCCCCTCGACACTTCCATCCCCACGGCCGCCGGGATCCTGAACGAGCATGGCTTTACCACCACGGCCTTCACGGCCGACGGTTGGATGTCGAGGGGATACGGGATGCTGAACGGATTCAAGGAGATCGACGATCGTGTTATCGGCTTGCACCGCCTCGAAAAGAAGACGGAAAACTGGTTGAAACAACATCAGACGGAAAAATTCTTCCTGTTTCTGCATACCTATTACGTTCACGTGCCCTACCATGCTCCCGAAGAATATTTCAGCCGCTGGGCGGACCCGAAATACGACGGTCCCATTAACAACACCCCCCAAAGCACGGTTGCGTATATCAATTCCGCCAATGCCGGCGATCTCTCCGTCACTCCCGCCGACGTCCAACAAATGCTCGATATCTACGACGCTGAAATCCGCCGCCTGGATGATTTCATCCACAGGATAATACAAACATTGAAGGATCTGGACCTTTATGAAAGCACCATGCTTATCGTCACTTCGGACCATGGCGAACAATTTTACGAATTCGGACATTTCGGCCACGCCGGCCCCAAACATCCCCTCGCCGACATCTCCACTCACGTTCCCATGATCATCCACGCCCCCGAACCCGCTCGTCCCATGGAGATTTCTTCTCTCACGGAGATCATCGATCTCCCTCCGACGCTTCTCGATGCCGCCGGGATCAAACCTCCCGCTTCATTTCAAGGCCGGAGTTTATGGCCCGCTATCAAAGGGGAAGACGTCGATTCCCCGAGGGATAAAGTCTTCTTTTTCATGCCTTCATTCGTGGGCATCAGGACGCCCGATCGCAAATTGACTTTGGATCAGCGGACCGGAGCGGTTCACCTCTTCGATCTCGAAAGAGATCCTACAGAACACCGTGATGTAGCTGAACTGCAGGATTATTCAGCTGAAATTCCTCCTCTCATCAAGGAACTTCAGCTCATGCAGAACAAAAATGAGGCACTCCGGAAGGATTTGGGCCTGACACGCATCAAACGGGAAGGCGGATTGCCCTCACGCGCCTTGGAAGCGGATTCGCATACTGTTTTGTTAAGCCCTTTCGATACCGATCTTTTTTATTTTCGAAAACATGATCGTCCGGACGCGTTCAGCCTGAAGGCTGACCGCATTTCATTAGAGGCGGGAAATTTCGGTAAGAGTCTTCACCTTCAATCCGATCGCCCGATCGATTTCCCTCTGCAAGGCCCATTGCTGGAAGAATCCGGAGCCGTGGAGTTCTGGATGAAAATCGGGCACATCGATAAAGGAGCCAAACAGCTGTTCGATATGACTTTTCACTACCCGGAAAATCCGCTTTCTCTCCGCGGCAACCTGTTCTGGGACTGGGGCGGCGGCGACATGAAAAGAGTCGCTTTCGACTTCGGTTCCGGGACCGGCGACCGCCGCAACAGCATCTTTACCTTATCGGTTCAATTTACGTGGAACTCATGGCATCATATCTTTCTTGCATGGGAAAAGGATGATGTTTTTCTGCTGATCGATGGTGTTCTGGAGGCCAGAAGGCGCATCACCCCCCATCACATGGGACAACGAATGCCGTGTTCTCGTTTCATGATCCGGGGCGACAACTGTTTTTTGGATGATCTGAGGATATCCGACCATTCGCGACTGCTGCGTCCCGAGGGAGATGAATCCCGGCACATCGACCCCGAGGTGCTTGAAAGATTGAAAGCACTGGGTTATATCAAGTAGGAAAGCCCATGAATAGAATTGGTCCGCCGCTCTTGTCTCATGTACCCCAAGACATAATCAAAATCACATGAAAGACCTCGCCAAGATCGGGAAAGAGTTCAGCATCAATTTTATCGGCTCTCTCGTCGGCATGGCGCTGAATTACATCTGGTTGATTATCCTCACGCGATTTTTATCACCGGAAGATTACGGATTATTCGTTCTCGGCCAGGCCGTCGTGAACCTGGCGCTCATCTTCGTCCTTTTCGGAACCAATCGGGCTCTCGATCGTTTCATCCCCTTCTATCAAAGCGCCGGCGAACCGGGAAAAACGAGAACCCTGCTTACGCGTCTTTTCTCCCTTGTCCTTTTCCTCAGCTTGATCGTGAGCGTTCTCGTGTATCTGGGCGCCGATTTTATCTCCTTGACCATATTCCATAAGCCCGGGCTTCCGGATGTCATGGCGGTTATCGTTCTCAGCATCCCCCTGCTGGCATTCATCCAACTGGTCGCATACGCCTTTATCGGATACAAAGAGCTTCGCTATTCGATCTATATTCAACAATTCGCCGCACCCCTGCTGTATATCGTCACCGGATCCGCCGTTTTCGCGGCCGGCTACCGACTGCTCGGATGGACCTGGATGTATATTTTCTCCCTTGGAGGAGCCGCATTGCTGGCTGCGTTCTTTTTTCTGCGTCATATCGGGCTTCCCCTTCAAAAGGTAAAAAGAGCGCCTGTATCGCTTTCCGAAATACTGAACTATTCCTGGCCGTTGAGCATCAACAGCATCATGCTGCTTTTCATGGGCCAGATCGATTTTTTATTCCTGGGATACTACCGATCTTCCGGTGAAGTCGGCGTTTACCGCGTATATATCTACCTGGCCGTCGTTCTGGCGCTCGTCATGCAGTCTTTCGCCAAGATTTATAAGCCCGTCATTTCCGAAAAACTCGCCCGTCATCATTCTTCCCGAGTAATCCTTATCTTCAAGCGGGTTTCCAAGTGGATTTTCATCATCAACGCTTTCGGGCTGACGGTCTTCCTCCTTTTCGGCCGGGACATTATCCGAATTTTCTTCACCGAAAAGTATTTGATGGCGCCGGCCGCCCTGCTCATTCTCGTCGGCGGAAGATTCATCAATTCGACGTTCGGGCCTGAGGGCATGACGCTGGAGGCCTTCGGCAAAACCAAGTTGCTCATGATCAATTCTCTGATCATGGTAACGGCGAATTTAGGCTTGGATATATGGCTGGTCCCCAAGCACGGCCTCTACGGAGCGGCGATCGCCACCGCCGTCTCGGTTATTTTGGGCGGAGCCGCCGGGCTCATCGAAATTTTCTGTTTGTACCGCATGCAGCCCTATTCGCTTCTCCATCTAAAATCTCTCGCCTGCATTATGGTCAGCGCGGGGACAGGTTTTTTCATGATTTCCCACCTACCCCATACTTCATGGGGAATCGCCGTCACGGTTCTTATTATGGCTGGGATCTATGCAGGCGGGCTTATTTTCACTCACTGTCTCGACTCCAACGACATGAAGGTTCTTTTCCCCGTCAAAACCCAAAGCATTTCCAAGGACGGATCCCAATGAAACGAAAAATTTTGGTTATCGGACTGGACGGCGCCACCCCGGATATCCTTTTCCCTCTCATGGATCAGGGAATCATGCCCAACCTCGAAAGGATCGTGCGACAGGGAGCTTCAGGCCCTCTGCTCAGCACCATCCCTCCGGCCACGGGACCGGCCTGGTTGAGCCTGGCGACCGGATTGAAACCGGAATCCACGGGGGTTTTTGATTTCTGGATCCGGCGCGGGGAAAGCTATCGTCTGCACAGCCTGAACTCAGATGCCCTCCGGGGCCGCGCCGTCTGGGATTTCCTCGGCCTGGCGGGAAAAAATTCCGGGATATTCTGCTATCCCATGCTGCGTCCTCCCTACGAAATACACGGCTTTATGACCACGGGACTGGGCGCATGGCCCGTTGAAGAATTCACCTGGCCCCGGGAACTGAAGCAGGAAATATTTTCCGCCGCCGGCGGGCCGTTCGACCTTCTACTCCCCTATCATGAAAAGAGATACGATGATCCGGACCTGTTTCTCAACCACCTGGAAGCGATGCTTGAGAAACAAGCGCGCGCCGCGGAATATCTGCTTTCCAATAAACCTTGGGATCTCTTCTGGGTCGTTTTCTCTCAGACGGACTGGCTGCAGCATCTGTTTTGGCGCCATATCGATCCCGACCACCCGCTCTATGAGGGGCCGCGCAGTGAGGATATACGCTGCAAATTCCAGGCTTTCTGGAGCAAAATCGACGGAGTTTTGGGGAATTTGGTCGATCATGCAGGCCCCGACACCAACATCTGCATCCTATCCGACCACGGCTTCGGCACCAATGACAAAGTCTTCAAGCTCAACGCCTGGCTTGAGCGGAAAGGCTACCTGGTTCGCAAGGACTCTTCGCAGTCTCTTCGCATGAAAATCAAGCAGGGAGCGATGACGACGGTTCGCGGAGCCGCCCGAACTCTGCGCATCGGACGGCTTCTGCCGGGCATCCACCAAAAAGGACGTCAGTGGATGGACAACATCCGCTTGAGCGTTCTGGATCGGATCGATCTTGAGAAAAGCACGGCCTTCGATCCGGGACATACCATTCCCTTCGGAGGGATCTACATTCATGAGAGGGAAGCCCCCACCCGTGAAGCCAAGCTGAAGATCGCCGCGCGCATAGCTCGGGAACTCAAGCTTTGGGGGGAGGAAAACCGAGTGAAAATTAAATCCTGGCATCCATATGGGGCCGATAATCCCGATAGCGCCGCCGGTCCCGACCTGCTGGTCGCCGTGGAAGACTGGCGCTGCGTGCTGCTGAAGGATCGATTCGACGGCGACCTGCTGGAAACCCGACCGCATTCCCCCCGGCATACGGGATCACACCGCATGAACGGTATCCTTATGGCCGCCGGACCGGACATCCGGAACACCAATCTGGAATCCGCGCAGATCATCGATATCACACCGACACTTCTCTACCTGTTCGATTTGCCCCTCCCCTCGAACCTGGATGGAAAGATCATCAAAGACATGCTGACACCGGAATATCTGAACCGGCACCCCATTACGGGCCTGAAGAAAGCGCCGGCTTCCCAATCCGCCGTTTCCCGCCCCGAATCCGGGGATCCCGGCTCGGATGAAGAGACCATTCGAAAGATGCTGAAAGACCTGGGGTATATGTGAAGGCCGTGATGAGAGAGAAAAACATCCAATGATCCGTCCCGGGGTGACTATCATTACTCCCGCCTTCCGGCATGAAAATTACATCACCCGCTGCATCGAGTCCGTTCGAGAGCAAACCTACCGGGACTGGGAAATGATCGTGGTCGATGACGGCTCTCCGGACGCCACTCCGGATATCGTGGAGGGGTTCACGCAACGGGACTCCCGCATTCGCTTGATCCGTCATGATGAGACCTGGGGTATACATCGATTGGGAGACACCTACAATCAGGCGCTTGAAACCGCCGGAGGAGAAATCATCGCGATTCTCGAAGGAGACGATTTCTGGCCGCCCGCGAAGCTGGAGATCCAGATCCCGCTTATGGCCGATCCCGAAGTGGTCCTGACCTGGGGACGAACCGGTTTCACGGATACCCAAGGCCGTATCCTGGGGACGCTGCCGTCAAGGAATTTTTCGCGCGAGGTTCGTGAAAATTCCCCTCCCGGTTCCATTCTGCGGGAGCTTCTTCGAAGAAACTTCATTCCTCCCGTATCCGTGTTATGCCGCCGTTCGGCGCTGCGGCACATCGGAGGATTTCAATTCCATGTCGCTTTTCCCGCCGTGGATTACCCGACTTTCCTTGAGTTGAGCCTTCTCGGCACTTTCCGTTATGTCGATGAAGTCGTCGGGTGTTGGAGAATACACCCCGGACAGTCCTCACAAAAACTCCGGGAACAGCAGATCGAAGGAGGCAACATCCTTGTAACGGAGTTCTATTCGCGGCTGCCTCATGGTTTCTTCCGATCACCGGGGATGAGACTTTCACGTATCCTGAAACATCGTCGGGGACAGATGGGAAATTATCATCTGTTCTTAGGACGAGTTCTCAGTGCCTCGCGGGAATGGAAAGCTTCCCGGCTTCGCTACCTGAAGGCCTTCAAATCGGGACGAGACGCCGCCAAACTCATCGCGCTTCTCGGTTGGGGATTGAGCTATTTCCGAATCGATCTGGAAAACATCCTGCGGCGTATCAACAAAATCTGAACAGTCACTTCAACAGGCGACGCGTCATTTCTTCAAGCGCCCTTGAAAATGCCGCTGCCCGCTGCACCGGCTCGATCCTTCCCTCCGCTTGAGCGGAGAGATGGGCGGCCTCCTTTTTATAATCCCTCAGCTTCGTTTCCAGATCATCGATATAGAAAACAGCGATGACCTTTCGGATCTCTTTCAGCTTCCGGGTAAACAGCACCTGGTGATTGTCCACATGCTCACCGAATTCCTTGCGACGCGGGACGACGATGGGAATCTTTCCACCGTATAAGGACGACATGATGCTCCCCGGTCCCCCATGCGTGATGACGATTTCCGCGTCATTGATCCTGCGGTTCATTTCTTCAAATCCGATGAGCGACTCATAAAAGCAGAATCGGGGTTCTATCCGCGTATACCCCGTCTGGATGAACACATCCTGTTTGATCTTGCCTTCTCCTTTCAATCGATCCACACAACCGACCAGCCTGTCGAACGGCTGTTCGTGGGTTCCGACTGTTACAAAGATCATAGCAATTGTCCCAGCACGCGTCCCTTGGGATACATTTCCTTCTGCTCCTCCCACTGCAGGACGAATTCATCCACGATCGGATAGAGCAGTTTCCCCGTAAACGTGGGGATGGTGATCCGATCGTAAACCTCGATAAAAATAAGCTTAGCGCCGAACAGTTTTCCAACGTAGAAAAACGGGACCGCGATTCCGGCTCCGGTAGAGACGATCAAAGCGGGTCTTTCCCGAAGGATGATTTTGAATGCCAGAAAAAGATTGCGGATAAAATTCTTCATGTTCCGGTTGGTGGGAAAGTACCCCCAGAAAGCCCGCTCGTTCGCAAGCATGAACTGGGCGTCCTTTTTGGGGAACGTCACCCAGAATCTGTCGTATTCACCCCACCATCTTTTTAGAATATGCAGCTGATAAAGATGCCCCCCGCTGGAGGAGACCAAGCAGATCTTTTCTTTTTTCTTCACGCGGCTCTCGAGCTTTTCTTCTCAATCCCGAGCAGAAATCAATCCGTGAGACAATATCACGCAAGCGATCGTCTCATCCTTACATATTCCAGGATGAAAGCGAGGCAGACCGAAATCAATATTCCGATCAGCCCCCCGATTATCAGACTGCGTTTCCAGTTGGGTTTAACGGATCCCGGATGCATTTTCGGATCACCGCTGAGACTCACGACACGTGAAATCCCATCACCTCGCTTGGAAACCAATTCGGCAAGCTGACCTTGAAGCCGGAGGCTCTGGAATTCTTTATCCTGAAGTAGATTCAAATAAAAATAATAATCCCGCTTTTCAGCGCCGGAATCGGAAAATTCACTCACCAGGATACGGTGCATCGCGGCTATCCTCTTTTCCAGCGCATCAATGCTGTCTTCCATATTACGAATCTTCAGGTCGATCCCCCCCAGACTTCTTTCATAAACCGGTTGGAGCGATTCGCCCAGCGCGTCCGCGGCGTATGCGATCAAATCCGGAAGCAGACGTCGACGCGGGCTCTCCGCATAAACACGGACATACTGCGTATTGCCGACGCCGGTCCCCCATAAAGTGAAATCATCGGGCGATGCCGTTTCTCCTCTCTCTTTCAAAAAATTCTCGATCACCGGATTCATCCGGAAGAAGACCATAGCGTCGGTCGGCGCCGCCACCGGTTTGCCGTTGACCACGCCCATTTCAATGATGCCTTCACAGCGGTAGATTTTGGGCGTCAACAAACCGACGGCTATGGTAAAGATCAGAGCAACGGATACTCCAAGCAAAAGGAGTCTCCTTCGCTTCCAAATAATATTCAGATAATCGAACACTTCCACTTCGTCAGCCGACACTCTTCCCTCTCCAATCGAATCATCACATATCAGATTAATGGGTATTGATCGTTGTGAATATCTAAAAAAATTTTTGCATAATTCCTTTAAGATTGCAACCCATTAAAGAATGCATTTTTCGTTTTTATTTCCCGTTTCATCTGATACACTAATTTCCGTGCATGCGATGAATTTGAATTTCCCCCTGGAATCCGGAGATCGAGAACCCGACCATCCCGTTTCCGGATTCATAAAGAGAAGGACTCCGGTTGAGAACACGAAATGAAGGTGCTGCTGATCAATAAATATTTTCACCTCAAGGGCGGTGCGGAAAAATCTTACTTCGATACCGCCGATATCCTCAAAAAAAACGGTCATGAAGTCATGTTTTTTTCAATGACCGAATCTCAGAACAGAGAAACCCCTTACAGTCCCTATTTCGTATCTCCCGTCGATTACGCCTCAACCAACTCTCTTTTCAAGAAAATGAAAGCAGCCGGAAGGCTCTTGTATTCATTTGAAGCACGATCCCGATTGAAGCGCTTGCTGCTGCGGGAAAAACCGGATATCGTCCACCTGCACAATATACATCATCAGATTTCTCCTTCCATTCTCCATACCTTCCGTTCTTTCCGGATCCCGGTCGTGATGACGCTCCATGACTACAAACTCGCCTGTCCCATCTACACGCTTCTCAATCATGGAACGGTATGCGAACAATGCGCGCGAAAGAAGTATTACCACTGCTGGTTGAACACCTGCTGCCGGGATTCCTCGCTTCAAAGCCTTCTTAATACCTTAGAGATGTATCTGCACCACAGCCTGCTTCGCATATATGCACTGGTGGATGTCTTCATATGTCCCAGCCGCTTCCTTCGCAACCAGCTTATTCAAATGGGTTTGAAGGGAGATTTCCAGGTTCTTTCGAATGCTCTCGATCCGGAAAAATACACTCCGGTTTTCCGGAATGAAAAATCGGAGATCGTATATGCCGGACGTCTTTCCAGGGAAAAAGGGCTTTTCACCCTTCTGAAAAGCCTGACCGGCAGCTCCATCAGCTGCACCATTTACGGAAAAGGGCCCTTACAAAAGCCCCTGGCGGAAATCATACGCGAAAAGAAGCTCTCTCACGTGACCTTGGCCGGACATATCCCGAACCAAGCCCTCATGCCCCTTATCGCGAAGGCGAGCGCGGTGGTTCTGCCTTCGGAATGGTATGAGAACAATCCCTACGGCATTCTCGAGGCCTTCGCATGCGGGAAACCCGTCATCGCCTCCGACATCGGCGGTATTCCGGAACTGGTTTCCGATGGGCAAACGGGTTCGACCTTTGAGCCAGGAAATCATAGGCAGTTGCGCAAAAAAATGTTGGATTTGCTGGCCGATTCTGAAAGAATAGCCGATATGGGAAAAACAGCTCGAAGATTTGTGGAAGAAAACCACAATCCCGGTAAATACTATCAAGGATTAATGGATATCTACCTGACAGCCCAAAGGAAATTTTGCTGATATGGAAGCCGCCGTCATTACGACCTATCGCTGCGACAACCGCTGCTTGATGTGCAACATCTGGCGGCATCCCACAAAAATCGAGGAGGAATTTTCACCGGCTCTGCTTGAAAAATTGCCCGATCTTCGCTTCTGCAACATCACGGGGGGAGAACCGTTTCTTCGCGAGGACCTCGTCGATATCGCCCACATCCTCCGAAAAAAAGCGCGGAGGGTCGTCATCTCCACCAACGGTTACGCCACGGACAGGATCATAGATCTTGTGGAAAAGGTCAAGGGCATCGGCATCCGTATCAGTCTTGAAGGTCTCCCCGCCGCCAACGACGAGCTCAGGGGAAGACGGGATTGTTTCGATCACGGCCTTAGAACCCTGCTCGAACTCAAGCAGCGCGGCATCAAGGATATCGGTTTCGCGGTCACGGTCTCGGATCGAAACGCGGGCGATATGATAGAGCTGTATCATCTCGCCCGCTACTTGAACGTGGAGTTTGCGACGGCCGTCACGCACAATTCGTATTATTTCCACAAAGCGGACAACCGGATTCAGGACAAGGATAAAGCGATCGCCGCTTTTGAGATTCTTATCCGGGAGCTGCTCGCCACGTGGCGGATCAAGAACTGGTTCCGCGCTTATTTCAATCAGGGTTTGATCAATCGGATCCGGGGAGGAAGCAGACTTCTCCCCTGCCGGGCGGGAACCGATCTTTTCTTTCTCGATCCGTTTGGAGAGATCCGGCCCTGCAACGGCATGGAACCGGACACCTGGCTGGAAAGCATGGGCAACCTGCACAAGGCCTCCTTCGAGGAGATATGGAGCTCGGAGAAAGCCCGTCAAATCCGGGAATTGGTCGACACCTGCCCCCAGAAATGCTGGATGGTGGGAACGGCGAGTCCGGCCATGAAAAAGGCTCCTTGGCGGCCCGCCCTATGGGTCGTTCGCAACAAATGGAAAAGCCTGCTCGGAAACAAATCATGAAGATCGCGTTCATCGGCCAGAAAGGCATCCCCGCAACCTTCGGGGGGATAGAATATCATGTCGACCGACTCAGCCGTCAATTGGCAACCTCAGGGCATGAGGTATCGGTATATGTTCGCCGTTGGTACACTCCGAAGAGATGCAAGAATTATCAAGGCGTACGTTTGGTACACGTTCCTACGATAAAAAGCAAACATCTAGACGCTTCTCTGCACAGTTTATTGTGCACCCTGCATGCGCTGTTCAAAAAATATGATATCATCCATTATCACGCCATCGGCCCGTCTTTTTTTTCGATCATCCCCAGGGTATTTGGGAAAAAAGTCATATCCACCGTACACCGCCTGGATTGGGATACCTCCAAATGGGGATGGGCGGCCAGGTTCCTGCTGAAAATCGGCGAGCACGTCTCCATCCTGGCTCCTCAACGAACGGTGGTCGTCTCCCACGATCTGCAAAAATACTTTCAATTTAAGTACAACAAGCAGACCATTCATATTTCGCACGGATTCGATGATCCCGATCCCCGCCCTCCGGACATCATCAAAAAGAAACATGGGCTCGACAGCAAGGATTTCATACTCTTCATGGGACGCCTCGCGCCCGAAAAGCGGGTGGATTGGCTGATTCGCGTCTTTCAAGGGATTCCCAACCGAACGGTCAACGGAAAAAACATCAAGTTAGTCATCGCCGGCGGATCCAGCGCCACCAAAGACTATATCCGGCAACTGCAGTCATTAAGCAGCGGAAATCCGGATATTATCTATACGGGTTATGTGACCGGAGACGAGAAAGCCGAGCTGCTGAGCAATGCCTGGTTGTTCACTCTGCCGTCATCCCTGGAGGGCTTCCCTATCGTTCTCATCGAGGCAAAAAGCTACGGGCTCTGCAGCCTCGTGAGCGACATTCCCGCTCATCTCGAATCGATCCGCACGGGAATCGACGGATACTTATTCCATGCTCACGACCTCGCCGATTTCCAGTCCACCCTGCAGTATTTGTTCGACAATCCGGATGAGGTCAATCGATCCGGATGCGCGGCAAAAGAGTTCATCAAGAAGCAGCCCGGATGGGACATTATCGTCAAGGAGACCATCGATGTCTACCGCCACGTCCTCGGGGACGCGTCCGATTAAGCGACCTCTTTCTCCCCACATGAACCGATGCATTTTCTGTATCCTTTTGCTTCTGTTTGGAGGCGCTGTCTGCCGTGCTCAACGCGAATCCGATACACCTATCCGATTTGTCGATCTTTTAAGTCGTAAGGATGTGATCCGCTCTCCCCTGATAAATCTTCACACCCGGTTTCCTTTCCACCGAGAATCCATTTCGCCGGAGGCGATAAACACGCTGGGAATCACCAATCAGGGGGATTCGCTGCTTGGCTTTTCGCCTTCTTTCCCCGTTTTATGCGATGATCCATCGCTGGATCCTCCCGGTATCAAGCTCTATTTGAACGACCGGGAGCTGGCACGCCTGAACGACACGTCACCGCAGAACGAAGCATGGTCCTTTATGGGAAAAGATCGCGAGATCCAAATCAACCGCCTTTTTTTCAAGGGTGCCGCATTTGAAACGGATATCATCCTTCCGGGCGGCCTCACAAGATTTCATCTTCATGCTTCGAATCCTCAGCCGGGTGACTATCAACCGCATCTGGACATCCTGCTCGATGGACGACCGATCGGACGAACGACCGTTGAAAATCTCGTTTGCAATGAGATTTCCGCTCAAACCGAGCCGAAGAGATACCGCCTGACCGTAAGCTGCAACGCCATCGATCACCCTCATGGTCATAACGAACGGGGAATGATCTTCCAGCTTCATCAATTGAATATCCAAGCCTCGTCAGACCAGTTTCTATTGACCCGATCCTCTGAAGATCCGATACCGGACGAACGACGGAAATATTGCATCGAGTATTATTCCATGCCCCCCGATCAAGATATGAAAGGGAGAAAGGATCCGTCCCTTTCCTATCTCGGAACGCTCTTTCACCTGACCCGAGCTTTCCCTTCAGATGACTTCGGAATAAAAAAGATCTCCCTGCCCATAAAAACCAGACTGCGCATCGGCTCGACAACCACCAACCTCCTTCTGGCACCGACACATACCGAATTCAAGCGACGGGTGCGCGTCCCCGCTGATGCCCGGATTGAGTTTTCATGGGGACTGATCCCGGAAGCGGAGTCTCCCGGGAAAAACAAGGTTGAATTCCTCATCACGGTCGAAGATCGGAAACAAACCGCCATCTTGTTTCAGGAACATATGGACATGGAGGCGGACCAAAAGGACATTCGATGCCGCAAAAAAACCATCGATCTCAGCGCCTTCTACGGACGAACGGTCACCTTCCGCTTCGTCACCCGGAAAATAAAGACACATACCGCGGACAGGCCGCTGCCGGTTATCGCGTTCTGGGGCAACCCCATGATAACCGTTCCCCGCCCAGAGAATGCGGGATTCAATGTCATTCTGGTATCGCTGGATACCCTGCGCGCGGATCATCTCGGAACTTATGGATATCCCCGTCAAACGAGCCCGCATATCGATACTCTGGCTCGAGACGGCATTCAGTTCAATCAGCACTACAGCACCGCTCCCTGGACGCTGCCGGCGCATATGTCGCTGTTTACTTCCCAACCGGTATCACGACATAAGGTCCATCAGCAGCATCAACGTTTGAACAGGGAGATCATCACCCTGGCGGAGGTCCTTAAAACCCACGGATACGTCACCGGGGCCTTCACCGGAGGCGGTTACGTGGGATCCGCTTTCGGATTCGACCGCGGCTTCGATTTCTACCAAGACAGGGGTCTCAGGGGTTATAAAGCGGCGGAACATTTGTTTACCCGGACATCGGATTGGATCATAGAAAACCGGAAAAACAGGTTTTTTCTTTTTCTTCACACCTACCAGATCCACGGACCTTACACGACACCCGCCCCCTTCAATACAGCATTTTTAAATCAGGATCATGCCTGGAAGAAAATTAACATCAACGCACATCTCGGAGGCCTTAAAGGCATCTACAAGCCCCTTCCGGATCATGAACGGGAAAACATCATCGCGCTCTATGACGCCGAGATCCGCTACACGGATGAGATCCTCATCGGTCCTCTGATCCGACTCCTTCAAGCCGTCGGGCTCTATGACCGGACTTTGATCGTTCTGACATCCGACCACGGGGAAGAGTTCTACGATCACGGGGCCTGGATCCACGGACAAACCCTGTTCAATGAGCTGATCCGAATCCCTCTGATCATCAAAAAACCCTTCCAAGAAGACGGCGGCGGGATACGGGACGATCCGGCCGCCATCACGGATATCACCCCCACCATCCTGGAGCAGCTGGGGATCCGGGCATCATCCATGACACGGGGCTTTGAAGGTGCGGATCTTTTCAACACGTCCTTCAGAAAGGCCCATCATCCCCGCACCCTGATCTCCGAAATATATCGATCCCGCCGTTTGCCGCCGCCTTTTCCCGGTGCCGATGAACGTCTGCAGCAGGTATCCGTCGTGGAATACCCTTTTAAATTAAACATCGTTCTCAACTACATGATCCGTTTTTTTTATTACTCTCCGCCACCCCCGTTTCGAACCGAAACCATCGTGGAATTGTATGACCTCGTTCAAGATCCACTGGAAAAGGATGATATCGCCGCAGGAAATCCGGAGGTGGTTCAGAGGCTCTGGAGAAAACTCGAACTGAATTTTCAGAGGGGGATTGAGGACACACGCTCATCGAATATCTTTTCCAAGGACGACGCGCTGCGACGTCGTCTGCGCGCTCTGGGATATATAGAGTGACCGCGCCGGGTCATCAACGAGGACGGAAACCCATTCGGTTCAGGGAGAAAGGGAACGAAGGTTCCCCGATCATTACTTGCGGCCTATGGAATAATACTCGAATCCGGCCGCCCGCATCTCCGAAGGATCGAAAACATTGCGCCCATCGATGATGATGGGATTGGCCACCAGCTCACGAATCCTTTTCAAGTCAAGGTTTCGGATCTCTTTCCATTCGGTAACGATCAATACGGCATTGGCTCCCTGCGCCGCGTCATAGGGAGAATCAAAATAGTTCAAACGCGGAGATTCGGGAAAGGTGCTTTCCATATTGGACCGGGCTTTAGGATCATACAGCCGCAGCACCGCTTCTTCATCCTGAAGCTTCCTGATGAGAGGAATGCTGGGGGCATTGCGTATGTCGTCCGTTTCGGGTTTGAAGGCCAGTCCCAGAACGGCGATGGATTTCTCTTTCAGTATCCAGAGTGCCTGTTTGACTTTTTTTACGTAGTCGGCGATCCGGGAGGTATTGATACGATCGACTTCCTTGAGAAGATCGAATTTCACTCCTAAATCCTCACCGATTTTGATAAGAGCCCGCACATCCTTGGGAAAACATGAACCCCCGTAACCGAGCCCGGCACCCAGAAACTGTGCGCCGATACGCGAATCCAACCCCATTCCCTTGGCCACCAGCTCGATATCCGCATCCGTTTTTTCACACAGTTCGGAAATCAGGTTAATGAAAGAGATCTTCGTCGCCAGGAAAGAATTGGACGCATGTTTGATCAGTTCCGCCGTATCAATATTCGTAATCAAAAGACGATCGCTGAAATCGGCGTAAATCTTGACCAATATCTCCCGCGCCCTGTCGGTTTCGACACCGATGATGACGCGGTCTGGATTGAGAAAATCATAGACCGCCGAACCCTCCCTGAGGAATTCGGGATTGGAGGCCACATCAAAATCCTCCGTTTGTTTCTTGTAGAGACTGATGGTCCGCTTGATCCACATGGAGGTTTTTACCGGCACCGTGCTTTTTTCAACGATCAGCTTATAGTGGTTCAAGTTTTCGGATATCCGGCGGGAAACGCCCTCGACATAACTCATGTCCGCGCTGCCGTCCTCCCTCTGGGGAGTGTTAACACAGACAAACAGAACGTCCGAAGCCAAAATAGTCGCATCGAGGTCGCCGTTGAACGAGAGGTTTCCGGCCTTGAGATTCTTCTTGAGAAGCTCCTCCAGACCGGGTTCATAGATATGCGAGATTCCCCGTGAAGCCTTTTCGATCTTATCCGCATCCAGGTCCGTTCCCACAACGGTATGGCCGAAGTTCGCCAAGCCCACGGCTGTAACCAGTCCCACATATCCGGTTCCGATAACTCCTATCTTCATGTTCCTCTCCTCTTTTCGAATCTATCATGGTCCTGCCGGACGGCATGATACGCTTGACTCTATGCCTTTACCACATTGTCTCTCTTCGTTTGTACGGCGTTGCGCGTATCGATGATCAAAAAGGAATGGGCGGCGACCCATTCGTAATCGATCACCGAATGATCGGTTGTGATGATCACGGCATCGTACTCGCGCAGCATCTCTTCGTTAAGCGGGAGAGACTTCAGGCTTAAACCGGGGTAATCACGATGCCCGGATGACTGGGGGACATAGGGATCGTGATAATCGACGCGCGCTCCCTTCTTCTGCAGCAGGCTGATGATTTTCAAAGCGGGAGATTCCCGCTGATCATCGACATCCTTTTTATACGCAATCCCCAGGATCAGGATGCGCGAGTTATGGAAGGTTCTTCCTCGCTGATTCAGAGCCTCGATCGTTTTCTCGATCACATAATAAGGCATAGCGGTATTGATCTCTCCGGCCAATTCGATAAACCGGGTGGGATAATCCACTTCCTTGGCTTTCCACGTAAGATAATAGGGATCTATGGGGATACAGTGCCCGCCGAGCCCCGGGCCCGGGAAGAACGGCATGTATCCGAAAGGTTTGGTGGAAGACCCCCGGATAACCTCCCAGATGTCGATTCCCATGCGCTCGAAAATCAACTTCATTTCATTCACCAGGGCGATATTCACCGAACGGAAAATGTTTTCCAACAATTTCGTAGCCTCAGCGGCTCGAGTGGAAGACACGGCTACCGTTTTGATGACGACTTGGTCATAGAGCAGCTGGGCTGCATTCCGGCAAGCATCCGTTACACCGCCTACGACCTTGGGGATGAGAGCCGTGGTGAAATGAGCATCCCCGGGATTCTCCCGCTCAGGGGAATACGCCAAATAAAAATCACGTCCGACTTCAAGACCGGTTGCCTCCAAAATGGGGAGCATCTCCTCATCCGTGGTGCCGGGATAGGTCGTACTCTCCAATATCACCATCTGTCCCGTCCGCAGACAGCCGGATATGACCCGGGTCGTGTTCATGACGTAGGAAAGATCGGGATTTTTATGCGCATCCAAAGGTGTGGGGACACAGATGATAATCACGTCGGCCTCTTTCAGGCTGTTCTCTTCGGTGGTAGCGTAAAATTTTCCCTCATCCAGATAGGGTTTCAGATCGTCTCCCGTAACGTGGCGGATGTAGCTTGTCCCCTGATTCAATTGTTCGACTTTCCGGCTGTCCACGTCAAAGCCGCAAACGGTGAATCCCGCCTTTAGAAAGGTTTTGATCAACGGCAATCCCACATAGCCCAATCCGATGACGCAGATCAAAGCACTGTGGTTTTTAATTTTTACTTCAAGCTCCATCATTCCCCCTCGGATATGCACCGGCTCTGTCGTCACACAGAAGATTCCACACGATTCACGGAAATCGTCCGCGTGTCACAGATCACTGCTTTGGGATGGAAGGCGAAAACGCCGCGGACGGCGGCTTAATCCATATAGCCCAAAGCCTTCAGTCTGGCTTTTACTTTTTCCTCATCATCTTCGGAAAAGGAAGTTTCCGGTTTGGACTCGACACCCAGGTTCTTGCTTAGAATATCAACCACATAATCTTCCACCGAATCGTATGGGGAATCCTTAAGTTTTTTTTCGATCTCAATTACCAGAGATACGGGAATAGCAACTGTTTTTGTTTCTGTATCCATTCTTTCCTCCCTTAGGGGATGATCTCTCCATCGCGGCCCCGCTTTCTCTATTCCAGAGGGACCTTCGTAAATACGGAACGCAGCTAGTTTCGACGATTCCGGTACAAGGATTTATCGACACAGGCCTTCATCTTTTCCAGATCGAGTTCCTCGGAACCGACGAACTCATGAATCCGTGTGACATTTTTCTCCGGCTCAGCCAGAATTTCATTGTAATTGATGAAAAGAGTCTCGGCGTCGCTTCTTTTCCGGATCAAACCCTTGATCATATCGTTCAATTTCAGAAAACTGTCGCGGGTTTCCTCGCGGCTGTCATCGCGTATCCGCGCCATTTTCTCCATGGAATCCAGAATCTCATCGAGGTTCCGCTCGGAATAGATGATTTTATACCGACTCTCCGGCAAAAACTTCAGGCCGTATGCGGTTATCTTGATAAACTCTCCTCGATACTTATCCAGATTAAAATTTCCGTTCATCAACCGGGTGATGATCTTACCGCCCTCCAGTTCAAAATAGCCTTTGGGATTATTATCATCGGGAGGACGCGAATCATGATCGTAAGCCATCGGAGCCCCACCGGCATGCAGAATCTGCATCAACATGGAAGTCCCCGACCGCTCCAGTCCGGATACGATGTAATTAATATTTTGGTTGAGTTTCATAATGTCTCCTAGAGCATTTTTATATATTAATTTTCGTTATTTTTCAATATGTCACGGCAAATCATGCATATAGGAAATTCCTCTGCAGCGGATATAGGACAAAAGCCTCTCATGGACCCAACCGGGCTCATCCTTTGGAAACCGGCCGGTATGGGTTGTGCAAGACGCCGGCACATGGAGTATCTATATCCGCCGGGAACCGGTTTTCAGATCAACCTGCTCTCCGGGGCATCTTGACAAAGCCTCGCTTTTGATGTTTATTTAGGATATATGACAACCACGAAACCAGCGCCTCACCCATACCGCCAATCCTGAAATGGAAAAAATCGAACACCCCTATGTCCGGAAATCCGCCTTCTCAGGAGTTCTGGATAAAAACCTGAAATCGCTCGAAAAGCGCTTGGGGATTTCCCTATCCATACGAGGCGACAGCCTGATTATCAACGGCCCCGATAAAAACGTCGAATTCGCAAAGTATTATTTCGATCAGCTCCAGGGCCTGGAGGACAAAGGATACAGTCTTAAACCCAATGACTTTAAAGTCGCTCTCGATCTTCTGGAAGAAGGTCTGCCCCACCGGCTGGAAAAGTTTTTTTCTGCGGAACCTCTCACGTTCTCCCGCAAATCCGTCACCCCGAAAACCCTGAACCAGCAGGACTACATCCAGGCGATGCAAAAACACGACCTGGTTTTCGGCATCGGGCCGGCGGGAACGGGAAAGACCTACCTGGCCATGGCCCTGGCCCTCTCGTTTTTGCAAGACAAATCCGTCTCCCGCATCATCCTCACGCGTCCCGCGATCGAAGCGGGAGAACGTCTGGGCTTTCTTCCGGGGGACATTTCCCAGAAGATCAACCCCTATCTCCGCCCGCTCTATGACGCCCTGTTCGATCTTTCACTCCAGGAACCGGCAAAAAATCTCATCGACCGCGGCATCATTGAAATAGCGCCCCTGGCATTCATGCGAGGCCGCACGCTCAACAACGCTTTCATCATACTGGATGAAGCGCAAAATACCACCAAAGAACAGATGAAAATGATCCTTACCCGAACGGGATTCAATTCCAAAATGATCGTCACCGCCGACATCACCCAAATCGACCTGCCGCACCCGCAAAAATCCGGCGTTCTGCATGCCATGAAAATCCTGGCCGGCCTCAAGGAAATCGCTTTCGTCCATTTTAACGAGAAGGACGTCGTACGTCATCCGCTGGTCCAAAAGATCGTCAAGGCCTACCAGAGATCCGAGACCGGATCCCAGAGAAAGAGATGAATCCCTTACCCATAAAGAAAATCAATTTTTTCAAAGGCGGAGGAAATTCTCCGCCCAATAACAACAATCACGTCAAGAAAGAGAAAAATATCGGTTTCTGGGCCAGGCAGGAACGAAGGTCCCTGTTCTTTTTGCTTCTGTTCGTGCTCATCATCGCCTATTTCATCGCTTACATCCCCTCTAAATCTCTACCCGTTCCCCAGGAAGGCGAGATAGCGACCTCCGATATCATCGCACCCGAAAACTTGACCATCGAAGACAAGGAAACCACGGAAAGCCGCCGCCGGGCGGCGGAGGAAGCCGTTCTTCCCGTTTACAGCCTCGATCCCAACATCTTTGTCAATACCGAAAAAAATATCAGGGAAATGTTCAAATCGGGACAGGAATTCGTGAAGAAACCGGTCACTTCCAAACGGGAAGAAGAATTTCAAGCTTCGATCTTCGAGAATTACGGATTCGAGATTCCCGAAGACATCCTGCGGATGCTGGAAAAGGACAAATTCCCTCTCACCCTTGAGGAAAACCTCATCAGCCTTCTGGGAATCGTTTCGGAGCAGGGAATCATCTTCACAAAAAATCTCTTCATCCACAAAGAACCGGAAAAGGGACTGACTCTTATTCGCAGCGATTTAGAAGAAAACACCGTCACCGTCGGCGATATCCTCGATATCTCGGAAAGCCTGCAAAAAGTCCGGGAAGAGCTCGATCAGTTGGATCTTTCCTCCCGGGAAAAAGAGCTCCTTTTCTCTCTGACCGACCTCTTTCTCAGCCACAACATCAACTACAATCAAATTGAGACCGAACGCCGCAAGGAACAAGCCCGGGATGGAATTGAAACCGTATTTTATAACATCAAGAAAGGCAAGGTCATTGTTCGCAAGGGAGACGAGATTAATGCGGAAGCCTTGAAACAGATCAACATCATCAATCGAAATCTCAGCGATAAACCCAGCTGGCTTATGAACTTTATGGGCGCTTTTCTGCTTTTCGCGCTGCTTATGACATCGCTTTATTACTACCTGAAATCCTTAAAAAAATATGAATCCTCCTTCAAGATTTTTCTCATGATGGGCATCATCTTAATCATGAGTCTGCTTTTCTATAAGCTGTCCTTTTTTCTCACGGAGATCCTGAGCAAGAGCACCAGCCTTTCCATTCTGACCATTCCGGAAAGCTACCCCTATGCGATCCCCATACAGTTCGGGACCATGATCTTCGCTTTCCTTGCCGGGATTCACATCGCTCTGGTCTTTGCGGTCATCAACAGCCTGCTGCTGGGCTACCTGTACCAGGCCAATTTCTTTTTCCTGGTATTCAGCTTGATCGGCGCCCTGGCCGCCATCTACGGCATCAAGCACTACGGGAAGAAGAAACGATCGACCGTATTCAGCGCCGGGCTGGCGCTGGTCGCCCCCGTCAATATCATTCTCCTTATCAGTTTTCACCTCATTCGCGAGTCCATGGGACCATTCGTTCTCTTTGCCAGCGAAATCGTCATGGCTGTTTTCGGCGCCCTCCTGAGCGCCACCCTGGCTTTTCTGTTCCTCCCCTCTTTCGAAACCCTGTTCGGCTTCATCACG
The DNA here is from genome assembly GCA_964433135.1 of uncultured Eubacteriales bacterium. GTDB lineage: Bacteria > Acidobacteriota > Aminicenantia > Aminicenantales > Aminicenantaceae > CAYSQW01. Next base: position 25,868 of record CAYSQW010000013.1, read on the forward strand.
CAATCCAAGCTGCTGGAGCTTACGAATTCCGACCTTCCCATCTTGAGACAGATGGCGATGGAAGCTCCCGGAACCTACCATCATTCCCTGATCGTTTCCTCATTGGCGGAAAAAGCCGCCGATATCATCAAAATCGATTCCATGCTGGTGAAAGCCGGCGCTCTCTATCACGATATCGGGAAGATCAAGCGCCCCGAATACTTCATCGAAAACCACACCCGAAACCTTGACATGCACAAGTATTTGAAACCCAGCATGAGCACCCTGGTCATCATCAATCATGTCAAGGAAGGCGTCGAGCAGGCAAAAAAACTAAAACTCCCTAAAAAGATCCGAGATATCATTGAACAACACCATGGAAATTCTCTGGTAAGGTACTTTTTCGAAAAGGCCAAGACCGCCTACGACCCCGAGATGCAAAAAGTCGGAGAGGAAAGCTACCGCTACGCCGGACCCAAACCCAGGAGCAAAGAAGCCGCTCTGGTAATGCTGGCGGACTCCATCGAAGCCGCTTCGCGCAGCCTTAAGTCCCCTACCAAGCCCCACCTCAAGCGCCTTATCAACGACATCATCAACAACTATCTTCAGGACGACCAATTGGATGAGTGTAAAATCACCATCAAAGAATTGAAGCTCTGTGCGTCGTCCTTCCTCGAAACCCTTTACACGATCTATCATCACCGCGTGGAATACCCGGGATTCGAGTTCGAAAAACCCGATAAAAAAAAGCCCGAAAGATCTAAAAATCCCGATGATCGAAATAATAAACCGTCAAAATAGGTACGAGATCCATTCCCGGGATTTCCGAGACCTTCTTGCCCGGCTTCTCCAACATTACGGCTTGGAAGATCCGGTGATCACCCTGGCTTTCGTCAACAACAAAGCTATCCGGGATCTCAATCGCAAGTTCCTCAACCAGGACAAGCCCACGGACGTCCTCAGCTTCCCGTTGGGGGAAAAAGCAGCGGACGGACGGTATTACCTCGGGGACATCATCATTTCCGTTCCTCAAGCAAAGAGACAAGCCCTCGAAAGGAAGCACGCGCTGCACAAAGAACTGGCTTTGCTGACACTGCACGGTTTTCTGCATCTGATGGGATTCGAACACCATAAAGGAATGGAAGAAGAAGAACTCAAGATCAGGAATATTTATATAGAAGGAGACAATGGAAACTGAACTCATGACCTGGCTGGGATTCGGACTCAGTATCCTGGCCGCTTTTCTGTTCTCGCTGTTTCACATCAGTCTAAACTCGTTTTCAAAAATTTCCCTCAGCCGCCTGCTGGAAAAGGAACCCAAATCCACACGAACGAAGATATTGGATGTTTTTGACGAACTCAAGATCTCCGTTGAGATTTTGCGAGGCATATTTTTAATCGCCTTTCTGGTATATTTTTTCATCATCTTCCCTCGCCTGAACCTTTGGCCGTTGTGGCTGCTGCTGCTTTCCCTCGGCGCCTATCTCATCGTCTTCGACCTCCTTCCGCGCCTGATCAACCTGTTCAGCAAGAAACGGATATTCGCCCTTTTCCTCCCTTCATATAAAATCCCGTATTTAATCGCCAGGATATTCGCTTTCTTTTCCCGCATCATGACCGTCGAACGCGAAGAAGACGAACAGCATGAGCCTTCCGAAGAAGAAATCGATGTTTTGATCGGCGAGGCCGAGGAGGAAGGCATCATCGAGAAGGAAGAAGGTCTGCTGCTCAAAAGCGTGGTGGAATTCGGAGACACCGTCGTCCGGGAAATCATGACCCCGCGCGTTTCCATGGCATGCATCAAACGAGGTGCCGACCTTTCTCATCTCCGGGCTCTGGTCAACAAAGAGAAACACTCCCGGATTCCCGTTTTCAGAGAACGCATTGATAATATCGATGGTATCGTCAACGCCAAAGACTTGTTGGAATACGCCGAAGACAAACAGGCGACGGATCCCATCGATCCCCTTATCAGGCCCGTATATTTCATCCCGGAATCCATGAAAGTAGCGGAACTTCTTAAGGAATTTCAGGATCGCAAACAGAAAATTGCTATCGTGGTCGATGAACACGGAGGCGTTTCCGGACTGGTAACCATGGAAGATCTCATGGAGGAGATCGTCGGCGAAATCCAGGATGAATACGACAAGGACCAAGTTCGATTCATCAAACAGGGGCCACATGACTACATCGTATCGGGAAGCGCCGACGTGGAAGACCTGGAAGATCTTTTTCACTGCGAACTCGCGGCCGACGATTACGTCACGGCGGGCGGCTTGATCACCCACCATCTTGGACACCTTCCGGAAAAAGGGGAAAAAATCCGGATCAAGGAACTGGATTTGGAAATCCTGGAAGTCGGCCAGAAACGCATCCGCAAGCTGAGGATCAAAAAAGCGCCCCCTCCCCCCAAGAACTGATCGGGGGACGGTCATACACGGAAATTCATAATAAAACCATCAACTCAGGATAAAATCTCATGGAAAACAATTCAAAAAAGCTTAAAGTCGGATATGCCGCGCTTATCGGGCGGCCCAATGTGGGAAAATCCACTCTGCTCAATAAGATCTTGAACGAGAAAGTGGCCATCACCTCCGATAAGCCCCAGACGACACGCACCAGCATCCTGGGCATCAAAACCACCGAGCGCGGACAGATCATCTTTGTCGACAATCCGGGAATCCACAAACCGCTGCACAAGCTTAACCGCCGGATGATGAACTTCGTGGATTCCGCCCTGGAGACAGCGGACGTCATCTGCCTGCTGATCGACGCCACCCTCCGCTTCGGCCACGGCGACGAGTATGTGCTGGATTTTCTGAAGCGCGTCTCCACCCCGGTTATATTGCTGATCAACAAGGTGGATATCGTAAAAAAAGGGAATATCCTGCTGATGATCGATAAATACAAGGACCTCTTCGATTTTCGGGAAATCATCCCTATTTCCGCCCTCAAAGGCACGAACCTCGATGCTCTGGAAAACAGTCTCTACGCACTCCTTCCCGAAGCCGAGAAGCTCTACGGCGACGAGGACATCACGGTCCAGTCCGAACGTTTCCTGCTCTCCGAGATCATCCGTGAAAAATTATTGGCTCATGTAAAACAGGAGCTGCCGTTCGTCACCGCCGTCCATATCAGCACCATCGTAGAAATTCCTCCCAAGGATCCGGATTCCCCCAAAAATCCGGTCAAGCACATCAAAGCCACCATCTTCGTGGAAAAAGACAGCCATCGCGTGATCCTCATCGGACGCCACGGCTCGATGGTCAAGACCATCGGCACCGAAGCACGCAAGGACATGGAAAACATCCTCGACACCCGCGTCTATCTCGATCTAAAGATCAAGGTCAAGGAGCGCTGGCGCGATCAGGCCGACGTTCTGAGCCTGATCGAGGATCAATAATAAAGGGAGGACATACAGCCGCCGTTTTTTCTCCCAACGGAAACGCACGGCCCTTCGAAATTTTTCGCGTAATTCCGAATCCCGCGCTCCTTCGGTATTGACATTATTCGGGTTTGATGCGAAAATTTGACTCCCTAAATCGTGGTGAGTGTAGCTCAACTGGTTAGAGCACTGGACTGTGGATCCAGAGGTTGGGGGTTCGAGACCCCTCACTCACCCCACCCCGCCCCCTACCCCCTGATATGTCGCCATTATTCTGCCGGAAAATCGGGAAGAGCGGTAATTTCCCGCCATGCAGCGGCGGTTTGAACGAAGAAACCTAATCCGCTTTTTTACGCGAGATCTCGAAGACGACCGGGTTGTAGGCGTCGGGACAGGCGGAGGTCGAAACGTCGGGATCTTCCAACCAGGGGAATTGGGCGTCGAACATCATGGCGAAGACTTTCGGCAGGACGGCATAGAGCGCATGGATGCAGATCTTTCCCGTGACTTCATTTTCAGTAACGATGATAGTATCGCCGACCTTATGTCCGGCAGCGCAGGTTCCTTCCTGACTTATCACTTTCAGAGCAATCGTCTTTGCCATCTTTTCCTCCATCGATCGTCCACGTTCTTCAGCGAACGATTTCACAGCGGTCTTATCCCCTGCCAGGGGAGATAAAATCCACAGACCGGCGGCGCACGGAACCTTCCCGCAGAATTCTCGGCGGTCCATGACGTGATTTCTTTCCTTTGTACGATCCGTCATGGATTCCTTCCCGGGGTTATCCTTTTCGATCATGCCGAATCCTCTCTTCCGGAGACAGTTCCGATTTCATCGGAATCCCCCGTTGAACTTGCTTCATCATCATGATACCCGGGGATCGCCCGGACCGTCAATGATATTACTACAGCCCGGAAAATCTTATTTGCCGAATGAATACGGGAAAAAGAATTCGGCTTCATGGCGAATTACTGCTTTTCCATCTATGTAACCCGGCGTTAAGCGGCAAACCTCGGTTTTCCACTATCCTGCGGATTTTTACACTTGAATTCTATTTTCTCTACGGGGTAAACTGAAAAGCGCTTTGCAGGGATTACGTTTTTTCAACAACCCACCCCATGAGGATAGAAGGAGAATCAGCGTGAAAAAAATCATTCCGGGTATTGTCTCGCTCTTGCTTATTTGGACGGCGGCCGCAGGGTCGACGGACATTCATCCCCAATCCAAATTATCGATCGATAATCTGCTTCAGATCAACTCGGTCATCGGATCCTCGCTTATGTGGTCGCCCGACGGGAAACAGATCATCTGTTCGTCGAGCCTGAACGACGGAGGCCTGGTCGCTTTCGACGCCGAAAACGGCCGTCTCACGCGACTGCCGTTTCAATTCAGCGGAGCCGGCCTCGCCATGTACTCTCCTGACGGAAAATGGATCTCTTACGTCTCCTCTCAGAGCGGCGCCCCGGAGATCTGGCTCTGGTCGGTTTCCGGAGGAAGCCACCACCGTCTGACCGACCTGGGAGGGCGGATCAGTTCCATGAGCTGGTCGCCCGACAGCAAAGGCATCGCCTTCGCCGAAGACGTTTACGGCAGTTTCGACATCTGGAAGGTTTCGGTCCCCACCGGCAAGCTTCAACGCCTGACATCGGATAAACTCTATGAAGTTTATCCCGCTTGGACACCGGATTCTCAAAAGATCCTGTATGTCCGCATGGATGACAAATGGGTGGATCATGATATAATGGAGATCCCCGCTTCCGGAGGATCCCCCCGATTGGTTCTTTCCGATAAGGATTTCTTCGATTACCGGGAAGGCCGCGCCTTCGGTTATCCCCAGGTTTCCCCTAACGGAACACATGTGCTTTTCCGGTCCCACCGAAGCAACTGGATCAACTTCTGGACCGTACCGCTGTCGGGCGGAGATCCCAAGCCGATCGCCGAGGAACAAGCCGATCAGAGCGGCGCCTGCTGGTCACCGGACGGACGCTTTATCGCCTATACGTCCATTCATAACGGCACCCAGGATCTGCGCATCGTCTCCTCCGACGGAGGCTCCCCCCGCGTGCTGGTCTCGCCGGAAATGGGCATGTGCTCCAATCCCCGGTGGTCGCCCGACGGAACCCGCCTCGCCTACACCTTCGGTTCCCCCGTCGAACCCAATGACCTGTATATCGTTTCCATAAAAAACGGCAGGCGCACACAGCTCACCCGTTCCATGCCCGAAGGGAACTTCTCACAGCACTTGGTGACACCGGAAAAAATCACGTATAAAAGCCCCGACGGTTTCACGATCGCGGCCTATCTTTACAAACCGACCGACATCCGCCCGGGAGATAAATACCCCGGAGTCATGTGGCTGCACGGAGGCCCCACCGGTCAATTCCGCGACTCACTGCAGGCCCGGGTTCAATTTTTCGTGCAGAACGGCTACGTGATCCTTCAACCGAATGTGAGGGGGAGCTCGGGTTACGGTCGAGATTTCGAAAAAGCTAACAATAAATCCTGGGGAATCAGCGACTTGAAAGACGTTCTCGCCGGGGCCGACTATCTCAAGACTCTTTCCTATGTGGACAAAAACAATCTGGGCGTCACCGGAACCAGCTACGGCGGAATCCTGACATTCGCGACCATCGCCAATGCCCCCGAAGTCTTCCAGGCGGCCATCCCCTGCTCGGGAGACGCCGATTGGGCCAGAGCCTACAAGGACGACCATGTCCACCACGTCAAGATGTGGGATTATGAGCTCGGTCCCCTCGAAGACAACCGGGAACTCTATCGACGCATATCCCCCATCACCAACGTCCGCAATGTGACGACACCGGTCTTCATGCCTTATGGAAAGGGACGTTATGCGGAATCCCCCCAATCGGAGCTGATGGCCGTAGCTCTCCAGAAATACTCCAAGGTGTTCCGCATCAAATCCTATCCTAATGAAACCTACTACGTCTACCGTACCGAAAACAAACGGCAGTTATGGAAGGACATGCTGGAATTTTTCAATAAATACCTTAAAAATAGAAATATCGGTCATTCCGAATCATAAAAAGGGGAAACGGAGGAATCGTTCCATGACAGACAAATCTTTAAAACCCGGCTCTTTAAAAAAAATGACATCTCTGCCGGTGCTGCTGTTTTTCACGGCGGTCGCCGCCATAGGCGCCCAAAAGGTTCCCATAAGCTTCAACGACTACCACGGATATACCGGAACCGTTGAATACATCAGGGCGGTAGCCGAAGCACATCCCGAGATCACCCGACTGCTCAAAATCGGCGAGAGCACCATGGGAAGGCCGATCTACGTGCTGGTCATCTCAGAAATGAAGACGGGAACGACCATCGACGCCCACGTGACGCTGCGCAATATGCGAAAAGAAGGCGTTAAAAACGTCACCCCCATGAAATCCTACCAGGGAAAACCCGGATTCTGGATCTGCGGCAGCACCCACGGCAATGAATATACCGGAACCGAGGTATGCCTTTACATCATCGACAAGCTGGTTTCGGGTTTCGGGACGGACGATGAGATTTCCAAAATGGTTGCCCGACAGACATTTTATATATGCCCCGTGGTCAATCCCGACGGGTTGTACAACAGTGTCGAACGCGGAATCTCTCAACGTCAAAACAGCATGAAGACTGACGACGACGGGGACGGCCAAATCAATGAAGACGGGGCGGACGATCTCAACGGGGACGGCCATATCACGCGGTTCCGATATCCGAATCCGGAAGGCCGCTACATCATCGATGAAATCGACCCTCGAGTTATGATCCGCCTCGGAAAAGATGAAGACACACAAAAAACGCGATACTCCGTGATCCGGGAGGACCGGGATAACGACGGAGACGGAAAACGCGGCGAAGATTCCGAAGCGGGAATCGACTTGAACCGGAACTTCCCCGAAGGTTGGTTCGATGAAACCATGGCCGGAGGAAGCGGTGATTACCCCACATCCGCTCCCGAGGCGCACGCCCTGGCAGAATTTTTCACCAACCACACGAATATTCTCATGGCGCAGAACTACCATACTTCTGGCGGATTCACGTACCGGCCCATGGGGACGGCCCCTCACACCCGCATGCATCCGCGGGATGTGGCCGTGCTGGACATGATCATGGGGAAAAAATACCTCGAGATCATCGGAGAAGAGATTCCCGAGGCCTGGTTGAATCCCGAGAACCTCCCCGAGTTGAAAGAGGACCTCGCAAAAACCTCCAAGAACACATACGCCGCCGCACGCGGATATGTGCTCCCGCGCGGCTGGCGGGTCAGCTATGATGAAGCCCGAGACCGCCGGTACGGGTATGGGATGGCAACCGACTGGATGTACAAACAGCGAGGCGTTTATGCCCTCACCACCGAACTCTGGAATCCCGAAAACGACATCCGGGATTTTCCCCGATGCGAGGGGCCGGATGCCCGAATCAAGGTCCAAAGAGCCCTCCTGAAGATCCAGGACGAACGCTACGAGGGCCGATTCTTCATCCCATGGAAATCCTACGAACATCCGGAATTGGGAAGAGGAGAAATCGGCGGATGGATCCCCAGGTATCAGAGCAACGCCCTCCCGGGAGCCCCCTTGATCGACGTCTGCGACAAACACTGGCGGTTCGAAAAATTCCGCGCCGGACTCCAGCCCGAGCTGTCCATCACCGATGCGAAAGTCGAGGTCCTGACCACGGCTTCCCTTGCCGGGGCCGCCGCCGTTCGCAGCGGCGACGAGGTGATCATCACCAAGGGAAAAGCGAAAGGGAAAACCAACGTCCTCAAAATCACGGCCGTGATCGAAAACCGGGGGGCGCTGCCGACCCACATCGCTCAAGGAGAGGAGCTGGCAGGCAACCGGGAAGACATCGTCTGGCTGATCGGAGAACCGGGAAAAATATCCTATCTTCGAGGATCGGCATTCCAGAAACTGGGCGTTCTCGCCGGAACCATGAAAATTCCCGGGTATCAAGAGAAGCAAGAGGCCTCCGCCCTCGCGGAAGAGGAGCGGATGCCTTTTTATCCTCCTGGATATCCGACGTTCCGCCGACCGCCGAGACTCAATCCGACCGAAGTCAAAACCGGGGGACCGAAGCGGACGGTCACCTGGCTGGTTGCGATCGAAGAGGGAACGCCGCTCAAAATCGTCGCCGCTTCGCAAAAAGGCGGGACCCGGGTCGAAGTTCTCGATATTCCTTAAGGGAGGAGCACGATGAAAACATCCATCACCATAAAAACCATCCTGGCGGCGCTCCTGGGATTTATCTTTCTCACCACCCCAATGATCCCGGCGGCGGGCCAGGTAAAGGCGCAGAAGAGTCCTGGGGGCTATCACGGCGAACTCGATTTTCCCATAAGCTGGAAGCGCTATTACGCCTACGCGGAATGGACTCAAATCATGAAGGATATCCAGAAGCAGTATTCCCGGCTCGCGGATATCCGGAGTATCGGGAAAAGCCGCATGGGACGCGATCAGTACCTGATCACGATCACGGCCAAGACCACCGGAAAACATCAGGACAAGCCGGCCATGTGGGTGGACGGAGCCGTGCACGGCAATGAGGTGAACGGGATCACCTGTTCGCTTTATCTTATGTGGTATCTTCTCACCCGCTATGACTACGATCCATACGTGCATGAACTTGTCGACAACTGCACGTTTTACATCCTCCCGGGATTGAACGTAGACGCCAATGATTCATTCGTTCGCTTTCCCAACACGCCTCACAATCCCCGGGAACCCTACAGGCCTGAGGATAATGACGGAGACGGCCTGTATGACGAAGACCGCACCGAAGACGTTGACGGCGACGGCGAACTTTCCACGATGTACATGGAAGACCCGAAGGGAAATTTCAAACTGTCTCCCGATGGTCGGCGTTTCATCTCAATCACGGACGAAAAGGAAGGAGGGGTCCGGTTTCGATTGGTCGGCTCCGAAGGTTTCGACAACGACGGGGACGGCTTGATCAACGAAGATGATATCGGAGGTCCGGATCCCAACCGCAATTATCCGTATGGTTGGAATCTACCCGCCGGCAATCCCTATCCCATGTCGGAACCGGAAACCCGCAACGCCTATGAGTTCCAACTCGCCCATCCGAATATCTTCGCCACATTCCATTACCACAACACCGGACGACTGATCATGTTCCAGGTGCCGCCGGAGAAACCGGCCCGCGACCGGAATCCCGAACAGGATCAACGCAGACGCCGATACTTCGAACAGAGGCTGGCCGAAATGAAGAAAGCCAACAAATACGCCCAGCTCTTCGACCGGCAGGTTCCGGAAAACTACCGGCATGACATGGATGTCCAGACGGAAATCGTAACCGCGGGCGCCCGGATCCTGAAAAATTACGATCCGGTGCTCGCAGGTCTCAGCGGTCAGGCTCATGCCGCAACTTATTACATGCTCGGCGCCTACAGTTATCTCATCGAGCTCTGGGGAACTCCGGACTTCGAAGCCGATGAAAACGGAGACGGCCGCGTAACCGACGAGGAATATTTAAAATGGATCGATACCGAACTAACCGGAGCCGGGTGGATCGATCCTCACCCGTTCGATCACCCCGACCTTGGGAAGGTCTGGATCGGAGGCACCCGTCAGAAGCATACCGTGAGAACGCCGCCCGCTCGCTATATCGAAATGGAAGCCTTTAAAAACACCCAGTTCGTGCTCTACTGCGCCGGCCAGTTTCCCAAGATCGCGATCACGGATATTTCGGTCACCCCGAAGACAAACGACCTCTTTTGGGTCGAGGCGGAAGTGAAAAACGACCGGCTGTACCCAACGTCCTCCGATCGCGCCGTTCAGCTCAAGAAAGCCGTGTTGGACAGCATCTCCCTGGATTCATCGTCGAACATTTCCATCATCGATATCGGCAAAGGAGAGACCGTGATCGATCCCGCCAATATGACGGAAACAGCCCTCGCCGTTACCAAAGAACCGACGGAATTCAGACTCAAGGGAAAGCAAGCCCGGCGCTTTTGCGCCCTGGTAAAAATGAAAGGTTCCACGGGATGGGTGCGCTTCCGGGTAAAATCGCGGCACGGCGGCACCGACGACCGAAAGATCGAGCTGAGACTGAAACGGTAATATCGGATCAAAAAGAGCTTGTGGTCCGATCGGCCGGCGGAAGAATCCACATGACGCGGCTCGCGTCATGGTAAAGGAACGACGGAATTCATTTGGGATCGCTTCCTTAAATAGGATAATCCCTTGCCATCTTGCCGGACAGAGTGATAGCATCTTTTATAGGGTTCCCCAAGCGGTTCCGAGAACGGTTCATGAAGAAATCCGAAATAGAACAGGCCGTATTCGCCATTGTGCGGCGCTACGGGGAGATCCTCGAAAAAAACGCGAAACGCCCCTACGGCATGGCGGAGTCCATGCTCCCCTACGGTAAAAAAGTGATCGAAAATGCCATCAAGATCGCATTGGTCCTCGAAAAGGATGAAGATACGCGCCGACAGCTGAAATCAGGATATATCGCCCTTGCTAATTTCATCCCCGATCCCGAAGCGGAGAGTGCGGAAGAGATCTCTGGTGAGATCTTCTCTTTTTTAGAAATGGAGGAAGATAAAAAAAGAGACTTCCTGCAGGCCCGATTCAAGAGCGGACTGCTGGGTGATTACGAGACCGCCGTAAAAATAACGTCCAGGATCGCGGCCGAGCAAAAGCGGCTTCAAAAGGAACTGGAGGCTTTTCTCGAAAGCTTGGACCGGGATCCGAATCATCCCGAAATAAAGGATTGACCGAAGCGCCGAGCGCCCGGACTATTTGCTATTCAGAAATCTGATCCCGGTAAGATAATCATTCTGCCAAACGACTTTTCCAACAGCCCTGACGGATTGAGAGTCGCCGTTCAGAGGTCCGAAATCCAACTCGATCACCGCTCCGGGCGGAAGTTCTTCGTTCAGCATGAGACAACAGCCGCCTTCGCTGATATTCTGGGTAAATCCTTCACCTGCAACAGGCCTTCTAATTCGATAATTGACTTTTCGTACCGCATCCACTCGGGAATTGCAGCGTTCGTTGGTCACTTTGAACCGTTTTGGGAATTTCACTTTCATTTTGAGCCACATGGTATTCGCAGGATTCCACGCATATTTATCATATCAGATCATTTTTAACAACGAAAGCGCAATTTTTTCCACCCTCGCTCATTCTCCCCAAAGATCGCAACCGAAAAGAGAAGGAGAATTGTCAATACGCACAAATAAAGGTATCATGGATACTCATGTTAAGAAAATCCAGTCCTTTTCTCATCGCAGCCGCTTTGATGATTTGCGCCGCGATCTTCACGACCTGTCGGAAAGCCCGGACCACTGATGTCAACGTATTGGTGATCACTCTCGATACCACGCGACCCGACGCCCTCGGAATCCATGGAAACACGAAGCCTTCACAAACGCCGAACCTGGATAGGCTGGCCCGGGAAGGAGTGTTCTTCAAGCAGGGATTCGCACCCGTCCCCCTGACTCTTCCCTCCCACTGCAGCCTCTTCACGGGGAGATATCCGCCGGCCCACGGGGTCCGCAATAACGGCACATACGTTTTGAGCGGTGAGGAATCCACTATGGCCGAGATCTTCCGACAGCACGGTTACCGGACCTCCGCCGTAATCGCTTCCTTTACTCTGGCCGGAAAATTCGGACTGCGTCAGGGTTTCGACGTCTATGAGGAGTCCCTTGACAATCAGAAGATGATCCGCAGTTTTTCCGCCGAAATCCCCGCCGATCGGGTATACGCCGAATTCGAGCGTCTGATGGAGACTAATCGGGAACACCCCTTTTTCACCTGGGTGCATTTCTATGACCCCCATCACCCTTACCTGGAACATCCCGAAGCCGGTCGTCCCGAAGCCCGGAGCAGCCGAGATAGATATGACGATGAAGTTCACTTCATGGATGAATATATCGGCCGGATGCTTACGAATCTGGAGAAGGCCGGCCTGATGGACGACACTCTGATCGTCGTTGCGGGCGATCACGGAGAAGCCTTCGGGGAACACCTGGAATTCGGGCATGGCATTTTTTGCTACCAGGAAAGCCTGCACGTCCCATTAATTCTACACGCCCCGAAGCATCTGGAAACCCGGGAGATCGAAACACCCGTGAACCTGGTCGATGTCATGCCGACCGTGCTCGCGCTCATGGGATGGGACATCCCCAAACAGGTGCAGGGTCGAAACCTGCTACCGATGATCCGAGGCCGTCGGTCGAGTGCCCCCTATCCGCACTACCTGGAAAGCCTTTTCGGCAAGGAAGAAAACAACTGGGCGCCTCTGACGGGACTGCGGGAAGGTTCTTACAAATACATCGCACTGCCGGAACCTGAGTTATATGATCTTGAAAAGGATCCTACGGAATCGAACAACCTGGCCGCGAGCATGAGCGGCCGCGCGCGGGAAATGGACAAACAATTGGAGCGTTTCGTTGAAGATCTGTCCGCCCCTTCCCCGGACTCCAGTCGGCGCCGGCTCGAAGAACAGGATATCGAAAAGCTGAAAGCACTGGGGTATATTTCGTCTTTTTCCAATCGTTCCCGCAGCGAGATCGATCCCAAACAGGGAATCGTACTCTATTCCAAGCTGGAAAGCCTCAAGGCCGCCGTCAACACGCGGCCGGCCGAAGTGATCGAGAAGGAACTGGAACGCATCCAAGCCGACAATCCTCAAATAAACCTGCCTTCCATCTACGACATAAGATACCGAATAGCCAGAGCCCGAGGCGGACGAGACGAATCCGTTTCCGTACTGGAAGCGGCTCTATCCGTTTTTCCGGAGCATGAAGAATTTAAATTCCGACTGGCTCGTGAACATCACGCCGCAGGGGACCGGGAAACAAGCACCGGGCTCTGCCGAGAACTCCTGGAAAGAAACCCGCGTTTTACCGCGGCCCATACGCTTCTGGGGGATATTGCCGAAGAAGAGGGTCTCTTCGAGAAAGCCGCCGCGCATTACGAACGGGCCAGGGAGATAGAACCGCAAAATTATCCGTTGAAGGCCAGGTATGCCCTCCTCCAGCTGCTCTCCGAAGATTCCCAAGACTCCCCGGCCCTACTGGAAGAGCTGATTCATGATCGGAACTTCACGGAGAATCCGGCTTACGTGGATACGATCATCGATCTCAGCCGCCAGTTAGCCGTTTTCGGCAAAATCGACAAATCACGAGAACTGCTGGCTGCCGCTCTCGAACAAAATCCCGACAACGCGGGCCTCCTGGTCAATATGGGAACCATTCATCTCAACGGAGGCGATATCATTTCCGCCAACCGTCTCTATGAACAAGCCTTGGATTCGAATCCGGATTTCCCTCTTGCGGAAAGCAACATCGGATCGGTTCTTTTCATTCGCTTCATTCAGGAAGAAGATCCGCTCCTCCGGGATCAAGCTCTGGCCCGCTTCAACCGCGCTCTCGAGCTCGATCCCTCCTTGGCCGAAGCCTATAATGGCCGGGCTTCCGTTTATTTCGCACTGAATCGAGTCCGGGATGCGGTCCGCGATTACGAAAAGTCGCTCACCCTGAATCCCGACCTCCTCGACGCCTATTTCAATCTGAGCCTTGTCTTGACTCAGATGGGAGAGCGAGCCCGCGCCCGCGATGTCCTCACCCGCTGCCGGGAGCGTTTCGGATCCCGGCTCTCCGGACAGGATCGGATGCAGCTCGATCAACTCCTTTCCGATCTTGACGGCTGAAGACGCGGATTAATCAGATTCTCAAACCCAACATACGGCTCTTTTTTCAAAAAAGGAGATCCTAAAAGACCCACCCCGTGAAACAGAAGGCGCACCGCAGGACGGATGCCATACGAGATAAACGGAGGCGATGCGGCAACCTGTGGGGAGAAGGAAGCTGGCTGCTAGGAGGATTGCGATGATAGGGATTATAAAGGCGTGATTTCCGTCACAGCCAGCTAAATAGGGTGATTCCATTCTATCACAGAATCGCATTAATTCAAGAGATATTTTTAAAATTTTCTATACCACCGATAAAATTATTTCATGATCCCGCTCCCGTTTCGCAAAGAGAGCCCCACCGGATCTTTTTGGAAGCGTTTCCCGGCCTCCCTCCTCTCTTTTTCGTTCCCTTTTTTGCCATACTCATCGATCTCTGCTAGGATATCCGGGTCGGGTTGTTTACCGAAGGACGCCGACCCGCAAAACAAAAGGGAGCGCCATGAACATTTATGAATTCGCCATGCAGATGGAAAAAGACGGGGAAACCTTCTATAGAAACCTGGCGGCGAAGGTCAGCAACCTCGGTCTGAAAAACATCCTGAACATGCTGGCGGAAGACGAGGTCAAGCACTACGGCATCTTCGCCAAATTATCGATGTCTCAGAACGCCGACTTATCCGATACCGAGGTTCTGACGCGAACCCGAAACATCTTCCGTCAAATGTCGGAATCCTCTTTAAATCCCGATATCGGCGAAGTCGAGCTTTATCGTGAAGCGCAAAGAATGGAAGAAAAAAGCGAGCGTTTCTATCTCGAAAAATCAAATCAGGAAAAAGAACCCGAACGAAAAAATCTGCTGCGGCAAATCGCTTCCGAGGAAAAAAAGCATTATTTTCTGTTGGAGAACATCATCAATTTCGTCTTGCGGCCGAAGACCTGGCTTGAAAACGCCGAGTTCAATCACCTCGACGAGTATTGAATCCGTCTTCCCCTTGATAAAACCCTATCTTTTCTTGATTCCCCGGATCGCTCCTCCGACCAACCGGTACGCGGCTTTCAGAGACAGAAGATCTTTGTCGTTTTCTCCATGCGGAAGCGAAGCGATCCCAATCGCGGCCGATTTCGGATAGGAGAACATGACTTCCAGCGCCGCCGACAGCTCCCGGCTGGTCGGTCCTTCCGGGGCCGTAAGCGGATGCCCCCGGACCTCCTCGGGATCCAGAACATCCATATCGATATGAACATAGATAAGATCGGTCAGCCGGCTGAGCCTTTCCATCTGCAAACCGATATTATCCGACAGTGTCCGAATATCGTTCACACTGAGCATCTCACATTGTGAACGATCGAGCAGTTCCTGCTCCAGGGGATCTACGTCGCGAAGACCCGTCATCACGATGTATTTTGTGGGAAGAGCGGGATCCAAGCCGGTTTTCAAACGCAGCCGCGTCAAGCACATCCCCGCCGCGACCGCAACCGGCATACCCCCCAGCATACCGCTGAGAGTGGTCTCCGGCGTATTGAAATCGGCATGGGCATCGATCCAAACGAGACCGATCCGCAGGGGTTTGGTCCCGGCCAAACCATCCCGTTGAAGACTTCGTTCGTCGACCGGCCCCGAGCCCTCCGCGGCCCCCAAATGCTGAAGACCCGCCAACATCCCCCACAGATCGTTGCAGTTCTTCAGCAAGCCGATAGTAAAATACTGATCCCGTTTATTTTTTGCGATCAATTCACCCAGATGCCGGTTTTCAAGCGCCGCAATATGCCACTCTCCGTACTGCTTTGCCTCCGCCGGTGTGAGCTTGACCGTATCGATTCCATGAATCTCGCAGCCCATGTCTTCAAGCATAGGAATCAATCCGCCTTTTTCCATGACCTCGGGCCCCGGATGACGGTTTTTCACGATGACCACCGGGATGTTTTCCCCCGCATAAGGTTGAGCGGTTGCGCCCATCGACAGCAGAAGAATCCAGAGCGTACCCAAACACATCATTTTTTTCATTCGTATGCCTCCCTTCACGATCAGCCCGACAGCAGATCGTCCGCAACCGAGCCGGCGCAAGCTCATTATCCTTCGGCGGCGTTCCCGCCTCCGGTCTCCAAGGAGTCAAAATCCCGCTCCCCGTCGGCTTGTCCGGTGCTTTCTTATAACATCATACGGAGGAAGTCAAGACACGCGCGGACACGACGGGATCGGATCGAAAAACCTCTGGTATCCGACTCAAGGCTGTATTATAGTGAGTGATAAGGATTGAGTCCGGCCCGACGGATCGAGAAATAAAAAAAAGGATGTCTCATGCAACACGACAATCTCGATGAATTGAGGAATGATATTATCGGAAGCGATCTTCTCTTTGCCACACCGTTCGGTCTTCGAAACATATTTTACGCCGATTACACCGCATCGGGAAGAGGTCTGAAATCCATCGAGAACAAAATACGAAATCTCATGGAATCCTACGCCAACACCCATACCGAAGACGATTATTCCGGCAAATACCTGACCCGTCTCCTGCACGCCGCCGAACATCGCATCAAAGACCTTGTACATGCCGGAGAAAGCGGCAAGCTGATAGCTATCGGCTCCGGATCCACGGGGGCTTTGAAAAAACTTCAGGAAATCATCGGCGTTTACATCCCCCCGGCTACCAGGGAACGCGTTTCCCGGGCCTGGCAGGACGTTTGCGATGCCGCTTCTGAAAATCCTGATGCGATCCATCGTCATAAGCCCGTGGTTTTTATCGGCCCGTATGAACACCACACCAACGAGCTGATGTGGCGCGAAGCGTTCGTCGAGGTGGTCGTGGTCGGGCTTGATGAAAATGGAATGGTCGACCTTAAAGATCTGGAAAAGAAATTGTCATCCCCAAAATACCGCGACCGCTTTAAAATCGCTTCGATTTCCGCCGGTTCCAACATAACCGGAATCCGAACCCCGGTTTATGAGGTCGCCCGGATCTGTCATGCACATGACACGCGGATCTTCTTCGACTTTGCCGCCGTCGCGCCTTATGTGGAGATCGACATGAATAAAGATCCCGAAACCCGATTCGATGCGATATTTTTCTCTCCCCACAAATTTCTCGGAGGCCCCGGGACCAGCGGAATACTGGTGTTCAATGAAAATCTCTACCGCCGCGATCTCCCTCCCACCACGGCCGGCGGCGGGACCGTCGTCTACGTCGGATTCTCCGAACAGGATTATTCTCCGGATATCGAGTCCAGGGAAAAAGCCGGCACTCCTCCTATCCTGCAAACCATCAAAGCCGCCCTGGTAATGGACTTGAAGGATCGGATCGGGATCCAAACCATCGAAAGCATCGAAGCCGAATACATCGCCTATTTTATGAAACGATTGGTCAAGATGAGAAACATCCGCATCATCGGAAACTCTGAACCCGAATCCTGCGTTTCCATCGCCTCCTTCAACATCGTGCATCGCGACCGGATCCTCCACCCTAAATTCGTCACCCGTCTGCTCAACGACCTCTTCGGGATCCAATCACGCGCCGGCTGCAGCTGTGCCGGTCCCTACGGCCACATCCTGCTCGGCATCGACACCCCGACATCCGATCAAATCCGGCGCTGCGTCCTGCGGGGTTGTGAAGGCCTTAAACCCGGCTGGGTTCGCATCAACCTTCACTACACATTTACCCGAAAAGATCTCGATTATCTGCTCCGGACTATTGAATTCGTGGCTGAGTACGGACATTTGTTTCTTAACGTATACGCGTTCGATCTCAGGAGGGCGGAGTGGAAACACCTTGATTTCCAGGATGCAGACATCCGCTTCAGTTTCGACAATGATTTCATTCCCTCCTCAATCAACCCCGAAGAACGCGAATCGCTGCGGCGCGCATATCTGGAAGAAGCCCGTTCCCTGGCATCGGAGATGGAACGGCTGGATCCGCTTTTCGCCATCGAAGATTCCAGGGATATCGAAGACCTTAAATATTTTTATTACTACCATTCAGCCTGACTTCGTCGACTGAGCACGACCGCTCCCCCTCGGTTTACGTGATGAAAACTACCCCTCAATTCACCCCAAAGGGTGATTGCACCGAGAGATGACCGAGCTTAGAATAATTGAGGATTTCCAGAAGATTATCGAGGAGAAGCCAATGTCTCTCAACAAAGAACAAGAGCAACTTTACAGAAAGGCCATGGAAGAGGCGAAGAAACAATTGGATACGATCGACGATGAGATGGAAAGAGAGATCCAGAAAGCCCGGGAAACATTGGCCAAGCTGCAGGAGTCGAAAAAATCCTTTTCACAATTATATGAAGGCGCCGCCCACCTGCTGGGACTTGAGATCGTCAAGGAAGAACCTAATGAAAATTCCGAGGCGGATTCCCCTTCTTCACCTCAGCAAATCGAGAAGACGTTGGAAACGGCCCCACAAACCGAAGAACCTTCTGAAGAAGCTCAAAATTCGGACAGCCAAAAAAATTGATCCCGTCTTCGGTATCAATGAGCAACACATGAGTTTTCCTCCTCTCCCCGGGTTGAATATCGTTATCCTTCCTGATATAAATAAAGGACTCTCAACGGAAACCTAAAGAGGGGCTTGGATGAAAAATTTTCTATTTTGGGTTTTAGCTTTCCTGATCACCGCGGGCGCCGCCGTCTATCAGCGCATGACAGGGCCGACTTACCCCGTGCGCGGAACAATCGTCATCCAGAACAACGGGATCGATTTTCAGCTGGATCGCAGTCACGAAACGCTTCAGGATTACCGGATCCACATCGAAGCGCCAAACCCTCAGATCAAGGGGTCCGTGGAATTCAAACGATTTAAAAGCCGTGATGAATGGAGCCATATCCCCCTGCGGCGGGAAGGAACCGTTCTGACCGCGCTTCTTCCTTATCAACCGCCGGCGGGAAAGCTGGCTTATCGGGTCATTCTTATCATGCAGGACGAAGAGGTGTCCCTTACGGGTGAAAAACCTGTCGTCATGCGCTTCAAGGGAGCCGTCCCCGGCTGGCTGCTGATCCCGCATGTCATCATCATGTTCGCCGCCATGCTTTTTTCCACCCGAGCCGGAATAGAAGCTTTCCGTCCGAAAAAAAATCCCCGTGTTCTGGTCATCTGGACGACCTGTCTTCTCTTCATGGGCGGAATGATCCTGGGTCCCCTGGTTCAGAAATACGCCTTCGGTGCACTTTGGACCGGATTCCCGTTCGGAACCGACCTGACCGACAATAAAACCCTGATCGCCATGATCGGCTGGATCATCGCTCTTATCGCATGCAGAAAAGAAAAGCCCGCTCGAGGGTGGGTGATCGCCGCCGCGGTCTTGCTTCTCGCGGTGTATCTCCTACCCCACAGCCTGCTTGGCTCTGAACTCGACTATTCCCAACTCCCTCCGAATTCAACGGAAATTTCAGCCGCTCCTTTCATAATCAAGCCTTTCGATCCCATCCATCATGCCGAAAACATTGACTTTATTCCGATTTACGCCTATCTTAACTATAGTTAATCTATAATCTTTATCTGAATATTATCTTTATTCCGAAGCCGATTCTCGATCCGGATTAATAAATTATTCGATGGAGGTCGCCATGCGTCTCAAATCCGGTTGCACCGTATTCTTTTTTTGGATGACTCTCGGTGTTTTCTTCTTCCCGATGGCCTGCAAATCTCCCACCAGCTCCTCTTCAACTCCGGATCCCGGGGGAGGAAACGGCGGAGGATCCGGAAGCTCCTTTTCATCCGATGTTCAACCCCTCTATAACGGAAAATGCACGATTTGCCACAGCGGAACCGCAGCGACCGCCGGCCTGGATCTATCTACCGGAAATGCTTACGCCAATACCGTTAACGTGGATTCCAAACAGGATCTCACAAAAAAACTTATCCTCCCCTCCGATGCCGACAACAGCTACATCGTCATCAAAGTCGAAGGCCGCCAAACCATAGGAGACAGGATGCCTTCAGGAACCGGCGATTTGAGCGCCGTTGAGATCCAGACACTGAAAACCTGGATCAATGATGGAGCTCAAAATAATTGATCCCGGCCAATCCTTTCCCGCTCCGAACGCCATAAAGATTTTGACCTGACGCTGAAACGGCACTTTCGTCCCTGGTTTCTCGATCCTCCTTCTCCTTTCAGACACGTCCATCTCCACGGTAGAAAGTTCGATGATACTCTTCATGCCGGATGGCACCGTTCATCGCCCCTCTTCCACACGCTTACTTCAGATTGAAGGCTACCGTCACGGTAAAAACGATCGGCGTCGCCTTTCCCTCGATATAAATCGGCTCATAGCGCCACTGCTTTACCGCATCAACCGCCGCCTTATCCAATTCCGGAACCGAGCGCAAAACCAGGACCTGTTCCACGGCACCCGTTCCATCCGTCCTGATGGACAGGATCACAACCCCCATCACCCCGGCAAGCCGGGCCCCCTCAGGGTAAATTGGCAGGACCTTCTTAATGAGTTTGGGAGGAGAGATATCCCCTGTCGCTTTAACGGCTCCTTTTTCCATCTCTCTGATCTTCTTTTGAACTTCAGGTGACGGTGGGTGCGGAGGCGGCGGAGGCGGCGGCGGATCCAGGTTCCCGCTGACTCCCGTAACATGGAAAGAGAGGAAATAAGGCTTCCCCTGGTTATCCTCGAATCCGAACACGGCGATGTTTTTTTCCGGAACGATCACCTCGGTTTCCATCAGGTTCTTTTTGGCGTCACCGGCCTGTTCGAAGATATTGATCAAAAACTTATAGCTGCGCTCCACAGGCTTATTGCCTGATCGAATGAAAGATTCTCCCATGATCGGTTTCAAACTGACTTGATATTGCTTGCCGTTCAAACGGAAGAAATGCATCATGATCTTGCCCTTTTTCGCCTCCCAATGCATCGGGGCTTCCGTAATCAGCGAAACGCCTTTCAAATTGAAGACTTTTTTGATCTGCCTTTTTTCTTCCTCCACATCGAATTTCGATGATATCCTGGCGGTAATCAGGGGCTGCAGATAGGACGACGTAACAATCTCCGGAGGAGCGGAGCCGCCTTCCCGCAGCCCTTCGAAAAAACGCATCCTGAGATCCAGGGTGATATCCTTCTGTGCGCCCAACCAACCGGCACACATCATCAGGATAAGACCGAATCCGAGTACTTTATTCAATCTCATGGTTTCCTCCTTAACCGATTTTTTCAGCCCAGACCATGATGAACTTGGAGTCTTTAGGCTGAAAGAGAAAAGTCGTCGCCGGTTTGTCTTCCAGCCGGATGGATTGAATCCGGAAACTCCCGGGGGATCCGTCCGCGGCCGGTACGTTGACGGATCGGCGGTGTCGGATCAACCAGAAGCCCAGAACAAGAACCATACAAAGCCCAAACACCTGAAACGCCCACCTCAATCCGGAGCGCGTCTCTCGCTCAGCGGGAGCGCGGCCGGTCGCGAGATCATGACGAACCCGCGGCCACAGAGAAGGGATCTCGCTCACTTCTTTTTCATCGACCAGAATACCGCGCACCTCATTGAGATCGGCAAGCTTTTGATGCCAGATCTCGTTTGCCGGCAGAAAATGACGGATCAGATAGTCCTGTAACAACTTGACCGGGATGATCCGGATTAAGAACTCAACCAACCTTGTTTTCCGCATTTTGATGCTCCAATAACGCTTTGATTTTTCTGCGGGCCTTGAAAAGATGCACCCGGGCCGTAGCGGCGGCACACTTCAATACGTCCCCGATCTCTTCCCCCGAATACCCCTCATTCGCCCAAAGCGCCAGGGCGATTCTTTCTTTGGGATTCAAGTTTCGCAGCAGGTTCTCCGGCAGCTTTTTCGAGGAGACGTTCGTCGGGTTGGACCAGCCGGAACCTCCGACCAGCTCCGTTCGCCTCAGCGACATGAATTGGTTCAAACGCTTCTTTTTCCGAAGTTGGTCACGGCACCTGTTCATGAGAATGGTATACAGCCAGTCCTTGAATCTCCTCTGTAAATCGAAGCTGTCCAGATGGATGAAGGCTTGAGCGAATGCATCCTGACAGGCTTCTTCGGCATCCTCCCGGTTTCCCAGGACATTCCAAGCAAGGGCCATCATCTTCGCTTGATATTTTTCCATGATAAATCGATACTCCTCGGCGTGGCCTTCAAGGCACCGCCGCAACCGTTCATTTTCATCCATGTGTCCGCTGTCTACTCTTAGGTACGTTCGAAAAAAATATATGTTTATTAACCGCATGAATCAAGTCTATTCCTGAGTGATCTCATTTTGACTTTTACTCATAATTTTTTTATGTTTGTATCTCTTTGCGGGATTCAAGCAAAAAAGGAGTATCTTCATGAAAAAGCATCTTGGACTATGGACCATCGTTTTCACCGTGCTGTTCATCCTTTCCGGATCCGCCGCTCCGCTTCCGGATCCGATTCCTCAGGAGCTGCGCTCCCTGGAAAGCGTTCCCGAAATCATGGCGTGGAAAACCATCCGCCCCGCAGTGATTTCCCCGGAC
Organism: uncultured Eubacteriales bacterium; assembly: GCA_964433135.1. Taxonomy (GTDB): domain Bacteria; phylum Acidobacteriota; class Aminicenantia; order Aminicenantales; family Aminicenantaceae; genus CAYSQW01. The sequence goes on from CAYSQW010000013.1 coordinate 48,366, forward strand.
GGAAATTGGTTCGGGTACCGGCTGTCGCCATCGGAAGGCAACGGAGAGGTCACCTTCCGCCACACCGGAGAAAAGCGTGAATTCCGTTTTCCGGACGGAGAAGTACCTCTCTATGCATCCTCCGGAAAAATCGCGTTTTCCGACGACTCCCGCTGGACGGCCTTCACGGTTCTTCAAAAAGCGGATGCCGTCAAAAAGCTCAAGAAGGAGAAAAAATCCGTTCACACTCATGCCGCTCTGGTCAACCTGGATAATGGTGAAAAGATCGAGATCGCTGACGTCAAATCATTCGCTTTTTCCGGCAAAAATCCCGGTTGGATCGCGTTTCATAAATATATGCCGGATAATCAGGATAAAGAAAAAAACAAATGGGAGGGATCCGATCTTATCCTTTACGATCTGCGCACCTCTCACGAACTCAATATCGGCAATGTTGCGGCTTACGCTTTTGATAAAGCGGGGCGACGGCTCGCATGGATCGTTGACGCCCAGGGGAAAAGCGGCAACGGCCTTCAGGTACGGGACATGGAATCCGGAGTTATTCGTACGCTCGACAGCGGCAAAGCGGTGTATAAGCAAATATCCTGGACCGAAAAGGGCGACGGCCTCGCGGTATTAAAAGGTATCAAGGACGAGGATTATGAGAACGAGCGTTTTTCGGTTCTCGGCTTTTCCGACTTGAAATCCAGCCCACCCTCAACCATCACCTTTGCTCCCGAAGAGAACACCTCTTTCCCGGAGGGAATGACCGTCAGCCCCAATCGTGCTCCGCAGTGGACCGAGGATCTGGAAGGCCTCCTTTTCGGGATCCATCATCTTACGAAAAAAGAAAAACCGGATACCGCCCCGGATGATCAGGGAACAAAAAGGGAAGATAAAGGTAATGAAGACGATAACGACGCGAAAAATGATGATCTCGACGACGACGAGCTTCCGGGACTTGTCATCTGGCATTGGAAAGACAAAAGGATGCAGTCCATGCAGCAGGTTCAGGAAAAAGAAGATAAGGATTTCAGCTTTCTCTGCATCTACCGCTGTAAAGAGAATAAATTCATCCGGCTGGCGGACGATGATCTGCGCGATGTAACCGCCGCCCCCAAACAGCGCTGGGGGATCGGCGTCGACACCCGTTCATATGAGCTGAAAGGGAACCTGGACGGAAGACGCTACCAGGATATATATACCTTAGACCTCAAGACCGGGATCCGGAAACCGGCGGTAGAGAGATGCCGTTGGTTCTACGGTCCGTCTCCTGACGGAACCCGTTTTCTTTATTACGCCGATGGACATTTTCTCGTCTATGAAATGGCTGAGGGAAGGTCGGTTAACATCACAAAAGATATCCCGGTATCATTCGTCGATACGGAGGACGATCATAATGTCGTCAAGCCTCCGGTTCGCCCCCTGGGATGGGTCAAGGACGGCGTCTCCGTTCTGCTTTCCGACAACTGGGACGTCTGGAATGTACCGGTCCACGGCGGAGAAGCTGTGAATCTGACGGTAAACGGTAAAGCTGAAGGAGTACGCTACCGCCGCCGTTTCAAACTGGATCCGGAAGAAAAGGGCATCGATCTGAAAGGCCCGGTCTTTTTCGAGGCCTATGAGGAATGGACGAAGAAATCAGGGATCGTATGCTGCAAAGACGGCCGTCCGGAAGTCAAAAGACTGCTGTGGGGAGACGCCCTGTTTTCTCTGCTTAAAGCAAAGAATGCCGATATTTATGTCTACAGCCGGCAAACGGACCGGGAATACGGTGACTATTTCGCAACGGACGGCACTCTCAAAAAAGGACGGCGTTTGACCGATGCCAACCCGCAGCAGAGCGAATATCTCTGGTCCGTCGGATCCCGCCTGGTCGATTACACCAGCGACAAAGGCGACAGACTCCAAGCTTCCCTCTTTCTCCCTGCGGAATATGAAGCGGGGAAAAGCTATCCGACAATCGTCTATATCTATGAAAAGCTTTCCCAGCGGCTCAACGCTTACGATGTCCCGCGGGCTTACGGATTCAACAAATCCGTATATACCAGCCGGGGGTACGCCGTTTTGATGCCGGACATCGTTTACCGGCTTAACGATCCCGGAATGTCGGCGGTCTGGTGCGTATTGCCGGCGCTTAAGGCCGCCATCGATACCGGGATCGTGGACCCGGACCGTGTCGGCCTCCACGGCCATTCATGGGGAGGCTACCAAACCTCTTTTCTGGTGACACAGACCGATATGTTCAAAGCCGCGGTCGCCGGCGCCCCGCTCACCAACATGCTGAGCATGTACAGCTCCATATACTGGAACACGGGCTCGGCCAATCAGCCCATCTTCGAAAGCAGTCAGGGCCGATTCAAAGGGGGATATTGGGATAATTCGGAGGCCTACACCCGCAATTCCCCGGTCTACTTCGCCGAACAGGTGGTTACCCCCCTTATGATCCTGCACAACGACAAAGACGGAGCCGTCGACTGGAACCAGGGCATCGAATACTTCAATACGCTTCGCCGCCTGGGTAAGCCGGTAGTGATGCTGCAGTACAAAGGCGAAAATCACGGACTCCGGATTCCGGCCAACCGCAAAGACTACGGGATCCGGATGCGTGAATTCTTCGACCATCACCTCCGGGATCACCCGGCCCCAGCCTGGCTTACGGAAGGCGTTTCCCATCTCGATCACGAAAAACATATCAAGGAACGAACCCGGGAGATACTGGAGATCCCGCCGCGGAAGAATCGATGAACGCCCTTCCGAATACGCCTTTTTCCTCGCCCGATGAGTATCCGCCTTCGGGAAATATCGAAGGGCGAAGAACCGGCGATCGCTGTCGTTGAGGATTGGAGCCGAGAGGGGGCGCTGGCTGTCGAGGCGCCAAGGTTTGGAAAAGGAAGCGGGGCTAAGGAGGATTCCTCTCCAGCCAGCATGCTTATATTAATTATAAAACTTTCTGGAAAAATGTCAAAAAAGGTGACGCGGCATATGCGGGAATTTATAGAAAGCCAGCAGGGGGATTCGAACCCCCGACCTGCTGATTACGAATCAGCTGCTCTACCGACTGAGCTACACTGGCTCATTCCTTCAAGGTGATTTGAACAGATAGAAATTAAACGAATCGGCTCCATGTGTCAAGGCCTAACTTCCCTCTCCCCCTGATATCATGCTTTTTTGACCCGCCTGCTGTTGATTGAATCCGGAGCTTCGTCTCCGTATCCCTCCCTCACATACCGTTATTCTCTCTTATGCTCTTGAATTGGCATGTAAATTGCTGCATTTAATGACAACGTGATCATAAGGAGCATGGCATGAAAGAACCCCGGGCTGTTTTTGCGATTTTCATTTTCGGCTTCTTTTGTCTTTCCCTACCCGTGGAATCCCAAGATTTCAACCCGTCGTTTCATCTGAAATTATCCGGAGGAATGGGGACATTGGACGGCGGCGATTTCAATACGGGGATCGATGGGATCAACACAAAGCTGATCGACCTGTCCGCTCTGTCCGGTTTCGCTACAGTAAGTTCCATGGATCACTTGAAATGGGGAGCGGATCTTTCCATCGAAGCGATCATGGACATCACTCCGTTTCTGGCGGCATCGATAGGGATCGGCTACATTCGACGTGATTTAGACACAACAGGTGAAATCGAAGTGATGGATATCGGTACCGCCGCCCTGATTCTGAAACCGACCTTCTCCGCCGTCCCCATCGAGCTCAACCTCTATTACACCGTCCCGCTCTTTTCTTCATTGAATGTCTTTTTCAAAGCGGGAGGCTCTTATTACCTGGGAAAAGCTGATTTTTCCTACCGAGAGGAAGAGACCTTGGTGGGAGCGCCGACAGTCTGGGAATATTCCAAAGGAACAGGAAACGCCGCTTCATTGGGACTTCAAGGCGGGATCGGTTTGGAATACGGGATATCGGAGCGAATCGGTCTGTTTTTGGAAGCGGCGGGAAGGTACGCCAACTTCAAAAACTGGGATTACGACGGGAAATACGAAAATTCAGTCGGCACATCACAATCGTTCAAAGGCACTTGGTATTATGCAGAGGCCTACGACGAAACCACCGATGATTATTACGCCTCGATCCTGCTTGAAAATGAAACCCCCAGCGGCTGGTACTTACGAAATGTGCGTAAAGCCGAGGTCGATTTTTCCGGCCTTTCATTCAGAGCGGGGATAAAGATCCGGCTCGGAAAAAAATAGCGGGAACATCCCTCTTACCGAGATCCGCCATAAGGCGCCGGCACACTTGGACATAACGGCCTTTTCGAAATCCGGATAACACGATTTCTCAATCGGGAACTCCTTTTTGAGGGATTTTTCTTATCCACCCTTTTTTATAGACGACTCAACGTTTAGGACTTGCTCCCGTGGGGTTAAATCCATTATGATTACACATCGAAACCGAACATGTATATTAAGAAACTGGAGCTGCAAGGATTCAAGTCGTTTCCCGAGCGGACAAAAATCATCTTTCACAAGGGCATCACCGCCATTATCGGGCCCAACGGCACGGGCAAAAGTAATCTTGTCGATGGCCTGCTGTGGGTGCTGAGCCGCAAGCGCAGCAAATCTCTGCGCGTGGAACGCAGCGGCGACATCATTTTCAACGGCAACGCAAAAAAAGCTCCCATGAGCATGGCGGACGTCGTTCTGACCCTTGGAGATGACGAGGAGGAGCTCGTCATCAATCACAGGGTTTTTCGGTCCGGCGATAATGAATACCGACTTAACGGAAAGACCGCCCGTTTGCGGGATATCCAGGATGCTCTCTGGAAGAAGACCATCGGAGAAGCCGAATACTTTGTCATCGAACAAGGCAGCGTGGGGCTTTTCCTCTCCTCCAAACCTGCCGAGAAACGCAACCTGCTGGAAGAAGCGGCCGGAACCGCTTTCTACAAAGACAAAAAGCGACAGGCGCATAACAAACTGAACAGCACGGAACAAAACCTGACCCGACTTCAGGACATAATCGCCGAAGTGGAGAAATCCAAGAATTCCTTGAAGCGTCAGGCACAGGCCGCAATCCGCTATCGAAACCTGCGTGAAGACATAAGGAGGCTCACGGTGCTTCAGTTCCGGAAGAAGATCGCCCGGCTGGAAGCGGAGCAGACAGACACCTCCCGGCGCTATCAGACCAGTCTGGACCAAGAGAATGAAATCCTGTCACGGATGAAACAGGCGGAAAAAGCACTGGCTTCCCTGCGCCAGGAAGTCTGGCGCCGGGAAAAAGAGGGCCGCGAAGAAAGAGACCGTCTCTTCGCGCTTAAAAACCGGCGGTCTCAATTGGAATCGGAGCGCTTCAAACAATCCAAAAGAATCGATTTTATTGAAGACAAAAAAAGCGGCGCCCGCCGCGGCCGGGAGGATCTTCGGCGTGAATTGAAAACGCTGGAGCGCGAAAACAAAAAAACCGAGGACACCTTGACAGGCCTTGAAGGCTCCTTGAAACGGCGCCGGGACGACCTTGCCGCGGCGGTCCGAGAACATCAAACCTCACAAGATTCATGGGAAAGGGCCAAGCAGACCATCGATTCCCTGCGCGCCGAACATCTGGACAAACTTTCCGCCCAGACGGAGATTAAAAATGAGCGCGGTAAAGCCGAAAAAGAGATCGAACTCATCCAGAGACAGGAAATCAAGTTGAAAGACCAAATCGAAAACGAGCGCAGGCTTTACCTTGAAACGGAAAAAAACCTGAGATCCGCCGAAAAGGAGTCCGAACGCCTGCATGACGAGCTGAACTCCCACAAACAGAGGTTGGAGAAAGAAGAACATACGGCTCAATCGCTTCGATCCGTCTTGGAAGAGCTCAACCGGAAGCTTGGAAATCTCCGCCACTCCCGGGATGAGACATCTCACCTTCTTCATTCTCTGCAAAATTTGCTGAGCAAGGAAAAAGACACGAATGAAGCGCAGGAGCTGAGCGGAGCTCTGGGCCTGTTTGCCGACCTGATCTCCTCCGATTCCCAACATACTCCGTTGGTCGATGTTTTCTGGAAGGATGAAGTGCGGGCGAATGTCATCCCCGCCTCCGACTTCCTCAAAAACCTGACCGGATCTTCCCCCCATGGACGTTTTCTACTCCTCCCCGACGGGGAAGAAAGAGAAACCGCTTCTCAGTCAGCCTGCCGCGAGGCGGGAGGGCTCGGCCTCCTCAAAGCCAACGTCAAACCCGCCGAAGGGATTCAAGGCCGGTTTTCACGGCTGATCGAAGCGGCGATCGTGCCGGATCTCAGAACCGCGGTGGGCCTGTGGCAGCAGCATACCGAAGCAAATTTCATCACGGTGGACGGCGACGTACTGCATGCTTCCGGCCTGGTTGTCGCCGGTCCCCAAAAGGAAGGCCTGTTCGCCCTCACCCAAGACATGAAATCAGCCCGGGTTAAACTGACGGGACTTGAGAAAGAGATTGTTCCGGTGGAATCCGAAGTCGAAACGAAAACGACGGCACGGAAAGAGAGCGAAGTTCGCATCCGGCGGTTTCGTGAAGACATAGCGCGCCTGGAGCGCACAATCGTTTCCCGGGACAAGGAAAAAAGCTACCTTGCCGCGGAAATAGCGAAGATATCAGACCGAACCCAAGTTTTTGAAAGCGAAACCGAGGTTCTCGCTCAGGATAAAAAGCGGATGGAGGCATCCATTCGGCAGGTCAGCACACACCTCACCGAGTTGGAGCGGGAAAGATCCGCGCTCCGGTCATCGATCGAAGAACAGGAAACATCTCTTGCTTCGCTGCAGGAAGCGAGTGAACACACGAGAACCCGCTGTTTCGAATTGCAGTCGGGTCTCGATCTGACGGAAGAGCGGATTAAAAATTTGAAGCAGCAGAACCGCAATATTCTGCAGCGTCGCGAGAACATTTCTTCAAAAATCGAAAATCTGGAGAATGAACTGCGGTCTGAAGAAAAAGAAGAAGCGGCGCTTAAACAGGATATATTCGATCTGACCCAGGAAGCAGGGAAACTTGAAAGGGAGCTCCGCGATAAAGAAAGCGAAATGCTGGAAAAGGAAAGCGGATTGAAACGGCATCAGGAAAAGCAGGCGGAGAGCGAGCAGGGCCTGGATGAACAGCGCATCAAATACGAAGCAATCAAGGAAGAGCGTGTCCAATGGGAAATAAAAAAAGCTGAGAGAGAGCGAGATCTGGTCAATCTGGAAGAAACGTGCTGGCAGGAGTTAAAGAAAACCATCGCCGAGGTCAAGCAGGAGATTTCCGCGGAAGATGTCGCCGACCGGGACATTGCCCCTCAGCTGGAAGAGTCGCAGGACAAGATTCAGCGCTTCAAAGCGGTCAATCTTATGGCGGAAGAGGAATACCGGGCCCAGAAAGAGCGCTATGATTTCCTCCTTCAGCAAAACGAGGACCTGCGCAGCTCCATCGACTCCACCAAGGAAGCCATCCGCCGGATCGATCAGGAAAGCCGGCATCAATTCCTCAAAGCTCTTTCGGAAGTCAATACCAACTTCAAGGATCTTTTCAGTCTGCTGTTCGACGGCGGTCACGCCGAGGTCAAATTAACGGATCCCGATCAACCGCTGGATTCGGGGATCGACATCATCGCTCAGCCGCCCGGGAAACGGGTACAAAGTCTTACGCTCCTCTCAGGAGGAGAAAAGACGCTGACCAGCCTGGCGTTTTTCTTTGCTCTTTTCAGATACAAGCCCACTCCTTTCTGTATCTTGGACGAAGTGGACGCCTCTCTGGACGAAGCCAATCTGCTGAGGTTTCTCAATCTGATGAAAAAGAATGAAGACGGCACCCAGTTCATCATCATCACGCATAATTTCAAATCCATGGAAGTCGCCGATTTCATCTACGGCACCGCCATGCCCGAGCCCAATTTTACCAATATCTATTCGGTCAAAATGGAAAAAAAAGAAACGGCGGAAGCTGAAAAACCGCCGGTGTCCTGAGAATCTCAGCCGACCTTGACGTCCCGGATATCTTCCCGGGATTTGGATTTTCCCAGCAGGTGTTTGATCCTGTATTTCGTCCAAACCAGGAAAAATACGATATAGACGCCGAGATGTCCTCCTGAAAACAAGCCCATAAACAGGGAGCGCCATTTGGACGGGGACAGGATGCGTTTTCCCGAGTCCCCTCCCCGCATGATCAAGTTTGCGATCTGAAACCAGGTCAGGCGATCCTTGAAAAGCGGGACATCGCCCTGCGCCGCGGGCAGCAAGGGGACCTTCCTCATGTCTTTCTTCTCGGCCCAGGAAAAATCTTGCGGGATAATGCCCTCCCGCTTCGCGATGAGCTCCAGCGGCGTGCCGGGATAGACATGAAGGATGGAGGTTGAAATCTCGGTTTTGGGATTGATCGTTTTCAGTTCATCGATGATCCGGATCGTGTCCTGCGCCTCCTCCCAGGTTTCCGTATGGTGGGAATAGATAATGAAGGCATCCGGAACAAAATCCAATTCCTTGGCCCAGCGCACGAAATTATAGGCCTGTTCAATATCGAACGCCTTGCCGACGATCTCTTTTCGAACCCGCTCGGCTCCGGCTTCCACACCGAAATGCCCCCAAACCAATCCGGCGTCCACCATTTTGGCCAGGAGCGGCTTGTCGACCAGGTCGATCCGGAATTCATTGCAAAACTTGATGTTGAGCTTTCGCTCCAGGATCATATCCATAATCCTGTGCAGCCGCCGAGGATCATAGTTCAGCGTATCATCGTAGAACCAGATGAATTCCGCTCCGTAGGCGTCGATGAGATGTTCGATTTCCTCAAGAACCCGTTCCGGCGAATTCCCGCGCACGCGCCTGCCCCAATTCGCGGGTGTTGCGCAAAAATAACAATCGAAAGGACAGCCGCGCGACGTCATGATGTTCTGGGCTTTTCTTTTCCGCCCGTCCGCGGTTTGAACCGTAAAATGGTACTTGTCCATGGGAACCAGGTGACGGGCGGGAAACGGCAGCGTGTCCAGGTCCTCGATCCGTTCTCTATCGCCCGTATATACGATCCCGCCGTTATGTCGAATATGCAGTCCCTCAACCTGATCGATATTTCCGCCTGACCTGAGCTCTCTCACGAGTGCCACCAGAGTTAGCTCCCCTTCTCCTTTGACCGTAATATCCACGTCGCGGACACGGCTCAAGGTTTCGGCGCCCGACATTGAGATATGGGGTCCGCCCAGCACCGTGACGATTTTTGGATCGACCTGTTTGGCGACGGAGGCCAACCGGAATGAATCAAACCGATTTTCCGTAGTGGTGGTCCCCCCCAGCAGGTGGGGACGGAATGCGCGGATGCGCTCACGAACATCCTTCCAACTCAATCCGAGGACATCCGCCGGAACGACATCCACCTCCACGCCTTCTTTTTCCAGAACCGCCGCCAGCGATAAGATGCCCAGCGGCGGCATGGAGGTTCCTTCACCCCAACGCTGAGCCACGTAACCCTGCGGTGGAACAAACAGCTGTACTCTCATGTTATCCCAGCTATTATAAATTACCGGGCGGAATGAGGAAAGCGCTTTCTCTTTACAAGCCGTTCCGGGAAACGGCTCCGGATCCGAAAATCACTGTTTTGCATGCCGGATTCCTCCGTAACCCCTCAATCCGCATCTGAAATCCCGCTTGCCTGTCATGAAATTTTTTGTCAGAATATTTGACATCGTATATGCATGCGATGTTTTAGGGTATTAATCCGAAAAGAGGAGTCAACGCGTGGCATATTTGATCACTATCCTGGCTTATCTCATTCTGATGCTGATTTTCGGCCTCATCATCTCGAAACGGGTGAAAAAAAAGGAAGATTTCCTGATCGCCGGGCGAACTCTGACGGCGCCTATCCTGGTTGGAACCCTGCTGGCCACCTGGATCGGATCGGGCGATATCTTCAGTGTATCCGATCTCAGTTACAATCATGGATACTCCTCATTGATCGGAAGCGCGGGGGGATGGATCGGAATCATCGTTGTTTTCTTCATCGCCGGTCGCGTGCGCCGTTTCGGACAGTTCACCGTCCCCGATATCCTGGAAGCCCGCTATGATAAATGGGCGCGTATCCTTGCGACCATCACCACGATCATCGCATACCTGACGATCGTCAGCTATCAATTTCGGGGCGGCGGCTGGGTTCTCAATACCATAACCGACGGAAGAATGTCCATCGAAACCGGCATCATCATCGTTGCGATCTTCGTCGTCGTCTACACTCTGTTGGCAGGCATGATATCGGTGGCATATCTGGATATATTCAATGGGATTCTCATCATCACCGCCGTATTCGTTGCCATTCCTTTTCTTATCAAGCATGTCGGGGGCATGGATTTTATCGCGGCGAATGTAACGCCTCGACGCCACCCGGTCCTGGGAAACATGTCCGGGATCCAGGCCATGGGGTATTTCGTGCCCACGCTGCTGCTGGCCCTCGGCAACGGCAACATGTATCAGCGGTTTTTTTCCGCGAAAAATGAGCGGGAGGCCAAAAAATCCGTTGTCGGCTGGGTTCTCGGCGTCGTCATGCTGGGCGTTGCGCTGCAGAGCTTGGCGGTTATCGGAAGCAGCGCCTTCCAATTGGGCGATAACATGCAGGGAAAGATCATTCTGGAAGTTGCTCACAAAGGCGTACCGGTCGCCGTCGGATGCGTTCTTATCGCCGCCATCGTAGCCATCATCGTATCCACGGCCAACAGTTTTCTACTGGTTCCCGCCACCAATGTTGTCCGCGATATATATCAACGCTTCATCAATTCCGACCTGTCCGACAAAAAGATGATTCTGTTTTCACGGCTGGTCGTCATCGGGCTCGGATTCATTTCTTTTTCGCTGATCTCCTTTTTCCCCCGGATTCTGGACGCCGCGTATGCGGCATACACGATATACGGAGCCGGCATCACTCCGGCCCTTATGGCCGTCTTCTTCTGGAAACGAGCCACGACCGCGGGAGGGGTCTCTTCGATCCTGGGAGGCATGACCGTCACCATCATCTGGGAGATCATCAATAAGATCCAGGGACAACTCCCCCTGGGAATCCCTGCAATCTACCCCGCCCTGTTCTGTTCGTTGGCCCTGCTTATCATTATCAGTCTGCTGGGCGAAAAACCGAAGCCCGACAAATGGAAACCTTTCTTCAAATAGGAGCCCCCATGCAAACAGGAATCATCAGAGATGCACGCTTCCTGGAACACGACATGGGAAGCGCCCATATCGAAAGCCCAAACCGGTTGGACGCCATCTACCGCATGATCGACCGGAAAGTCGATTTTCCTTTCCTGGATATTTCACCGCGACCGGCATCGGAATCCGAAATCCTGTATATTCATACTCCGGAGTACTATCGCCGGGTCCGCGGCACCGCCGGCAAACCGCATGTCCCCCTTGACCCCGACACCTCCACTTCCGCCCGTTCCTTTGAAACCTCTCTGCTGGCGGCCGGAGGCGTGCTCGCCGCGGCAGACGCCATCGTCGAGGGCCGGGTCCGCAACGCGATCGCCTTTATACGCCCGCCGGGACACCATGCAGAAATCGATCGGGCAAGAGGATTCTGCATCTTCAATAATATCGCCATCACCGCTGAACACTTGATACGCCTCCGTGGAATGAAACGTATTTTGATCGTGGATTGGGACATCCATCATGGAAACGGCACCCAGAATCAATTCTACGAGCGTTCCGACGTGATCTATGTCTCTATCCACCAATCCCCCTTTTTTCCCGGCACCGGATACTGGAGCGAAACCGGAAGAGGGTCCGGAAAAGGGTATACGATCAACGTGCCGCTCTCACCGGGCAAAACGGATGCCGACTATCTCTTCATCATGAAAAAACTGCTGGCTCCCATCGCGCTCCAATTCTCTCCTGATTTTATTTTGGTATCCGCCGGTTTCGACATCCATTTTTCCGATCCACTGGGGGGTATGGAGGTCACCACCGAGGGCATCGGCGCCATCACCCGGGAGCTCGTCGATCTGGCACGAAAAACCTGTGACAACCGGCTGCTCATCGCTTTGGAAGGGGGCTACAACCTGCAAGCCATTCAGGATGGAAGCTTGGAAGTTCTCCGGCAGCTTCATGGAAGCGGCCGCGCCACCACGTTTTCCGCGGAAGCATCGCCTGAAGCTTTGCGGGAGTTGGCGCCGGTGTTTGAGATGCACAACACTCACTGGAAAATATAGGCTTGAGCTGGATTATTCATGGAACAGGCTGATTAGATAAATATAAATCCTCCAATGGATATAAAACAATTATATAATCAGCCTGTTCCACCCTTTGGGCGCACCAATCTTACCACGTCGCCATCGTCGCATCCCGATCGACGTAGCCCGGTACGCCTCACGAGCTGCATCCTCGGCGCCACGGCAATCTTGGTCTCGTGAATAACCCAGACTTTTTTGGAGACCGTAGATTCTGCTCTTTCCTTAATACCCGGGTGGGGCGGGTCGGAAGGAACGGCGGTGTGAGGTCGTCGTTTAGATGGGATTTTAAACGCCATATAAATAGCGGTTTATTCTGCGGTTCCGTAACTCGTCCCTTTGGGGCTCAGACATACTCACCGGCCTCCTCCGTCGGCTTCCCTCACAAACCCCCATTTTCAGGCTAAATCCCATATGGCACTCCTCATCTCACACTGCCTTATCCTGGTTTTGGTGCTGAAAGACGTCTGGTTGCAGATTTGATTTCCACCTAAATACCCGGGTGGGGCGGCGTCAGGGTGGGCAGGAGGGCCTCGATTGAGTTACAATATGTTGTTTATGATGTATAGTCTTTATGTCATACGTCATCTATTGGAGACAAAACGGCCTCCGGTTTATATATACCGACTGAGGAAGCATTTGGCATGCCGTTTGCATTATATTGAAAGTGAAGGAGTGGAGGAGAATATGAGAATAAAAATATTTTCAGCAGTCACCGCCCTCATTTTCTTGACCGGCATGACGATCCCTATCCAAGCGCAAACCGATGATTATACCGAGCCGTCGTTTGTCCGGCTCAGCCATATAAGCGGAGGGACATTTCTCCAGCGCGCATCGGATCTGGCATATGAAGAGGGCGAAATCAATATGCCCATCGCCACCGGCGACAGAATCGGAACCACCGACGGCAGGGCGGAAATCTGTCTGGGAAACGGGAACTACATCCGATTGGATGAAAACACAAAACTCGATTTCCTACGCCTTCCCGACGCCGAAAATCCGCTGACACAGATCCAAATCTGGTCGGGAAGCATTTACGCTCGTATCTCCTCCCTTGAAAACGAAAAGGATATCGAAATCCATACTCCCGATGTTTCCTTATACATCCTTGATATCGGTTTGTACCGTTTCGATGCCCGATCGAATCCGGAAACAACGGTCCTGGTTTTTAAGGGACTGCTGGAAGCCGCGGGGAAAGACCGTTCGGTTCTGGTTAAAGATGCGCAGCGTCTGATCGCTTCCGAAGGCCAGCTTTCGGACAGCCCCAGCATGTTTCTGGCCGTTGCCGACGACGGATTCGACATTTGGAATGAGGACCGCGACACTCAAATATTCAGGCATCTGGCCCAAGAATATCTTCCCGAGGAATTGGATGATTTCGAGACCGAGCTTTCGGATTACGGGAAATGGACCACGATGGAACCTTACGGTTATGTATGGGTTCCGCAAGGAATGGGCGTCGGCTGGAGACCGTATTCGAACGGACGCTGGATCTGGATGGCGCAGTGCGGATGGACATGGCTTCCCTACGAATCCTGGGGTTGGGCGCCTTTTCATTACGGAAGATGGCACTGGGACCTGGGGCTCGGCTGGTACTGGATCCCCACTACGGTTTGGGGACCGAGTTGGGTCGGATGGTACTCCGGCGCCGGCTACTACGGTTGGGCTCCTCTCAGTTATTACGGACATCCCGGGGTCATCATCAATAACGCCTATTATGCGCGCTATTCCGATCCTTATCCCATGTCCTCAAGAGCTTTGACCGTCGTCCATAAAAACCAGCTCCAATCCCGTAATCTTTCCCGCGTCGCATTGAGCGAAACGAAAGTCCGGAGCATTGGAAAAATGAACGTCGTTCGGAGGGGGCCCGATTCCCGACCTGCCTCTTCCAAGTTGTCAGTCCAGAGGTTGGACAGAGATAACAAGGTGCTTCTCCACCGCGGAGAAAGTCCGGTGCGCTACCGGACCGGCGAATCGAGCACCAACCGCACCGCACGAACCGGCTCCTTTAAAACGGGATTATCGGAGGCCCGAAAGACACGACCGAGCATGAGCCGAACGCTTTCGACACGTACAAAACGCGGATACCCGTCCTCATCCTCCATAACATCGAAAACGATTTCACGCGGTTCCGCGTCTCGGTCTTCATTAGGACGATTGTACAATTATATTTCAGGAAGCAGCGGCAGACGGTACATCAAAAGCTCAAGTTCCCGAAAGTCATCCGGAAGTTCTTCCGGCATCTCATCCCGCAAAACCACTTCCCGCTCTTCCATCAGCCGAAGTCCCTCAAAAAGCTCATCTCGTTCCCGCTCCACAACAACGCGAAGCAGCAGGGGGTCGAAAACGAGAAAATCATCCTCCTCCGGATCCAAAGTCAGGAAAAAGTAGAACACCTTTTCTATTGAGCTCGTAAAAGAGGGGAACAAACGGGTTTTTTGTATTCGCCTGTTTATTTGCCGATGAGGGAATAGTAATCCAAAAGCATCAAATGATCTTCGTGCGAACAGAATCGGTTCGGTTCGGTTCCGGGAATAAAAACCTCTTTAAACGGAAACAGACAGAACGGCGTCGCCAACAGACCGGTTTTGCGGTCGATCTCGGCGAATGAAAGGTTCGGAGGCATGATGAATTCTTCTTGCACCACTTCTTCACCATTTTCCTCGGCCAACGCTTTTTCGTCTTCGATCAGGTGACTGAAAAAATCGATCCACGCCGGCAGAGCGGCTACGGCACCCGACTGACGATCCCCTATGGGGATGCGCCCTTCCCGATGTCCGACCCAAACCCCCGCACACAGGGAGGGGGAAAACCCCATGAACCAGGCATCGCTGAAATCATCCGTGGTTCCGGTTTTCCCACCCAGAGGTTTATCCAGAAAACGCGCGGCCTGAGCGGTCCCGCGCAGCACAACGCCCTGCAGGAGCGAGGTCATGATATACGCGATTTGAGGGGAAATGACTTCCTCGGATTCGATTTTGCTCTCTTCCAGTATGTTTCCTTCCTTGTCTTCGATCCGCGTGATTAAATACGGATGGATCCTGATTCCCTGGTTCGGAAATGTGGTAAAAGCTGAAACCAGTTCGATCATTTTTATTTCGAAAGCCCCCAGAGACAGCGACAGGTATGGGTAAATGGGAGAAGTGATCCCGAATTTTTTCACGTAATTAACGCCGGTCTGGGGCGAAATATAGTCGAGGATCTTGGCGGTCACGATATTCCGTGATTCTTCCAATCCCCAACGCAGCGTGATCCGCCCCTTGTATCTGTGATCGTAATTGGGCGGATCCCAGATCTCTCCCGACCATTTGTCGGCAAAATCCGTGAGTTCATCTATGATCGGACTGGCGGGCGTGAATCCGTTCTCCAGAGCCGCCGTGTACAACATGGGCTTGACGACGGATCCGGATTGACGTGTCGCCTGAGTCGCATTGTTCCATTCGCTTCGCTTGAAGGAATACCCGCCCACCATGGTCTTGATCTGGCCGGTTTGCGGTTCAATAGCCAGAAACGCCGCATCGAGTTTAGGTTCCTGATCGAGGGCCGCGGTAAGCTCCCATTTTTCCTCATCCTTTTCGAGTATTTTCACCAGTATGATATCGCCGCGCTCGATGATTCGGGTCAGGTCATCGGTTTCGGTCCACGCGATATCGCGGTTGGTGAGTTTTCCCGTATACTCGCCGATACGCAGGATCGCTTCGCGCTTGGTCACCGAAAGCACAAGGGCTTCAATCTGGTCGTCCACATCTATCTCTGAAACCCGCCAGCTGGAGAAAAACGATTCTCCCGTTTCCTCATGCTTGATGGGCTGAATGATGCTTTCCAGTTCTTCCAGACCTTTCTCGACAAGATTGACCTTATCGTCCCGCCATCCCTGTCGTTTATCCAGGATATGGAGCTGCTTGCGCACGGCCGCTTCAGCATATTCCTGATACCGGACATTCAAGGTGGTGTAGACTTTCAGCCCTTCCTTATATAGCGAATCCCGCCCGTAATTTTCATAGAGATATTTCCTTACCTCTTCCTTGAAATGAGCGGCGAAATCCGAGTCCGATCTGTGAAGCGGAAGCACATTCAACGGTCTGGCTTTGCTCTCCTCCCCTTGCGCATCATCGATGTAGCCTTCCTCGACCATTCGGTCTAAAACATGATTTCGGCGGCGCAGCGTACGCTCCGTATTCGTATACGGCGAATAGAAAGAAGGCAGCTGCAAGATACCCGTGATCATGGCGGCCTCCTCCAGTTTCAGTTCGGAGGCGGGTTTATCGAAATAGAGTTGAGCCGCGGCTTCCACGCCATAGGCTCCATGCCCGAGATTGAATTGATTGCAGTAGAACGTAAGGATTTCCTGCTTTGAATAGTTGCGTTCGATTCGAAAAGCCAGGATCGCTTCCTTTAATTTCCGCCTCAACGTCTGCTTGCGGTGCAGGAACAATTCCCGAGCCAGCTGCTGGCTTATGGTACTCCCTCCGTGCAGTTTCCGCGGCGTCATAATGAGGCGGACATCTTCTTTCAAAGAACGCAGGATGCCCCTGAAATCGATTCCATGGTGTTGATAAAATCGTGAATCTTCGGTCGCGATGATGGCCTGCAGCAAAATCTCCGGTATTTCCTCAAATGGGATCTCGATCCTTTTTTCGATGGCGTATTCACCGATAACCGTTCCGTCATCGGCATAGATGTACGTGATAATGTTGGGTTCAAAGGCCTCGAGGAGGGATATGGAGGGCAAATTTTCCAGGATCGCCTTGTAGGCCCCAATGAAGGTGCCGATCCCCAGAACCCCTATGACGACCACGGACCACAGCACTCGCTTCCCCCACTTGCGGTTATCACCCTTTTTGAAAAGCCGCAGGGGATTCCATTTGCGCAAATCGATTTTTTTTATAAGGAGAACGACTTTCTTGGCTTCCGACATAAGAATTTAATATAGCAGAATTCGACTTCACGGTCCAGATGAGGGAGGAATCGACACCCCGGAAATCACCCAGTTTTTCAGATAACCCAGAGCTTTTTCCCTGATCTGATGATGAATCCGATCGATCGATATTCCGGCATCTAGATGAACGATATTGTCTCCTTCGAATCGTTGGAAGAGGCCTCGAACCAGGTTCAGATAATCCTCCCGCTCAAAAAGCAGGTCCCTGGTTTTCCTGTCTTCGGTACGTTTGAGCCCCGCCTTCGGATCAAGGTCCAGAATAAATACCAGGTCCGGAAGCACGACGAATTCCAGGTTGGCCCGCAGGATGCGCTCCGGATCGATCCCTTTTGAACCCTGATATGCGATGGTGGAAAAATAGTAGCGATCGAGCACGACCACTTCCCGCCGTTCAAGAGCCGGCCTGATATTGCGTTTGACGTTGTCCCGTCGGTCTTTTTGGAAAAGCTCCAGCTCTTCTTCGGGAGTAAGAGCATTTTCGCTGACGGCTTTTTTTCTGATCTCCCGACCCCATGGACTCTGCGAGGGCTCATGGAAACGAGAGACCGTGTACGCCTCCTCACGCAGCGCATCCGCCAACAGTTCGGCCTGAGTGGTTTTTCCGGTTCCGTCGATTCCTTCCAGAACGATCAGAATTCCTTTTTTCAGTTTCACGGTCTTTTTTCGTTTCAAAACAAGCCGATGATAACCCAGCAGTCTCAAAAGTTCAATTCATTCACCATGAAAACCCTCACGGATTTCTAAAAGGGCTGAGGACGATGCAACGTTCTTACCACCTGTCGAGGTTATGAATAGGTGAAATTGAATTTTTAAGAGGTTTATGCTAATTTAATATAAAGATTCAGGAGGCAGGGAAATGAAAAAAACTTCCATCGTCATCGCTCTCGTAAGTTTCGTCTTGGGACTATTGATCGCAGGATCGATATTCGTATTTGTCCCGGATAAAGACACACAGGAATTTGCCGCGGATGAAGCCGTTTCGGCTCCGCTGACATCACCTCTTTATGCCTCGTCCCCTCCTCCCATCCAAGCCACGCCGGGTAGGGATTTCACGGAGATCGCCGAGCGTTTGGGACCCGCGGTCGTCAGCATTCTCGCGGAGAAAGTCCAAAAACGCGCATCGATGGGTTTTCAAGATCCCTTCGACGATTTCTGGAACCGCTTTTTCGATATGCCGCGGCAGCGTGAACGTGAACAGGAATATCGAGCTCGTTCCCAAGGCACCGGGTTCTTCATCAGCGCTGACGGGTATATACTGACCAACAATCACATTGTGGAAGATGCGGTCAAGGTGACGGTCACTTCTCTCGACGGAGATGAATACGCCGCCGAGCTCGTGGGGACGGATGCCAAAACCGACCTGGCGCTGCTCAAGGTCAAAACCACAGGGCATGCTTTTGCCCGCCTTGGAAACTCAAACCGATTGAAAGTCGGAGAATGGGTGCTCGCCATCGGCAATCCCCTGGGAATGGCCCATACCGTTACGGCCGGAATCGTAAGCGCCAAAGGGCGCCAGCTACCGGGCATGAACGCGCCGACCTATCAGGATTTCATTCAAACCGATGCTTCGATCAACCGCGGCAACAGCGGAGGCCCGCTGGTCAACATGCAGGCCGAAGTCGTCGGCGTCACCAGCATGATCTACTCTCCTTCCGGAGGCAGCATCGGCATCGGATTCGCCATTCCCTCCAATCTGGCCGAAAAAATCACGGCACAGCTCAAAGACCAAGGCAAGGTGGTCAGAGGCTACCTCGGGATCACCATCCTTCCCGTCAATGAAGATCTGCGCAAACTCCTGAAACTGGAATCCAAACAGGGCGCCGTCATCAATTCCGTCACGGAAGATTCTCCCGCCGCCGAAGCCGAACTCAAAACCTATGACGTCGTGCTTAAATTGGGAGCGCAGACGATCAAGGACGCCAACGATCTCATGTTCAAGGTTGCCGACCTTAAACCCGGAACCCGCGTCGACCTGACGATCATTCGAGACGGCAAGCAAATCATCGTGCCGGTAAAGATCGGCACTCTCGATAATGAGGAAGAACCGGAAACTTCGGAATCCACTGAAAATGACATCGGTATTTCCGTAACCCAGCTGAATTCCGGTTTGGCGGAACGCTACGGCCTTCAAACCAAGGAAGGACTCCTGGTAACCGATGTTCGCCGCTACAGCGAAGCCGAAGACAAGGGCATAAGAAAAGGAGACATCATTCTCGAAGCCAACCAGAAATCGGTAAAAACCGTTCGCCAGCTTCAGGCGATTCTTAAGGACTTGAAATCAGGCGACCCCATCATGCTGCTGATCCGGAGGGAAAACAACCGCACGTTCCAGGATGCCATCGTTGTCCTGAGGATCCCCGAATGAAATTCGCCAAGGTCCACTCCCTGGGAAATGATTTTCTCGTCATGGACGAGGGTGAGATCCGGGAGCTTTCCGAAAAGGAAGCGTTTGCACGCCGCATCTGCGAACGGCACACCGGAGTGGGCGGAGACGGGCTGCTCCTTACTTCCATAAGGGATAAAAAAAAGGGACTGGTCAACATCCGGATATTCAACGCCGACGGAACGGAACCGGAGGTCTCCGCGAACGGTCTGCGCTGCGCGGCCACCTATCTCTATTACCGCAATAAGATCGATTCCCCCAGCATCCTGTTTTCCACCACCGCCGGACCCAGGGAATGCGAGCAGATCGAACAGAAAGAAAATTTCTTTAAAATCAAGATCGAGATGGGAACTCCTCGTTTCGACTCCAAGTCCATCCCCTTCGACGACGGAGAAGAACACGAGAAGATTCTGGATTATCCGCTCATCATCCAAGGAAAAACCTATCCCATCACCGCTCTCTCGCTCGGAAATCCTCACTGCGCCATATTTTTCGACCGCTTTCCCTCACGTATCGAATGGAACCAGATCGGCTATGAGATCGAGTTCCATCCTTTTTTTCCAAAACGCGTCAACATCCAGTTTGTCCGCGTGCTGAGCCGATCCGACATCGAAGTCCTCTTCTGGGAGCGGGGGGTCGGGGAAACCCTGTCTTCCGGCAGCGGCTCCGGGGCTGCGGCCGTGGCATCCATCCTCAAAGGCTTGACGGAAAACAAGGTCAACGTCAGAACGTCCATGGGGAATCTCCATGTGGAATGGATTAGTGAAAAGGCTTATCAGATAGGCCCGGCGCAGGTGGTTTTCAGCGGTGATTTCATCTGATTCATAATCCCGTCGAAAACGGTCAGAACATCGTATCGACCCGAGCCACGGAATACGCGAATTATTTTTTTGCGTCGGAAAAATGTTTGAATCCCCGGTGTTCCAGTTTTTTCGAGCGTCCTCGTCGATCGATCACACGGACGTCCGATCCCGGAAGCATTCTCCCGATTTCGGTCAGATGGAACTCTTTTTTGAGTTCCGAGAGCCTTGGCTTCCCTTCAGGCCGCAGACAAAAAAGCAGTTGATAATCCTCTCCCCCATGAAGCGCCTCCCGATAGGGGGTTCGACTGAATTCCCTGACCTGAGCGGATACCGGCAGTTTCCCCAGATCTATTTCGGCTCCGCAACCGCTTTCACGGCATAAGCGAACCAGATCGAGCGACAATCCGTCACTGAGGTCGATCATTGCGGAAACCGGCTCAAGGGCGCCCAACCGCCGGCCCAGCGCCGTTTGCGGCCGGGGATCCAGGAATGCACGCAGCAGATGATCCGTCTCGGATCCGGCCCCCGGACCGACCCCCCGCTTCAACAACCGAAGCCCCAACCGCGCATCACCCAAAGTTCCAGAGACATACAGCAGATCCCCGGGCCGGCCTCCGTTTCGCGGGACGATTCTTTGGGCTTCTCCCAATAAGGTCACGGATATTGTAATGACCGCGGCCCGGGTGGTATCCCCTCCGATCAGGGAAACACCTTCCTCTCCCGCCGCCGCTTTCAAACCCGACAGAAAACTTTCCAGCCATGACGGCTCGGTTTTTTCCGGCAGCCCGATGCCGAGCAACGCATAACGCGGATCTCCTCCCATGGCGGCGATGTCGCTTACGTTGACGCTCAGGCTTTTCCTGCCCAATAATTCCGGTGGGTGCCATCTTGTGCGGAAATGCGTGCCCTCGAGCAAAAGATCCTTGGTGAGGATCAAAGATCTCCCTCCCCAGCGAAGAACCGCGGCATCATCTCCTATGCCGATAAACAGATCAGGGTCGATCCGACGAAAATCCCGCCGCAAAACCTCGATCACGCTGTCTTCCTCGAGCTTGGGTAGTTTCATGCACCCTGCTTTCAGGCCGCGGAGGGAATATCGGAATTCATGTTCGAAACGATATCAGGCCGTTTTGCCCGAAGACCGCACACCGGCGGCGGTGCGCTTTCCGGACGGCTCCGCGGCCGCGACCAAGGCATTGGCGAATACGTCATCAACGGTATCGGCAAAGATAAACTCCATTTCTTTCTTCACTTTTCGCGGGATGTCGATCAGGTCTTTCTTGTTTGCCTTGGGGATTATCATTTTCCGGACCCCGGCCCTCTGGGCGGCCAGCACTTTTTCCTTGATCCCTCCCACCGGAAGCACACTGCCCCGGAGAGTGATCTCACCGGTCATGGCCACGTCCCATTTGACTTTTCTTTTCATGCATACGGAGATGAGAGAAGTCGCCATCGTGACTCCGGCGGAGGGACCGTCTTTGGGGATCGCGCCTTCCGGGATATGAATATGAAAATCATTTTGAGCGAACATGCGGTTGTCGATCCCCAATTCTGCGGATTTCGTCCGCGCATAGCTCAGGGCGGCCTGGGCGGATTCTTTCATGACGTCTCCCAAAGATCCGGTCAGCGTCAGGTGTCCCTTGCCTTTCATCTTCGTGGTTTCGACGAACAGTATTTCACCGCCCGCGGCGGTCCAGGCCACTCCGGTGGAAACTCCGATACGATTTTCTTTTCGGAGCTGATCCCGAAAAACCTTGTGGGGTCCCAGGTATTTTTCGACGTTCTGGGAAGTAACCTTGGAGAGCGTCTTCTTCCCTTCAGCCACCCTGCGCGCCACTTTGCGACAGACCGTGGCGATCTCTCTCTCCAGGTTCCGCACCCCGGCTTCCCGGGTATAATGAGAAATGATCTGTTTGATCGCCCCCCGGGTGAACATGATCCATTTGGGACTCAGGGCGTTTTCCTTGATTTGTTTGGGAACCAGATGCCGAAGCGCGATCTGCAGCTTTTCCTCCTCGGTGTAGCCGGGGAGATGCAGAATCTCCATGCGGTCGCGGAAAGCCGGCTGGATGGGATCCAGCAGGTTGGCCGTTGTGATGAACATCACCTGCGAAAGATCGTAAGGCACTCCCAAGTAGTGATCGCGAAAGGAATTGTTCTGCTCGGGATCCAGGACTTCCAGCAAAGCCGAAGAGGGATCTCCCCTGAAATCGGCGCCGATCTTATCCACTTCGTCCATCATGAACACGGGATTGTTGGAATTGCAGCGCCTGACGCCCTGAATGATCCTTCCGGGCATGGCGCCCACATAGGTGCGGCGGTGACCGCGGATCTCCGCCTCATCTCGCACTCCTCCCAGGGAGATCCGGATAAACTTCCTTCCCAAAGCGCGGGCGATCGAGCGACCCAGCGACGTTTTTCCCACTCCCGGAGGGCCGACGAAACACAAAATGGGTCCTTTGATCTCTTTCGAGAGCTTGCGTACGCCCAGGTATTCGAGAATCCGCTCCTTGACCTTTTCCAGCCCGTAGTGGTCCTCGTCCAAGATTTTTTTGGCTTTGATCAGATCGAGATTGTCGACGGTTCGCTTGTTCCAGGGAAGCGCGAACATCCAGTCAAGATAATTTCGCACCACCGCGGTCTCGGCGGACTCGGGGTGCATCTGAGAGAGCCGCTGGATCTGTTTCTCCAATTCTTCTTTGACTTCCGCGGCGACTTTCAGTTTTTTCAATTTATCCCGGTAGTTGTTTATCTCTTCCTGGATCTCACTGCCCTCGCCCAGCTCCTTCTGAATCGCTTTGATCTGCTGGCGGAGGAAATACTGCTTTTGAAGCTTGTCCATTTCGCCTTTGGCCTCGCTGCTGATCTTCGACTGAACATTCAGCAGCTCCACCTCTTTGGTCAGCAGTTCATACACCTTGCGCAGACGCGGTTGAGGATCGACCATTTCCAGCAGATCCTGGGCTTCCTTGACCTTGAGATCCAGATTGGCGGCCGTCAGATCCGCCAACCGCCCCTGTTCATCGACGTTGGCCGCAATGATCATGATTTCCGGAGGAATGCTTTTCCCCATGGTGGAGGCTTGTTCCAATCCGTCCCGGACATTTCTGATAAGGGCTTCGGCTTCGATGGTCTTATCGCTTTCCTGGGGTTCATGCAGGACTCTTATCTTGGCGGAATAGTACGGCTTGTCTTCGTACAGTTCGTCCACCTGAGCCCGAACCAGCCCCTGAGCCAGGATCCGGATACGACCGTCCGGAAGTTTCAGCATGCGCATGACCAGGGCCACGGTGCCGACCGTATAGACGTCCGATTTTTTCGGGTCCTCGATTTCCATGTCCTTCTGCGAAAGCAGCAGGATCATACGCTGTGAGGAAAGCGCGAAATCAACGGCTTCCTTGGATTTTTCCCGCCCCACAAACAGAGGAACCACCATGTACGGAAAAACCACGATGTCCCGCAGCATCAATACGGGGAGCTCGCTGGGAACGTTTAGCTTTTCACCTTCCTCTTCGATATATTCTTCCACGTCATCATTCAGTTCATTATCTTTGTTCGCCATTTCGTCCTCCATCTCTATTCTCGAGGTTCCTGGATCTTCAGTACCACCTCTTTTTCATCTTTCTGCTTGTACTTCAGCAGCATCAAATTCAAGACTCCGTTTTCAAGCGAAGCCTTCGCCTTTTCCGGAATGATGGTATTGGGAAGAAAAATGATCCTGCGAAAATTGCCGTATTCTCTCTCCAGTCTCACATAGCGGACCGGAGTTTCTTCCCGCAGTTCTCTTTTAAAGCCCTTAACCTCAAGGCGACTGCTGTGCAGTAATATCGAGATATCATCCCGATCAACTCCGGGGAGTTCAATCTCTACCCTAATATAATTATTTTGCTCCGCGATGTCTACGTAAGGCACCCACCCGTCATCCAATCCTCGCCATTTCTGTTCACGGACGAATACTTTCCCTGCGATACGGTTGATTTCGGTTTCGATTCTGATGATGCGTGAGACCGGTTTTATGCGTTTTCCCATTTCATCCGGATATCATTTTTCTTTCAGAAGACTTTCCAGTTCCTGCTTGAATTCGAGAACGTCTTTAAACTCCCGATAAACCGATGCGAACCGCACATAGGCCACCTTATCCAGGGCCTTGAGCTTGTCCATCACAAGCTGTCCGATTTCCGATGTGGAGATTTCCTTCTCCGGAAGCTCCTGCAGTCTGGTTTCAATCTCTTCGACCATTTCCTCCAGCTTGGCCACCGGCACCGGACGCTTTTCGCAGGCCTTCAGGAGTCCTCGAATCAGCTTCTGGCTCTCGAAGGGCTCGCGCTGACCGTCCTTTTTGATCACCATATAGGGAATCTCCTCTATGCGCTCATAAGTGGTGAACCTCCGCGCGCATTCGAGGCACTCCCGGCGGCGGCGTATCGTCAGCCCGGATTTGCTCTCCCTCGAATCAATCACCTTGCTTTCGGAATGGTCGCAATAAGGACACTTCATCGAATGGCGTTCTCTCCCAGTTTTTTAATCTGAAGCAATGATATCCCCTCTTTCCACAATATAGCATAACCGATGAGACATGTCATGACAAGCTGCAGGGCATGCACCACGATGGTCATTCCGGCGGCTTTACTGTCGCTGATAGGGAAAAAGGCCGTCAGTCCGAGCTTGCTGAAATAATGATATCCGCCCACCATCCCCGGCGTGGGGATAGAGGCCCCGACGGCGGTCATGAAGACATAAGGGATTATCGCAGCATATGGAACCGAAAGACCGAAGGCGAAAAAGACGATCCAGTAGAATAAATCGATTCCCAGCCAGACAACCAGCGACAGCAGGATATAGGCAATGAGGTTTCGAAACGAGTGGAAAAACTTCAAGCCTTCGAAAAATTCGTCCAGAAGCTTGATGACGGCCGTGGAAAGCTTTTTGGGAAAGGGCCTGAGAAGCCGTGAGATCACCGCCATGGTTTTATCCCGGAAAAAATATAACGAGAGAATCAAAAGCAGCATGATCGTGGCGAAAACAACGCCTCCGATCCCGCTCCATTTAAGGATGGCATACGTCCGCTTGTCGGGGTTGAAGGATGATGAATAGAGGGAATTGAAGAAAAGAAAAACACCGAGCAGAAAACAATTGGTGAAAATATCGAATATTCGCTCCACCAGCTGCGTGCCCAACACGAATCCCTTTTTCATGTTTTCCTTATAAGCAAGGAACAGGGGTTTCGCCAGTTCGCCCAATCTTCCCGGTAGAAGGTAGGTCACGGTAAAGCCCACCACGGTAGCGGCAAAACGGCTGTAGAGTGTAATCCCTTTCTTTTCATGCCGCAGAAGATAGTCCCAACGGATAGCCCGGGTGATGAGATTCACCGGCGCCAAAAGCACAACCAGCACGAAGAGCAGGGGTTTCACTTCCGCCATGGACCTCCAAACCTCGGCCCAATTCAGGCTGCGGAAGAAAAAGAACAATAGAACTCCCGTCAAAAGGAACAACAGGGTGATTCGTATCCAAGTCTTTTTCATTTTAAGCGCCATGGTAACACCATCCTGGGGAGGTGTCAATCTGGGAAAAAGCGGACAAAAACCCGCCAAATCACCCATAGAAAAAAAAGCTCTTCATCATTGGAAATCCCCCGTAATCGAAACCGGATGAAAACCACATGCATTGGGGGATTTTCAGACGATGACTCACTCATCGCGCAAGGAGTTTCTTTCATATTTTTTGCTGAAAGCCACATTTCAGGGCTTGAAAATTGCGGCGATATCGATTATCATCTTTCCTACGCTGGGAAGTCGTCCAATGGTAGGACACATGACTCTGGATCATGGAATCGGGGTT
>CAYSQW010000014.1:0-66195 GCA_964433135.1 uncultured Eubacteriales bacterium
CGGTCAAAGATAAAATGAATCCGAATTTCAGGAATCTGCAGGGCGGATTGTTTGCCGAGGTCGCCAAGGCGGACGTGGGGGAAGCCGCCGCGAAGCTTATCGAACGCGGGGTCGATGTCATGGCGTGGGCGGATCCGCTCTTCCCGGATCCTTCCATCCCGGAGTCGGTGAAAAGAGCCATGATCGAAGCGATCGAAAGCGGGATGCCCTCCCACTATACGATCCCGATCGGTCTTTTGGAGCTGAGGAAGGCCCTCGCCGGGAAGATCAAGCGGATGACGGGATTGGAGATTGACCCGCACCGCAACGTCATCGTGACGCCGGGGTCGGATTCCGGACTTCTCTACGCCATGATGCTTTTTATCGCGGACGGGGATGAAGTGATGGTGCCCGATCCGAGCTATCCCAGCAATTTTCTGAACCCGAAGCTTTTGGGCGGCGCGACCGTCCCGGTTCCGCTGTATGCTGAGGACAACTACCAGGTCCGGATCGAGGAGTTCGAAAAACGGCTGACGCCGCGGACGAAAATGGTGCTCATCACCCATCCCAACAACCCGACGGCCACGGTGTTCCGCCGGGAATCCGTTGAAAAGCTGTGTGCATTCGTCAAAGACCACGATCTGATCCTGGTCAGCGATCAGGCGTTCGAGGATCATGTCTTTGACGATATCGAATTCGTTCATCCGGCCGCCTTGCCGGGAATGTGGGAGAGGACGCTGACCGTGTGTTCGATCTCAAAGGGCATCGGGCTCAGCGGTTTCCGGATCGGGTATGTCTATGCCGCGGACACGATCATGGATGTTCTCTACGGAGGGGCGGTCAATGTTCTGGGCGCGGCGTCGACCATCACCTCGCTGGGGGCGATCGCGGCCCTGAAGGATGAAGCGCATCTCGAGGACAACTTCAGGCGGTTCGATAAAAGACGGCGCACGGCATGCCGTATCCTCGGTTCCATCCCGGGGGTGTCGATGAAGATGCCCGAAAGCGGTATCCTGGCCTGGCTCGATGTCTCGAAACTCGGGACCTCGGAAGAGGCCGTCAAGGCCATCCTGGATGATGCGAACATCCTGGTGAACGACGGCCGCGCTTACGGGGCGCAGGGGGATGGTTTTGTGAGGATCGTAACGGCCTGTTTCAAGGAGGAAGAAGAGGTGGTTGAAAGGTTCGAGAGGATAAGAGCCGCGCTGGTCGGATTGGCCGAGAAAAAAGGCGTCCGTTAACGGATGTCCTCGATGTCTTTGAACAGGGCTTCATATTTGACGGCCGTCGAACGTATATCGTAATCACGGGCGCGGTTTTCGGCCGCGGCGGTGATCCTCCGGCGGAGGGCCGGATCTTCCAGGAGGCGGCTTATGGCTGAGGCGAGGCCGGGGGCGTCTCTCATGGGAACCAGGAAACCGTTGTCGCCGGGGGTGATGATCTCTCCGGGGCCGCAGGGACATTGAGTGGAAACCACGGGGATGCCGCAGGCCATGGCCTCGATGATGACCATGGCGAATCCTTCCGTTTCCGAGGAGAGAACGAATACGTCACTGCGTGCCATATACTTGAAAGGATTTTTTTTATACCCGAGAAACGTTACCCGGTCCTCCAGTCCCAATTCCCGGATTCGTGCTTTCAGGTTTTCTCTCTCCGGCCCTTCTCCCATAATGATCAGCTTGGCTTCGAACTTCCTGTTTACCAGGCTGAACGCGTCGATGAGCAGCGATTGGTTCTTTGAATGATCCAGTCGGCCGCAGGTAAGGATCACGGGATTTCGGCTCTGTTTTGAAAAGCGGCCGTCATTTACCGGTTCAAGGGCTTGTCTCTTTATATCAGCCAGGTCGCATCCATTCTGGATCACATGAATCCGGTTCGCGTCCATTCCCGGGATTGATACCAACTCCTTTTTGACCCCCTCGGATACGGCCACAACCGCGCTTGCCCTTGGATAGAGGAACCGGATCAAAAGCGATTTGAATTTCCCGAAACGTTCGTGGTCAATGGTGTATTGGAAGACATTATGAAAACTGGCAATAACCTTGGGTTTAGGAAATACGATGAGGCGGGCGGCCAGTGAGACGAAGCCGGCATATTCCATGAAGCTGAGAACGGTGTCGATCCTGGATTTTCGGTAAAGTCGCGCCAGCTTAACGATCATGCCGAAAACGGAGAACCGGTTTTTCTTGCCTAGGCTGATCAGGGAGATGTCTTTAGGGATCTGGTCGAGATACACGCCTTTTCTGTCGAATACCGCCACCAGCATCCGGAAGCGGCGGCGGTCCATATGGTGAAGCAAATGGGACAGCATGTGTTCGGCTCCACCCCCGACCAGAGAGGGGATCACGAACAATACCGTGGAACGCCTGTCCTTCATTTCACCCGTCTCGAAATAAGATCCCGATATTGAAGCATGATTCCGGAAAGCTCAAAATCATGCACCCTTATATCAGCGTTTTTGACCAGAGTGTCGCGAAGCTTTTTATTCTCAAGAAGCCGCAGTGCGCCGGCGGCCAGCGCCGAGCTGTCGGCGGGTGGAACCAGCAGACCGTCGACACCGTCGCTTATGATCTCACCCGGTCCTTCCGGGCAGTTCGCGGCAACGACCGGCAATCCGCAGGCCATCGCCTCGATGATCACGATGCCGAATCCCTCCCAAAGTGAAGGCAGCATGAATATATCGGCCCGTGCCATTAAGGCGTAGGGATTTTTTTTAAAGCCTGCGAAATGGATGCGGTCGTCGAGAGACAGCGATCGAGCCAGTGTCGCAAGCTCTTCCCGGTCGGGACCGTTCCCTACGATCAGCAAATGGGAGGGGAGACTACGGGTGATCTGCTGAAATGCCCGCAGCAGGTAAGGATATCCTTTCTGCTTTCGCAGGCCGCCGACGGCGATGATAACAGGCTCTTGGCCTGTCTGCGGGAAATCTGCCGGTTCCGAGGATTGCTGTCTAACGTAAGTGATGGGTACGGGATTATAGATGGGAGTGATGCGTCCGGGGGGAACGCCCAGTTTTACCAGCTCTGCTTTAATACCGCGGGAAGCCGTTACTATGCTGTCAGCCCGGGAGTAAAGAAGTTTGATGAGGCGTTTCCAGAGCCACCATCGTGGGAGATCGGATTTAACCCACCCGGTTATCGAGGTCTGATCGATCAGCATGACGCTGGTTTTGATCCACGCCAGCGAACGAGCGACCACCGTTTTGACATTCTCATGGGTGATGATGGAGATTACCAGGTCCGGTTTTTCCCTGCGTATCAGTCGGGAAAGCTTCCAGACATCCGTGAAGAATTGGAGCCGGAACCGCCGCTGTTTTTTTGTGCCCAAGTCCGCGATCTTGACGGTTTCCGGGATATGCCCTACGAATTCCCCTTCGCGGACAAAAGAGACCAGCCAGGGAGCGTAATCCCATTCGTTAAGCGAGCGCAGCAGGTGCAGGGCGATCCGCTCCGTCCCTCCTCCCGAAAAAAAATTACATACGACAAAAGCTTTTTTCATACTTGAAATATAATACCGGGCGTTTTCTCACATCCTGCTCTGTTTGAGGTAGCGCAGGCCTTTATTCCGGATGGAATATCGGATCTGCCCGTATTCGTCCATCTCGCCTTCCTCGATCAGCTGCAGGTCGTCCAGTTCGCTCAGGATGATCTGAAGATCGGACATCTGCTTTTCGAATTTTTCGGTGTACAGGGCCTCCAGGTTCTTGAGCGTATCGGTTTTGGTCGCCTGGTTGGCCAGGGTCTTGAGGATGAACCGCACCTCGTTTCTCGGTTTCAGATTCTCCAGGCTGGTTTTCAGGGCGTTCAATTCCTTGTTCTCGGTTATAAAGGTCTCGTTGATTTTGATCTGGCGGTTCGCCTTGTCTTTGAGCTCGTTGAGGAGCTTGGTGAAATTTTTATTGTTTTCGAGGATCTCCGCAATGTTTTTATCCGAAAGCTCGTCATTCAAGCGGGCGGATAACCGGACGTTCTTTCGATTCAGCGAATAAACGCTTATAAAGAGAACCAGAACCAGCAGCAGCAGGCCGATGTCGATCCCGAGTAGGAAATCCGTGGTTCTCTTCGTCGATTCAAAGGGGTCCGCCTTCGAGAGGAAGGAGCCCAGAACAAAACTGATCAGGCCGATTCCGACTGTGGCGGCAATCCACTGCAGGAGGAGGCGGCTTCGCTTTTTTTCTTCGTTTTTCGTCACGGCGTTCTCCTTAATGGGTCTGTTTCTGCGTCTTCAGCTTACCGAATATCCGGCTCGATATCGAGTCTTTTTTCGGCCGTCCCCGCGGAGAATGCAGCGAACTTCCGGGAAATTCCTTTCCGTTCTATTTTATGTATCCGTCGGAGAGGGTCGTCATGAACAGAACGATGAGATCTTCTTCCCGTTCCGTCAGTCCCAGGTCCCCCAATTCGTCGACATTGATGTTTTCCGCCACCTCGGGAGGGGGGAACTCTTCCACGTCTCTGGCATTGTAAAAGTGGACGACCTCTTTCAGGCTTTTGAAAACACCGTTGTGCATGAAGGCTTTGACGAAATCCTCCTCCGGCCGGAGATCGACATTGCGCAGGGTCGGCACTTTCTGCTTGCCCATGTTGGCGGCGGCATGATCTTTATACTTTTCTGTGCCCTCGAGAAATTCGCCCAGTCCGAGATCTTTCCATGCGGCACCGTCCGGATTCCATTCGGAGTCCATGGTGTAAAAAGGATTGTCGGGATTGCGCGGCGTCCCCAGGTTGTCGTAGGTGAAATCCGTAAACAGCGGCGGTTCTCCGTGCGGACCCGGGGTCAGCACATGGCATTCGGCGCACAGGCCTTTGGTGGCGAAGAGCATCAGTCCTTCCGTCTCGTCTTCGGAAAGCCCCATCCCTTTATATTGCTCCCAGTTTTCTTCATCGATGAGGGCCGTATCCTTCCCTGCTTCGTTGGCGTTCTTCCAGAATGCGTCGAACTTGGAACTGTAGGGATTGACTTCAAAAGAGCGCTCATAAGCGGCGATGGAGCGGCCGATCCGGTCGTAAACCGCTTTCAGATCCTTTTCGGCATCCAGGGACCCCTCTCCCCAGACTTCTTCGAAAAGGCCCGCATATTCGGATTTTTGCACCACCGTGACGACGGCCAGGCTGTCGGCCATGTTCTGTTCCAGAGGATTGAGGAAAGGCCCCTGCGCTTGCTCGGCGACGGGATCCTGCAGGTCCCATCCCGAAGCTCTTCCGTTCCAGAACATGCCGCCCACAAAAACTTCTTCATCATTATCTTCATCTTGAACGTAGGCGAGAATGGGGCTGGCCCCGGCGTAGGCCGCGGTGGGCGGTTTGCGGTTGCCGAACCGCCCTTTCAGGGCGCCTTCATAGACGGCGCCTTCGGCGTTGATCTCCGAATCCGGTCCCGTCCATCCCGCCGAGGGGGCGTGGCATGTGGCGCACGCCTGACCCGGGGGAGAAGAGAGATTGGCGTCGAAGAACAGCTTCTTTCCCAGAGATTCCAGCTTGCTCAGCTCCTGGGGGTTTTCGGTATCCTGAACGGTTTCGCCCGCGCAAAACGCGAGAAAAAGCAGTGCGATCAGTGCGATGCTTATTTTTTTCATTCGCTTTCTCCTCCTGGAATATAGTATAGCCGGAGATGAAAAAAAGTCCAGAGCATGAGGCCTCCTCGGATGACACCATGGAGGAGAGTGTCGTAAGATAAGGGGAAGCAATTCACCCATCATAAGGGGGATTTAGCATCGATGCCGGTCCCACTCAAAAAGATATATTCTCACCTGAAATATCTTAAAAGACGGAAATAAACGATTTGCTCGGAATTTTCGTCTTATAAGGAGTGTGATTAAAAGGGGGGGCATATCCTATGCTGAAAAATTATATAAAAATCGCGTTCCGGAATTTCAGAAAGCATCTGAGTTTCAGCCTCATCAATGTAGCGGGTCTGGCCGTGGGTATGGCCTGCTGCATCCTGATCATGCTTTTCGTCTTGGATGAGCTGAGTTTCGACAGGTTTCACGATAACCACGACCGTATTTACCGGGTCACGCGGAAGTGGTTCAACGAGGACGGCGCGGTCAACCTCCACCTGGGCCACGTGGCCCCTCCCGTCGGTCCGCTGCTCAAAAGCGATTTTCCGGAATTGTCGGCCGTGGTCCGGCTGCATCGGTTGGGGCGGCTCATCGTGGGAAACGAAGAGGCCTTTTTCGAGGAGGCGGAGTTTTTCTTCGCGGAGCCGGAATTATTCGACATCTTCAGCTTCGAAATGACCGCGGGCGATCCCGCCACGGCTCTCACGGATCCTTTCTCCATGGTCATCACCGAAGCCGTTGCCGAAAAATATTTCGGTTCCGAGGATCCAATGGGCAGGTCGTTGAGCATCCGGGTCGATGACCAGAGCGCGGATATGAGGATCACGGGGATCATCGAGCCGATGCCGCACAACTCCCACTTTCATGCGGATTTCCTGGGATCGTTCAGCACCTATGAAGCCGTTGCGGGACAGGAGGAACTGCAGAACTGGATGAGCAATAATTTCGCCACCTACCTCTTGCTGCCGGAACATTATGACGTCGACAAGCTGAAAGCCGGCCTCGACCCGTTCATCGACAGGCACATGTCGCCGGGAAGAAGTAAAATCACCAAACTCGAGCTGCAGCGGATGACGGATATCCATCTCCGCTCCCACCTCGATTCCGAGATCGAGGCAAACAGCGATATGATGTACGTCACGGTCTTTTCTCTTATCGCGATGTTTATCCTGCTGATCGCCTGCGTCAATTTCATGAACCTATCCACAGCCCGTTCCGCTCATCGGGCCCGGGAGGTCGGATTGCGTCGTGTCGCCGGAGCCCACAAGAGACAGCTCATCCCCCAGTTTTTGAGCGAGTCCATCCTCACTGCTTTCTTCTCCCTTCTGGCGGCTCTGGCGATCGTTCTCGCGGTTCTTCCGGTCTTCAATCGGTTCGTCGAAAGGGAGCTCTCCCTGAACTTATTGGGAAACGGGGCTCTGTTTTTGGGACTGCTCGCCATCACCGTTTTCGTGGGGCTCGTGTCCGGGATCTACCCTGCGCTTTTTCTGTCTTCCTTCAAGCCCGTTCGGGTCCTCAAGGGCAACCTGAGGCGGGGGAAAAAGGGATTTTCTTTCAGGACCGTACTGGTCGTGTTCCAGTTCGCCACCTCGATCACCTTGATTATCTGCGTGGGCGTCGTCGGCGGGCAGCTGGATTTCATGCGGTCGCGGGATCTGGGTTTCGATGAGGAGCATGTCGTCGTGCTTCCCGGTTCACCGGCCGTAGCCGGGAATCTCGAAAGCTTCAAGGCCCGGCTGCTCCGCAACCCCGGGGTGTTGGGCGTATCTGCGGCCAAGCGTGTGCCTTCGGGGAGGCTGCTGGATTCCGCCGGAGCCCAGGTGCTGAGCGGCGGAACCAGCCGCCCGGTCTCCTTTCGCATCGCTCAATTGAGGGTGGATGCCGATTATATCCCGACATTTCGGATGGAGATGGCGGCCGGCCGGAATTTTTCCAAGCAAATGGGGACGGATTTTGATCAGGCGTTCATTCTCAACGAAGCGGCGGTCCGGCGGATCGGGTGGATATCGCCGGAGGAGGCCGTCGGGCAGGGATTCGGCTACGGCCGCCGCAGCGGGAAGATCATCGGCGTGGTCAAGGACTTTCATTTCGAATCGCTCCACCAGGAGATCGCTCCCATCGTGATGTTCCTTTCGACGATAAGCCTGAATCAGATTGCGGTGAGGATCAGTCCCCAAAACATTCCCCGGACCATGGCGTTTCTCCGGGAGGTGTGGGCGGAAGTGCGCCCGGATTATCCTTTCTCCTATTATTTCATCGACGAAAACTTCGATCGGCTTTACCGGTCCGAAAAAAAACTTCAAAGCATTTTCAGCGTTTTCGCGTTTTTATCGGTATTCATCGGATGTCTGGGATTGTTCGGTTTGGCGGCCTATTCCGCCGAGCGGAGAACCAGGGAGATCGGCATCCGGAAGGTTCTGGGCGCGTCGACGGCGGGGATCACCGCCCTGCTGTCGCGGGAATTCAGCAAGTGGGTGCTGCTGGCCAATGTGATCGCCTGGCCCGCGGCTTATTTGCTCATGTCCCGCTGGCTTAGGAATTTCGCCTACCGGTCGGGGCTCGATATCGGGATATTTTTCCTGGCAGGAATCCTGGCCTGGGCGATCGCCTTTATCACGGTCGGTTATCAGGCGATAAAAGCATCGGGCATTGATCCCGCGGTCACCCTGAAATATGAGTAGCAAACTCTGATCGGTGTTACGCCGGCCTGAAAAATATTCTCCACGCATGAAACCTTTTTATGTAATTTGCGTCTTTATATATGTGAATTACATAAAAAGGGGCTTATCATGAAAGAATTGACCGTCCTGGAACAGATCATCCTCTCCGCCGTATGGAACCTGAAGCCAAACGCGTACGGCGTGTCCGTAAGGCAAAGGGTGAAAAAGCTGCTCGGGAAGAATATCAACTACGGAACCCTGTACAACGCGCTGGAGCAGCTGCTGAACAAGGGTTACGTCGCCAAAAAAAAGGGAGAATCCGGCCCGGAGCGGATCGGACGACCCCGGATTTTTTACTCTCTGACTCGTGACGGAGAAAAAGCCCTGCGGGATGCTTACGAGCTTCACCGGACGATCTGGAACAGCATCCCCGATTTTGTCGAAAGCCGCAAACCATGATAGATAAGGACGATCACCCGCCGATCCTGGTCCGCTGGCTGCTGTCCTGCATGGACCGTTACGAAGGCGAGTTTTCCATAACCGGCGACTGCAGCGAAGAGTATAAGGAAATCGCCGGGAAGGAGGGGAAGGCCCGCGCCGTTCTCTGGGTCTGGAGACAGGCTTTCAGCGCGATCCCCTCGAACTGCAAACGTGATTTCATTTTTGGAGGAACCATGCTCAAAAATTATCTGAAAATCGCTTACCGTAATTTCATGCGGCATAAATTGTTCTCTTTCATCAATGTGTCCGGCCTGGCCATAGGACTCTCCGTCTGTATGTTGATCGGACTCTGGGTGCAGCGGGAACTGAGCTATGACCGCTTTCACGAGAAGGCGGACCGGATCTACCGGGTGGAAAGGGAATTGTTCCGTGAAAACGCCTACAGCATATGGCCCATTTGCGGGGGACGGTACAAGCAGGCGCTGATCGATGATTTCCCCGAGATCGAGAACGCCGTCCGTTTCTGGAGAAGAGAGCTGTCCATCAAGGATCACAAAGGATTCGTCAACCGCCAGGAGCTTTTCGCGGCGGACAATTCCGTTTTCGAAATATTCGATTTCGGTTTGGCGGAAGGGGACGAGCGAACCGCTCTGGTTGAGCCGTGGAGCGTGGTCCTGACCCCTGCCTGCGCCTCCAAATACCTGGGGACCCGTGACCCCGTCGGTCGATCGATCACCGTGGAATGGGAAGGAGAAGACAGGGATTTCGAAGTCACGGGAGTCTTGACCGAGGTTCCGAAGAATTCGCATATTCACTTCGAGATGCTGATGTCGATCAGCTCCTATCCTCCGGAACGCTTCGAAAGCTGGAGGAGCAATTATCTATACACCTATGTATTGATCGGGGAAGACGCGTCGAAGCCGGAATTAGAAGCAAAGCTCAAAGGATTCGTCAGCCGGAGGTTGGAGCCGCATTACGGTGATCTGCTCAACCAGAACCTCGGTATCCATGAAGTGCTGAAAATGGAGCTTTTCCCCCTGATTGGGATCCATCTCCATCCCCGCGTCAATTGGGAAGTGGAGCCCGGGGGGAATATGACGTCGGTCACGATGTTCCTTTCCATCGCGGCTCTCATCCTGATTATCGCCTGCATCAACTTCGTGAATCTGTCCACCGCGCGTGCGGGGAAAAGAGCCAAGGAAGTGAGCCTGCGCAAAACAGTCGGCGCCGGGCGCAGCCAGCTTCGGGGACAATTTCTGCAGGAATCCGTACTGTTGGTGTTTCTGTCCCTGTTCATGTCCTTCGGTTTGAGTGCCGTGTCCGTTGCGGCATTCAACCGTATTTTCGGTGAGGAGGTCTCTCTCTCTCTGGTTTTTCAGCCGCATAATCTGGCGGTCCTCATCGGCGCGGCGGCCGCCGTGGGTGTGCTCGCCGGGCTGTACCCCGCGTTTTATCTGACCCGGTTCGAGCCGGCCCATATGATGAAAGGCAGCTTGGGTTCAGGGGGCCGAAAATCCTCCTTCCGCCGCAACATGGTCATTTTCCAGTTTATCATTTCAACCGCATTGATCATCGGGATGCTGACCGTCTATAAACAGATGCGGTATGTCCAGACCCGGTCATTGGGGTTCGACAAGGAAAACGTGGTGACGCTCCCCGTAAGAAGCGAGAAAGTCGTCCAGGGCTACGAGGCATTCCGCAATCAACTCCTGGCCGATGCGCGCATCGATGCGGTTTCGGCTTCTTCCGAGATCCCAGGCGATTCTCATTACGGCAACGGAAATGTCTATCACCGGTCATCGGGGGGGATGGCGAACTTGATCTTTTTTTCCAGCGACTACGATTATCTCGACACCTATCGAATGAAGATCCTGGCGGGAAGAAACTTTTCCAGGGATTTGAGCACTGATGAACAAAGGGTAATGCTGCTGAATGAAGCGGCGGTGATTAAATTGGGGTGGACTCCGGAGAAAGCGGTGGGTAAAAAGCTGGAGGGAGGATTTACGGACTCTTCGGTCGAGGTCGTGGGCGTGGTTAAAAACTTTAATTTCAAATCACTGCGGCGGGAGGTCGAACCCATGGCCCTCTTCCTGATTCCCGAATATATCACCGATATTTCCATAAGGATCCTGCCTGGAGATATGAGTAAAGTTCTGCGTGACGTCCAGCGGACATGGGAGCGAACCTTTCCGGGCGAGCAGTTCGAATTCAGTTTCATGGACAGCCGTATCGACCGGCTCTATGAAAACGATCTGAAGATGCAGCGGATTTTCCTGATATTCGCCGCGCTTTCCATCTTCGTGGCCTGCCTCGGACTTTTCGGGCTGGCATCGTTTACCGCGGAAGTGAAAACCAAGGAGATCGGGATCCGAAAGGCATTGGGAGCATCATCCTTGAGTATCACGCTGCTGTTTTCCAAAGAGTTTGTTCGATGGATCCTGCTGGCCAACATTGCGGCCTGGCCCTTGGCATGGTTTTTCATGAACCGGTGGCTTCGTAATTTTGCGTACAGAGACAATATGGGATGGTTCGTTTTTGCGCTTTCAGCGATACTCACCCTTCTCATCGCGGCGGTCACGTTCGGCGGTCAGGCGCTCAAAGCGGCCCATGCCAATCCGGTCGAAAGCCTGAGATACGAATGATGTTGCGATCCGATTGATCCCGGCCGACCGACCGAAAACGAAAAGATCGGTTCATCTCCGTGCGTCCCTTGTTTCGCAAAAGGGCGTGGCCTGAGGATTGACTTCCTTTTTTTCCCCGTGATAAAGTCGAATCGCTGGGATATTTTTTATTTCTCGGGAGGGTTTCTCATGGATGTTTTAAGACGGGGGTGCGGTCTGGCGTTTTCCGTTTTCGTTTTGATTCAATGGGGGACGGCGGTGTCTTATAGGATGGGGTCGGATTCCTTCGAAGTTAAAAAATGGGTGGAAAAATGGGTGAAGAGCTGGAACACCTACGATCTGGATCAAGTCGACGCACTCTTTCTTCAGGATGACCGCGTGACCTATTTCTCTTCCGAGGAAGAA
Organism: uncultured Eubacteriales bacterium; assembly: GCA_964433135.1. Classification (GTDB taxonomy): domain Bacteria; phylum Acidobacteriota; class Aminicenantia; order Aminicenantales; family Aminicenantaceae; genus CAYSQW01. The sequence continues at coordinate 11,667 of CAYSQW010000014.1, forward strand.
GGCGTAATCATCGGGATCGAGGCGGTGAAGGAACACCATAAGGGATTCGGATTCGTGCCCGGAGGAAAAGAACAGCCCAACAAACTGTGGCTGGAGGATCTGCACATAGCCGAATTCGACACCTCGGCGGTGGTCACCGGGATCTGGTTTTTTCAGCGCCCCGACGGTTCCGAACAGCGGGGCCCGGTCACCATCGTCTACGTGCGGGAGGGCGGCCGGCTCCGGATCGCCCATATGAATTTTTCCAACTACAAAGCCGAAGAAGAATAGATCGAACGATTCATATTTACGAAGCAGCATGAAACATACAGGCTGTCAGGAGGGGATGATGAAAAAAACAGGGATATTATTAGCGGCCGTACTGATCTGTGCGGCGTGCGGAGATAAACCTCAACCTCGGGAGGAGAGCGGTGGAGAGTCCGGGATCCTCTCGCCGGTTCCCGAGGGAGCGCAGGCGCTTTCTCTTCTGGGAGAGCCGCTTTTCGCATCTGAACCCGGAGAAGAGGATGTGGAGAAATATGACGCCGCCAAGGCGGAGGCTGAAGCCCGTCCCGATGACGCCGATGCTTGGATCTGGTACGGACGCTGGGCCGCCTATAAGGGGGATTACCGTGAAGCGATCCGGATCTTCACCGAGGGGATCGGGAAGTTCCCCGAGGATGCGCGTTTTTACCGGCACCGCGGGCATCGCTATATCTCCATCCGGGAGTTCGACCGGGCGGTTGAGGATTTCGAAAAGGCGGCGGCCTTGATCGAGGGCACCGAGGATCGCATCGAACCCGACGGGCGGCCCAATGCCCGAAACATCCCGGTCAGCTCTCTGCACACCAATATCTGGTATCACCTCGGATTGGCTTACTACCTGAAACACGATCTGGAAGAGGCGCTGCGGGTTTACAGGCTGGGTATCGAGGCCTCCCAAAATGACGACATGCTGGTGGCCACCACCCATTGGCTGTACATGACTCTTCGTCTTCTGGGACGCGATGAAGAAGCCCTCCGGGCTCTCGAACCGATCCGAAAGGAAATGAACGTCATCGAGAACATGGCCTATCACAAGCTCTGTCTTTTTTACAAAGGGGACATGGCTGAAGAGGACATCATCGGGGGCGGTTTTTCGGATATCATGAACGACGCCGTCGCTTACGGCGTGGCCAATTATTATTTAACTAACGGAGATAGGGAAAGGGCCGGGGAAATTTATGAAAAGATGCTGGAAAGTGAGATCTGGGCGTCTTTCGGTTATATCGCGGCGGAAGCGGATTATGTAAGAGAATTCCTGTAAGGCTTACTCCGGTGCAGGAGAGACGGCTCCAGGTTCGTATATGGTTTCCATGATCTCTTCCTTTCATGGAGATATCCCCGGCGGGTTATAAAGCGCCCTGTGACATTTCGGGTCGGGAGACGGCTGCCGTGTCGCCCGGTCTTGACGGTTTTCGGTGATGTGATTTATACTTTATCTATTCGGGTGAAAAGGTGTTCTGCCTTAAGGATAGGCATTTCTCGAGATCTTTTTAAAAAACGAACCCTGACGATCCAAGCGTGAGAGGAGTGATGAGGAATACGGTTGTGGATGAAGAAAAACGAATCATTCGTTTGCCCGCCAGGGTGACCATCCGTGACGTCTCGCCGCTCTATGAACGGATCGAGGCCGCCAAGGACATGGAAGGGATCGTGCTCGATTTCGCCGGCGTCGAGAATATCGAGTATTCGGGAGTCGTCTTTCTGAACTGGCTGAGGCGAAAATATCCCGGCCTGGGCTTTGTAAATCTGAAGCCCGAAACGGAACGGCTGATCGGGAATCGTTCGGGCCGAACCGAGCCCCCCGTCAAAAACCGGGATGAGCTTTCGTCCCGCCGGTTTGTTGAACGCCGGGCTGACCAAGTGATCGGTTTTCGGAATGAGCTGAAACGCTATCTCTTGTTCCTGGCGGACGGGATTTTTTATATGGGCCAGTACTTCAAGGCGCGAAGGGGAGTCTATCCGGGAGAGGTGATCCATCAACTGCACTTCATGGGGTATCGCTCCTTTCCCCTGGTCTGCATGATCTCGTTCCTGGTCGGAACCACGATTTCCCTGACATCCGCGGCTCAGCTCAGATTATTCGGCGCGGACATGCTGCTGGCGGATTTCGTGGGAATCGCCATGATCACCGAATTGGTCCCCTTGATGACGGCCATCATTCTCGTGGGCAAGGTCGGCGCTTCCATCACGGCCGAGATCTCCACCATGGCGGTCATGGAAGAGATCGATGCCGTTCGAACCATGGGTGTCGTACCGGGCAAGTTTCTCATGGTCCCCCGCATGATCGCCGTCACCATCGCCGTGCCTCTGTTGATCGTCATCGCCGATTTCGTGGGCATCTTTGCCGGCATGCTGGTTGCCAGGTTTACTTTCAAGATCAGTCCGGGGGCTTTTCTCGAGGAAATGCTGACGGCGGTTTTTTTGAGGGACTTTTTGATCCAGATGCTCAAAGCCATGGTTTTCGGATGGGTGGTCGTCATCAGCAGCGGGTTCAAGGGATTTTCCGTTCAAAGGGGCGCCGAAGAAGTCGGGCGCGCCACGACGGAATCCGTGGTGCTGTCCATAACCATGATCATCATCATCGATTGTATCTTCGCCTTCCTGTTTTACTATTGATGCCATGAACGTTATCAAAGCGAACAAGCTGGCCGCCGGTTACCAGGGGATTCCCATCCTCAAGGATCTGGATTTCGAAATCCCCGAGGGGCGGATAACCGTCATCTTGGGAAAAAGCGGCTGCGGCAAATCCACCTTGCTCAAAAGCCTGGCGGGCCTGCTTCCTCCCTTGTCCGGAGAGCTTTTTTTTGCCGGGGAGAAAATCGATTTCCTGTCTGAAAAAAGCCTGGCTCGTTTGTACTCCCGGATCGGCGTCCTGTATCAAAACGGCGCCCTGCTGAATTCCTTCAATCTTTTTGATAACGTGGCCCTTCCCCTCAGGATGCGGTATCCGGGGATGCAGCCTTCCGTAGTGCGGGAGATGGTTCTCGCCCGCTTGGATCTGGTGGGGCTGGGAGGCAGCGGAAATAAATATCCTTCCGAGCTCTCGGGAGGGATGCGCAAGCGGGGATCGCTGGCCCGAGCCATGATCCTGGATCCCGACGTTATTTTTTGCGATGAGCCGTCTTCGGGGCTGGATCCCATAACCCTCTCCGATCTGGACGCGTTCATGGTCAGCCTCAGGGATGATTTCGCAATGACGCTGGTCGTGGTGACGCATGAACTGCGGTCCATCCGCAGAATCGCGGACCGGGTGCTGGTTTTGCATCAAGACCGGATCCATTTTACCGGCTCGCTTGCCGAATTGGAGCGGAACAATGATCGGTTTATACGGAAATTTTTTCTAAGGGAAGGCTGATATGAATACCAGAGAACAGAAATTCAGATTGGGCTTGTTCGTCATCGTTTCCCTCTCCCTTCTGATCATCGCTCTGGGGGTTTTTCTCGTGCCCCTTCTGCAGGAACGCGGAGCGATCTACCGTATCAAATTCACGGAGATTTCGGTCAATGGATTGAGCGAGGGAGCCCCGGTCAAATACCAGGGCGTTCGGGTGGGCAAAGTGGATAAAATCTCGGTGAACCGGGATGATCTCAAATCCATCATGGTTCAGGTCCGGATCGATAGAGATTTTCAGATGAAGATCGATATGGAAGCCCGGCTCAATTATGCCGGCATCACCGGACAGAAATTCATTCAACTTTCCGGAGGAAGCAGTCAATCCGAAAACCTTCCTTTGGGTGGGGAGATCAGCACCGCCCGGGGCATCAGGGAAACGGCCGAAGACATCGCCGCCAATGTCGAAACGGCCGTCGTCCGCGTCAATCAGCTGCTGGCGCCTGAAAACCAGGAGCGGATATCGAATGCCCTCGAGAATCTGGAGCAGGGTTCGAAGGAATTCTCCGATCTTTTCAGTCAGAAACGGCAAAGCCTGGAAAACACCATAACCCAGATCGAAACCGCTTCGAATGATATGGTTCGCGTGATCGAGGGATTGGAGCAGGTCGTCGAAAATCTGAATGCTGCGGTCGAAACGATCGATGCCGGAACCGACCGGACTATGACGAACATATCGGAGCGATTCTCTGAAGAGGAGTTTGGGAAGGTGATCCGTGACTTGGATGCCTTTCTGGAAACGGCCGCATCCGGGGTGGGACGGATCGAAGAGCAGATGTTGCGGCAGCAGGGCCGTGTGGATGAGACGCTGCTGGAACTCCAGGAGGCCATCGAAAACATCACACTGTTCACCCGGCAGATGCTGGAGGATCCGACGATTTTTGTAAGAAAACGCAAAGGAGGCGGGAAATGAAAAAGGCGCCGGCGCTTCTCGTGATGATGCTGATGCTGTTCGGATGCATGGCGACGACCAAGAAGTACTACCAGATTCGCATTCCCGATAAGACTCCGCCCGGATTCGGAACCTTACCGGGCGTGGTCCTGGTGGAACCCCCGGAAGTGGAAGATTTTTACGATGATTATCGAATCGTATATCGGGTTTCTCCCTACGAATTCAACTACTACGCTTACCGTTTCTGGGCCAAACGTCCCGGCCGATTGCTCCGTGATGCCGTTCGGGATTATCTGATCGGAAACCGTGTCTTCCGGTCCGTGGTGTTCAATACTTCGGAAGGGGAGCCGAATCTCGTCATCAAGGCCCGTCTTCACGCCGTAGAGGAGTACGATCGAAAACAGGCCTGGTACGGAAGGCTGGCGATGTCGATCCGGATCGTCGATTATAAAAGCGGGAACACCGTCGTAACCCATGACTTCGATCGGGAAGCCGTGCTACCGGGGAACAAGGTCGAGGGACTGCCCGCGGTGATCTCATCCATTCTGGCGGAGGAGATGGGGAAGTTGTGGGAAAAAGCGGTCGAAAAGATCGGATAGATATTATTTCGAAACGGTGCTTTTCACGGCCGGATGGTTGAAGTCAGCGCCTTTTCAGTCCCATGGCGGCACGGGCCTCTCGGATGACGTCCCCTGCCACTTCGCGGGCTCTGGAAGCCCCCCTGTCAAGAGCGGTGTGGACGATTTCGGGGTGGGCGCGCAGGTCCTCCGCTTTTTTCCGGATCGGCTCCAGCACCTTTTCCATATTGGCCATGAGGGTCTTTTTGCATTCCAGGCAGCCGATGCCTGCGGTGGTGCATCCTTCCCGGATCCGGCTCAGGTCCGTCTCGGGAGAAAAATAACGGTGATAGCTCATGTAGATGTTGCAGTCTTTGGGCACGCCCGGATCGCTGCGGCGTTGGCGCCGTTCGTCGGTCTTGGCGGGACCCAGTTTCTTCCAAATGCTCTCGGGTGATTCCAGGATGCCGATGGTGTTGCCGAGGCTCTTCGACATCTTGTTTTCGCCTGCCAGGCCCATGATGCGCTTGGCTTCGGTAAGCGCGGCATAGCACTCGGGGAAGACCTCACCGTAGCGCGCATTGAATCCGCGGGCGATTTCCCGTGCCAGCTCGATGTGCTGGATCTGGTCCTCTCCTACCGGTACGGCGCCGGCTTTATATATTAATATATCCGCCGCCTGCAGCACCGGGTAGGTGAACAGTCCCACGTTGATGTTTTCCTGATGCTGGCGGGATTTCTGTTTGAACTGGGTCATTCGGGACAGGTCCCCGAAAGGCGTGACGGTGCTGAACATCCAGGTCAGCTCGGTGTGTTCCGGGACTTCGCTCTGGACGAACAGGGTGCAGCGCTCGGGGTCCAGGCCCGCCGCGATGTTGGCCACCGCCGCGTCAAACACTCGTATCGGCATTTCCTTGGGGGCATAGGGGATGGTGGAGGCGTGGTGGTCGACGATGCAGAAGAAACATTCATACTCATCCAGAAAGTTAACCCAGTTGGAGATGGCGCCCAGATAGTTCCCGATATGCAGCTCGCCCGTAGGCTGGATGCCGGAAAAAACCCGGATCCGGCCTTCAGGGTTGCGAAAAGTCAGGTAGCCGTTCTTTTCTCTCTTCATCATGATGTTTTCCTCGCAGGAGCCCGCTCATGCCGCCCCGGAACTTCAGATTAATCGTAAGACTCATTATACGGCTAATCGGAAACAGGGGCAACCTTGCGTCGGTCCCCTTCCGGTCTTGACGGTTTTCGGAAGTGTGATTTATAATCCATGCGCATTGACAATCCAAGTTTGTAATCCCTGACTGGAGAGTAATTGACAGAGCGGACGGTTTTTTTTATCTGTAGATCGGTTTCGAGCACGGTTTCTTTCCGGATTGCTTTCCGCTTCGGATGCGGGGAGAAGGCCGGGTGAAACGAATGTCGGGAAAACCGGCGATCACCATTCGGGGTGCCGGACAGCATAATCTCAAGCGGGTGGATCTGGAAATCCCGCTCGGCCTTCTGATCGCCGTAACCGGCGTATCCGGTTCCGGTAAATCTTCACTGGCATTCGACACGCTGTACCGGGAAGGTCGGCGCCGCTATCTGGAGTCGCTTTCGGTTCGGGCCCGCCAGTTTCTGGGTCACTTGGGGAGACCGGATTTTGAGCGTATCCGCAACCTGCCCGCCGCGCTGGCCGTCGATCAGCGCTCCGTGGTAAGCAATCCCCGCTCCACGGTGGGCACCATGAGCGAGGTGTACGATCTGCTGCGCCTGCTCTTCGCCCGGGCGGGGGAACCGGGCTCCCTGGCGAAGCATGTCAAGCTCGAGCGGAGGCTGTTTTCCTTCAACTCCCCGGCCGGAGCCTGTCCGGCCTGCCGGGGTCTCGGCGTGCAGGATCGTCTGGATCCCGGTCTCCTGGTGGGCGATCCGGAGCGTTCTCTTCGCGAGGGCGCGCTGGTGCTGACCACCAAAAGCGGATACATCGTTTATTCCCAGGTCACCATGGATGTTCTGGACCGGGTATGCCGGGCGCATGGTTTCGACGTGGATATCCCCTGGAAGGACCTCAGTGAAGACCAGCGCCGGGTGGTTCTCTACGGAAGCCGCAAAATCAAGATCCCTTTCGGCAAACACCCTTTGGAATCCCGCCTGCGCTGGAGCGGTATCACCGCCAAGCCCCGCAAGGAGGGTTATTACTTGGGGGTCATCCCGGTCATGCAGGGAATCCTAGATCGCAAGCGCAATCCCAACATCCTGCGGTTCGTACGCAGCCTGCCCTGCGGAGAATGCGGGGGGACGCGCCTCCGGCCGGAAGCCGGGGACGTGCGCTTTGCGGGAAGGACCATCTCCGACCTTGCGGATAAGAGTCTGGCCGAACTAAACGAAATCTTCTCCGCTTCGTCCGCCGGCGGTGAAATGCCGGAAGCCGTCGAGTCCGTCAGGCGGGCTCTGGTCGATAAGACCGGACGTCTCATCCGGTTGGGCCTGGAGCACCTGGTTCCATCAAGGGCTTCATCCACCCTGTCCGGAGGGGAAGCCCGGCTGATCCGGTTGTGCAATCAGGTGGTGGGTGAGCTTCGGGGGCTGCTGTACGTGCTGGACGAGCCCACGGTGGGGGTGCACCCGAGGGACACCCGGCTTCTTTTGGAACTGCTGTTCGAGCTCAGGGACAATGGGAATACCGTCCTGGTCGTGGAGCATGACGAGGATGTGATCCGGGCCGCCGACTGGGTCGTGGATATCGGTCCGGGGGCCTCGGATTCGGGAGGGGAAGTGCTCTACAACGGCCCGTTTGATCGCTTCCTTGACCCGCGGAAGCCCGGAACCGCTCCCCGCAGCGTGACGCGGGCCTATATGACGGGAGAAAAAACCATTCCGAAACCGGCGTCCGGCGTCCGGGGATCCGGGGGATGGCTGCGCGTGCATCATATTCATGCACGCAGCCTCCAAGACATCGGCGTCGATTTTCTCCGGGGTGCGGTCAATGCGGTCACCGGCCCGGCCGGAGCGGGAAAATCCACTCTGGTTCACGATGTGCTGGCGCCCGGCCTGCGGGATCTCAACGCGAAATCTCAACGGCGGCCCGAATCACGTTTTAGAGCAAAAATCGAAGGATGGGAAGACATCGGCTCCGTGATAGAAATCGACGCCTCTCCCATCGGACGCACCTCCCGCAGCAATCCCGCCACCTATACCGGACTCTTCGATCCCATCCGTTCCTTGTTCGCCGCGCAGACCGATGCGCGCAGGCTGGGGTATACGAAGAGCCGCTTTTCCTTCAACCTCAAGGGCGGTCGGTGCGAAGCCTGCCGGGGAAACGGGGTTCGCACGATCGGCATGCATTTTTTGGGCTCGGCCGACGTGGAGTGCGCGTCCTGCCGGGGGCGGCGTTTCAATCCGGAAACCCTGTCCGTCCTCTACCGGGGGAAAAATATCGCCGATGTCCTGGACATGCCGGTGGAGGAGGCGCTGAGGTTCTTTCAGGATCGTCCCGCCGTCAGCCGCCCGCTGGCGGCAATGGTCGAGTTGGGTCTGGGATATCTTTCACTGGGACGGCCGGCAACGACCCTCTCCGGCGGCGAGGCGCAGCGGGTCAAGCTGGCAGCCGAACTGAGCCGCCCGGCTTCCGGCCGCGGTCTCTATATCCTCAATGAACCGACGACCGGGCTGCATCCGGCCGACGTCGCACTCCTCTCCGCATGTCTGCGGCGGCTGACGGAGCGGGGGCACACCGTCGTGATGATCGAGCACAATCCGGATGTCATTCGAGCGGCGGACCGGGTGATCGATTTGGAACCCGCAGCCGGCGGGAAGATCGGGCGGGTGGCGGCTTCCGGAACTCCGGAAGAAGTCGCACGAATCGCCGATTCGCCCACGAGCCCCTATCTGCGGGCGCGTCGAGAGAGGGAGGCCCTTCCCGTCTCTCGATCCGTTGTGAACCCTCCGGTCACGGCCGGGCCCATCCGGTTCCGGGGCGTTTCCACCCACAATCTGCGGGGAATCGATGTGGATTTTCCGCTCAATCGAATGACCGTGGTCACCGGCGTTTCCGGATCCGGGAAATCTTCCCTGGTCACCGATACGGTGTTCGCGGAAAGCCGGGAGCGCTTTCTGGCGGGACTCTCGACCTATGCGCGTTCCTTTCTCTCAGGGACCCGGAAAGCCGAGTTCGACACGGCGGCCGGATTGACTCCCGCCGTATCCATCGGGCGTTCGGCGCCGGCTCGAAATCCTCGCTCCACCGTGGGAACGCTGACCGGCATCCTGGACGACCTTCGTCTGCTGTATTCGCGTTTCGGGGGCCGGACCTGCCCCGACTGCGGAGAAACGATGTCTGAAAGCCGTTGCGCCGCCTGCGGATTTGAGGGAACTCAGACTCTGACGGCGCGTCTCTTTTCCTTCAATCATGAAAAGGGAGCCTGCCCGCGGTGCCGCGGCCTGGGTGTTTTGCGAGTCGTCGATCCGGATCTCCTGATCAGCCACCCCGAGAGATCGCTTGCAGAGGGGGCCATGTCGGGACACAAGACCGGGCGGTTCTATGGGGATCCCGGTCACCAGTATGTCCATATCCTTCGAGCCGTCGGCCGGGAAACGGGGATCGATTTCGACAAGCCCTGGAAAGATCTGGACGATCATGCCCGCAAGATCGCGCTCTACGGCGCCGGCGATCAGCGGTGGGCCGCCACCTGGCGCTACCGGCGCGGGAACCGCAGCGGAACCCATCGTTTCGAATCGGTCTGGCGGGGATTGATTCCCCTGGTCAACGAAGAGTATGCCCGCAAGCACTCCGACCGGAGGGGACGCGCCATGGAATCCCTGCTCATGGAAAAAACCTGTCCCGCCTGCAAGGGAGGTCGGCTGCGGCCGGAATTCCTGAATGTGCGCGTGGCCGGGAAAAATATCGCCGATCTACTCGGAATGAGTTCCGGTCGGCTGTCCGAATTTATCGATGGAATATCCGCGCACCCGGAAATCCTCGACTTGGACAAACGGTTGGTCGGACCGATGGGTGAACTGTGTTCCGATCTCATGCGCCGGCTGCGGCCGCTTCGGGATCTGGGATTGGAGTATCTTCCTCTCGATCGCCGGACCGCTACGCTCTCCGGAGGAGAACTGCGCCGGGTGCGGCTGGCGGCCCAGGTCGGCCTCGAGCTCTACGGCGTGACGTATCTGCTGGATGAACCCACCATCGGGCTGCACCCCCGTGATATCCGGCGGCTGCTCCGGGTGCTTCGTGAACTGCGTGACCGGGGGAATACGCTGATCGTGGTCGAACATGATCCCGAAGTGATCCGTGCCGCCGACCACATCATCGATCTGGGCCCGGGTCCCGGTCCTCAGGGGGGAGAAGTCATGGGATCAGGGCCTCTCGAAGTTTTTCAAAACGGCGGCGGCCTTACCGCCGAATATCTTCGCGGAGAACACCGTGTCCCGCAACCGGCGGAATACAGGAAGCTCTCACCCGGACTGCGCATTATCGGCGCGTGGAAAAACAATCTCAGCGGATTCGATCTCGAAATTCCCAGCCGCGGATTGATCGCCGTCACCGGAGTTTCGGGGAGTGGAAAGTCCACGCTCATGATGAATGTGGTCGCGGCTTCGGCTGAAGCGGGCCGACCCAGGGGTTGCCGGAATATCATGGGTTTGGATCGGTTTGAGCGTGTGTTCCGGGCCGACCAGGCTCCCGTGAGCACCAGCCCCGTCGGGACGGTGGCCGGGCGGTCGGGGATTTTCGATCCGATTCGGGCGCTGTTTGCGGACACCCCGACGGCTCGCGAACGGGGATGGAGCAAGGCCCGTTTCGCCCTGTCCGTGAAGGGTGGGCGCTGCGAAACGTGCGGGGGTACCGGTATTCGCCATGTGGAGCTTGATTTCTTATCCGACGTGCGCCGGCCGTGCGAAGAATGCCATGGACGTCGTTACGCGGCCGATACGCTTACGGTCATGCTTAAAGGACGATCCATCGCGGATGTATTGGATTTAAGCGTGAGCGAAGCCTTGGGATTTTTCCGGGGCCGTCCCCGGATCGTCGCGCCGTTGAAGGCCGTGGAAGCGGTTGGATTGGGATATCTTAAACTGGGACAGGCTTCGGGATCGCTATCGGGGGGTGAATCACAGCGCATGAAGCTGGCCGTAGAATTGACCGGCACGCGGAGGGGGACGGCGCTTTATCTCTTCGATGAGCCAACCACCGGCCTCCATCTCGAGGATGTGCGGAGACTGCTTTCGCTTTTTCATGATCTTATCGACCGGGGCCACACGTTGATGGTCATTGAGCACCATCCCGATGTGCTGCGCAACGCCGATTGGATTATCGATCTTGGTCCGGAGGGCGGAGAGGGAGGCGGCCGGGTCACGGCGCAGGGCAGGCCGGAAGCGTTGGCCGCCGCGGCGGATACGGCCACCGGAAAGTTTCTGGAATCTTTGATCTGATCCGGATCCTTTTCGTCCCGATCAAACCGCCGTCGATGACGGCGGCGAATTCAAAGTGTCCGGGAGATCCGACGATGCAGGGACGATATGGGTGCCTTCATCCCCTTCGATGGCGGAAGAGATGTTGTCCGCATTGGTGATGATGGCGGAGCCGCCGGTTTTTTCGGAGAATTCTATCGAAGCTTCTATCTTTGGTCCCATCGATCCTGCGGGGAACTGGCCTTCCCGCAGATAGCGGTGCGCCTGGTCCGTGGTGATCCGGTAAAGGCTTTCCTGTTCCGGCGTGCCGAAGTTGACGCAGACATGGGGAACGCCCGTCAGCAGGAAAAAATGCGTAGCCTTGATCTCGAGAGCGATGAGGCAGGCGGTCCGGTCTTTATCGATGACGGCTTCCACCATGTTGAAGGTGTCGTCCGGTTTTCTGATTACCGGGATCCCGCCGCCGCCGCCGGCGATGATGATGTGAGCGGTTTTAAAGGCGTCGCGTATGCTCGAGGCCGAGAACACTTTAACCGGAACCGGGGAAGGGACGACCCGGCGGTAACCTCGGCCGGAGTCTTCGACCAGGTGCCAGGAAGGGAACTCCGACTCGATGGATTCTTTTTCTTGCGCCGAATAAAACGGGCCGATCGGTTTGCTGGGATCGGTGAATGCCGGGTCATCGGCCCTGACCTCCACTTGGCTCACGAGGGTTAAAACTTCAAAATCGGGAATGTCCCGGTTCAGGGTGTTGATGATCGCCAGCTCCAGCATGGTGCCGATTTCCGCCTGCGTCAGAGCATCGCACATCGCCAGATCGAGAGGGGGTATGTTTTCCCTGAGACCGGTCAACTGTCGGAGATAGGACATGCCGACCTGGGGGCCGTTTCCGTGAACGACCACGACGTTGAAATCTTTTTTGACAAGTATTTCAATCAATTCCGCTGCATTGTAAGCCTTGTCCATCTGCCGGTCTATCGGGCTTCGCCCGTCTGAGAGGAAGTTTCCACCGATCGCGACCACCGCGGTTTTCCTGTTCTCCATGAGATTAAACTCCTAAACGGTTCGTCAAATGATGACTTCCGGATCTTGTCTAAAAATCGAAAAAAAACAGTCTATCATATCAGTCCGGAGAATTCATAGAGATTACTGAAGTTTGATATGCTTTCGGTTTTACCTCTTATGGCCGGTATTTTTAAAAGCGGAGGTTGTTTCTTATCTGTTACCCGCAGAAATCCAGGATGGCGCGGACCAGAATCCGGGCCGTGACGACGACGGAATCGAAATCCACGTATTCCTCGGCGGAATGCATTCCTTTTCCACCGGGACCGAAGATGACCGTCGGTATCCCCGCGGCCGCCAGCAGCGCGGAATCCAGCCAACCGGAGGAGCCGGCGGTGTCCGGCTCTTTCCCGAGGACCTGACGGCAGGCATCCCGCAGGATACGAATGACGGGCTGTTCAGGGCTGACTTCAAGCGCCGGGCGGCTGAAAAACACCTCGTGGCGGGCTTTGAAATCGGGATCGGAAGCCTGGCTACGGTCGAGGATTGCCTCAAGCTCAAGCGAAAAGGATTGTGCGTTCTCATCCGGCAGCAGCCGTCGTTCCACGGCTATGCGGCACCGGTCGGGGTAGCTGCTGATCTCGACACCTCCTTTTATCAGGGAGGCATGAGCCGAGGGGACGCCCAGCAGAGGGTGCGGCTCTCTGGATCCCAGCGCCGTTTCCAGGTGTTCCAACTCGGTCAGGATACGGCCCGCTTTCGCGATGGCGTCTATCCCCAGATCGGGGCGGCTGCCGTGCGCCCGCCGGCCGAAAACATCGATCCTGGCCCAGGCATAACCTTTATGGGCGATGACGATATGGAGGCCGGTGGGCTCGCACACCACGGCGGCGTCGGCGCTGTAATTGTCGACCAGCGCTTCCGTCCCGCGGCTGATGTATTCTTCATCGGCGACGCAGGCGACAAGCACGTCTCCTTTGAGGGGTGGACCGGATTCGGCGACAGCCAGCACGGCGGCGATCATCGCGGCGAGTCCGCCTTTCATATCCAAGGCTCCGCGGCCGTACACCCGTCCCTCCCGGTATTCGGGTTGAAACGGTTTGATGGTCATACCTGTCGATCCGACGGTATCCATGTGTCCGTTGAGCAGCAGGACCGGTCCTTCTCCGCTTCCCCTCAAGCGCCCGACGACATTGGCACGCTGGTTCCCCATATTGTGCAGGTTGACTTCCAGGCCTCCATCAGCCAGGCGCTCGGAGATGAAGCGGGCGATCTTCAATTCTCCGCTTCCGGAATCCGAAAGAGAAGGATTGACGGATTCGATTCGAATGAGATCGCACAGCAGATCCAGAAGCGATTGTGTCGGGATCGCGGGTTCTTTCATGGTCGTGCGCGGTTCCTATGTGCCGCCGGTTGATATTATACATGTCTTTTTCCGTGAAATACACTCGATGGGAGAGCTCCATCCCGAAAGCGGTGGAAATGGGGCGATGGAAGTCTTTATGCGGTGTTTTCTCAGAAGAGCAAAGAGTCCTTGCTCATTCATGCCGGAGGGATCGCATCGGATCCGCGTTCGCCGCTTTCAGTGTATAGAATCCGGTGGCCAGAAGGGCGATGATCAAGGCGGCCAGGCCGGACAGCAGGAAAACCCCAACGCTCAGGTTCGTCTGATATGCGAAATTCTGAAGCCATTTGTGTACGGCCAGATAAGCCGCCGGCCAGGCGATGAGGTTGGCCAGCAGGATCCATTTGCTGAAATCCTTGGAAAGCAGGCAGGTGATTTCTATGGGGCGTGCCCCCAAAATCTTGCGGATGCCGATCTCCTTGGTGCGGCGTTCCGAGGTGAATGCCGCCAGTCCGAACAGACCCAGACAAGCGATGAAAACGGCCAGGGCGGTGAAATAGTTCAGGATGGCTCCGGCCCTGGTTTCTGACCGGTACAAGCGTTCGTACTCCCGGTCGAGAAAGCGATATTCGAAGGGGGTTCCGGGAAGCACCTCACGCCAGACGCGGCGAATGTGCGTCATGGCGCGGGTGGTGTCGCCTTCGATGCGGACGAGCACAGCCCCATAGTCGGTATGATCCCGAAGATCGTCCAACATCACGAAAACGTGGGGATGGATCTTTTCGTGAAGGGATTGGAAATGCGAATCTTTCAGGATTCCGATGATCGTTCCCTTGCGATCTCTCCATGAAAAAGATTTTCCGAGCGGGGATTCCATTCCCATGCGTTTGACGGCCTCCTCATTGAGGATGTAAGCTTGTGTTTTATCGGTGGGATATTGATGGGAAAAGGTGCGTCCCGCGGCTAACTCGAGGTCCATGGTGTCGGTGTATTCGGCGTCGATGCCGTTGATGATCATATCGATCGATACATCGGGATCTTTGCCGTCCCAGTCGTAGGAGGTCGTCCGGTTCACGATATCGGTGAACAGGTAGGAGGTTGCGGCGACGGACCGGATCTCGGCGCCGCGGAGGAGTTCGGTTTTAAAGGCGGCGAAGCGTTCGGCTATTTCCTGTTTTACGGGAAGTGTGATGATGTTCTCGGTGCGGAATCCCAGACTCTTGTTCCGGATGAAGTGCAGCTGCCTGGAGACGAGGGCCGTGCCGGTGATCAGCATGATAGAAATTGCGAATTGGATGATAACGAGGCATCGTCGAGAAACGGTCCCCGGTCCCGCCGGCTCGGATTTGGACTTGAGTGAGGCCGCCGGTTTGAAGGCGGAAAGATAGACCGCAGGGTAGATCCCGGCGATCATTCCCGTGACCAGGATAAGGACCGGGAGTCCCAGGATAAGCCCCGTATCCGGAAGCTCAAGATGGAGATTCTTTCCTGAGAAGCGGTTGAAAGCCGGAAGCAGCAGAAACAGCATAAAAAGGGCCAGTCCGGTGGCTGTTGCCGTGAACAGCAGGGATTCTCCGAAGAACTGCAGGATCAGTTGGCGGCGTTTCGCGCCCACCGTTTTGCGCAGGCCGACTTCCCGGGAGCGAAGCGTCGACCTGGCGGTGGAGAGATTTATAAAATTGATGCAGGCACTCAGCAGGATGAAAAATGCGATCAGCGAGAACATGTGAACGCTGCGCGAATCTCCCAGATTATAGAGCGGTCGCCGGTAAGGGCGGGCATCCAGGTGGATTTTCTTCAACGGCTGCAGGCGAAACGTGACTCCTTCCTTGACTTGGGAGGAGTTGTTTTTCAGGGCGATCGCGGTGGCCGCCGGTCCTATGGATTCGATATCGGTTTCGGGTTGGAGCAGGAGGTAGGTCATAAAGTTGAAGGCGCTCCACGTCCGGCCGAAGGCGGAATGCTCCCGGATGAAGGCGTAAGAGTTGATGTAGTCGAATTTCAAATGCGAGTTGGGAGGGATATCATCGATCACTCCGGTTATGGTTGATGTTTTTCCGTCCACCTCCAGAGTTTTTCCCAGCGGATCCGCTTCCCCGAAATATCGGGAGGCCATGCTCTGCGTCACGACGATATCGTAGGGACCGGAAAGAGCGGTTTCCGGATTCCCGCGGACGAAGGAAAATGAAAAGATTTGAAAGAATTCCGGATCGGCCAGGATCCCGCCGTCTTCATAGAAAGCTTTTCCCCCGGTTGAGAATAGTTTTCGGTGCTGTTCCACGATGCGTGCTGCCGCTTTTATCCCGGGAAGCTCTTCTTGGAGCGCGGGAGCGAGTGGGCCGGGACTCCCCTCGAATCCATCCCAATGGTATTCATCCCAATCGCTGACGACGCGGTAGATGTGATCCCGGTTTTCATGAAACCGGTCGAAGCTCAATTCGTCTCGCACCCATAACAGGATCAACAGCGCCGCGGCGATTCCCACCGCGAGACCCACGATATTGATGAAGGAAAAAATTTTATGCCTTTTGAGCTGCCGCCAGGTAATTTTCAATTGATGTATCAGCATAAAAAGCCTCCTGCTTCTCAGGTTCCGTTTTCGCGGAAATCTTCTGAAAGCCGCTTATCTTTCAAAAAGTTAATTCATGGGATTCGACATCCATTTTCGTATATATAGATGGCTTTAGGATGGATTAAGTTGACAACCGCCTTGAAATTCATATTCTCATTTGCATACGAGATCCGTTTGTAAAAAAGAATCCGGTTGAAATAAGACCCTGTTGTTTCATCCTTCAGTCCGGAAATAAAGGAAAAAAGAAGCAGATGGGGCTGAAAACCGGGAACCCTTCATCTCAGAAATCCGTATGTATATAATGATGATATCTATGCGAGAGATGAGGTCTGTCATGTTGAAAATATCGAGAGCGATGTTATGCGTCGTCTTGTTTGCGGTCATGGGAATTCAGGGTTGGGCTCAGGGCCAGGATGTGCCGGACGAGGGGCGCCATTATTTCGTCAATCTCTCACTTTATTACCCGATCAGCATCAACCGGAGTCCCTACGACAGCGCAAATTTCAATTTGTCGCTGATTTACGGAAGGGTGGGCCGGGTCGAGGGGCTCGACTTGAGCCTGGTCGGCTCCGCCGTCGGCCGGGAACTTATAGGACTTCAGGTCTGCGGGCTTCTGGGATTGGTGGGGGAATCCGGGGTAGGAGCGCAGATCTCCGGGCTCATGAACATCTGCGGCGAAGATTTCAAGGGAGCCCAGGTTTCGGGGCTTATGAATGTCGCCGGAGAAAGAGCCGTCGGTTTGCAGGCGTCCGGCCTGATTAATATCGCCGGAGAGCAGGGGATGCTTTTTCAGTCCGCTGGATTGGCCAATATCGTGGGGGAAGAGTTCAGGGGAGTTCAAAGCAGCGGTCTGTTCAATATCGCCGGTGAAAGCGGCCGGGGTCTCCAGGCTACGGGATTGTTCAACGTTACGGGAGAGGATTTCAAAGGCCTTCAGGCCGCCGGATTGTTCAATGTCACCGGAGGAATTCTCAACGGATTTCAGGCCGCCCCCTTCAATGTCGCCGCGGAATCCATCGGGCTGCAGGTCGGACTGGCCAATGTGACCGGATTCTGCCGGGGAGTGCAGCTGGGACTGGTGAATTACACGCAGGATGAAAACACGGGGGTCCCGATAGGTCTCGTCAACCTGGCTGCAAACGGACATGTCAGTTACATGCTCTGGGCCGGAAATACGACGGCGGCCGCCGCCGGTGTCCGGTTTACGGTAGGCCGCGTGTATTCGATCGTTTCCCTGGGCGCTTTCAACTTGGACGACGGTATCGCCGGCTCTCTGACTTACGGCTGTCACTACGGCATCTGGGTTCCGGCCGGTCGTTTGAACCTCAATGTGGATGCGGGTTATCGTTTCCGGGATAATGAGTCCGTTTTCAGATTCCGGAAAATCGATCCCGACCAGCACATGCTGGAGGCGAGGCTGCTGCTGGAGCTCCCCATCGGGGAGACCGTTTCCTTGGTTTTCGGGGGCGGCGTCGTTTCCCTCATAGACTGCGGTTTGCCTTTCGATTCCGGGCGCGTGCGGCCGCTGATCGTCGGCGGGATCGAATTCTATTGATTTCGGAATATCCGGAATCGACATGGTTCTTTTCATGGAAAACCCCTTTTCGATTTTCTTCGGTTGACTAAATCCCGCCGGATTGGATAATAAATTTGAATATCAATGAAGAACGTATTCTATTATTCAAAACGCGGTGCCCGGATGTCGGCAGCCTATCGGGCGGTTATGCCGCCGCTGATCCAACCGCGGGAAAAAATATTTTCCGCCCGAGATGCCGCGCTGCGCCGCCTGATCACACATGCCTATCACAAGGTTCCTTACTACCGGGATCTCTTCGATCGAAACGGGATCGATCCCCGGGACATACAAACCGGGGCGGATCTTGAGCGGATCCCCGTGAGCGAAAAGGACGATCTGCGGTGTATCCCGAGCAAAATGACGTTGGCGCGCGACATCGATCCGAACCGCCTGTTGGAAGTCAAAACCAGCGGCACTTCCGGGGCGCCGTTCACCGTGCGCTTCACGCCGTTGGAATACCGTCTTCTCGGTATGACCTGGTATCGGCCTCTGCACTACTTCGGCCGGACACGGCGGAGCAAAGTTGCGGTGGTCATTTACTCCCGTTCGGAACTGGAGAGGATGAGCCGGCTGCAGGAGCAAATACGCCGGACTCTCGGCTTTTTCCCTACGCTGGCCATCGATATGGGGATGACTCCGGACAAGATATTGAAAATGCTTCGTGGGTATCGTCCCGATGCACTGGGCGCCTACTCGGGGGTTCTGCTTCGCGTGGCGGAGCTGGTTACCGAGGAGGACCGGCGGGACATGGGAGTCGGTACGATCTTTGTGGGGGGGGAAATGCTGACGGAGCCCGTGCGCCGCAGGATCGCCTCCGCTTTCGGCGCCCCGGTTTATAATACCTATGCGAGTGAGGAGTTCAGGCTGATCGGGTGGGAGTGCCGGGAGAGCGGAGCATTTCATCTCTGCAATACTCACTTGATCGTTGAGGTCCTTAAAGACGGGCGCCCAGCGGAACCCGGTGAGCGGGGGGAGCTTGTGGCGACGAACCTTGTCTCTTATGCCATGCCTTTCATCCGCTACCGATTGGGTGACGTTGTGACCCAGGGGGAAGCAAAATGCGGCTGCGGTCTGCCGTATGCGACCATCCGGGAGATCGAGGGTCGGAGCCTGGATTATTTCACCATGCCTGACGGTCGTTTGCTCCATCCCTATGATATCGCGCGTGTCATTCTGGATTCCAGCGGCTGGATCCGAACGCATCAGCTGGTGCAGGAGCGCAGGGACCGAATCGTGCTCTGGGTCGAGCCTTTCGGCGATCCGCCGCCGACGGCCGTTCGGGACCTGACCCGGAACGTGTGCCGCCTCCTGGGTCCCGGCATCGAGTTCGAGGTGATCCCCGTCGCCCATATCGAACCGGACCCCAGCGGCAAGCTGCGCTATGCCCGGAGTCTCGTTTCCTGAAAGCTGCGTTGGTCTCCGATATGTCTTCATTAATAAAATAAACTTGACAAGGTGGATGCTCAAGATATATTCTATTTGTGAATACATATAAGGGGGACATTATGAAACTTCTCTCCCGATCGGAAGAGATCATCCTGATGGCGGTTCTGAATTTGAAGCAGGAAGCTTACGGCATCGCCATCAGGTCCTATCTTACCGAGGCTACCGGTTTCGAGTGGTCCATCGGAGCCGTCTACGCGCCGCTTCACCGCCTGGAAAACAAAGGCCTGGTAGTGACGCGTAAAGGCGATCCGGTGAGAGAAAGAGGCGGTCGGAGCAAAATTTATTATCATGTGACTCCGGAGGGCAGGCGGGCCCTGCTGAAGCTGAAAAATATCAATGAAAATATCTGGGGGCGTTTAACGATCCCGGATTTCAAGCAAGGATGATGAGCCGCATCGAGCGAGTGAACCGGCTGCCCGGATCCGCGGAATGGATCTTGAAGCATTCCATCTCCGGTGAGATCCGGGACCGCGCGATAGGGGATTTCGAAGAGATATATCTTCAGCTGACGCAGGAGCGGAACCGTTTGTATGCCGGGCGTTGGATTTGGCTGCAGGTGTTGAAGTCCCTGCCTGTCTTTCTGAAGGATGCTTTTGATTGGAGGCTGAGCATGTTCACGAATTACTTGAAGATGATCTTTCGCAATATCTTGAGAAACAAGATCCATTACTTCATCAATATCGCCGGGTTGTCCATCGGGATGGCGCTGTTTATCTTCATCGCGGCATTCGTCCTGAATGAGCTGCGGCACGATCGCGGCCACGGCAACCTGAACCGGATCTATCAGATCGGATCGGGATGGCACAACGGCACTCCCGAGCCGATGGCGGAACTGCTGCGGGAAAGATTTCCCGAAGTGCTTCGTACGGTGCGTTTCCGTTATAACTTCGGATCGGATAATTACAGGTATAAGGATAAAAACTTTAAAATCCAGCGCTCCTATTTTGTGGATCCTGCTGTTTTTGAGGTGTTTTCCTTTCCCATGGTCAGGGGAAACCCGGCCGCGGCGCTGCAATCTCCTTATTCCATGGTTTTGACCCATTCTGCGGCTGAAAGCATGTTCGGGGAAATCGATCCCGTCGGCGAGGTCGTTCATTATGACGCCTGCGATCTCACGGTAGCCGGGGTGATCGATGATATCCCCCAAAATTACACGATCCAGTTCGACGCGCTGATCTCCTTGGAAACGCTTATGCAGCTCAAACCGCATCTTGTCGGCAATTGGAGCTCCTCTTTGTTCCAGACCTATCTTCTGCTTCCTGAAAATCATGAGCATGCGGCGACCGAAGCCAAAATGAGTCAATTCATGTACGGTAACTATCCCGGATATGAACAATGGTCGCCATCGAGGCGGGATCAGGTTCGATTCAGTCTGCGGCCCCTTACGTCGCTCTATTTCGACCGGGACCGCGGCGGAAGCCTGTATCACGGGAATTTTCAGAATATCACGATTTTCTCTCTGGTGGCCTTTTTCGTCCTGTGCGTGGCGCTGTTCAATTTTATCAACCTTTCAACGGCGGCGGCGTTGTCCCGGCGTATGGAGGTGGGGATCCGCAAAGTCCTCGGCTCCCGAAGGTCGCAGCTTCTCAAGCGTTTTCTGTTCGAGTCGATATTTCTCACCGCCGGCGCTTCCTTGATCGCCTGGGTGATGGTGGGCCTGCTGCGAGGTCGATTCTTTACGCTTATCGGAAAAAGCATCGATTTCAGAACCTTCTTAAGCCCGGCGCCGGTTCTCGGGTTTCTGGTTTTTGTGCTGTTTGTCGGGTGTGCAGCCGGTCTCTACCCGGCATTCTATCTGTCGGCTTTTCAGCCCTCCGATATTTTAAGAGGAGGCAAAAGGAAACGGGCCGGTGGAGACAGGTTCCGAAAAGTTCTGACCATCGCGCAGTTCGCGATTTCCATCATATTGATCATCGGGACCTTTACGGTCGGCCGGCAGCTCGATTTCATTCGGAATCGGGATCTCGGATTCAATAAGGATCAGATCCTGTGGATGGAGCTCGATGATTCTTCGGTGGGCAGGGCGGAACTGCTGAAATCCCGGCTGTCGTCCGAGCCTTCGGTGGCGGGCGTTGGCCTTACGGATTTCACCAAACCCGGGGTGTGGTCGATATGGTCGATCCCCTGGAAAGAGAATAAAGTCGATATGGATGTCTTTGTCGTGGATCCCGAATATGTCGAAACCATGGGACTGGAGATCGTGGCCGGCAGAGATTTTCACCGTGAGAGCGATAAAGGCCGGGCCTTTATTCTCAATCAGGCGGCGGTTCGAAAACTCGGTATCGAATCTCCGATCGGAGAGAAGATCGATGAGGCCACCTTGGTGGGCGTGGTCAAGGACTTTAATTTTCGTTCCCTTCACCAGGAGATCAGCCCGCTGGTTCTGTTTTACGAACGGGATGCCTATCCCATCGTCAATATCCGTTTGGCTCCGGGAAATATGGAAAGGGCCATCGGAGAGATCCGAAGGGTCTGGAACGAAGTTCTGCCCGGCTCGGTATTTGAATATCATTTTTTTGATGAAAGCTATGACGCGCTCTATAACCGGGAACGAAAATTCGAACAGCTTTTCACGGTTTTCTCGGTATTTGCCGTGATTATCGCCTGCATGGGGCTGTTCGGCCTGGCTTCGTTCATGGCCGAACGCCGCACCAAAGAGATCGGCATACGCAAGGTGCTGGGGGCTTCCGGGAGCGGAATCGTATTCCTGTTGACACGGGATTTCGCCGGACTGGTGATTTTGGCGAATGCGGTCGCCTGGCCGGCGGCCTATCTCGTGATGAACCGCTGGCTCGCGAATTTTGCCTACAGCGTTCGAGTGGAGCTCTGGCTTTTTCCGGCGGCGGGCATGATCGCGCTGCTGGTCGCTCTCCTGACGATCGGCTTCAAAGCCGTCGTCGCCGCTGCGTCTGATCCGGTGGATTCGCTTCGATTTGAATAAGAGCCTCTGCGGTTGAAGCGTAGTTTCTAAATTTATGGCCCTTTCTCGGATCTTTTTGGATCAATCAGAGGATCTGATCCCGGAATTGGCTTTTGTATTGCATAACTCTTCTTTGGATTCAACCAGGGACTTCTTCCGGCGCTGATTTTGAACGATGGTGAGTGCTTTTTCGTATATCTTATTAACTGTGAGTATACGGGATCGCAAACGCTCCATCATAAGGGTAAAACTGAGGCGAGGCCCAAAAGTAAGTGAAACCCGAAAATTAAGGTGGAATGATTTTAAATGAGGCAAAGAAGAAATGCTTAAAAATTATTTGAGAGTCGCTCTGCGCAGCTTGTTCCGGAACAAATTATATTCAGCCATTAACATCTTTGGGCTGGCCATCGGCATGACGGCCTGTCTGATGATTTTTCTCTGGGTGCGGCATGAAGTCAGCTATGATCGTTTTCATGGCAATGCGGACCGGATATACCGCATCGAAAGAAAAGTCGATTTCAGAGAGATCCACAGCCAGGTGCCGATCACTTCAGGGCCTTACGGTCCCGCCCTGGTAAGCGACTACCCGGAAATAGAAAACTATGTCAGGTTTCAACGGCAAGAACTTGTCATCAAAGACCATCGAAATATCAATCGCAAGCAGGAGGTGTTGTTTGCGGATGACTCTTGTTTTGATGTGTTTGATTTTCGCTTGGAGCGCGGAAATGCTAAAACGGCTCTCGTCCAGCCCAGGTCGATCGTCATAACCCGGGAGAATGCCCTGAAGTACCTGGGAACCGAAGAGGCCGTCGGAAAATCACTGACCGTCGACTGGAACGATCAGCCGGTTGAATTTCAGATCACCGGAATCCTGGAAGAGGTTCCACAGGCTTCCTTCGTTCAATTCGATATGCTGGCTTCGATTGCCACCTATTCGGATGAACGGATGACTCCCTGGTTCAACAATTTTCTTCACACATTTCTGCTGGTTGGAGACGGCGTTTCGCCGCAGATGCTGGAGCCGAAATTCTCCTCTTTTCTCACAAAGTATATGGCGGCGGATTTTATCCAGCTCTTGGGACCGGATGCGGATATCAATGATGTGTTTCAATTGAAATTGAAGCCCCTCCTGAGCATCCATCTTCATCCTGCCGAACAGTTCGAGATCGAACCCCAGGGCAGCCTGACCTCGGTGGTCATCTTTTCAGGGGTCGCACTTCTCATCCTGATCATCGCTTGTGTCAATTTCATGAATCTTTCCACCGCAAGGGCCAACCGGAGGGCACGGGAAGTCGGGATGCGCAAAACCATCGGAGCCCAGAAGCGCCAGCTCTGGAGCCAGTTTTTGGGCGAGTCCGTGCTCCTGGCCTTCATCGCTCTGCTGCTGGCTTTAGGAATGATCCGGCTGTGCCTGCCGCTGTTTGGGTTTATCTCCGGGAAAGCCCTTTTCTTCAACCAGTTGTTTCTTTCCGGGAATTGGCTGGTTCTGCTCGGAATAACGCTGGCGACGGGCCTGCTGGCGGGACTTTATCCCGCCTTCTTTTTGACGTCCTTCGAGCCCGCCCAGGTATTGAAGGGCGGTGCTCTCAAGGGCGCAGGGAAAGCCGCTTTCCGAACGGTGATGACGGTGGGACAGTTCGTGATCTCCATCATTCTGATCATCGGCACCCTGGTCATTATGCGTCAGATGAATTATATCCAGACGCGCCCTCTCGGATTCGACAAGGATAACATAATCGTCATCCCCGTAGAGGACAGTCAAGTGCGCGGGAATATCGAACCGTTTCGCAATGCCCTATCGGCCGATCCCCGTATCAAATCCGTTGCCGGATCGTCCAGTCTTCCCGGGGATCGAACCTTTAACGACACCGTTTTCAAGCGGGACGATTCCGATGACGTTTTCGATCTGGCTTACATGTTTATTGACTACGATTTTATCGATACCATGAACATCGAAGTGTCTCAGGGACGCGGCTTTTCACGGGAATTCGGGGCGGATCAGGAGAATACCTACGTCATCAATGAAGCCGCTGCCCGGGAGATCGGATACGATCCTGAGGAAGCGGTGGGCAAGCAGCTGTATCGTTACCAGGGGACTGATGAATTCGAGGAAGGGACCATCGTCGGCGTTGTGGAAGATTTTCATTTCAAATCGCTGCACCGGGTCATCGAGCCGTTCCTGCTGATGCTCGAGCCGGAAAACACCTATTATATTTCGGTCAGGATTGCAACAGGCGATTTGGGGGAAACGATCGACTTTATCCGCAACACATGGATGGAAATTTATCCCGGGAATCAATTTGAATACAGTTTCCTGGATGAAAGGATCCTTCGCCTTTATGAAAGTGAGGGCAGGATGCAGAGCATCTTTCTGGTTTTTTCCGCGCTCTCCATTTTCGTGGCCTGCTTGGGACTTTTCGGCTTGGCCGCTTACACGGCGCAGGAAAGGACCAAGGAGATCGGTATCCGCAAGGCTCTGGGGGCTTCCTCGGGAAACATCTTTATCCTGCTGAGCCGGGAATTCACCAAGTGGGTATTGCTGGCAAACATCGTTGCCTGGCCGCTGGGATATTTTGCGATGAACAAATGGCTGCGGAACTTTGCCTACCGGATGGACATCGGTTTGACGCCCTTTCTCTTATCCGCTTTTTTTGCCCTTATCATCGCCCTGCTCACGGTCAGTTATCAGTCGATCAAAGCCGCGCTGACCGATCCTTCGGTCTCACTGCGCTATGAATGAGTTGTCGATCCTCTCGAGGGGGGCATGCGGCCGGAACGGGTGCAAAACCATCGAGCCGAAATATCCGTAAAAGCATTTAGAGACCGTTGGCCTCGGTTTGCGGATTATCGTTTGAATCGTATTGCGGCGACGGTTTTTCAATGCAGAGGAAGGTCGCCGTCCAAAGGTTTTAGAGTCTTAAGGGATGGCGATGTGTTTTATAAAGAAGCCTGATATTTTGGGAGGTGGATCGATGCGGAAATCCGTTTTCATTTTGGTGATCCTGGTCTTGATATCGGTGTGTGCGGGGTATGCGGAGGATCACGGCCGCCCAGCCGGCGGGCGTGAGAAAGGGATATCTCCTCACGAGGTCGTGTTCGCCGTGTTCGCGGAGGATGCGGAACAGGCATCCCACCTAGTCGTTCTGGTGGAAAGCATCCGGAAATTCACCGGGCGGTTCCGTGAATCGCCGATCTGGATCTACGTGCCGTACGGCTTGGAATTGGATCAGGACACCGAGCGCAAGTTTGTCGCATACAAAGTCGATGTCCGCCGCAGTCGGGCTCCGGAACCGGCGCTGGAATATTTTTTTTCACGGAAAGTATTCGCCGCCGCCGCCGCTGAAAAGCAGGCCGTCGATCGAACGGAAATCCTGATATGGGTGGATGAAGACACGGTGTTTCTCAAGGAACCGCAGGAGCTGATTCCGGATCCGGGTATTTCGCTTGGCTACCGCCCGGTGATGCACCCGAATATCGGATCCCTTTATGACGAGCCGGTCGATGCATTCTGGCGCCGGGTATATGCGAACCTCGAGGTCTCCGACACTTCGGTGTTCCCGATGGTTACGGCCGCCGACGGGATCACCATCCGGCCCTACTTCAATGCGGGCCTGCTGGTGGTGAGACCCGAGCGCGGCATCCTGCGAAAATGGGCGGAGGGCTTTCCTAAGCTCTATGAAGACGAGATCCTGGCCGCGATGTGCCGCGAAGACAGGCGGAAGCGGATCTTTATCCACCAGGCCGCCTTGACCGGAGCCATCCTGAATCTGCTGCGGCGTAAAGAGATGAAGGAGCTTCCTCCGAGTTACAACTATCCGCTGTTCTTCGATGAGATGTTCGGCGCGCCGCGCAAATTCGACGATATCTCGGACGCCGTATCCTTGCGCTATGATGTCTTCTTCCGAAATGCGCCCCCGGACTGGAGCCGAAGGCTCAAGGGACCGGTCCAGATCATCGACTGGTTGAAAGTGCATTTTCCGCAACGATCCCGCTGATATTCTTCCCGCCGCGCCCGCGCGGCCGGCGGAGGCTTTGCACCCGACATATCCCCAGGTCGAAAATTATCCGCCAACCTTTTTTTCACAAGGGGCGTCTTATTATATGTTCACACATCCAAGACAAATCGAGGGAGAACATAATGCCGTTTCAAGCCTGTCGGAGAGGGAAACCGTGAAACTTCTGTCCAGCCTTGATGAACTGCTGATGCTGGTCATCCTCGAACTCGGGGAAAAGGCCTACGGTGTTCCCATCCGCAGAGCGCTTTCCAAAGCGACCGGAAAGGAATGGTCGATCGGCGCCGTATACGATCCGCTTTATCGTTTGGAGCATAGGAAGCTGATCGAATCTTTTCTCTCCGGGCCTACTCAAGACCGCGGCGGACGCAGCAAGCGGATATTTTCCCTGACGCCGAAGGGGCGGGAAGCGCTGCTTTCGCATAAAAGGATCCGTGATCGGCTGTGGGGGAGAATCAAAGAGACAGCCGGGGGATTTTCTTAAGAACATGAGAAAACGGATCCGCTTGAAACGAAAAACAGCGGAACTTTCAAGAGATCCTCAGCCGCCGAGGATGGCGGGCCGGCTGATGGCGCCGATCTTGAATGCTTTTACGGATTCTCCTCTGCGGGGGGATCTGGAAGAAGAGTATCGCTTCCTCTGTGATGAAACAGGAGTTTGGAAGGCCGATTTATGGTATTGGAGACAGACTCTGAAATCGATGCCTTCCCTGTTAAATATCTGCGTTTACTGGAGTGTTTACATGCTGAAAAATTATTTGAAAATCGCTGTCCGCAACATCACCAGGAACAAGGGCTATTCCTTTATCAATATCGCCGGCCTGGCGGTGGGAATCGCCTGCTGTCTCCTCATCATCCTGTGGGTAAAGGATGAATTAAGCTACGACCGGTTTCATGAAAACGCCGATGTGCTTTACCGGGTTGAATTCGATCAAAACTACTCGGGCCGGATGTTTCACGTCAACGTCACCAGTCACCCGCTCGGTCCGGGTATCGTTGCCGAGCTCCCCGGGATTGAAGCGATGACCCGGTTCACCATACCTGACGAGGTCCTGGTCAAAAATAAGGAGAAATCGTTTTATGAAGATGGATTCGTATGTGTCGACCCTGCTTTTTTCACCATGTTCTCGTTCCCTTTTATCCATGGCGAGGCCGGTACGGCTCTCGATGATAACTTTTCGATAGTCATAACGGAAGATCTTGCTCACAAGTATTTTGGAAATTATGATCCTATCGGGCGGGTCCTGACCGTAAACGAGCAGTATGATTTCAAGGTTACGGGAGTGGTTCGAAACCTTCCCCGGAATTCCAGCGTGCGGTTCAACCTGGCGGTTCCCTACGAATTTCTTAGGGTGGTCGGCATACCGCTTGACCGCTGGAACAACAATTCAGTGGTTACTTATGTCAAGCTGGCTGCTCAGGCGTTACCGAATGATATGGGAAAAAAGATCCTGGCCGTGGTGGCGAAAAATGTTGACGCCAAAGATCAGACGTATTCTATCCGCCCCGTGACGGATATCCACCTGCGTTCCCATTTCGGATTCGGCACGTCCGGGCGCCAAAATCAGTACATCAACATTTTTTCGATGATAGCAGCTTTCATCCTGCTGATTGCCTGCATCAATTTCATGAATTTGGCCACGGCCCGTTCGGCAAAACGAGCCAGGGAAGTGGGGCTGCGCAAAGTCGTCGGCGCTTTGAAGACCCAGGTGGTTCGGCAGTTCTTCTGCGAATCCTGCTTCTTCACGTTTCTGGCCCTGCTTCTGGCCCTGGGGCTGGTGTGGCTGCTGCTGCCGGCGTTCAATCAACTTTCGGGAAAAGAAATCGCTTTGGGAGTGTTGGTGGACGGAGCCGTACCGTTTCTGATCCTCGGCGTTGCTTTGATCACCGGGATCCTGGCCGGCAGCTACCCCGCCCTCTTTCTTTCCGCCTTTCCGCCTATCAGGATCCTCAGGGGTGGCTCAAGCGGAGCAGGTCGGGGCAGCGGGTTCCGGCGTGTGCTGGTGGTGATTCAGTTTTCCCTCTCCATTGGGCTTATCATCGGCACCGGGATCGTTTCTCAACAACTGGATTTTATAAAAGGAAAAGATCTCGGTTTTGAAAAAGAGCACCTGCTTTATATCCAGATGAGATCCGGGCTGGAAAAGAAATATGAGGGATTCAAGAACGCTCTGCTTAGGAGTGCGGACATACTGGCCGTGAGTGCATCCGGCGAGCGGCCTTCGGGCATCTATTCCAATTTCAACGGCGCCCGATGGGAAGGCAAACCCGATGATATGGAAATTTCTTTTTCGTTTTCAGCCGTCGATTACGATTACCTCGCGGCTTCAGGGATCGAACTGGCGGCGGGCCGCTCGTTCTCGCGCGAGATTACTTCGGATGCGGATGCGGGATTCATCGTCAACGAAACCGCGGTCAAGGTGATGGGCATGGATGCGGCCGTGGGAAAGCCGTTCAGTATTTCGGATACACCAGGTACGATCATCGGTGTGGTCAAGGACTTCCACTTCCTGCCGCTGCGCAAGCGGATCGATCCCCTGGTGCTTTTCATCCGGCCGAGGAGCCTCCGTTATGTGCTGATTCGGATCAATGGAACGAATGTCCCGCAGGCTCTGCACCAAATCGAACAAACCTGGTATCAGGTCATGCCGCAGCATCCATTCGAGTACCGGTTTATCAGCCAGGATTTTGATGCTCAGTACCGGTCCGAACAACGGATGGGGAATGTGTTGAAGGTTTTCAGCGTTCTAGCGGTTCTTATCGCCTGTCTGGGACTGTTCGGCCTGGTCTCCCATGCCGCGGAGCAGCGGAGGAGAGAGCTGGGAATACGAAAAGTCTTGGGAGCCGGTATGGGGCGGATCGGTCTGCTGCTGACCAAGGAATTTTTTGTTCTCGTATTGGCGGCCAATCTGATCGCCTGGCCGATTTCCTATCTGGCCATGCGTTGGTGGCTGCAGAACTTTGCCTACCGGGCGCCGATAAGACCGGAGCTTTTCCTGCTTTCGGCGGGGACGGCCCTGGTGATCGCACTGCTGACGGTCATGTATCAAGCCGTCAAGGCGGGTTTGACCGACCCGGTGCAGGCCCTGAAACATGAGTGAATGATCGGTTTCATTTGCTCTCCGGATCTCTTTGATAATAAGATTTACATGAAAAAATATCTTCCAAAAGATAATTGGTTCGTATCCACCCTCCTTGACAGGGCCTGTGCTTTTGGTCATCCTTAAAACCATAAACCCATGTCATTTCCGATAAGGAGTTATCATGAATAAAATCATTTTCCTGTGTGGATTTCTTCTTCTTTTTGCATTCGTTGTCCCCTCCGCTTCCGGGACGATGGATGAACCGCCGCTTAAGATTACGGTTGCCTCTGACGGAGACACGATCGATGCCATGGTGGCGGCTAAAGGTGCCCGGGGCGGATACCTGCAGTTTTTCGATGAAAATGGAAAATGGCTGGAAACCATCGAAAATCCCTATTACGAACAGATGGGCAGCGCGGGCACCAGCTGTGCTTACATGATCGCGGAGAAGGGGACTACGGTTTTCGTGGCGGGGATGGTCGGATCCAAGATGGTTGGCGCCCTGGATGCGAATGAGATCGAGTTCGTCGCGTTTGAGGGGACGGTGAAAGAAGCCGTGGAATTCGTTCTCGCCCGCTGACGGCCCGGAAGCAGGCTCCGTTTCATCCGGCTTACGCGAGGAACGGCCGACAAAAATATGATCGTCTTCGTGTCTTGTCTTTACCTAGGAAAGACGCATGATCGGCATCTCCGGCCTCCGGATTATATCCAATCGATGGCGGTGTAATCCGTGGCGAGGAAATGATCGTTGTTGTTGTCGTCGATGACTTTGATGGTCACGATCGCCGCCTCGGGCAGAAGCCCGGTGAATTCCAGTTCTTCGGTGACTTCCCAGGAGTGGCTGCCGTTCCCCGGGATATAGATCGCGGGTTCCGGAATATACGTCTCTTCGTTTAAAAGACCGTCTTGGATGGTGAGTTCGTGCTTGATGTTATCAACGGTCCCCCCGATATCATTGGTGTTGGATATTTCATATCGATAGAGAACGGTATATGTCTCCGCATCCGCGACATGGGTCCCCGTAACTTCCAAAGTTCCTTCGTAGGTCGCGCTCGGCCCGGTCGCTTCATTGGCGGATTGATTCCCGCACCCTGTAAAAGCAACGGCCAGCAGTAAGATCAGCGCGATTCTGAGTCCTTCGGTTTTCATGACATCTCCTTGTTCCGGATATTGAGCGCGGACTTTACGGCGGCGCCCTGAGTGTCGGACATTTGAATCGCATGCCGCGATGGGGCGGATCGAATAGAATAACAGTGCCGATCCCGGAATGATTTGATCGATGACCAACCACATATTTTACGTGGAAAGCGCGTTTCTTGCAAATCATGGAAACAACGATGGAAAGAAAAGCCGTTCATCCGTGCCGCAAAAGAATTGAACCATGCGAAAGAATGCTGTATGTTGGGGCTGATATGGAAGAGACGGCGTTCAGGGGGCGATAGATGAAAAAACAAGTTTATTGTTTGGGACTCGTGCTTCTATGTCTTTCTGCGCCGGTTTATCCGCAGAGCCTGCGCTGGTACAAAGGCAATACCCACTGTCATACCACGAATTCGGATGGAGACGCGCTTCCACACCGCGTTGTGCGCTGGTACCATGATCACGGCTATAACTTCGTCGTGATCTCCGATCATGATTTTCTTACGGAGACGGCGTTCCTGGATGCGGACCCGAAAGATGAATTTATCCTCATTCCGGGCGTCGAGATATCGGATTCTTTCGAAGGAATCCCCATCCATGTCAATGCGATCAATGTACACGAGGTGATCCTGCCCCGTCACGGCGAAAGCATTCGGGAAACGCTGCAGAACGATATTGATGCCGTGGTTGCGGGTGGGGGACTGGCTCAGATCAATCATCCCAACTGGCGCTGGGCGTTTACGGATGAGGAGATGTCTCAGCTCAGGGATGTGAGATTGTTCGAGATATATAATTTTTCCACCAACTGCAATAATTTCGGAGCCGGGGGGAGACCGGGCATGGAAGCCGTCTGGGACCGGATGCTTTCCCGTGGATTTTTGATATACGGGGTCGCTTCGGACGACGCGCACGATTACTCAGGCGAATATAACCGAAGACGGTCCAACCCCGGCACCGGTTGGATCATGGTCCGCTCTGAAAAACTGAGTCCGGAAGCCGTTACCGGGGCGCTTTCCCGCGGGGATTTCTACGCGACGACCGGGGTTCTTCTGAAAGATCTCCGGGTATCTGATGAAAGAATAGCCCTGGAAATAGAACCGGAAAGCGATTGGGCTTACACCACGCGTTTCATAGGACGGAACGGAGAAATCCTCAAGGAGGTTTTCGGCACCGAAGCCGCATATGATTTCAGGGGCGATGAGCTGTATGTCCGTGCGCGGGTGTTCGCTTCTTCAGGTGAATTTGCCTGCATCCAACCGGTATTCCTTAAAAGGTGAAACCGGTCGGCGGCACCGCTCCGGCCCCCTCGATTTTACCCCGTGGCCGAATAAATGATTGGAGAGTCCATTGAAAAGTATCAACCCAAACCTGAAAGATCTCTATGCCCCTCCCATTTGCGCATTCAAAAACAAAGCCGAAACGATGCTCGATACGGGCCGGCCCGTGCTTGATCTCAATCAGGCGGTTCCCGATTATCCTCCGCCGGAGTGTATCCGGCGCGCGTTGGCGGAGGCGGTGAAAGGGGAATCGCTTTTCAGGTACACGGCCGATGAAGGGATTCCCGAACTGCGTGAAGCTGTCGCGGAGGACCTCAGCCGTCTCTACCGGAATCGTTTTGACAAGCGGGACATTATGGTTACGGCGGGAGCCAACAGCGGATTTTTCCTGGCGCTGTCCGCATTGGCCGCGCCCGGCGATGAGATCATTCTGCTCAGCCCCTATTACTTCAATCATTTCATGGCGGCCCGGATCCTTGGCGTTTCCGTGCGCGAAGTCAGGATGGATCCGGCCGGCGGATTTATTCCTCCCCGTGAAAAGATACTCGAGGCCGTTTCTCGCCGAACCCGGGCTCTGGTGCTGGTCAATCCCGGGAATCCGACCGGCGTTTCCTATCCTCAAGAGGTGGTGGACGGGCTCTATGGGATCTGCAGGGATGCGGGGATCTGGTTGATATCCGATGAGGTCTATAACTATTTTCACGCGGATTATCCTCATCCGGCATCGCCCCTGAACATCGAGGGGGCGTTGGAACATGTGGTTTCACTTCACTCTTTTTCCAAAACGTTCAGCATCACCGGACTGAGGGCGGGCTTCATCGCAGCGGCTCCCGGGCTTCAGTCGCACATCCTTAAATCACAGGACACCATCTCGATCTGTGCTCCGGTCCCCGGGCAGCTGGCCGCCTTGGCCGGACTTCGCGGCGCCGGTGCCTGGCTCGAGGACCGAATTGCCGAGATGCACGATCGTTCCCTTACATTCGAAAAATTGTTCCGTGCGAGAGACCTTCCGTTCCGGATCCTATCCCGGGGTGCTTTTTTCGTTTACCTGGAGCATGAATTCCCGGAATCCAGTCAGGCCCTCTGCGAAAGGATGATTGTCCGGGAAAACCTGGTCATGCTCCCGGGCTCCTATTTTGGATCGGGGCAGGAAATAACCATCCGGGCGGCGTTGGGAAATATGAACCGGGAACGAATTTTCGATGTTTTGGATGCACTGGCGCGGGCTTGACGCTTTTTTCTTAAACATCGTCTGTTAGAGATACCGCCCTTTTCCTCCTGTTGCGTTTTCCCGCCGCCGCCGATTCCTCTCTTTACGGCTAAATGGCTTTCCGGTCGAAAAAAAACTTGACATAGTAATAAGTTAACAGTATATTTGATATGACAGTATAAGCTGATTGATATTAATGATTCCCGGCTGAGTTTCATGCCGAAGGAGGGAGATCATGTTCGGCCATTACCTGTGTATGGCGTTTCGCAGCTTGAAGCACCGCAAAACATTCACCTTCATCAATATGTTCGGAATGGCGCTGGGGATAGCGGGATTTACGCTGTTTGTCCAAGCCGCGGCGGTCAAGCTGAACGCGGATCGATTCCATGCCCATGCGGATCGGATATTCGGCGTGATCCAGGTCAGGGTTCGCGAGGACGGCGGGCGTGAGCATTCCGCTTTTCAATCCGAAGATCTGCTTCCGTCTCTTCTGCGGGAGTTTCCAGACACTCAAGCCGGAGTTCGCGTGCGGGCCGCGGAGCGGTTCATCATCCGAAGGGCAGGTGAAAGCTTCAATGAGCGCGGGCTGCTTTTCGTCGATCCCGATTTCTTGCGCATGTTCTCGTTCCGGTTGGCCGCCGGTGACCCGGAAACGGCTTTGATGAGGTCGTCCTCGATCCTGATTTCGGAAGCCGCCGCCGAAAAATATTTCGGCCGAGAAGACCCACTGGGAAAAACGTTGGTTCTGGAGAATAAACTCGATCTTATCGTAACCGGTGTTTTCCAAAATTTCCCTAGAACGTCTTCACTGAGGTTTGAATTTTTGGCGCCTTTATCGGCCGCGCCGGACGTCATGGAGGAGCGGGAATCCGGGACGCTCCGGAATGATATGATATTTCTGCTTCTGCCCGATCGATCCGTGGCGCGGCGCATGGAGGAGCTTTTTCCCGCTTTTCTGTCTCGTCATGAGCCGCAGGGGCCCCGCGCCGCTGAGAGCATGTATCTTCATCCGTTTCTCGATTTCCGGTTGAAATCACGGCACATCATCTCGGGAATGATTTCCAGCCACCCAATATCCGTTATGGTTCCTTTTCTTCTGGGAATCATGCTGCTGGTCGTTGTGGCGATCAACTTCATCAACCTGGCCACGGTCCGCTCGCTCCATAGGGCCCGGGAGGTCGGGCTGCGAAAAGTGGTTGGAGCCCGCAGGCGGCAGCTCACAACCCAGTTTCTGGGGGAGTCGATCTTTTTAGCCTGTTTGTCCATCCCGCCGGCAGTGCTTTTTTATGAAGCCCTCCATCCGGTTATGAGCGCCTACCTTGGAAGCGTCACGGGGATGGGACTTGTTTCCAGAGTCTCCAGCTCGATTTGGAATTATCCGTTTCTCTTAAAATACATCGTGACGGCGGCGTTTTTAACCGGACTGCTGTCGGGGCTGTATCCCGCTTTTGCCCTGTCGTCTTTCCGCCCACTCCGGATCCTGAAGGGAGATCTGGGATTTGGGAAAAAAAAGCGCCGGGGGAGCAAAAGTCTGATCGCTTTCCAGTTCACGCTCTCGATCATCATCATCGCCGGCGCCGCCATCACGCATCGACAAGCCCTCCGATTCGGCCGGGCCGATTTCGGATTCAATCGAAAGCAGATCGGTGTGGTGTCCATACCCTTGAATCTGCGGTCCAAGATCGATGTTCTGCGTGGAGAGATACTCCGTCATCCCGATGTCCTGTATGTTACCGCAAGCGCCGGCGTCCCGCTGGTGTGGACCGATGACCGCGAGGTCCGGGATCCGGATGCGGATCCGGAAAGCGCGCTGGAAATGAATGCCTACGGCGTCGGTGTCGATTTCACCAGGGCTTTGGAGATTCCCCTTGTCGGCGGTCATGACTTTTCGATGACGACGGGGAGTGGGGATCGGTTCATCCTATCCCGGACGGCCGCTCGAAGACTGGGGTGGAAAGAACCGCTGGGCCGGATGCTCAAAGTCGGAGACCGGACGGGGATCGTGGTCGGAATGGCCGAGGATTTTCTTTTTGACGATATCGGATTCGGAATCCCGCCGTCTGTTCTGTATCTGGAAAGGGAACCGCTGCCCCTTCTGCTGGTCAAATTCGCTCCCACTGTCGATGAGACGCGTTTCATGGGGCTGCTGCGCGACAAATGGTCGGAAGTGGCGCCCCATCTGCCTTTTTCCGGATTCACTTTGGAAGAGCACTTCGATGAAACATTTCGGTTCCTCGACCGTCTCGCGGGATTTCTCGGCGCCGTGGGAATGACGGTCGTGTTGTTCGCCTGCCTGGGCCTGTTGGGGATGGCGTCCTTTCTCGTCGAGGAAAGGACGAAAGAGATTGGGATCCGCAAGGTGCTGGGCGCGTCGTCCCTCAGGATCTCCTGGCTCATCCTGAGGGAATATTTTGTCATGATCGCGGGCGCCAACCTGGTCGCTATGGCCCTGGTCCATTTCGGCTGGCATAAAGCTCTGCGGAGCGGCTTGTTGTTTTTGGTTCCGATCGGAGCCGGGATCCCCGTATTCACGATGGTCCTGTCATTCCTGGCGGCTCTGGCCGCCGTCGGGGTTCAGATCATGAATGTTGTTCGGGCCGATCCGATCGACGGTTTGCGCGCCGAATGAACGAACCTCGAGATGAAGATATGAATTGATCCGGGGAATTGATCCCCGAAACCATTCCTGATTTGACCAAAAGCCGGATTATCCATTAGACTCACGGATGTGAGTCTTTTTATGGGGAGTCCGATATGATGAAAAAACTTTATCTTTGTGTTCTTGTACTGGGATTTATTTCACCTTTATTCGTTTCCGGGTCAGCGCAGGAGAAACCCCTTACCACGGCGGAGGCCTCCGAATTCAAAGCGACTTCACGATATGCCGACGTCATGAACTTCATCCGGGAGCTCCAGCAGCGAAGCCGTCGGCTGCGCGTGGAGACCATGGCGGTGAGCGCCGAAGGCAGATGTATCCCGCTGATCGTCATAGGCGATCCGGTGCCGTCATCCCCGCGGGATCTTCTCTACGACGACCGTGTCGTGATCTACATCCAGGCTAATATCCATGCGGGTGAAGTCGAGGGCAAGGAAGCCGCCCTCATGCTGGCGCGCGATTTGTGTCTCAAGCCGGATCCGGAATACCTGGACCGTCTCGTGGTCCTGATCTCTCCCATCTTCAATCCCGACGGCAATGAGAAGATCAGCCCGGACAACCGCGGAAGGCAGGTCGGGCCCCAAGAGGGCGTCGGCGTACGGACCAACGGTCTTGACCTCGACCTTAACCGGGACGGAATGAAGCTGGAAACTCCGGAGGTGAGCGGCCTGGTGCGGAACGTCATGCGGCGCTGGGATCCCG
The DNA here is from genome assembly GCA_964433135.1 of uncultured Eubacteriales bacterium. Lineage (GTDB taxonomy): Bacteria > Acidobacteriota > Aminicenantia > Aminicenantales > Aminicenantaceae > CAYSQW01. The sequence goes on from CAYSQW010000014.1 coordinate 47,866, forward strand.
CGGTCCTCCTGGACAGCCACACACACAATGGATCCTACCATGAAGAGGTGGTCACCTTCGTGTGGTCTCTTAATCCAAACGGGGACACCGAGTTGATCCGTTATATGAGCGATCGGCTGCGCCCCGGGATCAACCGGATCCTGAAAGAAAAATACGACACGCTCTGTATCCCTCACGGTGATTTTATGAGCATCAGCGAGCCGGAAAAAGGATGGCGGCCCCTGGGACCTCAGCCGCGCTACCTCAGCAATTATTTCGGCCTGCGCAACCGGTTGGGCATCCTCAATGAGAATTACCCCTATGCCGATTTTCGCATGCGTGTTTACGGCGCCTACCACCTTTTCCATGCCTTGCTGGAATACAGCAGCGAACACGGGACCGAGATTCTGAATCTGGTTCGGGAGGCGGACCGGCGAACGATCCGCAGGGGAATGAAACCCGGACCGGGGGATCTATTCGGTGTGGAATACGATGTTCGTCCCATCAAAGACAAGATCACTGTCCACGGATATGTCATGGAGACGGTTCGCACCGAAAGCGGCCGGATGCGTGCGCGTAAAACCGATGCCAAACGATCGTACACCATGCCGTTTTATGCGGATTTTTTCGCCCGGCGTTCGGTGCGCATCCCCTTCGGTTATCTGATCGCAAAACCGGTTCCGGATACCGCCGCCAAATTGATGCAGCACGGGATCACGGTTGAAAAATTGGTGCGGCCGGCGGAGCTGAAGGTCGAAGCGTTCAGGGTGACGGAATTGAAAGGGCAGGAACGTCCTTACCAGGGACACCGTCTCAATTCGGTCAAGGGAGAATATTTCGAAGAAGAACGCACGTTTCCCGCCGGAACGCTGTTCGTCTCCACCGCGCAGCCGCTGGCCAATGTGGCGGCCTACCTGCTCGAGCCGGAAAGTGATGACGGGCTTCTGGTATGGAATTATTTCGACCGCTATCTTTCTCCCCAATGGGGCGGAGGACAGCAGGTTTACCCGGTTTACAAACTCAAAGAACCTGTTTCACTGGTTAAAGATGTGATGGAGGTTCCTTGACGCCGCCGCTTACGCACTACTCGGCATAGAGTGAATCGATCAGAACCCTGTACTCCCGGGCGATGATACTGCGTTTAACTTTGAGGGTCGGTGTTATCTCCCCTTTTTCGATCGCGAAATCGCGATCGAGCAGGGCGATTTTTTTTATCTTTTCGAAACGGGAAAGACCCTGGGTGTGTTTTTCCACTTCGGTTTCGATGAAGCGAACGATGCGGGAATTTTTAACCAGGTCTTTCAGGCCCTGGAAGTTTATGTTATTGGCGCGGGCGTAATCCGTGATCTTGGTGAAATCGGGAACGATCAGTGCGGAAATAAATTTTCTCCGGTCGCCGATGACCACGGCATTGGCGATATAGGGGCTCATTCGCAGGCGGGTTTCCGTGGGCTGGGGCGCGGTGTTCTTTCCGCCGGAAGTGATGATGAGATCCTTTTTGCGGTCCGTGATCTTCAGAAAACCGTCCTGATCCAGAACGCCGATGTCGCCGGTGTGAAACCACCCGCCGCGCATGACTTCCGCCGTGGCCTCAGGATTTTTGTAATAGCCCCGCATGACGTTGGGGCCGCGGACCAGAATCTCTCCATCCTCGGCCAGGCGCACTTCGACTCCGGGGACCGTTTTTCCCACAGTGCCGAACTTCACGTTTTCGAGGGTGCTGATGGCGACGCCGGGGGATGTCTCGGTCAGCCCATACCCCTCCAGGACCGTCAGGCCTATGGCATGGAAAAATTCCGCTATGTCCTTGGCAAGAGGAGCCGCCGCGGAGACGCAGAAACGAACATTCCCGCCCAGCTTTTTGGTGATCTTCGAAAAGACCAGTTTATGCGCCAGAAATCGTTTCAAGGCCAGAACCCGCGGGACGGCTTCACGCTTCAGCTGTTTGCTGCTGACGCTTTTTCCCGTTTCCAGCGCCCAGGAGAAGATCCTTCGTTTGAGGCGTGATCCCTTGAGCAGGCTGTCCGTTACTCGGATGTAGATCTTTTCCAGCAGACGGGGAACGCACGCGAAGAGGTGAGGCTTTATCTGGAGCATATCGTCGGCCACGGTCTCGATGCGTTCGGCGTAGCCGATGCGGCATCCTCGATAGAGATAGGCAAAATTGACCGTTCGTTCGAAAACATGGGAAAGCGGGAGGAAGGAAAAGCCCCGGTCTTTATCCGTAAGGCCCAACGCTCCGCTGACGGAAATGGCGTTGCTCACAAAATTATTATGAGTCAACATAACGCCTTTGGGGACTCCGGTCGTACCGGAAGTGTAGATGATCGACGCCAGGTCTTCCGGCTTCACCTGAAGGGCGTTCCGCTCGAAGAGATCGGGATCGTTCCGGTCGACGTCCCCTCCGATTTCCAGAAGGTCGTCCAGCGGGATCGCGTCCTCTTTTTCTCCGGGCGAGAGAGAGAGATAATGACGGACTTTTCCCAGATGCTCACGAAGCGGCTCGAGCTTGTTCCAGAGCTCGCGCCCGGAGCAGATGACGGCCCGGGCGTCGGAATCATCGATGAGGTGACGGATCTGGTCGGAAATCAGGGTCGTATAAAGGGGGACGGTGATGCCTCCCATGCAGAGTATGGCGAGATCGGCCATGATCCAATAGGGACCGTTGTCCGCCAGCAAGATCACCTTATCGCCGGGTTCTATCCCCAGGTCCCGCAAGCCCAACGACAGGTGTCTAACGGTGCTATCGAAATCTTCCGTGGAAAGGGTTTGAAAACGACCGCCGTTTTTGTAGGTCATAAAATCGTTCCGCCGATATGAGCGGACCGTGTGAAGAAATAGGCTGCCGAGCGTATTGTCGTCCATTGGATTATACTCGCAATTTTTATTTACCTGCTGATAAAACTTGGTTCCTATCCGAGTGAATGGTGACTATAGCCGGAATCCCGATAACTGTCAAGCCGACCAGGGGAGAGCGAATACTTCCGGCTTCGAGGAAACGGTCGTTGAAATCAATCGGCGGCCGCGACCGGTATAAAAAACCGCTTTGAATTTTCCCGGTTTTGAGAACAGCGGGTGGATGACAAGATGGAAATCAAAATTTCGTGGTCACATCTTGCGTGTGGGAGAAATCCGACTCGAACGGAAAATGAGTTTGTTGAGCCTTCCGTTCGTATTGAAGCTTAGAAACCGCGTTTCCTGGCGCGGATATTGCGGCGGCTTCCCTTGGGTTTGGAGCCTTTACGCTTTCGTGAATTCCCGTAGGGCCGGTCGTCGGAGAAATTGCGCGCGGGGCGCTGTCTTTCCTCGGCCTCTCTGACGCCCAATCTTCTTCCATTGAGCTCGGTGCCGTCAAACTTCTCGATGGCCGCGGTGGCCGATTCTGCGTCGGTGAACTCGACAAACGCAAATCCTCTCGGTCTGCCGGTCTCGCGATCCGCCGGCATGAATACCTCCACAACGTGCCCTACTTCGGAAAATAGTATTTCGAGCTCGTCCTGTCTGGTATCGTAGCTCAAGTTCCCGACAAAAACCTTTGTGTTAATGATGGCCTCCTGTTAAATCGGTTTTAGACCGCTGATAGTATGCGCGGTCCTGCTGTGTTTCCCGTAAGGAATCCGCTGTCCGGAATTCCGGCCGTCATGTCTGAGAGGGGTAAAAAAACTCCCTTAAGAAATCGCTGCTTCATGGGAGGCTTTACACCTTACACAAAACCGTCGGTTGAGGAAACGACAACTCGTTACCATGATAACAGGGTTTTTTAAAAAAATCCATTGCTCGGGGTAGAGAGGATGGAAAGGACGGTAAGGGTTGGTGTCGTAAGACTCATCCAAATGGATTTATAGGAGCGTTCCTGTTAATATATCGCAATAAGAATATCGTACTGGGCATTGATAGAGGACAGCCGGGGATCATGAGGAAAAACAAAAGCCCGTATCCGGGGGTCGTCCTATCCGTTTTTATGGCATGGCTTTTTCCCGTCGGAGGATGGGGCCAGACCGTTGCGGCCGTGAAAATCGAGAGCGAGATGGTTATCGACGGCATCCTGGATGAAGCGGTTTGGGATTCAGCGGAGTCGCTTACGGATTTTACCCAGTTCGAACCCAAATACGGTATGCCCGCCTCTTACCGGACGTTTATTCGAATTCTCTACGATCGGCATCATGTCTATTTCGGTATCGACTGCCGGGATCCGGATCCGGAGCGGATCTCATCCAAGGTGACGAAACGTGACGGGGAAGTATGGGAAGACGATTCCGTCGCGCTTGTTCTCGACACGTTTGATGACGACAATAATGCGTATATGTTCATCGTGAATGCCCTGGGAACGCAGCAGGATGAATTTTGGGCCGACAACGGACGCACCCGCGATGTCAAATGGGATATCGAGTGGATGTCGGCGGGGCATATTAAGGAGTCGGGCTGGACGGCCGAGGTGGCGATCCCGTTCGACGTGATAAAATTCAACCGCGGGGGGACGAAATGGGGATTCAACGCCATTCGCTGGATCCCTCGCTTTCTGGAAAAAAGTCATTGGACGGCCGGGATGACGGAATGGTTCCGGATCGCGGAGATCGGCGCCATCACCGGTTTGGATCTCAGCGAAACCATGGGAAAGCGCTTCACGTTCATCCCCTACGTTCAGGCTCAGCTCGAGAAAGGGGCGGAAGCTGCCGGAGATATCGGCGCCGACCTGAGAGTGAACCTTTCCAGCAATCTGGGGATCGATGCTACCCTGAATCCGGATTTTGCCACCGTCGAGGGGGATGTGGAACAGGTCAACATGACCCGTTTCGAACTTTCATATCCCGAGAAGCGGCCGTTTTTCATGGAAGGCTCTGAAAATTACCAGACGCGTATCAAGCAGTTCTACTCCCGACGCATCGATGAAATTCCATGGGGCGTGAAGCTTAACGGAAAAATCGGGCGCTGGAAGCTGAACGGGTTGATGACGCAGTCGGATCCTTCAACCGTCGGTCAGGACGCCCCTGAAGAAGAAAAAGCGGTTTATTCCGTTTTCCGCATCAATAGGGAGATCGCGAATGCCTCGAACATTGGGCTTGTCGGAGCCAATCGGTCCCATTCCGGCCTCAACCAAGGATCGGTGGGATTGGTTACGACGATGTTTTTTTCAAAACGCCTGGGGATGACGTCCCAGGTGATCAAAAGCTACGGAGCGTACGACACCGGAACCTGGACCTACTTTTTCCGTCCGTCATTCGATTCCCAGACGGCGCATTTCCATATCCGCTATTCTCATGTCGGGGAGCATGTTCGGGAAAACATGAATGACGTCGGTTTCATCAGGGATGACGACCGAAAAGAATTCGATACCAATATAAGGAATACCTTCTGGATCAACCGATGGGGTCTGGAATCCGTCACCCCGAGCATCAACTACAACCGCTATTGGAGTCAGGAAGGTCTGCTGCGGAGCTGGGATGCAAGCTATCGGCTCTCGATGAAGTTTCTCAAAAAGTGGAGCCTGGAACTTGAAGCCGAAGATGAATTCAAACGTTTCGAGAAAGATTTCCGGAATCATGTCATCGAAGGCGACCTGGGATACGATAACAAAAAGGGCACCCGGGTTTCGTTTCTGTTCGGTTCCGGCGTGAATTACGACCGGGACTTCGAGCAGGTGGGGGCCGGCCTGGAACTCAAGCTGCTGTCGGGATGGAACCTGACCTATCAGATCAGGAAATACTGGTTTCGTCCTTTCGATCCGGACGACAACAGCATCCTCCATTTTCTGCGCTCGACATATTACTTCAACAAAGATATGTACGTGAAGCTCTTTTATCAGACCAAGTACCGGACGCGGGGCGGGCTGGCCGACCTCGATCTGGACCTTTCGCGGGAGACGGTCCAGCTGGTTTTCGTATGGAGATTCCTCCCTCCGTTCGGTTCACTGCAGCTGGCCTATCAGGAAGGGACCACGCGTGTGACCGATCTGGCGGGCAGCGAGCGGACGTTTTTCATGAAACTTTCCTGGGTATTCTAGAACCGTACGCTTTCATTATTTCATCTCGAGAAAACGGCTTTTTTCGCCGTCATTTTTAAGGAAACGGGACAGCGTGTCCGATCCGTGACCGTTTCGCAAGAATACATCGATGAGCTCATTCCGGCACTTCTTGGCTTCCGCTATGACCTGCAGGCAGTGGTAGGCCTCGAATACCGCCAGACGCGAGCGGGGCAGGAGCTTGTGTATCGCTTCGATATCGGCGATAGGGGCGACCTGATCCAGCGTCCCGCCTACCAGCAGGATCTCCGTGGAAATGTTTTCCAACCCCTGGATATCGAAGCGTTCCGTCGGAATGAGACGCTGTGCCGCCAGTTTGTTCAAGGGCTCCGCCATGGTGAAGAAGGGATAATTGATGTCGGGTTTTCCGGGGAACCGGGGCTCGATATTGGTTTCATACATGAAGACCACCGTCCACGGCCGGTATTTCCGGGTGGAACGGATGAAGTAATCCACCGTGCCCAGCTTTTGGGTCCAGACCGCTGCCGGAGACATATCCCCGCCGGCGGTTCTTCGGATCAAATCCCGGGTTTTTTCCTGATCGAAATACAGGAGCCGCTGAACCAGAAACAGGAACTGTTCCGGAGAAATGTCTTTCCGGTCGATGATGGTCGCGAAGGTTTTCTCGAGGTGGTTTTGTTTGAGGAAGGAGTCGAAAAACGTCAGTCCGGAGCGGCTGCTGGTTTCGGCGTCCTTGAAAAAACTCATCAGATAAGCTCTTTCGACATGCCGGTGATACTTGGCCAGGTATTTCAATCCCATCATCGCGGTCCCCGAACCTCCCAGCAAGAAGGCTTTTTTATCCCCCAGAAGGTCCTTCCTTACGCGCTCGATGTCTTCGACGACGTTGTCGGTATTGAGATATTCATAGGCTTTTTCCCAGTTTGTCCGTCCCGGTTCGATTCCCCGGATCCGGGCGCAGGGCATCCCCCTGTATTCGTGGGTGACGACGTTAAAGGAGAGAGCGAATATTTTTTTGTATCGATCCGCCCATCCGATCAGAGAAGAGGAGCGCTGACCGTCGGTGGGGATGATGACGGTGGGTTTCTTGGGATCGAAATCGCTGTTGATCTCATAGTACAGGCGAAATGTTCCTTTCTCCGGGTGTCGGTAGGAAAACGGGACCTCAATATAACGGTGATGATAATCGGGCTCGGGACAGGGAGGGTGGATTTCAGCCAAATCCAGCTTGCTTTCTGAGTGAAGCGTATCCGGATTTATCCCTTCGACCGATGTGATGACGATGAAGGGCCGGCCGGCGATGCTCCGATTTTCGGTTTCCGTTCCGTAGAGACCGATGTGGATATTTTCGACGGACAGGTCCCCGGAGATGAAATCATCCATCAGCAGAAAATGGGCGTCTTCGATGCAGCGGATCGCGGTTTTGTTTTCCAGCAGGATTCCGGGATGGCGCTCAGAGGGCGGGGCGTCGATCCCGGTCGCCTGCAGTTTTACATAGAGGATTTTTCCGCCGGAGGGGTTTTCCACGGTCAGAATCCCCGTTATTTTGGCGTTGATCTGTGGGGGGAGGTGAAATTTCGGGTTTTCACCAACACCGGAGAATCCTAACAGGAGTGGAAACGCGGTCAATATAAGGGTCACGGTGCCTTGAAGTGGAAGTTTGATCTTTTTCATGATGCTCCTTTCCCGTAAGGTGATTTTCAGCCGGCCGGTTCTTCAGGCCCTGGATCTGGGGCTGGAGATAAAGGCCGTTTCAGATACTTGATACGATCCGCGAAGGGAAAAAGATCACGGGGAATTTATCCCATGGCGGGAGAACAGACCGCGAAGGCTGAAGGCGAACGGCCCAGACCGCCTCCCGGTCCCATGCACATGCGCATGGAAAACGCATGTTCTTGAAATCCGCCCAAGGATTCGATCAGACTTATTCCCCGTGTATGACTCTCCAGAATACCGATGCGTATGGGGCGGTCCGCTTCGGAAGCCAGAGACCGCAGAAGCGCGCTCGGTTCTTTGCAGCCGTCATCGGCGATCCACGGTCCCACGGAGATCTTATCTCCCGTCTCAAGTCCCATAACGAAGCCCGATATGCGGCCTTGGCTTTCATAAATTTTGGCGAATCGGGGATAGAGCTGAAATCGCATCCGGAGAAAAAAGCTCCTGTCCGCTCCGAAAGCGGTGCGGTCCAGAGAGCAAACGGCGTCCATGTCGGCTTCCTTCATGAATCGAACCGAGGGGTGGACCTGAATCGGCGGGGAGCCGACGAAGCGCCGGGAGCGGCAGACGGAGCGGAATCCCACCCGCGTGTAATACGGAACGGCTCCCAGAACGGCGTCGAGGTAGAGTTCCTCAGCCCCTTTCGCATGAAGATAATCGACGGCCGCCTCCAGAAGACGGGGGCCGATCAAGCCGCCTCGGGCTTCCGGCACAACGACCAATTCGCCGATGAATCCCGCCCGGCCGTAGTTGACGGCGACGCAAAGACCGAGCCGTTTGCCGTCCCTTTCGGCCAGGAAACAGCCGTTGGGATCATAACGAAAGAATCCCTCCAGGACTTCCCGGGATTCACCCGTCCAGCCTTCGGCCGCGGTACAGGCCGCCGCAAAGTCGATATCTTCGGAACGGAAGAGGCGTATGTCCATCACTGGATAAGATAAATAAAAACAGACAAAGAAATCAATGGGTTGTTTTTTGAGCGGAGGGGCTGTGTCGAAGGCGATATCCGCAAGAACGTCACCGACGAATGATTTCAGACCGGTCTCAAGGTTTTATGGTGCGGTACCAGTTCTCCGGATACTCGTCGTCCTCATAAACACGGACTTTCGGTGCGAGATTTTCGATGCCCTTGATCTCGGTGATGAAGCATTCCAGTACCCCCTTGACCAGAGAACCTTGTTCGAGGTGACCGCCGAAAGTAGGACAGTCCCAGGCGCCGCCGGCGACAAAATGGATGGCGGGAAACGGCTCGGGCTTGCCGTCCGGCCCCGGCCGGGGATGGATGATTCCTCCCATGGCGCATATCATACTCAGGTTTGTGACCGTGGCCACGCCCTCGCGGTGCCAGTTCTCCGGATCGGTGGAGTCCGGTACCCATTTGAGGTATTTGGCCGGCTGCAGGCCTCCCATAAAACAGGCATGGATCTTGGCGAATTCAATCTTTTGATCGATGGCGAATTTTTGAATGGCCGCGAAGACGTCCGCGCCGGTCGTGAGGCGGATGATGAACTCTCGTCCGCGCTCCGCTTCTACAAAGTGATAATCGTCGGGTGTCCGGGCATCCAGTTCCCAAGTTTCCGTCATGATGCATCCTCCTTGTCGATGATATGATGCAATGGAGATTTCATCCGCGGGCGGCCGAAATCCCGACCGGAAGTATAACACATCCCATGTTTTATTACAGACCTTTGCCCGGGGAGGGGGTTGCATGAGGGAAAGGGAGAATTATTTTCCGCGGGGCCGAGAAATCACTTGACTTCTGCCTCCTGGGTGTTACCATTGAATAAATCGTAACACGAGGAGGAGGTAAGGTATGAGATGTTTAGGGATCCTGGCTTTGATTTTTATCCTGTTCACTCATGTTCCCGGATATGGGGAATTGGCGCAAAAAAAACAGGAGAAGAAGAAAGAGAAAACCACCGAGCAGCCTTTTCGGCTGCATGAAGAGATCATCGTCACCGCGACCATGACCCGAAAAATGGTCAGGAATGTCGCGACCTCCGTCAACGTCGTTTCCCGGGAAGACATCGAAGCCGTCGCGGCTTCCAACACGTTCCAGCTCCTCGATCCTCAGCCGGGTTTTTTCATCAGCCGGACCGGAGATTTCGGCCGGGCCGATCCCAATATACGCGGTCTGGGGGAGCGGGGGCGTAAGATCGCCGTCCTGATCGACGGTCGGCCGGAGAAGATGGGGTTGTACGGCTGCGCCGTCTCTCATTCTTTTCCGCTCGACAATGTGGAAAGGATCGAGGTTGTTCGCGGTCCTTCCTCGGTCCTTTACGGATCGGACGCCCTGGGGGGCGTGATCAATGTGATGACGAGGATGCCGGAGAAGCGCTTTGAAACCGGACTGACCGCCGCTTACGGAAGTTTCGACACCGCGCAGTTCAACCTCAAACACGGGGGAAAGCACGAACGGTTCAGCTATTTCCTGACCCTTGACCGGCGCCAAAGCGACGGACATCGGGAAAACTCCGGCTATTTGGGGAATGCCTTCACGGGAAAAGCCCGGATCGAGCTTTCACGGCGGCTGCATCTTGATGTGCAGGGAAAATACTTCGACGGCCGCAAGCATGAATCCGGGACGATTGATGCTCCGCTGATGGATTTCTGGAATGATTATGCCCGGGGATCGGTGGACCTGAGTCTTCGTTCTTCCGGCGACCGGGACGATTTTCTGGTCAAGCTCTATCGCAATTTCGGCAGGCACGAGTTTTCGGACGGTTGGGATTCCAAGGATCATACGGACGGCGCCCTCATTCGTTATACCAACCGGGCGATCGCCAATAATGAGCTGACGGCGGGCGCCGATGCGCGCCTTATTTGGGGAGGGAGTTACAACATTCCGTTGGGGGAGTGGAAAAAGCATGAAGTGGGACTCTTTTTGCAGGACCAGCTCGTCCTCGGAGCCCGCTGGATCCTGTCGGCCGGGCTTCGGCTGCATCGGGATTCCCTCTTCGGTTTCGAGGTGTCTCCCCATTGGGGCGTGGTCTACCATCTGAGCGAGGGCACGTCGCTCAGGGGCTCCATCAATAAGGGATTCCGTTCTCCCCAACTCAACGAACTGTATATGTACCCTCCCTCCAACCCGGATCTGGAGCCGGAACGGGTCTGGAGCACGGAGATCGGAGTCGATCAGCGTATCGGCCGCCGTCTCGCGTTCAGCGCGGCGGTTTTTCGTATGCAGGGCAGCAACTTCATACAGACCGTATCCAACCCGCAGGCCCCCCCGCTTTTTATTTTCAAAAACACGGGGGAATTTGTTTTCAGCGGAGTGGAACTCGGGATCAAGGGAGATTTCGGCGAAGCTTTTCACGGCCGTATCTTCTATTCCTACCTCGATGCGGGAGACTTGACCCGCGGGCGTCCCGGGCACAAATGGGACGCATCCCTGCGTTTCCGGAAGGGCGGATTCTTCACCTCGCTGAACGCGCAGTATGTTGCGCGCTATTTCGCGGATGATTTCGCCCGCGCACGGATCCCTTCTTATTTTCTGCTGAATGCGAGGATCTCGACGCATATAACCCCGGTCCTGCGTCTGTTCGCCGATCTCAACAACCTCCTGGATGAAGCCTATTTGATCTATGTGGATCTTCCGGGCATCGCCGCCGGCAGCTATCCCATGCCGGGGCGGAGCATTAATTTCGGTGTGAAGGCGGATTTTTGAGCTACTCCGGACGGGAACTTCTGCTTGGGGGGCTGTTTCTTGCCCTGGCTCTGGTGCTTCCGATCCTGTTCCATGCCGTCGGTTTGGGGAGCGAGTTCCTGCCCATGTTTTTTCCCATCCTGCTGGCCGGATTCCTGCTCCCGTTTCCGATAGCGGCATCGGTGGGGATCATGGCGCCTCTGCTGTCGGCGCTGCTGACCGGGATGCCTCCTTTTTTCCCGCCTGTGGCATTCATCATGATGGTCGAGGGAGGAGTGCTGGCGGCGGTGCCGGCGCTGCTGCACAGGAAAGCCGGAATCGCACTCTATCCCGTTCTGGCGCTGTCGGTGGTTGCCGACCGCCTGGTGCTTCTGGCGGCCGTCATGCTCGCGGCTCGCTGGCTGGATCTTCCGGAAGGCGCTCTGGGCCTGGTCTCGGTCATCAGAGGGATTCCGGGATGTATTCTCATCATGGTGCTTATCCCCCCACTGGTCAAAGAGATGCGGAAACGGATGCGCATGATGTTGATTCAGGAGTAGAGGATGAAAAAACGGAAATTTTTCGACGGCATCGCGCCTTCATGGCATGAAGAGCACCAAAACGCCGAGGAAGAGCTCAAGCTGGAAGCCCTTTTTCGGCGTATCCCCATGTCGCCCGGACAGATGGTGCTGGACGCGGGCTGCGGGACCGGAAGGACGGCTCCCCTGATCCGAAAATCGGTAGGGGACTCCGGATGGGTGGCCGGAATGGATCTGTCCTGGGAGATGCTTCGGATCGCCCGGAATAAGCAGCGGGGGAAATGCGTCTATTTTCTCTCCGACGCCCATGAACTCCCTTTGCCGGACGGGAGGTTCGATGTCGTGATCTGTTTTGCGCTCTTCCCTCATCTCGATCACAAACTGCGGGCTCTCAAGCAGTTTCAGCGCGTTTTGAAACCCGGAGGTCTGCTGGCCGTGGCGCACACCATGAACCGGCGGGAGCTCAATGCTTTTCATGCGCGGGTCAAGGGGCCTGTCACCCGTGATCTGCTTCCCGGAGAGGCGGAGATGTCGCGTCTTTTTGAGGCGGCCGGATTCAGGGATTTCGACCTGCGGGAAGAGCCCTCGCTGTATCTCGCCCGGGGAAGGAAATGAATCCGGAGGAGGAGCGGGATTCCCGGAAAAATGAGAAGATGCTGCTGGAACGGCTGGATCCCCGCGTCAAGTTGTTTTCCTGCGCCGCCGTGCTGCTGGTGATCATCTTTTTCCCGATAGAAAACGGCGTGCGGCATGCGGCCTTGTCTCTTCTGCTGACGGCGGCTCTGATTTCCATGCGGATTCCGGTGCGCCGTGTCGCGGGACGCTTGCTGCCGCTTTTCCCCATGTTGGCGGGGATCGGGCTGATCTCTCTTGTTTTCGGGAAGGATGCGGCCGGTAACCGTCTCGATGCGCTGCTGTCGCTGTCGATAAAATCCCTGCTCTGTCTTTTCAGCGTGGTCGTCCTGACGGCATCGACCCGGATTTCGGAGCTGAACCGTGGCTTGAACATGCTCCCTCTTCCCAGAGTCATGGTCGATATCCTGGGATTCGGGATCCGGTATGCGGGTGTGTTCGGGAATGAGGTTCGGCGGCTTGGATATGCTCTGATTTCTCGAAGCGGCGGTCGGATGAGCCGGATCCGCATGGTCAGAACCGCGGCCGCCCTGGTCCCCCGTCTCGTCTTCAAAGCCCTGGAGCGCAGCGAACGGATTTACGCCGCCATGCTGTCGCGGGGTTTCACGGGCCGGATGCCTTCCGGTGAAAGCAGGCGTATGAGTTTTTTGGATGCGGCATTTTCGCTGCTGTTGGGGATATTCCTGACGGGGATCGGGATCCTGGGATGAGCGAACCCATCATCGATATCGACGGTCTGAGTTTCACCTATCCAGACGGATCCATGGGATTAAAGGATATCTCCTTTCGGGTGGACCGGGGAGAGAACACGGCGGTTATCGGACCCAACGGCGCCGGGAAATCGACGCTGCTGCTTCATCTCAACGGTGTTCTCCGCGGGACGGGGAAGGTGCGGGTCCTGGGACGGGAAATCGCAAAAAAAGATCTTCCGTGGATTCGGGGCCGGGTAGGGATCGTTTTTCAGGATCCGAATGATCAACTGTTCATGCCGACCGTTTATGAAGATGTGGCTTTCGGTCCTTTGAACAAAGGGTTGCCGCATGAAGAGGTGCGGCGGCGTGCGATGTCGATGCTCGCGCGTTTTCATCTCGAGGGAAGCAAAGACAAAGATCCTTCCCATCTGAGTCTTGGGGAGAGAAAGAAAGCGGCGTTGGCTACGGCGCTGGTCACCGATCCCCGGATCCTGGTGCTCGATGAACCGATGGTCAGTCTCGATCCGGGATCAAGACGCATGTTCCTCGATCTGCTGAAGGGATTGAACCAAACCCTTCTGGTGGCGACCCACGATATGGATCTGGCGCTGGATCTCTGCCCGCGGGCGGTTCTGATGGCTGCAGGAAGAGTGGTCGTCGCGGGGAAAACCCCGGAGCTTCTCCGCAACCGGGATCTCATGGAATCTTACAGCCTGGAGGTTCCCTTCCGGCTGCGGACGACTTAAGAATGGCTCTTGTTTTTATCTCCTTTATTCCATACAATGAATATCTCCGGGAATGGGAAATAAGCTAAGATACATGGGCTCCTTTTCAATCTCCTCTCGAATACATGCGGATGCGGTTTCTTCGAAGTTATCCGGATCGGGCGGCTTTCGAACTGCTGATTCCCCTGGAACATGCCGCGGTATCCACTCGGAATAATTCGAATAATGGAGGTGTTTCCATGCATTTCGATTTTCTCAGCAAAAAAGACCGTGAAGCCATCGATTCCCTGATCGAGTCTTATGGAGGGGCCAAAGAGATTTCGGATAGGATCGACAGGGTCAGAAGGTATGAAAAAAGGAAAAAAAGAGCGGAAGAGCTGGGATTCGGTGAAATCCTGAACAGGGGGGAGGGATATGCCCTTCATTTCGCCAAAGTGGAAGACTTTGTTGAAAAGCATAACATCGCGGTGACGAAAAAAGGGGTGTGCATCACTCAAGTCTCCGGTTTTCAGGCCGCGCCGGTCACGGTCGAATGCATGCGGCTGGTGGCGGAAAACGGCGACCTGCTGTTTCCGACGGAGATGATCTCCGTGGTCCCGATGACCGAAGCCTACGTCTACGGAGGCGACCTCCTGACCACGTTGGCCCTGGCGGAGAATATTATTGGGGCCAGCAAGTTCTGTTCCACCAACCTGCTCGGAACCCCGCTTCCGGAAAAAAGGTTCGAGCGGATCGAAAAAATAACCGGTGAGAGGTTCGAACGGCGTGATCTCGGTTCGGAGATGAGCCAGATCATCCTGAAAAATATGGGAACGGCTTTCGGCAACCTGGGCGGCGTGGAGGTCGGCAACAACAACCACCTCGTCTATCTGGACGGGATTCTGAGAGCGGCGCTGGAAACCGGTGCGAATTTCTTTTTGAATCCGAGCTGGTCGACGATCGTGGCCGCCTGTTATTTCGCGCGCACGATCCCCAACCTTTCTTTCAAGATATCGATGCTGCTCTCGACGCAGAACGCCATCCAGCTGCGGATGCTGATGAACATCATCAAGGAATACCTGCGCGACGACGGCACGACGCCCATATATGAGATCAATATCGGAAACGCGGCCACGCCCGAAACCTTCATCCAGTGCATCGATGAACTCGAATCTTCCGATCTCCCGAAGATTTATCTGGCCGCCCACCTCCGCATCAATCCGGATCTCGGCATGGAGGATTTCAACTGGACGGAAAATGCGTTCAAGGTTCTGGACGCGGGGAGGGACATCACCATCAAATACGAAAGCGACGGGACTTCCCGTCCCTATGACACCATGGAGGCTTATTTCCTCTCGGATGAGGAGCGTACCCAAAAAGCCGATCTGATAGGGAACGTGATCTATCATAAGTGTCTGCGCTGCGATCAGGATATCAAAGCGATCATGCAGCGAGGGCATGAGGCCCGTTTCGCTTCCGTATCTTACCAGGAGTGAAAAATGCGCCGTCGAGGAGACCGGACATGGATCTTGGAATAAAAGGAAAAGTCGCCCTGGTGGCGGCCGCCAGCCGGGGCCTGGGAAAAGCGGTTGCGCAGCGTCTGGCCGCCGAAGGAGCCCGGGTGGTGATCTGCGCCCGAAGCGAGGAGAATCTTCAGAAAGCGCGTTTGGAGATCGAGGAAACCACGGGAGCTTCGGTTCTGACTTTCACTGCGGATGTCGCCGACGAAACCCAGGCCCGGGCGTTCGTCGATTTCGGCATGGAGTCGCTGGGCGCGGTTCACATCCTCGTGTGCAATGCCGGAGGGCCGCCTTCGGGTTTCGCCGAAGATTTCAAGCCCGACGACTACCGCCGGGCCGTGGAACTCAACCTCCTCAGCACCATCGGCCTGTGTTACGCGGCCGTTCCCGTCATGAAAAAGCAGGGATGGGGGAGGTTGATCTCGATCGCCTCCGTCTCCGCCAAGCAGCCGATCGACAGCCTGATCCTCTCCAACACGGCTCGGGCCGGGGTGTTGGGATTCGCGAAATCTCTTTCCGCACAGCTCGCGCCCTACGGGATCACGGTCAACACCGTCTGTCCGGGATACACGCGGACGGAGCGGGTGGAGGAGCTGGCCGCTTCCTTCGCGCGAAGCGGCAAGGGAACCGTCGAGGACTTTTTTTCCCGGGTTCAGGAGAACATTCCCATGAATCGACTGGGCAGGCCGGAGGAATTCGCGCATGCCGTCGCTTTTTTGGCTTCCGAGGGGGCGGGATACATTACGGGGATCGCGCTTCAGATCGACGGGGGATTCATCAAAGGGCTTATATGAAAACAGTGAAAGGATGGACAATACCATGAAAGGATCGATGAGCGGGCTTATGAATATGTGGCAGGGAACGCCTTTTCCGGAAATGATCCGATCGCTTCCCGAGATCGATATCCCGATGGAAGGGATCCGGGGGTGGCTGCTGCAGTCCGGAGGTATGCAGGCGGTTTTTTTCGATATCGAACCCATCGGTGAGATCCCTCCCCATTCCCACTGCGCCCAGTGGGGGGTCGTGCTGGAAGGGGAGATGCGGCTGACCATCGGGAATGAATCCAAGATCCGGCGCAAGGGGGACTGGTATTACATCCCGGAAGGCGTTACCCACGGCGCGGAATTTCTCACGCGCGTGAACGTGATCGATATCTTCGATGCCCCCGACCGCTATAAGGCGAAAGACTGAAGAGAGGTATGTCATGAAATCATTGTACGCATCGCTGATGAAGGATTTCGAAGGCTACGCCATCGGAAAAATGCTGGCTTATCTGAACGATCCCGAGATCATTTCCTTCGCCGGCGGCCTGCCCAGTGGCGAGCTGTTTCCCACCGACGTCATATTCGAAGCCGCCCGGAACGCGATCCAGGAAGAAGGATCCCGTGTCCTGCAGTATTCACCCATACCAGGAGAAAAAGATCTCATCGAGGCCGTCGTCGACTACCTCATAACCGATGATATCTTCATTGAACCCGAAAACATAGTCATCACATCGTCCGGACAGCACGGCCTCGACCTGGTCGGGCGTCTCTTCCTCGATCCTCGGGATATCATCGTCATCGATCTCCCGACTTTCGGCGGAGCGCTGGCGGCATTCCAGCTTGAAAATCCCCGCTATATCGGAAGAGATATCCGGGAGGACGGCTCCGACGCGGAGGGGTTTGAACAGGATATCCGGGATGCGGTCGACCGGGGGGAAAAGCCGAAATTCATCTATGTCGTCCCGGATTTTCAGAATCCGTCCGGCATCACCATGAGCCTGGAAAAAAGGAAGAAGCTTCTCGAGATCGCCGTCGAATACGGCATCCCCATCGTCGAGGACAGCCCGTACCGGGAACTGCGGTACCGCGGCCGCCAGATCCCTTCCATCTACTCGCTCGACGAAAACCGCGGAAACGTGATCGGCCTCTACACGTTCTCCAAGATTCTCTGCCCGGGATTGCGTGTGGGATTCAATATCGGCCCTCCCGACGTCATCCGGAAGTTCGGATTCATCAAGGGCTCCAACACACTCAACACGCCCAAGCTCAACCAGGATATCTGCACCGCTTTTCTGAAGCGAAGCGATCTCAGGGACCATTTCAAGCGCGCCGTCGGCTATTACCGGGAGAAACTGAATTTCTTCCTGGATGCGATGGATGAGAATTTCCCCGCCGAGATGAATGTGCGCTGGACCAAACCCGAAGGCGGGCTCTTTCTCTGGATGACGGTCCCTGATGGGATCGACACCCTGGAGCTTTTCAAGAAAGCCATCGAGGAAAAAGTGGCGTTTGTTCCGGGCGAGGTGTTCTATCCCAAGGAACACGCGCGCCACAACACCATGCGCATCAATTTTTCCTTTCCGACGAAGGAGGAGATTTTGGAGGGGGTTAATCGCCTCTCCTCTGTCGTCAGGAGGGCCTGAATGATCCATGGAAATGGCTGATGAAGTAAAAAGAAAACCTCCGATGGAATAGAATCATTTATATCATCAGCCCTTTCCACCCTTCGGGAGAGCCAACCTCACCACGTCGACTACGTCGTGGTCCTTTCGCAGTAGTTTACTACAGCTTCAAGAACCACATCCTTGTCGCCACGGCAATCTTGACTCTTGGCTGATCCAGGCCGTGCAAGGCCTTGAGTATGGTTTTACCTGAATATCAGGGTCGGGTGGGAGGAACAGCGGTGTGAGATCGTCGTTTAGATGAGATTTTTAACGCCGTGAAAACGGCGGTTCATTCGGCGCTTGCGTAACTCGCTCCTTCGGAGCTCAGACATACTCAGCGGCCGCTTTCAGCGGCTTCCCTCCTTCACCACCATTTTCAGGCTAAATCTCATATAGCACTCCTCATCTCACACAGCCTTATCCAGGCTTTGGTGCTGGGAGACGTGATACCGGTGACGGCCCAAAAAGAGATTTAGCCTGAAAATACCTTAATACTGGGGTGGGTGGGTCGGCC
>CAYSQW010000015.1:0-58891 GCA_964433135.1 uncultured Eubacteriales bacterium
AAATCAAAAGGAAAATTCAGATCCCGGTTGACAAACAGGACTCACGAACTTATTTTTCAATTAGGGTTCAATCACATGAAGACATCATCCCGCTTAACGCGGGATGGTTCCGGGCCGGAATGGTCAGCGGAACGTACGGTAGAAAGAGGAGTCGAATGTGGCTCCTCTTTTTTTTTACTTCATGTCGTTTAATAATCTTCAATCCATAAAGTCAAAATGGGGGAACATGAAAAACGGGGTAAGCGTCATTGCATTATTCATTCTGCTTTGTCTCGTCTTCGGTTGCCGTGATGACATCGAAGAGAAACCAGGTTATGCGGCAAACAACCAAACCGATGCGGAAGCCCTCAAAGCATGGTATCACCAAAAAACGATGACAACCAATGCGGGAGATGTCGAGGGATTGAGAATCCTGTTTACAGAGGATGTGGTTTTCATGCCGCCGGGAGGACCGCTTTTTCAAGGCTGGGGAACCTATCGGGAATGGGCGGTTCCCTATTTCCATGCCTATGATATCGAAGAACAAATCTCATATGAAGAGATTGAAATCTTCGGGGACCGAGCCTATATGCGCACGTCTTATACGATGCGGTCGACTCCCAAGGCGGGAGGGAATCCGATAACGGCAGAAGGGAAAGCCATCTGGTTGTTTGGAAGACAAGGGGACGGTTCCTGGAAAGGCACTCACTGCATCTGGAACGAAAACGGCGGCCCTCCGGCGGACGGCGGCTGAGAATAAGGCCCGACCGAATCCTCCCGGGAAGGCGCCGGGGTTTTCAGCGGGCTCAATCCCGACTATTCGGATAGGGAATTTCAGGCCCGACCCCAAACGATGGACACTTTTATTCCGGTTCGCCCTGGCGGTAGATACGATAGGTCGGATAGGCCAGCTCCACGTCCGGCTCCTTGCCGAACCGATCCAGCACTTCACAACAGATCTCATTCTCAGTCGAACGCCGGCGGCGGGCGTCCGTCAAATAGCGCAGCGTCAACTCCACACCGAAGTCCACGATTCGAGTCCAGACGATGGGAGTGAGTTTTCCGTAATGGATAAGAACTTTGTGCGACATGCGCTGGATTTTCCGCCTTGCCTGCTCGCCCAGGTCCAGTTTCTCCATCGAGGCGATTTCGTCGATGATCCGTCGGGCTTTTTTCCAATCGCTCTCGAAGGTGATGGTGATTTTGATCTCGTGCCAGACATACTCGAATCCTCGGGTGTAATTGAAGATCGGTTCGGTGAAAACTTTGTTGTTGGGGCAGTTCACCACCCGCCCGGTGCTCTGATCCGCGTCCACCCAATTGCCGATCTCCAGCAGAGACGTGTAAAACAGCCGGATGTCGATAACGTCGCCCTTGACCGATCCGATCTCCACCCGATCGCCGGTTTCATAGGGGCGACGGACCAGCAGCAGCAGCCACCCCGCTATGGACAAAACCGGCTGGTGGAGCGCCAGGGTCAGGCCCGCCCCGACGATCCCGAAGATCGTAACCAGGTTTGGACCGGCCTGCGCCCAGATAACGATGACAACCACCATGGCTAAAAATGTTATGAGATAGACGGTATTCTTGCGGGCGGAATGCCGGCGCTTGAGGTTTTCGACCCTCCGGTTTATGAAGCGCACGATCAGCTGGGTCAGGACAACGGCCAGAGCAATAATCAGGAATGAGTAAAGTGCCTTCTGCGCGATAGGAGACCGCAAAAAATCCAATATATCCATGTCCGATTTATAACACAGGCTGGAAAATCCTGTCAATCAGGGCGCGGAATGATAGCCAGCACGCATGCGGAGCAAAGAGAGATCCGATCGCAGCCCATCGCCTCCTAAATCCGATATTAGAATCGAGCGGATTTCGTGATATTGTGGTCGTAGTTATTGAAAATTGGGGAAAATAAGCGCTTTCGGCAGTGAGGGCCTACTCGGCCCAATCAGAATCAAGATGTCAGTGAAGGATCATGATGCCAAAGGTGAGAACCTCGAAGCTCGCACAAAAAGGGATTTTTTCAACCATTTTTCCTCCAGCGTCTATCAAAAGGAGAAATGAATGAAACCATTATTGGCTTCCTTATTAGCGCTGACAATTCTTAGCTTTGGAATACCCGCGGCCGGACAGGGACAGGAGGGGATCTGGCCTACCACGGCCAAGATCGACCCTTTGAAAAAGAAAATCTTTTTCTCCGAACAGATCGACATTATCTTGACGGACATCCGGGGCCCCGATGGGAGACTGTCAAAGCCTGAATTTTTGATCCATGTCCAGCCGAAACATGGAAGTATTTCCAACGGTCAATATTCACCGCTGTCCATATCAGGCGCAGGTAAAGATTTCCCCGTTGGTTCCGGCACGATTGAAGTCCACTACGCTTCACCATCCGATGCTTCAATTGAAAAAGATCTGATAACCATTTCCGCTGTAATCACCTCGGCTTATTGGGAGCAGGAAGATGATCCTAGCGACTTTCCGACATTAAATAAAATCGGTGAAGTGGAAATCGAGATCATACGATTCAACTATGCACGGATCATCTATACGGAAACCAAAAACGTCGAATACCCCAATCAAAAGGAATCAAAGGAAGTGCAGGTGATAACATGCGTGTCATTTCATCCGGTGTTCGGACAGCAGCATCATGTCGACCGCGTCAGAGTGATGTCCTGGCATGGCGCTCACACCTATGAGGGCAATGACCGGGATAGATCCGCCACATTAACCCACGCGGAAGTCGAAGAGCCGGCGCCCCTGATTGTTTTTCACAGAGATGAAAAAAACGAGATCCATGCGATAACTCTCCCCTAATTATTCACCAGCCTGGAATGGACTCCCGCGGATGCTTTCAAGAGCCCGGAAAAGATTCTCATCGGGCCCGTGAACGACTACCCGAAATCCGAGAATAAGGACCTGGATAAACTCGTGAAGGAATTGAGACCTGAGAAAAGGGGCCTGCCGAATTTAAAGAACATCAACGAGCTCATGAAGTCGACATATCAAATGCTCTATCACCCTGATTTCAAAGTGACGAATCGATTCAGCAAAACTCATTTATGCGGAGAAGCGGCATGGGAAGAATCAAGCGAACATATCTTCCACCGCAAAAGGTATACTTGGGAGGTCCGTCTCAAGCCCTAGGTCCTACCCCATGCTTAAGGTCACCCAATGGGTAAAATGGCACTCTCCCATTATATGGGTTGACAAAAACCCCGTTTTCAGGGAAAATGGTTTTGTATTAATGAACAAGTGCAAGTTTATGAGATCCCGTTAAGATTTGAGTAACCTATCCCACTTTAAGATCCGATAACCCTCATCAATCACCAACGTCCAATTTTTTCCACCGTCATGATGAAAAGCAGCAAACCGGATCAAAGTGTAAAGGCCGAAAAAAAATTCTTTGCCCGAATGATGGATGATGCGTTCGATGAAGCCGCCTGTCGGTTCAGTTCCCTCAATTCCATTTTCGATCAGAGAAAAAAATTAAATTAAAAGGAAGAAAGAATGCAAGGTAGCAAACTCTATGTTGGAAATTTCAGTTACTCCGTAACCAAAGAAGATCTGGAGGAACTGTTCGCCAATTATGAAGTAAGAGAGATCAAGGTTATCGAGGGCAAAGGTTTTGGATTTGTCGAATTGGCGAGCCCCGCAGAAGCGGAAAAAGCCAAAGAGGCGCTCAACGGAAAAGATTACACCGGACGCACTCTTCGCGTAGACGAAGCCCGGCCCCAGAGCAACCGCTCTTTCGATAACAGAAGAGGCGGCGGCGGCGGCGGTTTTAACCGGTACTAAACCGTAACCGAATCGGTTTTTCAAGCTTATAAACAGATCCATCGCGACGAGCCGCCTTTAATCCACGATCGGATGGGCGGTTGGTGGACAACGGGGAGGAGTCTTTTTTCCCTGCTGATCGGTGACCTGACGGATTCCGCCGCAATACCGAGATCCCCGACATAAGCCGGACAGGGGTTTTACGCCCGATGATATGGATCGAATTCAGGATTCTATACACTTCTATTTAAGAGCATGGGGAGGACCCGCTCCCGGAGCCGTCCACCCATGCTCGATAATCTAGCCCCTTCTCACGGCAAATCCTGACGTTTAACGATTGCGTTTTTCGATCTCATGTGAGATAAAGGAATTGTTATCAGGGGATATTATGAAGGCAAAACATATCAAAGAACTGGTCATTGGAGACCTGAAAGCTAAGGTCCCGATCATACAAGGGGGAATG
The DNA here is from genome assembly GCA_964433135.1 of uncultured Eubacteriales bacterium. GTDB lineage: Bacteria > Acidobacteriota > Aminicenantia > Aminicenantales > Aminicenantaceae > CAYSQW01. The sequence continues at coordinate 4,220 of CAYSQW010000015.1, forward strand.
GGCGTCGGGATATCCCTTTCAGGGCTGGCATCCGCCGTTGCCAACGAGGGAGGGATCGGTGTTATCGCCACGGCCGGGATCGGAAGGTTCGAACCTGATTTCTTTTCCGACTTCCTGGAAGCGAATAAAAGGGCGCTCAAGAAGGAAATCAGAAAAGCCCGGGAATTGACCAAGGGAATTTTAGGCGTGAATATCATGGTGGCGCTTTCAAATTTTTCCGATATGGTGAAGACCGCGGTGGAGGAACAAATCGACATCATCTTCGCCGGAGCCGGACTTCCTCTTGATCTTCCGCGTTATATAAAAGGGATCAAAGGCCCCAAACTGGTGCCGATCGTGGCCTCGGGAAGAGCCGCCAGGATTATCTGCCGGAAGTGGTGGGATAAATACAACCGTCTTCCCGATGCGCTCGTCGTTGAAGGACCCGAAGCGGGAGGCCATCTCGGATTCAAGCCTGAAAACATCGCCGCTCCCGAGTATTCGCTGGAAAATCTCGTAACCGAAGTCATCAAAGAGGTCCGCGGCTTTGAAGAGAAGCACGACAGGAAGATCCCCGTGATCCCCGCCGGCGGCATCTACGACGGTGAAGACATACACAGGTTTCTGCGTTCCGGCGCGGCCGGAGTTCAAATGGCGACGCGCTTTGTCACCACCCATGAATGCGATGCAAGTCTAAAATTCAAGCAGGCCTACATCGATTCCCGAAAAGAAGATATCGTCATCATCAAAAGCCCCGTGGGTTTGCCGGGGAGAGCGATCAAAAACCGCTTTATCGAGGACGTCAATGAAGGGAAGAGGAAACCCTTCAAATGTCCTTTCCACTGTATCATCACATGCGATTACAAAAAGAGTCCCTACTGCATCGCGCATGCGCTTATCAATGCTCAGAAAGGCTTTTTCAAAAACGGTTTCGCATTTGCAGGCACAAACGCCTATCGATCGAGAAAGATCATTTCAACCCGGGAATTGATCCGGTCACTGTTGAAGGAATATAAAACAGCCGCCCAAAAAAGGCAGAAACGGTTTGAATCCAAATCGGCGGCACGACGGGATGGAAGTTGATAAACGCGACGGGACAGGCTTAATCCCGGCCGGGGATTTCTTCAAATCAATCTCTTTCCCTTGCCGGCATTGATCCGGCCGGCGAATCCCGTCGTCATCCCCATATACTCAAAGAGCTCTCCAAACCGATTGTTCAGGGGGAAACCCCAAAATGCCGCTTCGATTCCCCGCTGAAAACGGGTATACTATTTAAAATAAAATACCGGATACGTCATTCATTATTGAAAGGATAGGGATCTAACCGTATGAAATCAGATAGTGAGGTTGTATGACTCCGGAGGGTAAACCATGAAAAAAATCGCTTGCTTCTGTATTGGAATCATTCTGGTGTTGGGACTGCTTACCCCGGCTGCCGCTCAAAAAAAAGAAGCCGAGGCCAAGATCGTCACCATCGCAAACGACAAGAAGCCGTCACCCGCGAAAGGAGAGGCGACGCGCCTGGTGCTTACCGAAGACTATGCCGTCGGAGACAGTGAAAAAGAAGAAGAGATGATTGCTCAACTTACCTTTTTCGCGGTGGACGAAGACGACAACCTGTACGCCCTGGACATAAAGGGACACGGCATCAAGGTTTTCGACTCTTCGGGAACATATGTCCGTACCATCGGCAGTCAAGGTCAGGGTCCGGGAGAGCTCAATATGCCCGCCGGAATTCAGATCACGCCCGAAAACGAGTTGATGATCGAGGACGTCATGAACCGGCGGCTGTCCTATTTCACGCTGTCCGGAGAATTCATCAAAACCGTGTCGGTGGCGGACAAGACTTCCCTCATCAATCTTTTCCTGGATAAGGATGGCAGCGCCGTGGGACGGGAGCTGGTGCTCGATGAGGAAAAGATGTTCTGGGAAATCCGAAAATACAATCGGGAACTCAAGCCGCTTTTCACCCTCGACAAAGTCGAATTCCAAAATCCGATGCAGGGCAAGAAGCTCAATCCTTTCAGCTTCACCATGGTCGTCCAATTCGATGAAGCCGGCGGCATCTACTTCGGCAAGGCGGACGACTACACGATCCAAGTCTACAATCCCGACGGAACGCTGACCAAAAGCATCCGGAAGAAATACGACAAGGTCAAATTGACCCAGGAAGACCAAGACAGGATGCTGGCGGAGATCCCTGATATGGCGGTCGGAATCAATATCAAGGAGATGTTTGAATTCCCCGATGCTTTTCCTCCCTATGAATCCTTCACCTTGACTGAAGAGGGGCGGATTGTCGTCAAGACCTATGAGAAGGGCCCCGTCGAAGGTGAGTCTATCCTCGACGTCTTCGACCGGGACGGAAAATACATCGCCCGCTTTGCAACCACCGCAAATCCCCGCCTCTGGAAAAACGGCAAGCTCTACTCCATTGAGGATACCAATGAAGGCTTCAAGGTCATCAAGCGCTACTCCGTCTCCTGGCAAAAATGAAAGCACGAAGGAAAGGATTCGAAGCCGGGAGCAAACGAATTCTATTATCATATTAAGTGTTCATTCACGAAAACTCAGCTGAGAACGGACTGCCGAGCCAACGGTACATGGCGAACACGGATTGACAGGCCCTTTTTCCCTATGATACGCTGACGGAGATTGCCGATAAAACAAGGGATGTGTGGATTATCTTGTCGCAGTATGTTGCCGCAAATACTGATATCCACCGCTATACCCCCGGACCCACTGCGCACAACCAATTGAGGAGGTTTTGAATGAGGAAGCAGCCCAAAGGCGCTCTTTTTCGATTGGTCCTCGCCGCTGCGCTCTTCAGCCTTTTTCTGGGATTGACCACCGATGAAGAGGGAGCGAACTCATGTGCCGACGGGCACGACAGCGGAACCCTCACTTTAGTCAATGCGACTCAGTATAACGCGATTGTCAATTTGGCCGGGCCGATCGCTTCCACGGAATTCATCCCTCCGGGAGAAAGCATTTCGCTCAAAACACGGGCCGGTTTTTACCACTGGGCGGCAAGTTTCGGGGCCGGGCCGTTTCCGCTTACGGATTGGGAAGTCGATGCCGGTGTCGTTACGGTAAAAAAAGACGAAATCAGCACCGTCACCATAAAAAAAAGTAAAAACAACTAAATCCCTTCCCCGATTCGATATTCCCGCTTGTACCGGCGGCCGCGCCGCGCATCGGCTTAACCCCCGTTGCTTCCCCCTCCATGGGAAGGTTCACCCCCGCTTAGGAATTATTTTAAAAAAAATGTTTCAAACGCTTGCTTTATGAACATATGTTCATTATAATTATTTTGAACATAAGTTCATTATTAAAGGTTACCGATGTCCAGACCGCAAAAAGAAAGAAGAGTTCAAGAGCCCCCGAAGATCCAGGGCATGAAGCCCGTCGGGGTTCCGGCGATGCTGCTGGAACGCGTCCTGCTTTCCCTGGATGAATACGAAGCCGTAAGACTGGCCGATTACGAAGGCAGGGATCATCTGGAGGCGGCCGGGATCATGGGGATCTCACGCCCGACCTTCACGAGGCTGATCGAAAAAGCCCGAAGGAAAATGGCGGAATCGATCGTCGCCGTCAAGGAGCTGGTTATCGAGGGCGGCAACTACAGCTTCGCCACCCAGCTCCTTAGATGCATCGACTGCAATGAATTGACCCGATACGACCAGCCGCAGAACATGACCGAGTCCTGTTCTTCATGCGGGTCCACAAATGTCATTCACCTGAACGAATGGTTCCGCGGCGGGAGAGGACGGGGACGCGGCGGACATGGTGGACGCGGAAGAAGAGGCGGCTGGTGACCAAGGAAAGGAGGTGCCGATATGCCCAGAGGTGATGGTACCGGACCGGCTGGAGGAAACAGGCCGGGAAGAGGCGCAGGCTTTGGGCGCAGAGGTATTTCAGCCGGGAACGGCGGAAACTGCGTCTGCCCTCAGTGCGGTTTTCAGAAAAAGCACATTCAGGGGCAGCCGTGCAATCGGACGATGTGTCCGCGGTGCGGCGTCCCGATGATCGTCGAAAGATAAACATGATGAAATCTTGGAACATCACTTTTTGCTCTCGACGATCCTTTAAATAAAACAGGCATCACTAAAGGAGGTTAACATGCCGGCAGGAGATAGAACAGGACCGAACGGAATGGGTCCCAGAACGGGAAGAGCGGCCGGGTACTGCTCCGGATACGCCGCTCCGGGATACGCCAATCGCGGTTTCGGCGGAGGCTTCGGCTTCGGCCGGGGTATGGGAAGAGGATACGGCCGAGGATTCGGCGCCGGTTTCAGAGGCAGAGGCTTCGCCGCTCCCTACGCCGCGCCCTATGCCCCCCCCGTGGGTTATGCGCCCGCGGCATACCCCACACGCGAGCAGGAACTGGAAATGCTCAAAAGCCAGGCGGTCGATCTTGAGCAAGGTCTCAAGGAAATCAACCAACGCATCAGCGAGTTGAAATCGACCCCCAAGGAAAAGTAGATCAAGTTTCTTTTTGTATTTCCATGAATCGGGCCGCCGGCATTGCCGGCGGCTCACTTAAAACGGAACGGACCGAACAGATCGGACGACACCACCCGGTGCCCACGCAGTTTGTACCGTTAGCAACAAACGACTTACCCCATTGAGGAGAGAAACAATATGAATATAACCATCGCCAGCGGAAAAGGGGGGACGGGAAAGACGACATTCGCGGTGAATCTGGCCTATGCCCTGGCTTCAAGAGGAGACCGCATCAGACTTCTTGACTGCGACGTCGAAGAACCCAATGACCATCTCTTCGTCAAACCGACATACACGGAGACGAAGACGGTGACCGCCATGAAGCCGGTCTGGGATCCGGCAAAGTGCACGGGATGCGGGAAATGCGCCGAAGCCTGCGGTTACAACGCCATCGCCGTCGTCAAAGGCAAGGTTCTGATCTTCAACGAGCTGTGCCATTCATGCGGCGTCTGTTCCTTTGTATGCCCCGAGAACGCGTTGACGGAGAGACCGCAGCCGATCGGAGAAGTTCAGGCCACGAATAAAGGCCCCTTCTTTTTCGCTCACGGCCTGCTCAATATCGGAGAAGCGCTGGCGCCTAATGTGGTTCACGCCGTCAAAGAATATCTGGATCCGGAAGCGTTCAATATCATCGACGCTTCGCCGGGAACCGCCTGCCCGGTCGTAGAGGCCGTGGACGGCGCGGATGCGGTCGTGCTGGTCACGGAGCCGACGCCTTTCGGGCTGCACGACCTCAAACTGGCCGTAGGGCTAGCGCTGAAAAAAGAGGTGCCGACCGGCATCCTGGTCAACCGTTCCGACGGGAAAGACCTGATCATCGCGCAATACGCCGAAAGCATCGGCCTTCCGGTCATCGGCAGGATTCCCTTCAAACGTGAATACGCCGAAACATATTCAAGCGGCGGAATCCTTACGGAAACATATCCTGAATTCAAAGAAAACTTGCTGTCGATCATCGACCGGATCATCGCCTTGAAAAACATGGATGTTCCGCCGGTGCCCGAAGAAGAGTTCTTTACAGTGGAGGATGATTCCCCTCTGCCATTCCGCAAAGGCGGCTCCTCCGATTTCAAGGAGATCACGATCATCAGCGGCAAGGGAGGAACCGGCAAAACCACGGTGGCTGCCGCTCTGGCCCAGCTCGTGGATTCCAAGGTTCTGTCCGACAACGACGTGGACGCCGCCGACCTTCATCTGCTTTTGAAGCCCGTGGTTCGGGAAAGCCATGAGTTTTCCGGCGGGGTCACGGCATTGATCGATCCGGATAAATGCACCGCTTGCGGGCTGTGCGCCGAATCCTGCCATTTCAATGCGATCCGCTTCGACGGACCGGCTAACGACATGCAGGAAAAGACCTACCGTATCGACGACCTGGCCTGCGAAGGGTGCGGATTATGCCCGCTCGTCTGTCCGGTTCAAGCCATCTCCAGCGAAGCGGTCACCAACGGACGCTGGTTCGTCTCCGCAACCGATTTCGGACCCATGGTACATGCCCGGCTCGGAATCGCGGAAGAAAATTCCGGAAAGCTGGTCACGAAAGTCCGCAGCCGCGCGGCGGAGCTGGCGCGTTCGCTCAAATTGAATGCGATTCTGGCGGACGGGCCTCCGGGAACAGGCTGCCCCGTGATCGCCTCGGTCACGGGCACTGACTTGGTTCTTATCATAACAGAACCCACGGTCTCGGGCGTTCATGACCTGGAACGGGTGCTGCGGTTGACGGAACATTTCCGCGTTCCCGCCAAGGTCATCATCAACAAATCCGATTTGAATGAAAATCAAGCGGCCCGCATTGAAGACCTGGCGGAGGAATTCGGATCGGAAGTCATTGCCAAAATCCCGTTTGACCGCCATGTCAATGAAGCCCTGATGGCGGGAAAAACGGTTATCGAATACGGCAAGGGACCGGCTTGCGACGCCATCCGGTCAAGCTGGGATATCATAAAGAATTTGTTACCATCAAAGGAGAAATCATCATGAAAATAGCCATATCATCCACAGGAACGAACCTCGACGACTCCGTCGAAATGCGCTTCGGGCGCTGTGCTTACTTTCTAATCGTGGATCCGAAAACCATGGAGTTCGAAGCCATCCAAAATCCCAACATCGCAGTCGGCGGAGGCGCCGGCATCCAATCGGCGCAGATGATGGCGGATAAAGACGTCACCATCATGCTGACCGGAAACTGCGGGCCCAATGCGTTCCAAACCTTCGGTGCGGCGGGCGTTCAAGTCATCACCGGAGTATCCGGGACGGTGCGCGAGGCCGTAGAGAGGTACAACTCGGGGGCCTTGAAACCGACCGACGCCCCCAACGTGCAGAGCCACTTCGGCATGGGCGGAGGCATGGGACGCGGAGGCGGCATGGGACGCGGAGGCGGCATGGGGCGTGGAGGCGGTATGGGCGGAGGCGGTATGGGCGGAGGCGGTCGGGGACGAAAGTAGGATCATCTATCGTTCTCTTCCATCCGGCTCAAATCATTATCCCGAACAGCCGTAACCGCAAAGCCGGTCACGTTCCGAGAAAACGGACTTTGCTCCCTCCTGCATAAATGGTTAAACTAAATAAGAGCACACCACTTGTGCAGGAGGGAAAAACATGAAGCCTGAAGTCATCGAAAAAATCGCGGCATTGGTCACCGCGGCATTCGGCTTGGTGGCCGCTTTGGCGTGGAACGGCGCCATCCAGGCCATTTTCAAAAAGGTCTTCGGCTCGGCCGAAGGAATTGTTCCCATGTTGACCTACGCCGTCATCGTGACCGTCATCGCGGTCCTGGTTACCATCCAGATGGGAAAATCAGCGGAGAGAGCCAAGAAATAAGATAGCCGCCCCTTTTTAATCCGGAAATAAATCATCTGTTTTTTCTTCCGGGATACACTGCGCCGGATCTTTCACGGACAAGCTTCCGGTCCATGTCCGTTTTCATCAATCCGTTGCCATCGGTTCTCTCATAAGAGAGGAGGGATCATCTTGGGCGAACCGGATTTATGGTGTATAATAGTCAGCAGTATTTCCTGACCCCAATCCGAGAGAGAACTGGTAAAATATGCATATCCTGTTTGTCGTTTCTGAAATCGCCCCCTTCTCCAAAACCGGTGGATTGGCCGACGTCGCAGGAAAATTACCAATGGAACTCGCCCGATCGGGCTTGGAGGTCAAGGTCGTCACTCCTTTTTACCGCAGTGTCCGGGACGGTGGATTCGATCCGGATAAGCCGGATGAATCCATCACGATCCGCTTGGGCGGAGAAACGATCCGAATCTCCATTTTAAAAAAAACGATCAGCCGCGGATTATCCGTTTACTTCATCCGCTACGATCCGTTTTATGACCGCAACCGTTTATACGGGACGCCCAAGGGAGACTACCCTGATAATGCGGAGAGATTTATTCTGCTCAATAAAGCGGCGCTTTCTCTTTGCGGACGGATCGGTTTCAATCCGGATATCATACACTGCCACGACTGGCAAACAGGCCTCATCCCGGCCGCATTGAAAGCGCCTATGGGTGATCGCTCTCCATTCCGCGGCACCCGATCGGTTTTCACCATACACAATCTTGCCTACCAGGGCTCCTTTCCCCCGGACACCATGGCCTTGAGCGGTTTGCCTCAGGAATTTTATTCCATACAGGGTTTGGAGTTTTACGGCCGAATGAATTTTCTCAAATCCGGGATCATTTTCGCCGACAAGGTCACAACCGTCAGCTCCCGTTATGCTGAAGAGATCCTCACTCCGGAGTTCGGATTCGGGATGGATGGAGTTCTTCGATCCCGGGAAGATGGAATCACCGGAATTCGGAACGGCATCGATTACAGCGAATGGAATCCGAAAACCGATCCTTACATCGCCTCCCGCTACGATGTCGAAGATCCAAGCGGAAAAACGGACTGTAAAAAAGAAGCGGCCGAGATATTCGGCCTTCCCGATCTGCGGGACACCCCGTTATTCGGAATGATCACGCGACTTGCCGTCCAGAAGGGCCTTGATCTTGTGGTCGAAGCCGTTGACGGAATCCTTGCAGCAGGCATCTCTCTGATCGTATTGGGACAGGGAGATGAAAGATATGAACGAAGGCTCCAGGATATCGCGCGGAAAAACCCCGGCCGCATCAGCGTCAAGATAGCCTTCGATCCCGTGCTGTCTCACAAAATCGAGGCGGGATCGGATTTTTTTCTGATGCCTTCCCGTTATGAACCATGCGGACTCAACCAGATGTTCAGCTTGAAATACGGAACGATCCCGATCGTTCGCGCCACAGGCGGCCTTGACGACACGATACAGCCTTTTGACCGCACCACAGGCGAGGGAACCGGCTTCAAATTCGCCGAATATTCCACGTCGACTCTGCTGAAAACAATCGCGGAAGCCGTTTCCGTTTACCGGGATAAAAAGAATTGGGAAAGGCTGGTCCGCAACGCCATGCGGGCCGATTTTTCCTGGCGTGCCACCGCGCCCGCCTATGTCCGGCTCTATAAAGATCTGAAGTCGGGGAAATGAATATGGTCAGGAGATAATATGAACCGTCGATCGAAATCCAGCCCACCCTCCCAGCCCGAATCCGTCATCCACGGCGCAGGAATGATGACCGATCACGACGTCTATCTTTTCAAGGAAGGCAAGCACAATCGTCTTTTCGAAAAGATGGGCGCACATCCGGGAGTTGTCGACGGCGCGAACGGGATTCATTTTGCCGTATGGGCACCGAACGCACGCAGGGTTTCCGTTATCGGCGACTTCAACCTTTGGGATCGGAGCACCCATCCGCTGGCCGTCAGATGGGATGGGTCCGGTATATGGGAAGGATTCGTCCCCGGGGTTCCCGTCGGATCCGTCTATAAATATCATATCGCATCCCGTGTCCGGAACCACACGGCGGATAAAGGAGATCCCTTCGCCTTTCGGTGCGAAAAACCACCCCGGACAGCCTCTCTGGTATGGACTCTCGATTACAAATGGGGAGACTCCGCCTGGATGAAACGGCGAAAACACCGCAACGCCCTCGATGCTCCGCAGTCGATCTACGAGGTTCATCTGGGATCCTGGCGCCGCAGTTCCGACCATCCTCACCATCTCCCGGGATACCGAGAGCTCGCCCATCAGCTGGTGGAATACGTTAAGGAAATGGGATTCACGCATGTTGAATTTCTTCCGGTCATGGAGCACCCTTTCTACGGATCCTGGGGGTATCAGGTCACGGGATATTTCGCTCCCACCAGCCGATACGGAACGCCTCAGGATCTTATGGAAATGATCGACATTCTCCATCAAAACGAGATCGGAGTGATCCTGGATTGGGTGCCGTCCCATTTTCCCGATGACGAACATGGACCGGCCTTTTTCGACGGGACCCATCTCTACGAACACGCCGATCCCCGCCAGGGATTTCATCCGGAATGGAAAAGCCGTATTTTCAATCTGGGAAGAAACGAAGTAAAAAATTTTCTGATCAATAATGCCCTCTTCTGGTTGGAAAAATATCATGCCGACGGACTGCGGGTCGATGCCGTGGCATCGATGCTCTATCTTGATTATGCTCGTGAGGAAGGACAATGGATACCCAATCGATTCGGCGGACGTGAGAACCTGGATGCGATCGGTTTTATTCGGCAATTGAACAAGGTTGTATACGAACTCCAACCCGACGTCCAGATGATAGCCGAAGAATCGACCGCATGGCCCATGGTTTCCCGTCCGGTCCACCTGGGAGGATTAGGATTCGGGGAAAAATGGAATATGGGTTGGATGCACGACAGCCTGGAATATTTTTCCATAGATCCGGTGCACCGCAAATACCACCATGAACGGTTGACTTTCAGTCTTTGGTACGCCTTTACGGAAAATTTCATTCTGCCGCTTTCACACGATGAAGTGGTGTACGGAAAGAAATCGCTGCTGGAAAAAATGCCGGGAGACGACTGGAGAAAATTCGCTAATCTGCGGCTCCTCCTGGGTTGGCTTTTCACCCATCCCGGGAAAAAGCTGCTGTTTATGGGGGGGGAATTCGGTCAGCGCCGGGAGTGGGAACATGACGGCGGGTTGGACTGGGAGCATCTCAAGGAAGAAGGTCACGCGGGGGTCAGGAAATGGGTCAAGGACCTGAATCTGTTCTACCGCCGTGAGCCCGCGCTCCACACCAGCGATTTTTCCCCTGAAGGATTTGAATGGATCGACAACCGGGACAAAGACAACGGAATCCTGACCTACCTGCGAAAATCAGACAAATCGGACCGGATCGTTCTGGTGACATGCAACCTCACCCCGGTTCCCCGATACGGATACCGGGTAGGCTTCCCGACGAAAGGATTCTGGAAGGAAGTACTCAACAGCGATGCCACGGAATACGGCGGAAGCGGCGTCGGAAACATGGGCGGCACGACGACCGAATCCGTAAGATCTCAAGGCAGGGCTTTTTCGGCGCCGCTGACGCTGCCTCCGCTGGGTCTGTTGATATTCCTCCAAAAAGGCATCGAGAAGGCCCCCCTACGGAAATGAAAAAATTCGTCTGCATCCACGGCCACTTCTATCAACCACCCAGGGAGAATCCCTGGTTGGAAGAAGTCGAAGTTCAGGACTCGGCATATCCTTATCATGACTGGAACGAACGGATTACGGCCGAATGCTACGAACCGAATACCGCTTCCCGCATTCTAGACTCGGAAAACCGCATCATCGATATCGTCAATAACTTCACAAAGATCAGTTTTGACATGGGACCGACTCTGCTGTCCTGGATGGAGAAGAAAAAACCTCATCTTTATCGGGGGATATTGGAAGCGGACAAAAAGAGCCGGGAGCTTTTTTCCGGCCACGGATCAGCCATCGCCCAGGCATACAATCACATCATCATGCCGCTGGCCGTGAGTCGGGATAAAAAAACCCAGATCCTCTGGGGACTGCGAGACTTCGAATATCGGTTCGGACGGAAACCTGAAGGAATGTGGCTTCCGGAAACGGCCGTCGATCTGGAAACCCTTGAGCTGCTGGCTGATGCCGGAATGGCATTCACGCTGCTGGCGCCCCGTCAGGCAGGCCGAACCCGAAAAATCGGAGATGCGGAATGGGTGGATGCAAGCGGAGAAAAGATCGATCCGAAGCGGTCCTACCTCTGCCGTCTTCCCTCCGGAAAAAGCATCTCTCTTTTTTTCTATGACGGACCGATTTCCAGAGACGTCTCTTTTGGAAACCTGTTGAATCAGGGGGACGTATTCGCCAGCAGGATTCGCCGCACATTCACCGCGGACAGCGAACAGCCGGAGCTCGTCCATATCGCCACCGATGGAGAGACCTACGGCCACCACCACCGCTTCGGGGAAATGGCCCTTTCCTACTGCCTCTATGACCTCGAATCCGGGGGAACGGCCGAAGTGACCAACTATGGCGAATTCCTGGAGCGCTTCCCTCCCCGCTTCGAAGTGGAAATCATCGAAAACAGCTCCTGGAGTTGTATACACGGGATTGAGCGATGGCGTAAAGACTGCGGCTGCAAGTCCGGCTCTGAACCCGGATGGACCCAGAAATGGCGATCCCCTCTCCGGCGGGCGATGAACGAGCTGAACCTCAAGCTGAGCAAAATATATGAGGAACGTATGGGAGTCTTTTCCAAAGATCCGTGGGGCCTGCGTGATTCATATATCGATGTCATACTCGATAGGTCCCCCGAAAGCACCAATGCTTTCTTTCACAGACAGGACTTAGAGGACAATACAGGAGAGCAAAAAACGGAAATCCTGAAACTCCTGGAGATGCAGCGAAACGCCAACCTCATGTTCACGAGCTGCGGATGGTTTTTCGATGAGATTTCAGGTATCGAAACCATGCAGGTGATGATGTACGCGGCCCGCGCCATGCAGCTGGCCAAGGAAGTAAGCGGTTCGGATCCGGAGCCGGATTTTAAGAACCGGCTGCACGCGGCCGCAAGCAATCTGCCGCCCTACGACAACGGCGATATCATTTATGAAAAACGAATCAAGCCGGCTGTGCTGGATCATCTTCGGATCGGCGTTCACTTCGCTGTCTCCTCCCTGTTTGAACGATGGCCCGAGGACCTGCCGATCCCTGCTTACTCCTTTGACAAGGAGTCCTACGCAGCCCGGGAAACAGGCCTCAGACGGATATCGGTCGGAAGAGGCCGACTTCACTCACGACTGACCGCAGAAGAGGGCCAGCTCCGATTTTTCGTCCTTCATCTCGGAGATCACAACCTGATTGCCGGCGTGAAGATGTCCTTAAGCTCCCAAAAATTCCCGGATATCAAATCCTCCGTCGAAGAGGCCTTCTCCCGCGGAGACCTCGGGACCGTCATCAAGCTGAAAAACCAATATTTCGGCGAGCGGAATTACTCCCTCTACGACCTCTTCAAAGACCGAAAGCGCCAGGTAATGTCGGGATTGTTCGAATCTTCTCTGAAAGAATTCGATGCCGCGGTCCGACCGTGGTTTAAACGTCATGCTCCTTTTATCCAATCGGCAAGGGGGATGAGCATCCCGCTTCCCGACTTTCTCATGAAAACCATCGGACACATCCTCCACGAAGACCTCAAACGCCTGTTCCGGGAAGAAGAACCGGATCTGGAAGCAGCCCGAAAATCCATCGCCGAAATCCTTAAAGGAGGATTCGATCCGGACCTGGAAATGCTGAGTTTGATCATCGGACGGGCGATAACGGCAAGAATGGAGAGCATCGCACACGCCCCTCCTGAAAACTCGGCGGTTAAATACATCCTGGAACTATTCGAACTGCTGCGGGAGCTTCCGCTGAATCTGAACCTGTGGAAAAGCCAGAACCTTTTTTTCATAACCGCCCGAAACCACTCCCCCACCATGGAAACCCGCGCCGCCTCAGGAGACCGGGAAGCGAAAAGATGGCTCGAGCTCTTCCGCTCACTCGGAACCCAACTTCAGGTTCGCTATGACTGAAGATCCTCCCCGCTTCGAGCGAGGAAGCGGCATCCTGCTGCCCATTGCCTCACTGCCTTCGGCTTTCGGGATCGGAGACATGGGACCATCCGCCTATTCGTTCCTCGATTTTCTAGCCCGATCCCGGCAGAAATACTGGCAGATCCTCCCGCTCAATCCCACGGAAACAGTCTCCGACGACTCTCCCTACCACAGCTCATCGGCATTTGCATCCAATCCGCTCCTCATCAGCCCCGAAATCATGGTCCGCGACAATCTTCTGACCGCCGAAGATCTGAATAAACGTCCTCAATGTCCGGAATCCACCACCGATTACGAGTCGATACACACCTATAAGAATGCTCTTTTCGATAAGGCTTTTCTCCGATTCAAGCGGATGAACGTTCCCGGCTTCAAGGAATACTGCCGGAGAAACGCCGGCTGGCTGGAAGATTATTCCCTTTTTTCGGCTATCTCCTCGCAATACCCCGCTCAATCATGGAACCGCTGGCCTGAAGGCCTCCGCAACCGCGTCCCCGAAACGCTCAAGGCGGCGGAGAGCGAACTGCGGGAGAGCATCATGAGAACTCATTTCATTCAGTTCGTCTTCAATAGCCAGTGGGAAAACCTCAAAAGCTACGCCGCGGCACATAAAATACGTATCATCGGGGATCTGCCTATTTACGTCACCCATCACAGCTCCGATGTGTGGGCCCACCGAGAGCTTTTTCAACTGGACGAATTAGGGGCGCCGGCATTTACGGCCGGCGTTCCTCCTGATTATTTCAGCGCCACCGGGCAGCTCTGGGGAAATCCCCTATACGATTGGGACGTTCTGCGGAGACAAGGGTACGGATGGTGGCTCCACCGCCTGCAGCATGCTTCAAGGCTTTTTGACGCGATCCGGATCGATCATTTTCGAGGATTCGTCGGATACTGGAAAATTCCCGCCGGCGAGAAAAACGCCGTCAACGGAGAATGGATCGAAGCCCCCGCCCTAGATTTTTTTCTCACGGTCAACAGGGAACTTCCCGAGCTCAACGTGATCGCCGAAGACCTGGGGACAATCACGCCCGATGTGCGCCGGATCATCCGGATGTTCGATTTCCCGGGAATGAAAGTGCTCCTGTTCGCTTTCGGTGAAAACTCTCCCGATCACCCTTACCTCCCCCATACCTATAAATCCAACTGCGTGGTGTATACCGGCACGCACGACAACAACACCGTGAAGGGGTGGTTCCAAAAGGAAGCAAACCGGAAGGACCGCAAACGTGTATATCGATACATTGGACGAAAAGTCTCCAGCAAAGAGATCTCTTGGGAAATGGTCAAACTGGCCATGATGTCACCGGCCGACCTCTGCATCATCCCTATACAAGACATTCTGGGTTTGGGAGAGCAAGCCCGAATCAACCACCCGGCCCGGAACAAAGGCAACTGGCGGTGGCGGCTCAGTTCCCGGCAGTTGGACGATACCGCGGCCCGCGAACTGGGTTTGCTCACCGCCGCGGCCGGACGCGCGGAAACCGCTTCCGAATCCTTCAAGTCCTCAACATCCCACGCCTAGTCCGACTGTCGGCCGTGGTTCGCCGTATAGGCGTTTTTGAGATACTGGAACAACATTCGCTGCGTGGTAAAAAATGAGCCATTGAGCGCGATGGCGGAACGCATCACTGAAGCATAGGTTTCGGGTGCGCGATAATACATGGGGAGAATTTTGTTTTCAAGTTTGTGGTAAAGGGATCTGATTTCAGCCTCCTCGCCGCCGTCGGAACCTTCATCGATCGACCACCCCGTCACTCCTTCCACATGCCCTTCGATCCACCACCCGTCGAGAACGCTTAAACTGGGGACTCCGTTGAGCGCGGCTTTCATCCCGCTCGTTCCCGAAGCTTCGTGAGGCTTACGCGGCGTATTCAACCACAGATCGACACCGGAACAAAGGGGTTTTGCCAGAGCCATGTCATATCCCTCAAGATAGACCAGGGTGATATCGTCTTTCATCAACCCCGCGGCATGGAAGATACGCTTGATCATCTCTTTTCCGCTGTCATCGCGGGGGTGCGCTTTGCCTCCAAAGACGATTTGGAGCGGTCCCGCGGATTTGGCAAGGCCGCGGAGCCGATCCGGGTTCGAGAACAGAAGATCGGCACGCTTGTATGCTGTTGCGCGGCGGGCGAACCCGATAATCATGACCTCTTCGGAAAGCAACACGCCCGTCCGTTTCTCGACTTCACGTATGAGATCTTTTTTAGCGCTTTGATGGGCGGCCCGGATCTCCTCCAGGGGAATATTTATGGCATACCTCAGATAAAGGCTGTCATACCGCCATTCCTCCATGTGCTGATCGAAGAGTTTTTTAAAAGGAGGAGACACCCAGGTGGCGACATGCACGCCGTTGGTGATGGAATTTATCGGGTAATCAGGGAACATGTCCTGGGAAATCTTTTCGTGCTGATGAGAAACGCCGTTGATGTAACCCGAATACATCAGCGCCAGCAAGGTCATGTTCAAAACCTTATCCGCCGCGGCGGGAGACGAATCGAGAAAATCCGACATTCCCTTTCCTAAAATACCTTTTACCAGAGACATCGGAAATTTGTCATGCCCGGCGGGGACAGGGGTGTGAGTCGTGAATACGCACCTGCGTCTCAGCTTTTCGATGTCTTCCGGAGAGGCCGACGTCAAGTCTCGTTGACCCATATATTCCTTTAAAACAGCGAGCGTGAGGAGGGCGGAATGTCCTTCATTCATATGAAAAGCCCGAATATTGTAATAGCGCAGGGATCGCAGCAAAGCAACACCCCCCAAACCCAGAACCGCCTCCTGACAGAAACGATAGCGGGCGTCGCCGCCGTAGAGATGATCCGTGAGGGTTTGATCCCAGGCCGAATTTTTTTCCGAAGATGTATCCATGAAATAGACGGGGACCGAGCCGCCGTTTTCACCTTTGATGAGATAGCGCCAGGCCTTGATATGGATGGTCCTCCCCTCAAGTTTGATCGCGACTTCGTTGTCGACGGATTCGAGAAAATCACTTGGGTTCCATTCGCTCGGACTCTCCGTTTGCCCCCCCCGCGCATCCAAATGCTGGAGAAAATATCCTTTCCGGTGCAGCAGGGTCACTCCAACCAGGGGGATCTCGAGGTCCGCCGCCGCTTTCAAGGTGTCGCCGGCCAGGACTCCCAGGCCGCCGGAGTAAGTCGGCATCTCCGACATCAGTCCCACTTCCATGGAAAAATAGGCGATGGAATATGGAGAAGCGGGGTCGAAGGGAATCGTGTTTTTCATTATCAAGTTCCTCTTTTTTATCGGCTCTATCCGGGCGGCACGGCCCTTTTTCTTTTAGGATTCTATTTCTCTGTCCGGATAAGTATTCCCTCCGCGGGCAAAAGGAGAAAAAGAAGTCCGTTTTTTAACGTCGGATCCATTCAGATTAGGCACCGTCTTCTTTTGGCTCATATCACCGTATTGTCGGGAATCACGGCGTTTTTCGGGATTACGATGATCCCGTCGACGATGCTGTAGTTTTCCGCGGTCTCATCTACGACCCGCCGGGAATTGATCAATTTGACGTTGTTTCCGATGCGCGCATTCCGATCAAGAATGCAGTCGCGTATCTCGCATCCTTCTCCGATTCCGATGGCGGGGACATTCTGTTCCCGGCAGCAGTCGATATTCTCCAGGGATTCGAAGAAATCCGCGCCCATCATCACAACCCGCTCCAAACGCGAACCATCGCCGATGCGGGCTCTGATCCCGATGATGGACTGATCGATCTTGGAATGATTGATGATGCTTCCTTCACACAGGATCGAATTGTGGACGTCAGTGCCGATAATTTTCGATCCCGGCAGAAAACGGGCGCGGCTGAAGAAGGGCTTATCTTCATCGTAGAGGTTGAATTTCGGAACGGACTGCGTCAGGTCGATATGGGCATCGAAAAAACTGCGTATGGTCCCTATATCCTGCCAGTAGCCGTTGAAAAAATACGCATAGACATTCTTGCTTTGCATTGCGTTAGGAATGACTTCACGTCCGAAATCCTGGAAATCGGTTTTCCTTAAGAGATCGACCAGAACCTCCCGCTGAAAGATATAGACGCCCATGGAAGCCAGGTGGGTTCTTCCTTCGGAGGGAATATTGAATCCGGCGAATGTCGACTCCGGGACTTTCATGGCGTCCAGGAGCGAAGGCTCCTTGGGTTTTTCCTTGAAGTCGACGATCCGGCCCTGCGGATTGACCTTCATCACCCCGAACTCCGGGGCCTGATCATAAGGTACGGGATAGACTCCGATGGTGATATCGGCTTTTCTTTCAGAGTGAAAATCAATGAACTTCCGGTAATCCATACGGTAAAGATGATCGCCGGAGAGAATCAAAACCAGATCGTCTCCTTTGCGCAGAAAAGACAGGTTCTGCCGAACCGCATCCGCCGTACCCTGGTACCAGTTGCGATTTTTCAGCGTTTGCTGTGCGGAAAGGATGGTGATGAAATCTTTGGTGAAAGAATCGAAATGGTAGGAGAGAGAAATGTGGCGGTGCAGCGAGACGCTGCTGAACTGGGTCAAAACAAATATCTTTCTTAAATCGGAATGGATACAGTTGCTGATGGGAAAGTCGATGAGTCGGAATCGTCCTCCGATGGGAACGGCGGGTTTGCTGCGCATCTTGGTCAGGGGAAAAAGACGGGAGCCCTGCCCCCCGGCAAGGACGAGAGTGATCACTTTGTCCATGATCCGATCATTATATCTTTTTATGCACAGACATACCAGCCGTGAGATCCTACCCCGCGGTTCGGATATCGTTTTTTATAGGCGAACTCCGAGTTGGAAAAGGACGCTTTCCGGGCCCATCTAACTCACCAGAGCCCCGGGATCAAACGAAAACGCACCTTATCCATGTAATCATCATAGCCCTCCAATTCCCTCCGAAGCATCCGTTCCTCGCTTAAAATTCTCAGGATCAAGATCACGGGCAGAGGGATAAAAGGAAAGAGAGCCCACCAGGAACCCAGGGCGACGGGAGCGAAAAGGAACATCAGCAGTACCCCGGAATACATCGGGTGCCGGACGACGGAATAAGGCCCGGTGGTGATCAGCCTCTGTCCCTGTTCCACCTCCACGGTCCGGGAGAGGAAGCTGTTCTCCTTCATGACGACAATAAAGATGAAACAACCCATCAAAACCAGCGCATCGGCGGATAGGACCACAAACACGGGGACTTCGGACCACTGATAGCGAAAGTCAAATCCCGGGATTAAAAAACCTGCAATCAGAAAAACACCTGAGAACTTGACGAGCAAGTCCTGTTCCTTTTCTTGCTCCTTCATCCGCATCCGCCGCTCCAGAAGCTCGGGATCCTTGCGCAGAAAATAGAGAACGGCAAACAATATGGGGACAAGCAACATGCCCATATAGATCCAGGCTTCCCAGAACGCCAGCGATCCGGCCGGAAGGAAGAATAAGAGCCCTAAGATGAACGGAGACGACCCGAACCGGATGAATATTCTGAACTTCAAGCTTTTTTGACCTACAGGTTTCATATTAAATCCCTTAAAAAAATTTCGCCCGAGCAAGGAGGCTGGGTGAAAGGCTCATTTTATTGTTGTTCCCTGAGGCCGGTCGGATAGGAAAAATCATGGTTCGGCGTCACCGTGACACGGTCGAGGACCCGACCGGTTTCGTCGCTGACGGTCAGGGTGACATTATCCGGATTCGCCTGCGCCCGAATGGATCCCCCTTTAGACCCGATCAGGATCGGAAAACCGTTTTGCCCCGGCGACGGATCCCGGAGTGAAAATTCATGCTCGTGCCCGCAGAGCGCGATGTCCACTCCGGCTTCATTCAGCAGCGGCACCCACAGTTTCGCGATCTCCTGCGAGGCGTGGCTCTTTCCGTAGGGAGGAATGTGGAAAACGGCGATCCGATAGCGGGCGCCGCGGAACGCATCGGTTTTAATTTCCGACCGGAGCCACCCGGCCTGCTCCCTCCGATAGCTGTCGAAATCCGTCAAACCGGCGTAGACCGGATGCTCATCCGGCTTGTCTTCTCCTGAATCGAGAATCAAAAAGCAAACCGCCCCCCATCGGAGAGAGTAATAATAGCGTCCTTCACGGCTGGGAAAATATTTCTCGAGATCTCTTGCCAACCGGCCTCTCGTGTCATGATTTCCCCGCACGTACACAAAAGGGATCTCCCGGGCGAAATGATTGACGGAAACATCCAGAAATCCATCATATACGGCGGTTTCTTCTTCCAGATAACTGAGAGTATCTCCATTGAAAAAGACAATGTCGGTGAGATCCCAATCCACGGCTTGAAACAATCCGTCCAGATGTCGCGACTCACCGTGCACGTCCTGAAAAACGTGAAAATTCAGGCTTTCATCAAAGGGAGACGGCAGCCGCACCTCGTGGATCGGGCTTACGACGCTTCCTCCGTACACAACCTCATAGGGTTTGAACTGGAGAATCTCCCGCGAAACCACCCGATATCTGATATGAATCCCCGGATCCAACCCGCGGATGCGGACGAGATGCCGCTTGGTATCGGCATCGACCAATCCATGTTTAACGGCGCGGGCTTTGTGAACCGGGCCTCCCCATCGAGGATACGTTTCAAAATTCTCTCCGAACGCGTACTCGACATGAGAAGCGCAGTTTTTATCTGTAATCCAGATAATCGTCACTTCATCCGCCGATGGATTCTGAAGATAAGGACCATGAACGACAGCCGGCGGTCGACCTTCCTGCGATGCAAACACGGCTGAAAACATGAGCATTCCCGCCCAAAAAAGCAGTGCTCGATTTCTTTGAGCCATAATCATCTCCTTCCCGCTATACGATACCGTACGGATCGGCATACGGCCGTTCGTAAAAAGGATTATATCCTATCATCCCTGCTTTGGACAGCCGACGACTCACTCCGCAATCCCCCCGCATCCTCTTTCATCGGCGATTGACAGAAACGCATCATTTCATATATTTATGAGGTTCCCGATCTCGAACAAGGAGTCGTCATGAAACATCATATCTCTTGCGCGGCGGTACTCGCCCTGATCAGCATCCTCTTCACCGTCGGATGCGGGCGGCCGCCGGACCGAATGAATGAGACCGCACCGGAACTCGGCATCGATGCCAACATCGTGTTTTATTACTACAGCGATCTCGATGCCGCCGTCGCGTTCTACCGCGATATCCTCGGCCTCAAACAGGTGCTGGATTACGGTTTCGCCCGGGCATTTCAAATCGCCGACAGCGCGTTCATCTGCCTGGTGGACGAGACCAAGGGCATGCACGACGCCTCTGAGCCGAAATCGATCTTGTTGACCCTTTTGACGGAAGAACTGGACGGCTGGTACGAGTACCTTCAGGCCCAGGGGGTGGAGATGTACAGCCCGTTGACGGATCGGGACGATCACGCTTTCCGCAATTTCATGGCCGTTGATCCGGGGGGGTATATCCTCGAATTCGAAACCTTTCTCGAGCATGAGGAAAACGCCCGGCTCAACAGCAGAATGGCCCAGATCAAGGCGCTTTATCCTTCCCCTGAGCATGATTCTCTCAGGCCACCCGACCTGGGAATGCAGGGTATCGTGCTCTGGATGTACTACAAAGATCTGAACGCCGCGAAGAACTTCTACCAGGACAACCTGGGATTGGAGCTTCTGGTGGATCAAGGGACGGCATTGGTGCTGACCTCATCTCCCACCGCCTTTATCGGTCTCGTGGACGAGAAATCGGGCACCCATGATTATGCGGAGACCAAATCGGTCAACGTCGGTTTCATCACCTCCGAGGTCGATGCCTGGTACCGACACCTGCTCGATCGGGGCCTCGAGATGCGCGGGCCGGTGGAGAATGCGGAAGAAGGCCGGGTCCGGGCATTCATCACCTATGACGTCGGTGATTACTTTCTGGAATTCGACCACTTCCTTGAAGATGAAAGCAACCGGGAATTGATCCGGGCGCTGAGAGATGATCCGGAGGATTGACCCTTCCCCCCATCCCTCGGATCAATTCCCGGTTCCGCCCCTCGAAAACAAGATATTTGACAGACTCGTTTTCAATCGGCTATTTTGAAGGAAACAACAAGCGACAAAGGAGAATCCATGTCCGCAATCGTAAAAACCTATCGGGCGATCGCCCTCTTCATCTGTATGGGAATGTTGTTGGGAGGCTGCAGCCGCCCGCAAACGGAGGAAACCGTAATGCCGGAGATCCCCGACATCCAGGCGAACATGGTGTTTTTCTACTACCGGGACCTCGATCGAGCCGTGGAATTTTATCAAAACCTGTTGGGTCTTCCCCAGGTCCTGGATTACGGCTTCGCCAAGGCGTTTCGCATCTCCGAAACGTCCTACATCTGTCTCGTGGATGAAACCAAGGGCATGCACGACGCTTCCGAACCGAAGACGGTAACACTCTCCTTCATCACCGAAGAAGTGGAAGGATGGTATCGGTATCTGCTGGGGAACGGAATCGAAATGCATTCCCCGCTCGGCGACGCCACCCGGCATCCCACCCGCGGTTTCGTGGCCCTGGACCCGGAAGGGTACTTTCTGGAATTCGAGACCTTCCTCGATCACGAACAGAACGTAAAACTCAGGGAGCGGCTCGCGACCACTGCGGCGCGATATCCCGAGACCGGAACGGCGTCGACACGACCGGAAGATCTTGGAATCCAGGGCAACATCTTTTGGCTCTATTATCAGGATGTCCCGGCGGCCCAAAACTTCTATCAGGAAAACCTCGGGCTCGAAATGCTTGTCGACCAGGGAATCGCCAAAGTCTATACGTCCTCACCTACGGCCTTCATCGGATTGGTGGACGAAGCCAAGGGACTGCACCGTTTTTCCGAAAAGAAATCCGTGAACATCGGCTTCTTCACCAACCGTGTGGATGATTGGTACCAATACCTGCTGGACAAGGGGCTGCGCATGCGCGGCCCGCTGGATGATGAAGCGGAACAGGAAAGAGTCCGGGCGTTCGTCACCTTCGACAGCGCGGGATATTACCTCGAATTCGATTCCTTTCTCGAACACGCGGATAACGCCGAACTGTTGAAAATCCTTCGGGAAAACCGCTGAGACGGATCACGGTTTCCCGTCTTTAAGATCCTCTACCGTTCCCATGAACGGCCCTAACGGGAAAAAGCCTCCTTTTGGGGGGAAGAAAAAAAAGGGAGCGAGTTTCTTCATCTCTGGCCGCCCCGCCTCGTCAAGCACGGAGGGATCCGCTTTGATGTCCTTGATCTCTCCGATAAACATCGTATGCAGTCCGACTTCATAAGTATGTATGACTCGGCATTCGACAATATAAGGGAATTCTTTCACATACGGCGCATCGACAAACTCGCTTTTCCCTTCCGTTAGCCCCACGGCCCGGAGCTTATCCACGTCCCGGCCGCTCACGCGGCCGAAATAGCTTGCCTGGGAAGCGAATTCCACGGAGGGAAGATTGACCGTGAAGGCTTTTCGCTGGATGAGGTTGCCGTACGTATAGGTCGCTTTCCGGAGAGAGATCGTGACACAGGGAGGGCGGGAACAGGAGATGCCCACCCATGCGGCCGTCATGAAATTCGGCTTGCCGGCCGCGTCATAGGATCCGATGACCCAAACGGGAGTGGGAAGCCAGGTCCTCGCACCCAGAGATCTTTTGCCGCCGATGTCTTCGACGGCGGGAGACACCTCGTCCGTCGAGGCCTCCCCGGTAAGGGATTTCAGCAGTGCTTTCTGCGCCGCGGCGAGAACAGCGGCGGAGGTTTCCGTAGCCCCGGTCACCGTATCCACCCCCTCAACTTTTTGCCCGGCTTGAATCCGCCGAAGCATTTCCTCGGCTGCTTCCCGGCGCTCGCCTTCGATACCCTTGATGATCTTGATGTCGATGATGCGATGATCCCGTATCCTCACTTCAACGGTGATGTCCCCTGCATACCCCGCGCCCGTGCCGCGGTAAGTTCCATCCCGATAGCTCTTTTCCTGTCCGATCCATCCGAATGCAAGTGAAACGGCGGCAAACACCGCAATCATGACAATGAGGATCTTCTCCCGGTTTTTCATCGAAATTCTCCCTCGCTGTATTTTAAAATCCCGGCGCCCACGCACCCTGAAGGAAATCTCAACCTAACATATAGGGTTCAACGCTGCGGATCAAGCAAAATGTTCAGTCGGGCGGTTTGATGCCGGAGGCGGAGAAACTCCGTTTCAGTCCAAATGCCTGCTCTGGTAAAAAACGCCTCTCTGCCGGTGCACCGATTCGATCTTCCCTTCGCCTTCCAAGGCGCCCAGATATTTATTGATTTCGTTTATGTGTATTCCCAGGATACGGCTCAGATCATCGAGCGTGCAGGGCCTTCGGGATATGGTCTCATAAATCGCCGATTCGATGTCATCCCGGTACGATTTTTTTTCCTTGCGTTCCGGTACGGCGGCGATAATCTCGACGTTAACCAGCTTCCACAAATCGACGATCCGCTGTAATTCAGGTCTCGACGCGGCCTTCAAACCCTCCACGGCCCCCGGTCTGTCAAGCGTGTTCAATTGGATGCTGTCGGGATTTATCTTCTCGATGGCTTTCTTCAACAACAGAAGTTCCTCGTCGGAGTCGTTCAATCCGGGGATGATGAGGACTTCCAGCCAGATCTCTCCCCGGAACTCTTTTCTGAAATCAATAAGTCCCTGCAGATGCTCGCTGACGTTGAGTCGGTGAAAAGGCCGATTGATTTTTCGGAAAGTTGAATCCGAAGCCGCATCCAATGAAGGCAGCACGACATCCGCGAGTAAAATTTCCGATCTGACCTGCTTTTGATAAAGCAGGGTTCCGTTGGTTAGAATCGCAACCGGAATGTCGGGATAATCGGATTTAATGAAGGCGAGGACATCCCCGATGCGTGAATTCAGCGTCGGTTCTCCGGAGCCGGAAAACGTCATGTAATCCGGGGCCTGATTGCGGTTCATATAGTGCCGCAGCTCCTTTTCGACTTCGTCATAAGGAATATATTCTTCTCGCTCCAGGGTTAATTTCGTTGTTCGCCCGCATTCGCAGTATATGCAGTTCAGGCTGCATACCTTGTGAGGAACCAGGTCGATCCCCAGGGACATTCCCAAGCGCCGGGAAGGCACCGGTCCAAACAAATATTTATACATTATTGACTCCGTTATGATCGAGGCTGATCTTTCAGCGGCGAATTTAAGCGTCTTCTTCCCGATACACGTATTCGAGCAAAAAAAGCACGCGCTCCGGCGGAGTATCCACAAACTCCATCCCCACTTCGAAGAGTCCGCCGTCATAAAGGCTGTTCGTCCAGCGGACGGCGCCCCGGACGTTTACGATTTTGTGGATCCGGGAAAGCGAGAGTTCGATCTCCATCTCCGTACCCACTTCCAGGTCTTTATCCGTCAGTATCCTCATTCCCCCGGAAGAAATATCCTTTGTTAAAGCATAAAACGTCTTTTCACCATCACCGGATTGCACTTTGATGTGCACCCTGTTTTCCTCGGCCTTGCGATCTTCTCTGCGATGCTCTTCGTTCACGGCTCCTCCCTACCGGTCCCCCACCGGATAAATTACTGACAGAAATTATTATATCAGAATTCCTCACCCCGGAAAAGAAAACGGATGAATCATAAATAGAATTCATCGCTTTTCGCATAATGGATGAAGACTCATGACGCGATTAAACAGGACGATCGGAATAAGGCCGGGGAACGCGCAAAAAAAACGAGAGCTTGAAAATAAAAGAGTTGATGCCGATAGGTTTTTGTTGCTCCCTTGGATATATTTTTATAAGATATTTTTTCAGCCATATCCAACATCGAAATTTTTTTTGAATAATTCAGACTAACCATGTCTAATTACCGAAAGGGGCACATCATGAGAGACAACCGTTATCATCGAATTTTTGTTTTGACAATCCCGGTCCTGCTTCTGGCGCTGACGCTGCCGGGCATCGGGCAAATCAGACGGTATCCCAAAACCCCGCTTCCGCAGGATATCCTCACGCTGCTGACCGGCGAAATATCCGGGCAGGTTATCTTCAATAACGAGGTTCTGTTGGCGGGAGCACCCTGGATGAGGGACAAAAAGGAATTTTCCGATACGTTTTATGAATCGCAAAAGATCTTCGATCTCGTGCGCGGTTACGGGATCACGACCACCCGTCTCGACCGATATCCCAGCGAAGGAAAATTCACCTATCCCTTCGAAGGGGAATTCTGGCTTCTCAAGCCGCATAAACGCCTGGTGGCGCGTCTCGATGCGGACCCCGCGCTCATCGCGAGCGGATCCGCTTCCGTTGACGTATCCGGTGAGTTGATCTATATCCCTCTCCTGACCGTCACGGATAAGGAACTGGAGGAATGGATCGAAGCCGGCGTCCGGGAAAAATACCAAGGCAAGATCGCTCTCATGTGGTCACACCCTCGGGGGAACCTCGCCAAAGCCCTCGATGCCGCCGGCCTGGCCGGAGTCGTTTCCTTCAACACCAGAGAACGATATTTCGATCCCGATCAGGTGGTTTACTCACGCGGATCCTACGCCGAGATGACAAACCTGAAATTCGGTTTTTCCGTGTCCTGGCGCCAGTGGTCTGAGCTTCTGGAAGACGTGGAACGCGGCCAAAAATTAACCGTACGCTGCAAAACGCGGCTGGAGGAATTCCAGGACAAGTTCGAAACCGTATTTTCCTGGATACCGGGCACTGAACCGGACGAAAAAGGGATCATCTTCACCGCGCACCTGTTCGAAGGCTACACCAAACGCGGCGCCAACGACAACATGAGCGGATGCGTCATCCAACTCGAGATTCTGCGCGCTCTTTCCAAGCTCATCCGCGATGGAGACCTGCCCCAGCCGAGACGCTCGATCTATTTTCTTTGGCCGAACGAGATATCCGGGACTTATGAACAGTTCAAGCGCAATCCGGACCTGATCGACAAACTCAGCTCCAATATCAACATGGACATGTGCGGCGAATGGCTGCGAAAAAACAATTCCTGGTTCACGATGAGCGAATGCCCCAATCACCTCCCCTGCTATCTGGACGGATTGGCCGAATCAGTGATGAATT
Source organism: uncultured Eubacteriales bacterium (assembly GCA_964433135.1). Classification (GTDB taxonomy): domain Bacteria; phylum Acidobacteriota; class Aminicenantia; order Aminicenantales; family Aminicenantaceae; genus CAYSQW01. Next base: position 30,667 of record CAYSQW010000015.1, read on the forward strand.
ACGTCTGGCGCACCAATGATATCGTCTACCTGCGAGACGTACCGCCCGGACGCCCGGGAGGACAATATTTCCCGCTGCCCATGTGGGAGAAGAACGGTTCCAAAGACGCCTTTCGCTACTTTATCCATTCGGCCACGGGCGGCAGCGACCATATATGTTTCAACAATCCTTCGGTCGGGGTCCCCGGCATCGAATTTTTCACCTGGCCCGACCAGTGGTACCATGCCGACACCGACACCCCGGACAAATCCGATCCCACCCAGATGAAGCGCGTGGCCTTTATAGGCGCCGCCATGGCTTGGGCCGCGGCCAACTGCCAGGAAAAAGTACTGGAAGACATGCTGGACGCCGTCAACACGTTCGGATACCAGAGGATCGGAAAACGCGAGCTCCCCCAAGCCCTGTCCTTTCTGGAGAAGGCCGAGGCGCCCGAACTTCAAAAAGCGACGTCGAGGGCGCTCAACCTGGTCGCCTTCGCCGTGGAAAGAGAGATCGGCGCACTGCGTTCTCTGGATGATCTGGATGACGGCAGCCCCCAGGCACGCGCGGCGATCGACCAACGGATCCGCCAGTGGGTATTTTACCTGGATGGTCTCAATGACCAGATCCTTCGTTACGGCCGGCTCAAGGCGGCGCAGCTCAATGCCGCCGCCCCTAAAATGCCCCGCCCGACATCGGAGGAAAAGAAGTTCGACCGGATCGTCCCCAAACTGCATGTCGACGTCAAGCACATGGATTTCGGCTGGGAGCGCTCCGACCGCTTTACGGCCCACTTGAAAGAACACCCGGATGCCGTAAAGAAACTCAAGCTCAACCGGACTCTGCAGCGTTCCATCCAGAATTTCATCAACGGCGACCGCTCGATCACCAAGATCCGAAACTGCGTCATCGCCGAAACCGGGATGGAGCTTTCATTTGCGCAACTGACGGGTTATCTGGATCTGCTCAAGAAGCTTGACTGGGTTACCCTGTAAAGGTTTCGCACCCGGACGGACACACCGGAAACGATTTTGAAGAGAAGGGTTCCGACGGTTCATACGTGAAAATCTCCGGATCGACCGAACCTTGCGGCTTAACCGCGTTCAAGAGACGACGATCCGAAACTTCATCATCGGCCGCCGATCGGTCACCGATATCCGGGGCTGAGCGGAAGCCCGAACCGGATTTGAACCCCCTTTCGACAGGTTGATGGGACACCTCGACATGAGGAAGGATCCGGACCGGATCGTTTTCTAGAACGCAGGACCTCAATCAGGGATGAGGATGGACCTGCTCCCTGCCCAACAGGTGCATGGCCGCGGCTCCGGCGACGGGTCCCGCCGCCAGAAACAGAAAGGCCCACCGCCAGCCCGTAACCTGCGCCGCCCAGGCCGTAAACTGGATGGCGACCACGGTGATCCCAAATCCGATCCCGTTCTGGATCGTGAGCGCGGTCCCGGTGTACTCGGGAGGACAGGTAACGGCGGCCAAAGCTGAAAACTGCGGTGAATCCGCGACCACGAAAACGCCCCACACCAGAGCCAGCACCGTTACAATCCCACCGGGAAGCACAAAGAGAACGCCGGACAGCAAACAAAGCGCGCCGCTGATCCATAGCGAAATCAGCGCCACCCGACGTTCCCCCCAATAACGCGACATCCAGCCTCCGCCGATACAGCCCAAGGTCCCGATCCCGATGACCAGGAAGCTTATCAACGGAAGCCGGGATGAAAGCGGTGATGCCGTCAGACGGTAACTCGCTCCCAGGAAGTATCCGGCCAGGGACCAGAACGCATACAGCTCCCACATGTGGCCGAAATAGCCCAGCGCCTGCAGACGGAAAGCGCGATAGCGGAAGATCCGGAAAGCCATCCGCATATCGAAACGAGCTTTCTCGCGAAGATAGGGCCCGGGCGGCACCGCGACCAGCACCACCGTTCCTCCCATAAGCGCAAGCACCGACGCGATCGTCATCAACAGCCGCCACGGCAGGTCGGCGCCGAGTGCGAAAAGGAGATAGGGAACGGCTGTGCCCAGCGTCAAAGCACCGACCATAACGCCCAACCGCCATCCCAATCCCGATCGGAACCAGGAAGCAACGATCTTCATTCCCACGGGGTAAATGCCCGCCAGCACGACGCCGGTCAGAAACCGGAATGACAGTGCGGATTCCAAATCCTGCGACAGCAGGGCGAACCCCCCGTTGAACAGCGCACCGAGCAGGGCCGAAACGAAGAACACCCTTCCGGCTGAAAAGATATCCGGGAGGTTGAATACCGAATAGAGGAAGGTCCCGACGATGAATCCCAACTGAACGGAGATCGTAAGCCATGCGCTCTGGACCTCGCTCAGGCTCCAGGCCGTTTTAAGAACGGCTCCCGCCGCCGTTCCGGAGAACCAGATGGAAGAAGCCAGAAAGACCGCCAGGGAAACCAGCAGCAGCGCTCGACCGCCGCCGTTCTTATTGAAAGACGGAGGTTCACCGATTCCGGCCGAAGAGAGATGATGTTTTTCCGTTTCTTTCATACGGCGCAAAATTATTTCACAGGGTCCGTGGAAAGTCAAAATCCGAAAGCTCCGCTCAGCTAGGAAAGACTTCGTTTGAATTTATCCGGATGCGGTGCTTGAAGAAAACGTCGCGCTGATATAAATTGAGAAAGCTACCCGGTCGTCATCTCACGGAACATACCGGTTAATGGGAGGAAAACAGGATGCATCCGAGAATCACGGGCACCATCATCATTTTTTGCCTGGCGGTCGCGATGGTTTCGACTCCGGCCTGCTCATCAGGGGAACCGGTCGGCAAGGACCTCGAAATGAAAGAAGGAGAGGTTGAAATGAGCTTTGAGAAAAAACCCTTCGGCGCCCTGCCCGACGGAACCGCCGTGGAAATCTACACTCTGACGAATTCCAATGGCCTTGAGGCAAAGATCATGACCTATGGGGCGACCCTGGTAACGATGAAAACACCGGACAGGGACGGCATTCTCGACGACATCGTACTGGGACGGGATACCGTAGCCGACTATGTCGAGGATTCGCCCTATTTCGGCGCCACCGTGGGCCGCTGCGGCAACCGCATCGCCCACGGCCGCTTCCTGCTCGACGGGGAAACCTATGTCCTGGCTGCCAATGACGGCGAACATCACCTTCACGGCGGCGTCAAAGGATTCGACAAGGTGGTTTGGCATGCGAAAGCCCTGCGGCATGAAAACGACGGCGCCGTCAAGTTCACCTATCTCAGCCGCGACGGCGAGGAAGGTTATCCCGGGAATCTTTCCGTAGCCGTGACCTACGTGCTGACGGAAGAAAACGAATTGAAAATATACTATGAAGCCGAAACCGACAAGGCCACCCCGGTCAACCTGACCCACCACAGCTACTTCAACCTGGCCGGACAGGGATCGGGAAACATTCTGGGGCACGAACTTTTCCTCAACGCCGCATTCTTCACACCGGTCGATTCCGGATTGATCCCCACCGGTGAAATCGAAGCCGCAGCCGGGACGCCCTGGGATTTCACCACCCCCCACTCTATCGGACGGGAGATCGCCCGCGTCGAGGGAGGCTACGACCACAATTTCATCCTCAACAAAACAGCGGATGAACTCTCGCACGCCGCGGCCGTTTACGAGCCGGACAGCGGACGAACGATGGATATTTACACCACCGAGCCCGGCATCCAGTTCTATTCGGGAAATTTTCTGGACGGCTCCATTACCGGGAAACGGGGCAAAGTCTATCGGAAACACTTCGGATTCTGTCTGGAGACGCAGCATTTTCCCGATTCTCCCAATCAGCCGGATTTCCCATCCGTCATCCTGCGCCCCGGCAAAAAATTATCCAGCTTGACGATACACAAGTTTTCCGTCCGCCGATGACGCCGACCGTCCGATTTGAACGAATCGACAAGAGAATGAAAGGGATTGCATGCTGAAAAAAAAAGAAGGCTCTGACGTCAAGGCCGATTCCGTCCCGTCTTCCAAACCCTCTCTCAGAAAAGTTCTGGGGATCCCGGACGGCATCGCTCTGCTCATCGGCATCTGCATCGGCGCCGGGATCTATTCCAATCCCCAGCTGATCGCCGGATATCTGAGCTCTTTCAGCACCATCATCATACTCTGGATAGGTGCCGGCATATTCGTATTCATCAGCGCTTTGGTTTACGCCGAGTTGGGAACCCGTATGCCCTTTACGGGCGGTGAATATGTTTATATCACCAACGCTTTCGGCCCTTTCGCGGGATTCATGTTCGGGTGGGGACAGCTGTTCATCGTACGGACCAGCGCCGCCGCCGGACTCGCGTTGATCGTTGCCGATTATGCGGGTTATTTCATACCTCTCGACAAGACCACCCACATGGCTGCCGCGCTCGGCGTCATCGGTCTCTTCGGAACGCTCAACGTCATCGGCATCCAACGAGCGAGCGCCTTCCAGAAGATCTCCACCATCCTGAAAATCGTGGGTATTTCCTCGATTATCCTGATCGGTTTTTTGTTCAGCGGCGGACAGGAGAACATGTTGGCGGCCCGGGCCGCGCCTACGGGAGGTCTGGGACCGATCGGAAATGCCGTAGCCGCTTTGATGCTGATTATCTTCGCCCATACGGGCTATGAACGGATCGGCTACTCGGCCGGAGAGATGAAGAATCCCAAAAGGGTCATCCCCTTGAGCCTCTTCATCGGTATCCTGGTTGTCGTCGCCCTATATGCACTGACCAATACCGTTTATCACCGAACCCTGGGGATGGAAGGAATGAGGGCAAGCACGATCGTAGCAACGGATGTCCTTACCCTGCTTATCGGTCCATTGGGGGCCGGCGTCATTGCGATCCTGGTCATCATCTCGGCATCGGGAAGCATAAACGGGACGATGATGACGGCGCCCCGCGTCTACTACGCCATGAGCAAAGACGGCCTTTTTTTCAAATGGCTGAATTATATCCATCCCCGATTTCGAACCCCCTCAAGAGCCGTGATTGCGCACTGCGTTTGGGCCGGAGTGATACTCGTCATACGCGGCACCTTCGAAACCATCGCCACGGGTCTGGTTTTTACCATCCTTATTTTCTACGGGATGTCCACACTGGCCCTCTTCAAGATGAGACGGGACGATATCGGGGGAAAAGGCGTTTTCCGCGTCCCCTTTTATCCCTATCTGCCCATATTCTCTCTTTTGATGATCGCGGGACTCCTCGTCCTGAGAGCCGTCTTCGAATGGCAAAATTCGGCGACGGACCTGATATTTATCGTTACAGGACTGCCGTTCGCCCTATATTGGTGCCGAAAAAGAAAAAAAACCGCCGAGACCACCCCCCGGAACACATAATGCTTCACGAAAAAAGCCATGAGAATTTATAGGATGCATGCCGGTGAGATGCGGAAGATCCATGCCGCCCCACGGACAATCCCATAAATATTTTTTGCAGTCTTGGTATTCTTTGGTACAATTCCAGAAGGAGAATAAGCGAATACGGAATATGCGACGCAAACTCACCCATTCGACGATTTCACAAAAATCATCGAAGGCGTTCAAGGAGGCGATTGTGAAGTCCATCATGCTGATCGTATGCTGCCTGTTCACAATGGGCTCGGCCGAATCCATCCAGGAAAGACCCCGGCTCCGGGAGTTCGGCATCCGGACAGGGATTCTTTCCCCGGGCCGTTGGAACGCCATCACGGATGTAACCGGAGTTAAAGTCGGACACGTGACCCTGATCCGGGACGCACACATCAGGACCGGAGTCACCGCCGTTCTTCCTCACGGCGAAAATATATTCCAGATTAAGGTTCCCGGCGCCGTCCATGCGGCCAACGGTTTTGGAAAGTTGATGGGAATCACCCAGGTGGAAGAGCTGGGAAACATTGAAACACCCTTGATCCTCACCAACACCCTGAGCGTCCCGACCGCGGCCGATGCGCTGATCGGATACGTTCTGGACCAACCCGGCAACCAAACCGTACGTTCCGTCAATCCGGTAGTCGGAGAGACCAACGACGGCTACCTGAACGATATCCGCGGCCGCCATGTTAAGCGTGAACATATCCTCGAAGCCATCCGAAAGGCCGACACGGGACCTGTGGAAGAAGGCGCCGTGGGCGCAGGTACGGGCACCGTCTGCTTCGGATTCAAAGGGGGCATAGGAACCTCCTCCAGAAAACTGACCGCTCGGCAGGGCGGATACACGGTCGGCGTCCTGGTTCAATCCAACTTCGGTGGAATCCTCAGGATCGGCGGGCTTTCGGTCGGAGAGCGTCTGAAACGATTGCCGAGAAACGGGGACGAAGCCGCGGAGGCGGACGGCTCGTGCATGATCATCGTCGCCACCGACGCGCCCCTGGACAGCCGCAACCTCAAGCGCCTGGCCAAACGCGCTCTCCTCGGAATCCCTCGTACCGGGGGATACAATTCCAACGGAAGCGGCGATTATGCCATCGCTTTTTCAACCGCTCCAGGACTCCGGATTCCTTACCGGTCGTCCGTTCCGACTCTGAACCGGGAGGTTCTGCGCAATCCGCAGGTTTCGCCGCTGTTCCAGGCTGCGGCCGAAGCGGCGGAGGAAGCCATTCTCAATTCCCTGTTCAAAGCCCGGGATATGGACGGCCGGGACGGGCACCGGATTCCGGCTCTTCCCCTGGATCGGGTCCGCGGCCTGATGAAGGAGATTCCATGAAAAAAGTCATCGGGATTCTAGGCGGTATGGGGCCGGAAGCCACGGCCCACATGCATGAGCTCATTATCAGAAAGACCAAGGTGGAAAAAGATCAGGACCACATCTCCATGGTCATCATGAACAATCCCAAGATCCATCCCCGTTCCGATGCCATCTTCGGGATCGGCCCGGATCCGACGCCCCAGCTCATCGACGGCGTAAGGCTCCTCCTGCAGGCGGGCGCGGATTTTATCATCATCCCCTGTGTGACCGCGCACTATTTCCACCCCGGGATGGCGGCGGAGATGGACTTTCCTTTTATCAGTCTGCTGGATGAATCCGCGCTCTGGGTGAAGCGTCATCTTCCGGACGTAGCGAAAGCCGGATTGCTCTGCAGCACAGGCACCCTCGATTCACGTATCTTCCATGACGCCTTCGCCCGTGTCGGCATCTCGGTTATCGGACCGGATGAAGAGGGACAAAAACGCTTTGAACACGCCGTCATGGGAACCGACGGGATCAAAGCGGGATTCACGTCCGGACCTCCTCGGGAGGCCGTCCTGGAATCCGCCGTTCACCTCATCGACCGCGGCGCTCAGGCCATCGTCGCCGGGTGCACCGAAATTCCTCTCGTTCTGGATCCGAAGGACATCACCGTCCCGCTCATCGACCCGATGGAGATCATTGCCGAGACGAGCATCAGGGTGGCGGGATACGAAGTCAAGGAATAGGCATACCGACGGAGACGCCGTCAGCGCCGGTAAAAGAAGATGAGGTGTTCCTCTCCGTCTTCGGTTTCAACGGAGGCGAAACCGGCCTCTTTATCCTCCCAGCCGGGCATCTCATAATTATGCGACAGCACGCGCGTTCCGGGCCGGAGCTGGCGTTCCAGCTGCGGACGGAGAAGCGCATTCGATTCCGTCAGCAGGTACATGGTGACCACAGTGGCTTGGGACAGATCCACGGCGGCGACATCCGCGTTGATAAAACCGACAAGGTGTTCCACGCCCGCATTCCGGGCGCCGGCCTTCGATTCCGCGATTCTCTGAGGATCCAAGTCGATACCGACTCCCCTGGCGCCGTATTTCTCCGCCGCGGAGATCACGATCCGGCCGTCTCCACAGCCCAGGTCATAGACCACATCATCCCGGGCGACCTCGGCCATGCGAAGCATCTTTTCGACCACGGCCTTCGGCGTCGTTACAAAAGGCGCGAGATCCGGGACATCCGCCCTGGCGTGAGATCCCTCATACAGGTTCAAGCGGTCGTTTTCATCATACCGGAAATTGTATGGTGTTCCGGGACGAAGCCGATAAGAGATCAGCTCTTCTCCGCTTGAAAACCGGATATCGGCGGGGAACCCTCCGGGGAAACCGGCTTGTTCCGCTGCTTCGAGTCTATGCTCCAAAGCCGGTTGGTCGCTTCCGTAAAACTCGATCGTGAAGACAACGGACTCCGCAGTCAGGTTCCGAAGCGTCAGGACGGAAGAGGGGGCGGCGGGATCCGAGTCCGAGTCAGGAGAACAGCAAAGAACGAAAACCGCCAGAAAAAGCAACCACCCCGTAAAAAAGATCTTTCGTGATGCGGTCATCAAATCCTCCATGACGCATTATAATCCATTCAACTCCATCGACACAAAAGATATCCCCATTGCGAGGACGATCACCTACAGGTTGAAGACAGCGGAAAAGACCACAATCTATAGAATCTATCGGCTTTCAGGGGTTGACCAAAAATCATGGAGATTATATTATATACCGGTACGGAAGACAAAGGAGCGATTTGCAAATGAAGAAAAAACAAAACAAAGACTTTACGAGCATCGCCACTATCCTTGCAGAGGCTAAAAAAGCCTACTACGCGGAATGGAAAAAGATAGAAGCAAAATTCAATGAAGTTGAAGAGCAGAAAGCGGAGCTTTCCAAGCTGGGTGACTTTCTCAAGAGCCAAGGCGTCGATCCTGAAGAAATGGTGAAGATGAAAGTCGCCAAGTCGGAGAAGCTGAAGCTGGCCAGGGCCAGGAAAAAAGGATAATCCGGTTTCCCCGAAGGGCTTCTTTCCGGGGACGACTCTGTATTAAGGCCGACCAACGACTCCGCCTGATCGGCCAATCAGACGGATTTCGTTTCATAATGGGGCTCCCGCCCCAAGAAGAATGGGACTTCCGTTTGACAAAAATCCCATCAATGGCTAGAGTTTAAACGCTCATCAAGGGGATCGACGTTGATTCATGAATATGACGCTCTCATCATCGGAGCCGGAGGCGCCGGGCTTTTTGCCGCCTTGGAAGCCGGCAAAAGCGTCAGAACCGCCGTTCTTTCCAAGCTGTATCCCATACGCTCACATACGGGAGCCGCACAGGGGGGCATAAGCGCGGCCTTGGGAAATGTCGAAGAAGACAAGCCGGAATGGCATGCCTTCGACACGGTTAAAGGAGGGGACTATCTGGTGGACCAGAACGCCGCCGTCATTCTTGCCGAAACAGCGGTTCAAGCGGCATACGACCTCGAGAACCGCGGCCTTCCCTTCAACAGGACACCGGAAGGCCTGATCGATCAGCGGCGCTTCGGAGGTCATACCCGAAACTTCGGAGAAGCGCCCGTTCGCCGCGCCTGTTACGCCGCCGACAGGACCGGCCATATGATCCTCCAAACCCTCTATCAGCAGTGCATCAAGAACGACGTATCTTTTTATGATGAATTCCAGATCATCGACGTCATATTCAGAGGAAAGAAGTGCGGAGGTGTGGTCGCGGTGGAACTTGCGACCGGAAATATTCATCTCTTCAAAGCCAAGGCTGTTTTATTCGCCACCGGAGGATTCGGGCGCATGTTCGGCATCACCTCCAATGCCTATGCGAACACGGGAGACGGACCGGCGCTGCTGCTGCGAAAAGGCGTTGCGCTGGAAGACATGGAATTCTTTCAGTTTCACCCCACAGGAATATACGGAATGGGCATTTTGATCACGGAGGGCGTTCGCGGGGAAGGAGGCATCTTGAGAAACCGCGGCGGCGATCGATTCATGGAAAAATATGCTCCCGGACTCCTCGACCTCGCCCCGCGCGATATGATAGCCAGAGCGATCATGTCCGAGATTTCCACAGGCATGGGGATAAAGGGAGACCGGTCCATAACCGACTTCGTACACCTTGACGCGACCCATCTTGGAAGAGATGTGATCGAAGAAAAGCTTCCGGAAATCGCCGAATTCAGCCGAACCTATTTGGGGATAGACCCGGTTGAAAAACCCATCCCCGTCCAGCCGACGGCACACTACGCGATGGGCGGGATTCCCACGGACGAAAACGGAAGGGTTGTCGACGGCCGCGGGAGGGTTTATGAGGGATTGTACGCGGCGGGAGAATGCGCCTGCGTTTCGGTTCACGGCGCCAACCGGCTGGGAACGAACAGCCTGGTCGATCTCATCGTTTTCGGGAAAAGAGCGGGAATGGACATGGCAAACTTCGCGAAGGAAAGCGGGCATCTCGCCCTCTCTGAAAACACGGTCGATTCCGCAAAAGAGAAAATTGCGCGGTTGATGCAACCGGGAAAAGGACCGGATCCGGAAGCGATCCGATCACGCATGAAACAGCTCATGACGGAGAATATCGGAGTTTACCGCAGCGGAAAGGACATGTCGGCGGCGCTTGAAAACATCAAAACTCTGAGAGAGGATTATAAACAGGCGCGTGTCCGCGACACCGGCAAATCGTTCAACACGGATCTTTTGCAAATATTGGAGTTGGGGAACCTTCTTGACCTTGCCTATGTGACGGCCGCCTGCGCGGCCCGGAGAGAAGAATCCAGAGGAGCGCATGCCCGCATGGATTTTCCGGATCGCGACGACAAGAATTGGCTTCATCACACATTGGCGCGCCTTCGAGGCGATGCGATTGACATCGACACGAAGCCGGTCGAAATCACAAAGTGGGAGCCTAAGCCCCGCATCTACTAGTTTTATATGAACAGCTCCAGCCGGCCTGGGCTGTTCATGAAATAATGGCGAGAGGATTTGAAGTTATGATCGTGAAAGAAAAATGAAGGTTACAGTCGCCGTTAAACGATTCAACCCGGAAAAAGACGACACGCCCGCCTTTCATGAATATGAAGTCGACGCCGCTCCCACCGACCGCGTTCTGGATGTCCTGATGCACATCCAAAGGAAAATCGATCCATCCCTGGCATTCCGGAAAAGCTGCGGTCACGGAGTCTGCGGTTCCGATGCCATGGTCATAAACGGCAGGGAGCGCCTGGCCTGCAAGACGCTTTTGAAGGAACTCACGGATAAAGAAGGGACGAAGCTCATCATCGAACCCCTGCGCACCCTTCCCGTTCAGAAAGATCTCATGGTCGACCAGACGGAATTTTTCCAAAAATACCGGCGGATCAAGCCTTTTTTCATCAACAACGAAAAAGCCGGCCCCAAAGAGCGGAGACAGAGTCCCGAGCAAAGGAAAATAATCGATGCCGCCACCAGCTGTATCCTCTGCGCCGCCTGTTACTCCGCCTGCCCGGTCGTACAGGGGGAGAATCCGCTCTATCTGGGCCCGGCGGCGATCGTCCAGGCTTCACGCTTCAATAACGATTCGCGCGACAGAGGTTTCGAGCTGAGATTGCCCGAACTGGATGATCCCGATGGGATTTGGCCGTGCAATAACTACTTCAATTGCACTCAGGTATGCCCGCGAAACATCAAGGTCACAAAGATCATCAATCTGGAAAAAAATAAAATAAAGAAATTTCATGGTCAAGGGGAAGGACACGCAAATCCCGAATAGAGGCGGCCCATTCCACAATGAAAAAAAATCGTTCTTCCCCCCGAGCGGTCCTTCTGGAAAACCTTGAGATACGTCACGAAACATCGGTCGAACGCTTCGCCGTTCGCCTCGAAAATAAACTCGGCTACCTTGCTTATAAAAAACAAGACGATAAAATCCTCGATTTTATCCAGGTATATGTCCCTCATGAATTCAGGAACCTCGGGATAGCGGAAAAGCTGACCGAAACCGCTCTGCAATATGCCATGCGAAAAGGCTTTACGGTCATTCCTCGTTGTTCTTATGTAGCCGCTTACCTCAAAAGGATAAAGCGCCGCCGAAAAAGGCCTTAGATGCGTGCAGGCCGGCGGTTCACCCAAGCCGGGTGATCGAACCGGATGACCCTTCAGCGGATTATTCGGAACCCCCATTTTTATCCACTTGAAAGCCGTGTATCTGATAAAACATGCGGTACAGCTGGCCTGTTTTCGCGGGGATGAGGGGCCCCGGATCCGCTAGCCGGTCCGGATCAGGGATGTGGGGAAACAGAACTCCAGATCTTGCTCCGACATATGTCTGATCATTCGCACGCTAATTTATTATTATAACTCGCTTTTAAGGATCCGTGACACATTTTAGGAGGAAGATTTCATGACTCCCCTGAAATGTGACGAGGGAATCGGCGATCGTTTTAAAAGTAAAAACAAATCCCCCCATCGATACGCAATCCGCCGCGTTTTTGTGATATAATATTTTTTGGATTTTAATCATCAGGGGGACTGAGAAGCTCAAAAGACAGCACGGATCAGCACTCCGTTATATCGGAGCCCGTCATGGTTTTAATCGAGGATACCGTCGAACATCCCAGGGCCAGACCGGAATGGTATGAGAGGATCGCAAGGTTCGAAAAAGCCCATACGGGAAAAGCCCTCTGGCAGATTACGAATACGCTTCTCCCCTACTTCTTTCTGTGGTACGTCATGATCCGCGCCGTCACCGCCGGATATCCCTATTGGATCATCCTCTTCCTGGCCGTTCCCGCCGGTTTGTTCATGGTGCGCCTCTTCGTCCTGTTCCACGACTGCACCCACGGATCGCTTTTCCCCTCGAAAAGAGCCAACCGGATCTTCGGGTACATTTCGGGGATCCTGACCTATACCCCCTATGAAAAATGGCGGGCTTCACATTGGAGGCACCACGCGACCGTCGGCGACCTCGACCGCAGGGGACAGGGCGATTTCTGGACGATGACGAAAGAGGAATACCTCGCCGGTTCGAGAAGAAAGCGCCTCATCTACAGGCTGGCGCGGAATCCTTTCATCGCCTTCGGGTTGGGGCCGATCGCTTCATTCCTCATTTATCAGAGACTGCCCTTCGGGGCCCGAAGCAGACGGGAAAAGATCAGCGTCCACCTGACCAATCTGGCGATCCTGGCGATACTCGTGACGGCGGCTTTAAGCATAGGATTGAAAACATACTTTCTGATCCAACTTCCGATCTTCTTTTTCGGCGGCATGCTCGGATTCTGGCTGTTTTACATCCAGCACAATTATGACGGGGTGTTCTGGTGGCGGCATGAAGATTGGGACAGAATGGTGGCGGCGGTCGAAGGATGCTCCTTTTACAGGCTTCCCCGGGTGCTGCAGTGGTTCACCGGCAGCATCGGATATCATTTCATCCATCACCTGCGCCCCCTGATCGCAAATTACTCCCTGGAAAAATGCTTCAAATCCGAGTTCGCTCTGCAAAAAGTCGAGCCGCTGACCATAAGGAAAAGCCTGCGTTCGCTCGTGCTGCACCTGTGGGATGAAAAGAATCGAAAACTCGTAAAATTCCGCGCCGCAAAAAACTGAATCCGCTTTACTCATCAACTCCGCGGCATCGGATGCAAAAGCCCTCAGGATGTCCACGAGCGGTATCCCCGGTACGCACTGCGGACTTCAACTCATTGACCACGCCTTTTCATCTATGATAGGCTTTATTCGGATACAGGGGCGGAGAAGGAGGATTCGCGAAGACGATTCTCTCGTACGAGACGAATTGAACCATTTCTAAAATCCGGAAAGATTCTGCGCCTCAGGTTTGATTTTTCGTAAACAGGGACAGTTGCAAGCGATCATGGGATCTCTCATCGTCTCACTCAACAGCTCAAAAAAGTCGGTATTGGATTCTCATCTTGTCGGCGGGAAAGCGGCCAATCTGGCTAAGCTCCACCGCATGGGATTTCGCTCGGCACCCGGCTTCGTCATCACGTCGAAAGCTTTTCATCGATTCATCGATCCACTCGATCAATTTGGACCTGTGGACTCGCCGGGATTGAACGCAGCGGAGTACAAGTCTTTAAAGGAACGGATAATCTCTATCCCGTTCGATCGCCGCTTGGAAAACACGATCTGGAAATTCCATCGAAAGCTATCCGGATCGGTCGCCGTACGCTCTTCGATGGTGGGAGAAGATCGAGCGAACGATTCTTTCGCCGGACAATTGGACACTTATTTGCATGTCGAACCGGACCGGCTGATCGAGGCGATAAAGGAATGCTACGCTTCCCACTATAAACCTCAGCTGTTTCAATATCTTTCCGCCAGGGGAAAGCTGATGAATGCCCGGAAGCTCGACCTGCTTTCGACGGCGGTGATCGTGCAGCGGATGGTCGAGGCCGAGACCGCGGGGATCGCCTTTACGGCCGATCCCATCTGCGGGCGGAGCGAAGTGATCATAGAAGCCGTTGCCGGACTCGGCAAGGATGCGGTTTCCGGGGGGAAGGATCCGGATCGATATGTCGTCAATGCGAACGGGAAAATTTCCGAATCGGCGCCGACGGAAAAGGGACGACCGCTGTTATCCCGGGAACAGATCCTTCGGCTTGCCGTCTCTGCAAACCGGATAGCCCGCAAGATGGGACACCCCCAGGATATCGAATGGGCATGGGACGGAGAGGATTTTATATTTCTCCAGACGCGGCCGATCTCGACGCTGTTCGGAAAACAAATATACTCGAATAAATTGGTGGCGGATATGTCGCCGGGAGTCATCAAACCGCTGCAGTGGTCCACCTATACCCTGTCCATGATGACCCGTGTCTTCTGCCGGCTGTTCACGGAAATCATCGGTCCGAACAACATCGATTTCAACAAGGCGATCCGGCTGATCCATTCCCGTGTATACACAAACATCAATTTCTTTAACGACATGCTCGAGCGAATCGGACTCCCCGGCAATTTTTTTGAGATGATAGCCAGAGACGAAGAGGCCCGCAGGAGGCGGCCCCCAATGTCGCCCAAACTGCTGCATTCACTGGTGTTTAAGTTTATTCCCTTTATTTGGAAGTATTCCCGGGCCGAAGCCCGGATCAATCGTTTTATCAACAAACAAAACGCCATTCTCAACCTTTACCGGAAATCGGATTGGTCCGGTGTCAGTATCAATGACAAATATATGCATCTAAAACATTTGATGTTCCTGCATAATGAAGCTCAGCAAAACATCATGATCACCGCGCTCAATATGGCCATACGAAATACCCTGCTGAAAAAGATGATCCGAAAACATGCTCCTTCGGTGCGGTCCAGCGATCTGCTCACGGGTCCGGCCGGAGAAAAAGGCTGGGAGTTGAATGCGGAATTGGACGACCTGTCGGAAAAAGTCCATGCCCTGGGAAAAGACATCATAAGTCTCTGCATCGAGGGCGATGACGGTGAAATCCGCCGCCGGCTGAGTTCGTCGGCCAAAGGGAGAGAGCTGATCTCTGAATTCGACGCCTTCATGAAAAAATACGGCCATCTCAGCGCCAACACCACCAACTTCACGGAACCGCCCTGGATCGAAAATCCCAAAATGATCTGGTCGTCCATGGGAAACAAAGCATCGCACCGACATCGAAAGCGGTCGGCCGGATCGGAAAGTTCAAGAGCCGAAAAACGGAACGAGGTCTTGAAGCACTTGAATCCCATTCAAAAAAAGGCCTTCCGCCGGATCTTAAAGACGACCATCGTATACCTGACGCTGCGTGAAAAAATCAGCCTGCTGCTGTCGGAAGACACCTATCAGTTTCGGCGGCTTGTCCTTGGATTGGGCGAGGGCCTGGTTCTAAAAGGAATCATCGAAAAACCGGATGATGTTTTTTACCTACACTATGATGAAATCACGAAAATCATCGAAGAGAACACGCAAACACGGGAAATCGGCGGAAAGATCATCCGGCGCCGAAGACGGATCGAACAAGACGCACAAATAATTCCTGAAGATACCATCTGCGGCGATCAGATCGAAACCCGGCCGGAAAGGAGTATATGCGAACCGGAGTTTCTGACCGGGATTTGCGGGAGTTCGGGCTTCAAACAGGGATATGCCTATGTTGTCGAGGATCCGGGAAAAATCAACCGGGTCTTGACTCCCAGGGATATTCTGGTCGTTCCCTTCTCCCACGTGGGTTGGACGCCGCTTTTCTCCAAGATCGGCGGCATCATCGCCGAAACCGGAGGTCAGCTCTCGCACACATCCATCATTGCCCGGGAATTCGGCATCCCGGCCGTCGTCAGCGTCCCCCGGGCGATGGGAGCGATAAAGACCGGGCAGCCCCTGACTTTAGACGCCGACAAGGGACGGATCTATTTGAAACATATACATTCAACACAAGGAGATTGATGATGAACGGGTATATTATCTTGGCCGCCGCGATCGCGGGGTATTTGATCGGTTCGTTCTCCAATGCCCGACTGATCACGCGTATCTTCGCTCCGGGAAAAGACATCTCCCAGACGAAAATCCGCATGGAAGGAAGCGATAAGGTATTCGATGTGAATGTCGTCAGCGCTTCAACCGTTTCCATCAACCTGGGAGCTCGTTACGGATTCATCACCATGCTGCTGGATATGCTGAAAATCATCCTTCCGGTCCTGGCCGTCAAACATCTCCTCCTGGATCATCCCTATTTTCTGATCACGGCCGCTTCCGGCATGATCGGGCATATCTGGCCGATATATCACCGCTTCAAGGGCGGCCGGGGCGTTCTGGCCGTATACGGAACCATGTTCGCCATCGACTGGATCGGAGCCCTCGTTACATCCGTTGCCGGCATGATATTCGGCCTGGCGGTGCTGCGCAATGTCGTGGCCGCTTACATCGTCGGCGTCTTTTTTATCATTCCCTGGCTGTGGTTTCGAACCCATGACATCGCGTTTCTCATCTTTGCGGTGGCCATCAATCTGATCATGGCCGTCGGGGTCAGCCCCGAAATCAAGGAAATGAACAGGTTGAAGAAAGAAGACGCCTGGGACGATCCGATCGCCGTATTTCAGCTGACCGGAATGGGACGAGGCATCGTCAAAATGGCAAAACTGATCGGCGTCATCAAACCGAAACCGAAAACTGACGTTTGAGCATAATCTTTGTGCCGGAAATCTTAAGAGATAAAGCCCGTAATGAATAATCGAAGCATATTTCGCGAGAAGAAACTCGACATGTCTTCACGACAGCTGATTACGGGGATTTTCCTGGTTCTTCTGGCCGTCGTTTTCAGTATCGGACTGATGTTCGCCTCGATCGAACTGCCGGACCTTATGCAGAACGCCCTTTACGACACGGTGCCGGCCCTTTCCGGAGATTCCCACGCCGACAGCTTCGCCGTGACCCGGACAGAGATCTTCATGCGGCACTACCATCTCCGTCTTATCGGCTATATCTGTTTCATCCTTATGGTTCTCATCATTATCGGAGGCTTCCTCTTCGGAAAACGAGGATTGGCTTCCGCCGGAGCCCTGTTGATGTTCCTGCCGGTTTTCGCCCAGTTCGCCGGAGTGATGTTTTTCCTGGCCGGGCTCGGCATCCTGAACATCATATGGCTCCCTGTCCTGGACATCTCCTTCGATGCCGGGCGTCTGGGAGATGTGGTCTACCTTCCTTACCGGCTGCTGCGCGCCCTCTTCACTCGGATCGGAGGAATCGACATCCATCTCCCCCTGGTTTACGCCTGTATCGGGATCGGGCTCCTGCTTTTCACCCTCGGTACGTTCACCTGGCTTTCCGCCCGCTACCGGAAGCGCGACATGGCGGATTTCTGGATCTACAAGATCTCCCGGCATCCCCAATACCTGGGCTGGATCATCTGGAGCTACGGCATGCTGCTGGCCTTGATGCGAATCAAATATCCCAAGCGTTCCTGGGGAATCGCTTCAGCTCTGCCCTGGATGCTATCGGCCATGATCATTATCGGCGTGGCTCTGATGGAAGAACGGAAGATGAAACACCTGATGGGGGAGAAATATGAGAAGTACCGGAAGGCCACTCCCTTCCTTTTCCCTCTCCCCGGATTCATCGGCGATATCTTCACCATCCCCGCCCGCCTGCTTTTCCGCAAGCCGCTCCCCGACCGGAAAGGAGAGATCGCCGTCGTCTGCCTCGTTTATACCGCGATCCTGATCGCTCTCTCCCCGCTTTCCTGGAAATATTCACGGCCCCGCCGGTTCACTCTCTCTGAAGAGGCCAGAACGCAGGAGACTCGCACGGGAAAGCTCATCCGTGAGCTTCAGATCAATCCCAACCCGAGGAGCAAATTCTGGATCATCGAGGAACTTTCACATATGGGTTCCGCGGTCGTCGATCCCCTCCTCCCCCTGCTCAAGCACCCCGATCCCGAAGTCCGGTCCAACACCGCCAGGGCTCTGGAAAAGATCAAGGATCCCCGCTCCATCCCCGGCTTCATCGATCTCCTCCGGGACGAAAACGCGGGTATCCGCATGCAGGCCGTCGATGTCCTGGGCCGCTTCGGCGCGCGGGAGGCGGAAGCGGCGTTAACGCCATTGCTGGATGATAGCGACGACGCCGTCAGGGTCGCCGCAGTCCGGGCGCTGAGCCGCCTCGGGTCTATGACAGGGCTGGCCCCCGCCATGGCCCTGCTCGATCACCGGGATTGGTGGACGCGCAAGGCGGCGGCCGAATCACTGGGTCTTCTCGGATCGGAAGAAGCGGTCGACGCGTTGGTGGAGCGATATCCGGACAAAGACGTTCGCGTGCGGCGGGCCGTCGTCGTCGCTCTCCTCGAGATCGGATCCCCCCGATCCGCGCCGTCCCTGAAGCAGGCTGTCCGGGATGAAGATTGGGAGGTACGCCTGTACGCCCAGGAGGCCCTGAAAAAGATCGGCCGTAACCCTGAGTAAAGCATTCAATCGGCAAAACGCCCGGCATGAAAACGATTCGCGGATTTACGTCACGGGATCGGCGCTTGGATTCCGACCTGAAAAAGGTGATTCCACCTCCCCGATTCCGTGTCGGCCTGAAGACGGTGATTGACAGATCAAAACCCATGGGAATATGATTGTCAACTTGTGAGATTTTCAAAAAATGGCGAATGAAATCATCTTGGCTCTGCATCTCTTCTGCGGGATATCGATCTGGCTTCTGACTTTCGGATATGTGTCGATCCTGAGGATCTTCGTCAGCGTCAAATCCGGCATGCTCCATCGCAAGCACCCTCTCCCTCCCATCGCCGTGGTGATCCCCACCCTCAATGAAGAGCACGGTATTCTCGGCAAGCTCGAAGACATGGAGCGCTGTGATTATCCCCGGGACCGGATGACGGTGGTCGTTGTCGACGGCGGATCGGAAGACGGAACCGTCGAACGCGTCAAAGAAGAAATTTCCAAAGGAAGAAAGATCAAAATCATCAGTCTGCCCGGGGCCTGCGGCAAAATCGACCAGGTGAATCATATATTGAAAACTCCGGGTCCGGAGATCCTCGTGTTTTCGGATTCCGACTCAAGGCTTGAACCCTCCTGTATCCGGGAACTCGTTCAGTCTCTGATCGATGATCCCAAAAACGCCCTGGTAGGGGCTTCCGTGGAACCGAAAAGCTTTCTGCTGGAGGAGCGGATCCATTGGCTCGTCCTGAACACGATCTGGTGGCTGGAGGGCGAGATCTTTGCCGGAGCCGGGATCTCAGGCGTGTGCTATGCCTTGAACCGCAGATTTTTCTCCCATCCCATGCACGACGCCGTCGCCGAGGATATCCATATAGGGCTCGATGCCGGCGCCCGAGGGTACCGCGTCCGGATATGCCGTGCGGCCAAAGCGGTCGAGCTGCGTGTTCCCCAAACCACCGTAGAATTTCTTCAGTACCGACGGAGACGTGGTGCGAGCTACATCCATGAACTGGTATTTCCCCCGGATCATCCGCATCCTCCACGCGGCTGGAAACTGATCCGTCTGCTCCGCCTCCGGCAATTTTCATGGGTTCCATGGCTGGGAGCGGTGTTCGGAGCGACTTCTCTATTTCTCCTGGCGACCCGGTTCCGAATCTACCCGCTCGTTTTTTCAGGCCTGTTCATCGTTTCAGCCTGTCTGATGAGTCGGAAGCTTCTCCGCCGAGACGACGGCCGGCCGGGGGCTTTCGCCCTCATTTCAGGAATGATCAGCTATGCCGTTTTGATCATCATCTCTCTCCTGTCTCTGAATAAACATCCAACCGAGCAAGGCCCCCTGGGGGGAAGAAAGGAAATTTATGATAAATACCCGACAGCTTAAAATCGGACTCCGCTATCTCAGGTACTATCCGCAAAAAGTTCGGCCTTATGAGGTCGCCGCCCAGCTCTGGAATGAATGCGATCAGCGGTGTATCTACTGCCGCTGCCCTGAGGTGAGAACCGATCTCATGACCACCGAACAATGGATCTCCATCCTCCGGGACCTCCGCCGCCTGGGAACACTGCGCATCAAGTTTCAGGGGGGGGAACCGACGATCAAGCCTGATTTTCTCGAAATCTGTGGCGAAGCCCGCCGTCTCGGGATCATCACATCGGTGGTCACCAACGGTCGGCGAACCTCTCAACAACCCGAACTCCTTGATCCGATTATGGAGGTGGTCGTAAGCCTGGATTCCCTCCGCCGGGATGTCAATGATTTCATGCGGGGGGAAGGAGCTTATGAAAACGCCCGCCGCACCCTCGATTTTTCCCTGGAGAAAGGGAAAAAGACCTATGTCAACATGGCCCTTTGCCGAAAAAATCTTGAGGATCTGGAGACCATGCTGGACTTCTGCGAGCAAAAAGGGGTCCGGATGAATGCTCAGCCGATCAAATTCGGTGTGGAGTATTATGATGAAGGAGCCAGGGAAATGGCTCTCACTCCGGATGAGATCAGGGATTTTCACCACCGCATGATCTCCTGGAAAAAGCAGGGACGATCGATCATGTTCTCTATTCCCTCTTTCGAGAAAGCCTTGAAATGGCAAGACCTCACCCTGAACGCGATCAAGAGTGAAGGACGATCGGGCTGCATGGCCGGCAAGTTCTACTTTCATATCGATCCCGACGGCGACGTAATCCCCTGTATTCCCCATGTCGCGGACTTCACCCCCAAAAACATCCTGAGGGATGGGCTGGTGGAAGCGCTCGCGAATGCACGCTTCCATAACTGCGGCGACTGCTGGTCCCCCTATTTAAACGAAAGGAAGGATCTTTTCAAACTCAAGCCCACCGCCCTCGTCGAATTTTTCCGCCGGGGTTGACGGTAAGGTTTCTCCGCGGCGGCAGCAGGATTCGAAGGCATGGGGGACGACGCTTCAATGATACGTCTCCTCCTACCGCCCCAGTTTATTAAGAATCGAGCGGGCGTTTTCGTTTTCCGGATTCAAATCCAATGATTTCCGATAGTTCCGGACGGCATTTTCAATGTCCCCGGCTTTGAGAAAGGCTTCTCCCAGGCTGTCATACGCATTGGCGGATCCGGGGTGTTTATTGACGTTGAGTTTGAATATTTCAAGGGCATCCTCCAGCTTTCCCTTGTTCATCGCCATGTAGCCCATACGATTCAATACATTTTCCGGCACCTCGAGCACCTGCCGGTATTTTTGTGACAGGCCGGCGTAATAGGCCAAGACCGCATCCAATCCCTCAGCGCTTATCTCCGGAGGCATCCGCCAATCGGAAAAGATGAAATCCAAACCGTAGGCAAAGGCTTTGACCGGCATGGTTTGATGGTCCGCGTCTTTGAACCGCCTGAATGCCCAGATCAGGTTCTCTCCGGAATCCGCTTCCAGCGCCCGCGTAAACTCCAGTGCCGGATCCAGCATGGAGGCGCCTTCATTCCCCATGGTCATGAACAGAAAAGAAGCGTGCGAATCCTTCGGGGCGGCCGCACGCACCGCTTTTTTTTTCATGAGCTCACCATCCCACCACAGACTAGGACTGGTCGCGATAAAAGCCGAAAAATCCGCGGACGCATCAAAGAGGGTGTTCACGACGAAAAGGCCGCCGATGGAATGTCCGCACAGGACATGAAAGGGAGTCACACGATAATGCTCCCGGACATATCCCATGAGTTCACGATCGATAAATCCGAGGAAGGCATCCGCCCCCCCGCTGTTCGGAATCGGCGTCCCATCCGGGATATCCGCCCGTGTAGGCGTGTAATCCCGCCATCTGTCCACCGCTTCGATCCCGATGACGATCAATTCCGGACATTTCCCGATGCTGGAATAGTAGGAAACCATCCCGGAGAATGCGGGAAAAAAGTCTTCACCGTCAAGGGTGATCAACACCGGATAAGCTTGCGCCGATTCATGATACGAAGCCGGAAGCGCAATCGAAACGACCCGCTCTTCGTTCAATATCTTCGATTTCAAGGAAAACGTTTTCCCGCCCGGATCAACCTTCCGGGCTTCCTGTCCCGAAATCCCCTGAAACGGCAGGAAAGACAAAAGAATCAAAGCCATCGTTATCCGTTTGTCTTTCGGCATGTTCATGATCCTTCTCTTCATATTCCGCAACAGTATAACACAAGACCCGAAAAAGCAGCCGGAACAACTTATGAGAATTTCCCCCTGCCTGGAATGGAAAAAACGGACGGCACCGTTCGGAAGCATCCCGCCCGCGGTTAGCGGGCTTTCCATCGGGGACGGTCGGGGTTCGGGGGCTAGAGGTTGATCTTTTCCCTGAACCTCGAAGCATGGTTCCGGCTGACCGTGATCTCCTTTCCGTTTTTCATCTTCAGAAGAAGCCTTCCTCCGAACCAGCGGTGTACCGATGCGACCATCTCGAGATTGACGATGCAGTTCCGGTGAACGCGAACAAAACGCTCGGGGTCGAGCTTGCATTCCAACTCTTTCAACGTGAAGGACACGATATGACGACCGTCTTTTTCAGCCAGGAAAGTGAATTTATCCTCAGCCAGAAAAAAATGGATCCTCTCAGCCGGAAAGATGCGGATTCGATCTCCGCTCGAAACCGATATCCGTTTAAGGTAGGTTCTATCCCGAACCAGCTTCTTGATCAGACCGGGGATGTCCCCGGAAAAGCTCCCGCTGGAATTCATTATGCGGTGCATCTTTTCCACCGCCCGGGAAAGTTCTTTCTCTCCGATCGGTTTGAGCAGATAATCGACGGCATTCTCTTCAAACGCCCGCAAGGCATAGCGGTCGAAAGCCGTAGTGAAAACTACATAGGGTGACTTTTCCAGTTTTTCCAGAACATCAAATCCGGTCAAACCGGGCATACGGATGTCAAGAAAGACAAGGTCGGGATTTTCCCTCTGAATAAGTTCCAACGCCTCCAATCCCGATGACGCCTCCCCGATGATCCGCACATCATCATATCCATGGAGCAAACGGGCCAGCCGCAGCCGCGCCGGCTTTTCATCATCCACGATCACAGCGCGGATCATCGTTTTTCCTCTCCCGAAAACCAAAGCAGAATCTCCGTGCCGGAACCGATGCGGGAATGGATCTTCATTCCCGCGTTTCTTCCGTATTTCAGGCGCAGGCGCTCCTGGATCCCGTACAACCCGTGCCCGATGGATACCCGGGCCGGATCGAATCCGGGGCCGGTATCGCTTACTGAAATCTCAAAACGAACGTGATCTTCCCGGCAGAGGACGGAGACCTCGAGCGGACGGGAAGAGCGGCTTCGCGAATGCCTCACCGCATTTTCGACAAGCGGCTGCACCAGAAGCGCGGGGATCCGGCGGGATCGGACGGCTTCGGGAACATCCAGGCGGTACGTTAAGCGGTCATCATAGCGAAGCTTCTCCAGGTCCAGAAAGTCGGCAATCAGATCCATCTCCTCTCCGACGGAAACCATGTCCCGATCCGCTCCCGCCAGGACACGACGGTAAAGGTTCGCCAGCCGGACCAGGGATTGCTCCGCCTTCTCCGGATTCTCCGGGATCAGGCTGGCGGTCGTATTCAGGGCATTGAATAGAAAATGAGGATTGAGCTTGGCCCTCAGCTCATTGAGACGGGCTTCGGTATTGAGCCTTTTCAGGCGCTCGTTTTCCAGCTCCACCTCCTTGATCCGGGCGATTTTCATTTCCTGACTGCCTCGGAAAAACATATACGCGGTCATCACGCCGCTGCTGGCCAGGCCGAACAGAAGGCTGAATATGATTTCAGGAGGCCTGAGAGCAATACCCCCGTCCATTATCAGATGTCCGGATGTGATCCCCAAAAACACGCACGCCGTCACTTCGATGGAAAACACAGTATAAAAAAGAACCCGTGGAAATCCTGAAATAACGCCCATGCTGGCGCAGAGGACAAGCGCACAAAAGAAAGCGCAAATGAGAGTAAAGACAACGGATCGTAAAAAACCGTTCAGGTTTCCGCCTGAAATCACGCTGTCCAACGTGCCGATGAATAACGCCAGCCCGGTGACAAAGATCCCGATCCTTTTCAGATCCGCGCCGCAGCATGTGCCGATCCTCATAAACTCACCCGCAATCCGAATTCCCAGCGACAGGACTGAAAGAACTCGCCGAATTCGGATCCTGCCTTCCCCAGAAAAATATAGCTTCTCAAATAAAAAGTAAAGGACTTTCCCGTCCTCCAGTTCATCGCCGGGATCAGGACGAGACTGCGATCGGAAGGATTGAGAAGACAGGTGGTTTGAGCCGTCAACCGGCGGAAAGACGGGGAAGAACCGTGAATCATCAGATAATGCCGCATGGCCCCCTGAGGGGAAAAAACGCTGAGGTTCCGCAGCAGCCCTGCGGCCGCCGATTCGGCGTATGGGCCATCGAGAAGACCGGTGTAAGAGACGGAAGCATCGAGGGCTCGATGCCAGGCGTCTCGGGAAAGCCCCCGGCTTCGATAAATATATTCACTCACACAGAGAATATCGCCCGGCATCGTGATCTGGAATCCGATCAGGATCTCATGTGATAACGCGGGGGCGGCAGCCGCCGTGGATTTTTGAAATCGGATTTCTCCGTGTATCTCAAGCCTCTCACCGATCACCCCGGCAAAGGATCCGGCCCAGACCGGCGTCTCCCCATTTTGAAATAACGTCAGGATCGAGAGATCGACCGGCCCGATATTCTTATAAAAGCGGAGCGCCAACCTTCCATTCCGCAGATGCAGCCCATTTCGAATCCGGATATTCGCAAGCGCGCAGGCAGCCAGGGAAAAGGATAAGCCGTAGTATTCGAGCATGACCATATCATTGCCGACCGCCCGTTTTTCGGTGTTGTTCGGATCGGCGAGATCCTTATCGGGAGCAACGATATCCGCCGGATTGAATGCATAACCCGTTCCCCATCGCTGAATGGCTCGACCGAAGATCAACACCGAACTTTCCGTCAGCTCCTTCTGGAAAAATAACTGGTTGACCAGAAAATCCGACTCCCCGCCGCGGCCGCCCGCGAATTCGGCCGAACCCGTGATATCGGCCCGCCACTTCAGGGAAAGTCCTTCAAAATCGAAGCTCAGGAACTGCCGCAGGTCGAGAACCGGCTTTTCGGTCCATCCCTGAAAATCCGTGCAGAAATTTTCAGGATTGAAAAGCGTCGGGCGGTAGGCGTCCCCGGAAATCCGTACAAATCCGAGCATCCTCACATCCGCGGCCGCGAGACATTGAGATATCGACAGCAGAAAGAGCACCGCCCAACGCAAAATCACCCTCATTTCAGATCTCTGACATGAACGAGATAATTTTTGTTGAAGTAGCGATCCGGGATGCTTTTTTGCTCGATCCGCTCATATTCGAGAACCGTCCATCTCGACCTGCGGACCTCATCCCGGATGGTCATGCGGGTCAGTATAAGCTTTCCGGCAATGGGGGAATATTCATCATAGGTGGCGGTTTTGAAATGCTTTCCCGAAAGCAGAAAAAACTCCGCCCGCAGCGGTCGATAATCCCGCCTATGGACCGTCAGGATGATTCGGGCATAGGTGGAAGACTCGGTGCGGGCCTTGAGAAGAACGCGGGCGCAGGGAACGCCGTCATGATCGGTTTCTTCGATAAGCTCGGCATCATAGTCCTCGCCGAATCCCACCCGGGCGATGTCGCCGTTGGAAGCCTCTCCCATAAGTCTCTGAATGGGCGTGATGCGGATCGGACGATGAGTATTCGGAAGGTGAACCCACATGTTTTCCTTCACGTAGAGGATCTTCATTCCCCTGGTTTTATATTCCCTCGCGATCACCAGGCTCCGGTCATCCCCGCTGATATAGGAATCGAAAAGAGCTTCCTCCTTAACTTTATCCCGCTCATAAGACGTGATCCTCACCTGAATGAGGAAATCCGAGTAGGGAATCCGAAAGGCATCGATCCTCTCCAATATCCCTTGGGTTTCATCCCCCCGAAGGGATACGACGACGATCACCAGCGCCAGCAGCAATCCGATCGTTTTCTTCATCGTTATCCTCTCCTTTCCGAACATTATATGTGCCCCAGAGCGTCCACTATCTTAAGCCGTGTCGCCCGCAGGGCGGGAAGCAGGGACGACAGGGAAACCACCAGCAGGGTCGCGATATAGACCGCGAGATAGAGCACCGTTTCATGCCTGAATAAAAGAGGATATCCATCGGACAGTCCGGGCGGCGGAGGAAGCTCCAAGTCCAGCGAGTTGATCCCCACGGCAACGAGCCAGGAAAAAACCATGCTCAGAAAACCGCCGATGAGTCCGATGAACATCCCTTCGAAGAAAAAAGTCCTCAATGTCTGCGCCCGACTGGTGCCCAGGGACATCAGGGTCCCGATCTCCCTGGTCCTTTCGACGACGGACATCACGACCGTATTGGATGTGCTGAAAAAGACCACGATCATGAGAACAGCCGTCATAAATCCCGTCATCTGATCATAGAACTGCTTGACGCTCCGATAGTATTCGGCCCGTTCATGCCATTTTTTAAAATCCAGACGCCGGTCGTTTTCCCCGGCCCAGGACAGAAGCCGGGAATGGACGCGGTCGGTGTTTTCAGTCCGGTTCAGCGCGAGCAGCAGGTTCTTGACCTTGCGGGTTTGAAGCAGCATTTGGGCCGTTTCCAGCGGCACGACGGCGGCCCGGGCATCATACTCCGAGGAATAGCCGCTGAAGGTGCCGACCACCTTCAGATCCAAAGCATTCAGCGCTCCCTTGGAGGTCGTGGACATCAGCGTAACATAGTCTCCCTCTGCAACGGAGAGGGAACGCGCCAATCCTTTTCCGAGGGCAATGCTTTCCCGGTCTTCGGGATCTTCGTTAAAAGCATCATAGACCGTGGCGGCGTTTCGATACATGCCCCGTAATTCTTTTTCCACGGCCGGTTCCACGCCGCGGCAGAGACAAGCCACGGACTTATCCCCATTGGACAATAATCCCATGAAATCAATCCGGGCCAGGATCAAGTCGACATCGGGCCAGTCTGAAAGCTCGCTCCGGATCGCAGCGGCATCCTCAAGCCCGAATTCCAGCACCGTATTTTCATCCCTCGTGAAATACCTGCCGTCAAAGATCTGAAGGTGCCCCGTTTCGGTATGAATGGTCGACTCGCGAAGCCCCCAGTCGATGTAGCGGGAATGAAGCAGCGTCAGCAGCAGACATCCCATGCCGAACGTGATGACGGCGAGAGAGATCGCGGTCCTTCTTTTTTGCCGAAACAGATTTCTGAATCCCAGTCTGAGATGTGTCATGAAGTCCTCCTTTGATCCACTTCTTTCATAACCCGGCCGTCCGACATGTGAACCACCCGATCCGCCATATCGATGATCCGGGGATCATGAGAGGAGAACACGAATGTGATCCCTTCCCGGTCGTGCAGCCGGCGCATCAGATCCAGGATTCCGGCTCCGATGCGGGAGTCGAGGTTCGCCGTCGGTTCATCGGCCAGAACGATCTCCGGCTTCTTGACCACGGCCCGGGCCACGGCGGTCCGCTGCCTTTCGCCTCCGGAGAGCTCGCGGGGCCGGTGCCGGCTTCGCTCCGCCAGACCCACCCGATCCAGGATGGCCTTTACCCGTTCGGCCCGTTGCTTAGGGGGCACACGGTTCAAGATCAGCGGATACTCGACGTTTTCGTAAACGCTCCAGACCGGAACCAGATTGAAGGTCTGAAAGATAAAGCCGATCCGTTCACGACGAAGACGGACCAGTTTTTCCAGGTTCTGCGATGTCGTGTCGATCTCACTCAAGTGAACCATGCCCGCCGTGGGCTTATCGATCAATCCCATCATATTGAGCAGAGTGGTCTTTCCGCTTCCGGAAGGACCGGCTATAACCAGAAAATCCGCCTTCCGCACCTCCAGATCGACATGCCGAACGGCCGGCACTTCCATTTTGCCTAACCGGTAATTCCTACTGACTCCCTGTAAACGGACGGCGGCCATTTCCTGTGGCGTCGCTATTTCGTTCATGATCATCTCCTTTTCTTCAAGTCATTCCCCATCCGTTTTCAGGATACCGCCCTGCCCCTTCATGGACCCAGTGAAGTCCGACCAACGTACATTTAAGGGGGATGAACGGGATGATCCGGCGGATGGAGGGACAGAGACGATTGAGGAAAATTTCAGAGCATCCCCGAAAAAAGGATGAACGCCCCCGATGAAAATGAAGCCGCAGGGATTTTCGGGCCGTGACGACACCGCCGAC
>CAYSQW010000015.1:58991-64660 GCA_964433135.1 uncultured Eubacteriales bacterium
CACCGCCGACCCGCCCGCCCCAGTATTAAGGTGTTTTCAGCCTAAATCGCTCATTGCACCTTTCCGATATTGCGACTCTCACCACCAAAACCAGGATAAGGAGGTGTGAGAATTGTCGTGCCATATGCGATTTAGCCTGAATATTGCGGTTTGATTGGAAAGCCGCCGAAGGAGGCCGTCGAGTATGTCTGAGCTTCGAAGGAGCGAGTTACGCAGACGCCAAGAAAACCGTAATTTTATGGCGTTAAAAATCTCATCTAAGCGACGATCTCACACCGCCGTGCCCCGCCCTCATATTAAGGAAAAAGCACTATCGCGCGGCCTTTAAAAAACCTGGATGAGCCACGGGCCAAGGTCGCGCCAGCGGCAAGGAAACGGCGCGTGAGGCGTAGTCCCCTACGCCGATCGGGCTGTGACGCAGCCGAGGCGATGAGATTGGCCCGCCCGAAGGGGGAAGTAAGCCGATATGATTCAAAAAACAATCAAACATCTATCTGATGATAAAATGATCCCCTTTAAAATGTATCAATTCACCTCAAATCTGTTTTTTTCATATGAATCGGCTTACTTCATAAATAACTCAGGGAGTTTTGGTGGCTGTCCATTCCCCAAAAGCCTCCCCCTCGGCATCCCACTCCCCCTTCAATTCTTCGTCGGAACACTTCAGGGTGAACAGCATGGTGAGATTCCCATCCGGAGCCATGGCGATCGCCTCAAATGTCAATACATCGCCTTCCAGCTTCACTTCCGTGATTTCACTGTCGATATAGCCCATGTCATCAGAGAGCTTTCCTGTGATCGCATCGTCTTTGTGTTCCAAGACCAGGGTGAAGACCAAGGCAAACCCGGCGCCCTCGGCGAATGTCGAGCCTTCCCAGGTTCCCGTAAGATCGAGTTTCTCCTGGGAATATGCTATACCGATGATAAAAAACAAGGATAATGTCATGAGAGCCAACCGATTTTGTCTCATTGTCGTTTCCTCCTCAGAAAATATAATAGAGTCATTAGGGTTTACGCAAAAAGCGGATCTAAAGTTCCCCGGCCCAACGAACCGGGAAACAAACCTGCATCCTCCCAGTCCGCGGCCTGTGCTTCAGGTGCCGGAACAGCGGTTCCAGCCGCAGTTGGGGCAGGTCGGGCATCTCTCGTCGGGGAGGCTGGCGCCGCAGTTGCGGCACCGCACCGTATAAAAATCTTTCGTGTTCGTTTTCGTCCGACCTATGTGTCTTTCCATCACCTTGGCAATCGCATCGGGGATGGATTGAACCAGTCCCCCTTCGGTAAAGACCGGCTCCGAGCCTCCGATCCCCTTGAGCTGCCCAATGACCTCCTCTAGATCGACACCGCTTCTCAGCGCCAATGAGATCAGCCTTCCCAAGGCCTCGGCGTCGGCCATCGTGGAATACCCGCTTTTTCCGATGCTCGTGAACACTTCGAAAGGCTTATCATTGAAAAATGATATCGTGACGTAAAGATTGCCGAAACCGGTTTTGATCTTATCGGTCACGGAGGGGATGGAGTTCGGTCTCTCCTGCGGCTGCCGTGACTCGGTGGGAAGGTTCAGGACCTGTTCCGTGCGGCAGCCGTCCCGGTAGATCGTGATCCCTTTCGTGCTCAGCCGATAAGCCAAGAGATAGGCCTTTTTCACATCTTTCCTGGAAGCGCCGTTGGCAAAATTGATGGTTTTGGAAACCGAATTATCCACATGTTTCTGGAAGGCGGTCTGCATCTTTATATGCCATTCCGGTGCGATATCATGAGCCGTCCTGAAGTAATCCGGAAGCTCGCCGTCGGGGTTCTCTCTTTTCCAATCGGCGTAGAGCGGATGGATGTCCTTGAGCTCATCATCGATGATTTTGGACGTAAACTCGAAGGCGAACACGGGCTCGATACTGGATGAACAGCCGGCGATCCGGGAGATGGTTCCCGTCGGAGCGATCGTCAATACCGTCGCATGGCGCATCTTTTCTCCCTTGTAGATCGACTGCTCGATATTCGGAAAACTTCCCCTCTCCTCCGCCAGCCGGCGGGATTCCATCTCGGCGTGTTTCCTTAAAATAGCGGCGATCTTCTCCGCGAAATTCACGGCTGCCTTCGAGTCGTATTTGATCTTCATCTTGATCAACAGATCGGCCAGCCCCATGACGCCCAGGCCGATCCGTCGGTTCCGCTTCGACATCCGCTCGATTTCAGGCAGCGGGTATCGATTGACTTCGATCACATCGTCTAAAAATCTGACGGCTGTGGCGATGACGTTTTTGAACCTCTCCCAGTCGAATGAGCTTTCCATGTCGGGAGCGAAAAAATTCGACAGGTTCACGGATCCGAGGTTGCAGGATTCGTACGCGTGAAGGGGCTGTTCGCCGCAGGGATTCGTCGCCCGGATCGGGCCAAGCCCTGAAGTGGGATTCCATTTGTTGATCCTATCGATGAAGATCAATCCTGGATCCCCCACGGCCCATGCCGAATCCACGATCATATCGAAGATTTTTCCGGCCTTTTTCTCCCCGACATTCTTTTTAAGAAAAGGATCGTAGAGGCTGTAGGAACCGTCCCGCTTCAGCGCATCCATAAAGGCATCAGTGACGGCAACCGAGATGTTGAAATTGTTGACGCCGATCCCGTCACGCTTGAGAGCGATAAAATCCTCGATGTCGGGATGATCGACCCTCAAAATCCCCATATTGGCTCCGCGGCGCGTTCCCCCTTGTTTAACGGCCTCGGTGGCCGCATCGATGACCTTGAGAAATGAGATGGGACCGGAGGCGATACCCTGGGTTTTTTTCACCAGGCTTCCCGCTGGGCGGAGAAGGCTGAAATCGAATCCCGTACCCCCGCCTTCCTTATGAACCAGGGCCGCATTCTTCACCGATTCGAATATGGACTCCATGGAATCATCGATCGGAAGCACGAAGCAGGCGCTCAGACACATGTCCCTCCCCGCTCCGGTCAGCGTCGGGCTGTTGGGCAGAAAATCGCGATCCGACATGATCTTGAAGAATCTTTTTTCCCATCCGATCCGATCGCCGTCAGCAGGCTCAGCCGAAGCGATATGCCGGGCGACGCGGGAGAACAGGTCCGCGGGGGATACATCCTTATGATTTCCGTCTTCACCTTTCATATAATAGCGAGCCTCCAGAATTCGCATCGCGTTTTGAGAAAAACCGGCCGCATCTGACATTTCAGCTCCTTTTCGCGGGGGGGGTTACATACAATATGTTGTTGTTGTAAAATATATAATACAATATGCCGTATGTCAAGGCGTTCCGACAATAAGCCACCGCATGGAGTTCTCATCACTTGAACAACCGTTTATCCTTCCGATTCGTCTATATTAGGTGAACACCCCCAAAGACGGACAAACGGAGACCCAACCCCCCCCGCGGAACCGGAGCTTTCCTCGAGGTCGGGTTGTTTCATTCATATAAAAAAAAATGTTAGTATATTTCTTGAATCAGCATCTATTCCACCCGGGGAGATAAGCACATGACGCAAAACCGTTTTTCAAAAGCATTCTCGATCATTATTCCCGTTTTCATCATCACGACGCTTTTGGGAACATCAGCCTGCACCCAGGAGGAGTTGAATGACCACCCCGCAGCGCTCAAGACGGACATCGATGAATCCGCATTGATCTCTCAACTTGAAAACAGCGTTCCATCGATCATGGAAAAAGCCATGATCCCCGGGCTCTCCATCGCCGTGATTCGAAACGGTTCGCTGCTTTGGACAAAGGGTTTCGGAGTAAAAAGCCGGGAAACCGGATCGCCGGTCACCGGAAAAACGATATTCGAGGCGGCTTCCTTTTCAAAGCCGGTTTTTGCGTATGCGGTGATGAGGTTGGTCGAACGCGGAGTCCTCGACCTGGACAAACCCCTTATGGAATACGTTTCCGACGAATTCATCGAGAAGAATTTTCTCAGGGGAAAGATCGAAGACGACCGCTTCCGAAAAATCACCGCCAGGATGGTGCTGAGCCACACGTCCGGATTTCCCAACTGGAGAAGAGACAAGCCCTTGAGCATCGGTTTCGAGCCGGGAGAAAAGTTCAGCTATTCCGGCGAAGGATTCGGTTTTCTCCAAAAAATCGTGGAGGAGATCACGGGAATCCCTCTCGTTGAATTCATGCAGGCGGAAGTTTTCGATCCTTTGGAAATGGAGGGCAGCAGCTATGTTTGGCGGGAAGATTATAATGAACGAACCTCTTCCCCGCATGACATGATGGGAAAAGCCGGCGGCAAACGAAAACCCAAACAGGCTCATGTCGCCGCTACCCTGCACACCACCGCCTCCGACTACGCTAAATTCATCATGGCGATCATGAACCGAACCGGGCTTCAGCCTCCAACCGCAGACGCCATGCTGAAGCCTCAGGTCGTCGTCGATCCGGAGGAAACTCAGGATGTCACCTGGGGCCTGGGCATCGGTCTGGAGGAAACGCCCCACGGCCGCGCCTACTGGCATTGGGGAGACAACATGATGTTCCGGTGTTTTTTCATCGCCTTCCCCGAGCAAAAAACCGGTGTCGTTTATTTTACGAACAGTTTTTTCGGATTATCGGTGCGCAGGCAGATCGTCGAGCAGGCGATCGGCGGGATACATCCGGTATTGGATTCCCGGATTCTGGCCGGCTACGGAGACGCGGATTCCACTCAGATCGAATTCACACGGACCTTGATCCATGATGGCATCGATGCGGCCGTCGCCAGGTATCATCAACTGAAAGAAACACGCCCGGCCGCCGATATCCTCGAAGAAAACACCATGAACAGCATCGGCTATGCTTACATGCAAAAGAAACAGTACGCGGACGCCGTTAAAATTTTCAAGTTGAATGTGGACGCGTTTCCCGATTCCTCCAATGTCTACGACAGCCTGGGGGAAGCCCATGCCGAAAACGGAGACATCGAACCGGCGATCCTCAACTACGAAAAATCAATCGAGCTTGACCCCGACAACAAGGCCGGTGCGGAGAAGCTGGAGAAACTGCGGGAGATGCTAATCCACTAATCCAAGCGCCCTCAGAGGGCGCGACTCAATTCCTTTCACCCTAAAATGCTTGGTATACCCGTTTCAATCCACGCGCCCGCGAGGGGCGCGACCGATAATGCCGCTGATTTTGCCGGTGGAATAAAATTGTTTCAATCCACGCGCCCGCGAGGGGCGCGACTGGGTTTCAGTCTGATGGATCAGCGGAGTTGTACGGGTTTCAATCCACGCGCCCGCGAGGGGCGCGACTAAGATTCAGGGAACCTCCCGAATCTTAAGTACCGTTTCAATCCACGCGCCCGCGAGGGGCGCGACATTGTTACGATGCCCGATGGTATCACCTACACCGGGGTTTCAATCCACGCGCCCGCGAGGGGCGCGACATACTTCCAGAAGGCGATAGCTGATGTAGATGCTGTTTCAATCCACGCGCCCGCGAGGGGCGCGACGATACATGCTTCCTCAAGTGCTGCGGGGATTGTGGAGTTTCAATCCACGCGCCCGCGAGGGGCGCGACTACGCCTCAAACGCTGTTGTCAATGTCGTTAAGATTGTTTCAATCCACGCGCCCGCGAGGGGCGCGACGTTCGAGTCCGGCCAGGGGTGCCACTCCTGCCGTTTTGTATAATTGAAGATCTCGGAGAAGGGGTAATTCAAGCTATATCTGAGAGTTCCGTCTT
>CAYSQW010000016.1:0-60174 GCA_964433135.1 uncultured Eubacteriales bacterium
GGATCGTTCGACTTGCATGTGTTACGCACGCCGCCAACGTTGACTCTGAGCCAGGATCAAACTCTCCAGTTATAAAGAACCCCGAAGGGTTCTAATAGTCAACAGAATTTGACAATTTGGATCGATCAAGGTCGCTCTGCTTTTAATTTCAAAGATCACATTGTCTTTCTAACCCGAGAAAGACACTTCCATATTTGAACTTTAAGGTATTTTTTAAAACCTACAGTCAGGAAGCTTGTAAATAATAGGGTAAATCGCCGCTGTTGTCAAGGTTTCTATGTGTTTTTTTTATAATTATATTTCCAGGGGGCCTTCGTGCTTCTCTGTCGAGAATTTCCATTCCGGCTTTTGACCATGCTCACGCCCCGTAAGAGCCCTCGGAGCCGCCCTTGCACAGTCAACTCCGGTAGCGTATATAAGGACGCACTAGCCTGGGGGAAAACGCAACCGGAGTTGACGCCGAGCCCCCGCATATTCAAGATCTTCCCGGATACTATCTTGGTTGAAATTGGCATGACTCTGGCAAACTCATGCAGCGGGAACCTCGATGATGAAAGATTTTCCACACAGCGCGCACCGGCGGGGATTTTCTCTTATCGAAGTCATGGTTTCCCTCGGTCTGGTATCATTTCTCATCCTCGGAACCGCCCACATGCTGACGACGGCGATTCAGATAAGAATGCGCTGCGACCGTATATCCAGGTCATCCGAAGCGGCCGCCGCGTTCCTGGCGCGATTGAAAGCGCTGCCCTTCGAGAGTCTTTCTTTAGCGGAAGGCTTCGGGGAAGAACGATTTAAAAATCCCAAGGATGCCGTTCCATATGTCCTCCGCTGGGCGGTCACGGACGTGTCCGAAAGACTGAAACAGGTTGACGTCATATGCTTCGCTCAAGATCTTCCGCAAAAAAAAGCGCATCTGATCCTCTACATATCACGAGATCTGGGGTTCTGAATGACTCCCGCAGCGGTTGTGCCGATCCCGTCGCCCGAGCAAATCCTTTCCCCGAATCCCGGTTTTCGAAAACCGACCCCGAACGGATTTTCTCTGCTTGAATTTCTTTTCAGTATGGCGCTCTTTTTTATCATCCTGCTGATGGGTATTGGATTTTTCACGGCGGCGCGCAATCAATTTTTCAAACTGAAAGCCTCCTACGATTCCTGGGCCGCGTTGGAATCGGCGGCGGAAAAAATCAAACACGATATTCGAACGGCGGGGCAGGGGCTGTTGCTCCCCGCTTCCCTAAAAATCATCGATCCCGTCTCAGCGGGAGACTCCGGACTGACCATCCGAAAGCGGCGGGATCATCTGATCCCGTCTTCCCGTCTGGAGTCCGGTCAACTTTTAATCCCCCTCGCATCCACTTCAGGACTGGCCCGCAACCGGAGCCTCTGTTTCTGCGCCCCCGACTACGGCGAGACGGCATCCATCGACAGCATCACTTCGGCCGGGATCCTTCTCTCCGAGCCGCTGGTCTATTCTTACGACCCGGGAGAGTCCCTGTTTCTGCAGCTCACCACGATCACTTTTTTTCTGGATGAAAATTCGCGCACCATCCGCCGCCGCGTCAACGGCGGCTCGGCCCAGCCTCTGATAGAAGACGTCGACTCATTTTCGTTTGCATATGACGCCGACCGAAACCTGGTTCAGGTTCGTCTCGGTCGTTCCTTATATAAGGAGGAAGAATATGCGATCTGGATCTTTCCAAGGAATGCGGCTTTGGCCGCCAACGGAACTCAGGAATAGCCGGAGGACGGGCTCGGTCACTCTCGTAACCCTGTGCCTGTTTTTTATTTTCACCTCACTGGGATTCAGTGTGCTTTATCTTTCACGAATCCATCTGAAACTCCAGGGTTTCAGAAAAAACGCCCTTCTTCTCGATACCGCCGTCGAAAACGGCATCAAACAGGGAGCCGCCGAACTGGCGGCCTTGATCTCGAAAAAGCCGGGCATCGAAGCCATTTCCCCTGAAGAATTCACTGAACTCGCACAAAACGTTCAACAGGGAAAAGTCGGATTGCTCCAAAGGACCCTCGGGACCGGATTTCCCATTATAACATCCGGAAGCTCCGGAGAAGCCCGGTGGAACGTCGACACGGAAGCGACATTGGCGCATCACTTCCGCTGGGAAGATTTCATCCGCGCCCGTTTCGCGCTTTTTTCCCGGGCACAAGCCGCTCTCCAACGCTTTCCGGAAACAAAAAACGAAAGCCTGACGTCCTCGCTCACGATCGCCGCGGGATGGATCCCGCTTTCACTTATTCCTCTCCTGGTCGACGGGGAAGCGGAGTCTGAAAGCCGCTATCTTACGGAAAACCGCATCGAAATGCTTGTCGCCCCCCCATTATCCGAAACGGCCGGACCGGTATTCTCAGGGGGCGGTCTGATCTCAGAGGACATTCTTTCCCAGGCGCTGAAGGCTTTCAAGCTCGATATTTTCACCCCACAGGATCTTTCACGCTCTCAACTGCGGCGGGCTCTCGGGCTGGAGATTATCGACGAGCCCATTCCTCCAGGAGTCTACCTGATTGAAGATGATCTGGGCCTGGGTGGTGTTTATGTCGAGGGAGATTGCGACAGGCTGGGACTGGCCGTCGCCGGTGATTTCCAGGTCTTCGATTTCCGGATCGGGCAGGAGGAATGGCGCTTGACCTTCAGCCCGCTTCACGAAACCACCACGTTCGCCAGCCCGGGGGAAGTGCGGACATATGAACGAACTCCTCTTGGAATCATCATCGTCAACGGCGGCATTCTTTCATTGGAGGCCGGAGTCATCGATGCCGAGGAGACATTCCTGCGGACCAACGAGGAAATCCCCTGCATCCTCAAAGGCGTCAGCCTGAGCCTCATCGCTTCCGGAAGGATCACGCTCTCCACACATCTTCTCCGCCAAGGAGTCACATGGAGAGACGAGATCCCGGTTCTCAAAGACGCCGATGCCCAGCTCCATATCTTCGCGGCGGGGAGGAATATTCTGGGAGAACCCAACAGGGAAGGGCGGATCATCATCGATGCGACGGAAACGCCCACTCTCAAGA
This sequence comes from uncultured Eubacteriales bacterium, assembly GCA_964433135.1. GTDB lineage: Bacteria > Acidobacteriota > Aminicenantia > Aminicenantales > Aminicenantaceae > CAYSQW01. The sequence goes on from CAYSQW010000016.1 coordinate 3,037, forward strand.
TCGAGGCTTCCTTGACCGCAGCTCAAACCGAAATCCTTTCCGACAAGCCGGAGGCAAAGGCCGTCCTGGTGGGAAGTCTCCACACCGGGCGCCATCACTCGGGAGGGAACACTCTCCAACTGATCGATGATCCCCATTCCCGCAATGCGCCTTCGGCGCTCTCTCCACGCACCTCCAAGCCCGTGCTCTACCTCGCTGATTATCACGCAACGGAATGGAGCGAGATCTCATGAGAGAACGCGGCTCGGTCTCCATCGACCGTCTTCGGAACATCGGAGCCGTTCTTCCGGAACGGAAGCCAGAAGACCGACCGGGATTCAGTTTGCTGGAAGCGGTGATCGCCGTCTCCCTGCTCGCGCTTATGACATTCTTCGGTTCTCTCTCCCTCAAGCATACGGCGCCCCGGATCCGGCTTCACAATGCCGCCTGGGAAATCCACTCCCGGTTGAACTGGGCCCGCTACAAGGCGGTCTACTGCGGAGAAAAAATAAAGACGGTTTTCGAAGCGGACGGATATACCCTATTCGCTTTCGATGCGGCGCAAAACCACTGGATGCCCCTCCGGTCGCATAGACTGGAAGGCGTCGTCGTTTCAGCCAGCAACAGTCCGATCTTTCATCCCGGAGGTACCGTGTCCAACCTTGCCACCATCCGCATCAATAACTCCGCCGGTGGATACAGAATCACTCTGGCCATTACCGGGCGCATCAAGCTGACGAAACACCCTCCGGATTAGAACATCCGTCAAATGGTTGCCTCGGACGAAAGCGCCACGGTTTCTCCGGATCGACCGATGGCGGATACTCGATAGGTATAGGCTGTTTCCGGCTGCAGATATTTATCCAGGAAGGTCAGCGCTCCCTCATGAGTCTGCGAGGCGGGCGCATCGGCGACAAGCTGATACTCTCCACCAGCCGACCTCCGGTAGAGAGCGTAGCGATCGACCGCGACGGATCCTGAGTTCCGCGTAAAAACGGTGACGGCTCCATAATCGCGTCGAATGACCCAAGCCCGTTCCGTATTTCTCACCGCCCGTATAAGCAGGGTGATGTTGGCGACCGCAACCGTCGCCTCATGAAACGCCGTCAATCCATTGGTATCCGCCGCCACGACTCTCAGCCTGGCGTTCCCATTGGGAAACAACCGGGTGTCCCATTCCATGCGAAAAGGAGCTTGAGCGTCCGTGCCGATCAGACTTCCGTTGACATAGAAATCGACGCGGGCCACTCCGATGTTATCCGAAGCGGCGGCTTGTATGGACACGACATCCCTCACCGAAGCTCCTTCATAAGGAGCGGTGATCCGAATCGAGGGCGGCACGTCCGTGGCGATAATGGAAAACACTCCGTTGCTGCCGTCTCCGGAATCACCCGGTTCTTCCGACACCCGGACAAGGCATTGAGAGGAAACACGGTCCGGAACGGTCCAAAGAAAAGCCCCGTCGTTGGGGGTCGAAGTGCTGACCGTCTTCCAGGATTGACCGCCGTCGGAAGAAAATTCGATCCGCACGAAGGGCGCTTCACCGCGTACGGTCCATTCGATATCATGGCGAGATCCGACCAGCCATCGTTCTCCTCCGTTGGGCGACGTCACCTCCAAACGCGATTCTTCCCCGTTCCATCCTGCAAGCCGGGCCAGCATCCACCAGAAGGCCGCGCCTTTCAATGCACAGTTGAGTCGATGCGAATGCGCGCATTCTCCGCACTCCCGCACCAAAAGAGCCAAGGGATCTTCAGGATTTTCGGCAAGCCACTCCTCCGCCCAGTTCCCATCCCTGTACTGACAGCCGTCGGTAGCTCCCCTATCCAAAAAGCCCCTGCCGTCGGGATCGTAGCTTTCGATATCGGCGAAATCGAAAAGAACCTTTTGATTCGCACGGCAAAAGCCGCGGATCTGATTATTGCGCAGATTGAGGTTCCCCCCTGAGCCGGTTCCATCCAGGTGGCCCGTCATATAAACGAAGGTCACTTCGGGATAACGCGTTTCCAGGGAAGCCATCGCGTTCAGATAAGCAGCGATGCCGGCGGAGCTGTTGTCGCTGACCCCTCCGCACCAGGACCACATAACGACGTTGCGATCATTGTGGGGGAGCCTGAGCATGTTGATCGTAGCGTCACGCCATCCCAGGTACCCGTTATGCCCCAGATCGCTGGCGCCGCCGGCATTTCCCCATAGGTCATTGAGAAAGATCCCCGTCATCAATCCCCAGTCCGAGGAGGTATACCGATAGATTCCTTTCCAGGTTCGGCGGTATACATCCAATCCGGTGACAAGCTGACTGCCGTGCGATGTGTGGCCGTATCCGATGCGCAGAGAGTTTTTCACCGCGGTCACCCAATAATCCGGGATCTTTTCCAGGCGCGTACAGTTATGATCTATGATGAGCGCCTCTTGAGCCGCCGCCGTCATCCCCAAGCTCAGAAACAGTGCCGCAAATCCGATCCGCAATAATCTCATGATACGGTCTCCCTTTCGTGTCGATGCCAAACATCTCTCATTCGTTTCACATGTCGGTTATGAAGATGGAAGAAGTTTTTTCCCAGGCGCCTCGAGCCAGATTCCCGATCCCTTTCCACACTCGGTTTTTCAATATCCTGCCTCCCCACACGGGAATTCAGGCGGAACCCCCCGGCGATTCCCATGCCTTAGGAACGGCCCGCCGTGGATATTTTTACCACAGCGGCCAAACCAGGTCAAAACACGTTTTTTATCTCCCCCTGCCGGGGAAACCGCTCCTCCGTTTCTCTTCCGCCGATTCAGCCGCGGAGCGGAGAAACCGCGATCGTTCCGTTGACATCGACGGTAACGGTATCGAGAGGAATTTCTTTTCCCGAGAGGGAAAGGGCTTGTTCGACCATTCTCTTCAGTCCGGAACAGCAGGGGACGGTCATGACGGCGAGGGTAAGAGAACGGATGTCGTTTTGCTTGAAAAGCTCGGCAAGCTTTTCGACATATCCCTGAGAATCGTCCAGCTTGGGACATGCGATGACCAGCTTCCGGCCTCGAAGCAGCCGCGGATGAAAGCCGCCCAGGCTGAAAGCGGTGCAATCAGCCGCGATCAGGAGTTCGCATCCCTGGAACGCCGGCATGAGAGGAGATATCAGCCGGAGCTGAATGGGCCACTGGCCGAGCGCCGATGCGGTGTCTTCCCCCCGCTCTATGCTTATATTCGGTCTGGGGATCTCGCGCGGACGGCTTCCCGGGCACGCACATCCCGAAGGCCCCGCGGTTTTACCGCCGGCCTCATCCGGATCATGCACCCGGGCGGCGGCATCCTCGCCCCACAGCGCCTTTACATGCCGGCGGGTTTTCTTCGGGTCGTAGGTTTCGCCCTCCCGCTCCACGACCTTCAGAGCTCCCACCGGACAAACATCCAGACATTTTCCCAGGCCGTCACAATATATTTCCTTGACCAGAACAGCCTTGTTTTCCTCATCCAGGATAAGGGCTCCTTCCGCACACGCCGTGGTGCAAAGCCCGCAGCCGTTGCATTTTTTTCGATCTATTTCGACAATCGGCCTCTTTGCCATGATAAGTCTCCTTATAATCCGAATCCCTCATCGCGCCGTGCGCGAAGAGTCGTCAAAAACGATTATAATCGGATTGGAGACGTCATTCCTTGATTTGGATCAAGAAAGGGGGAAAAAACGGAAGCCCGGGTCAGCGGAACGGGACTTTCATCCCCAGTTCCTCGGCCCACTCGAGAGTTTCCCGGTATTCGCGACCGGTTATCCGCCGCGCCAATTCGGAAAAATCCCGCGCCTTATGCTCCGGCCGATACTGCCGCATGATATTGACATAACATGAGGGGGACAGCTCCCGGACGATGAAAGTTAGAACCTCCCGGGTATCGGCCAACCTGTTGGGCAGAACCAAGTGCCGGATCATCAACCCTCGGCGGGCGATCCCGGCGTTCCCCATCTGGAGACCACCGACCTGACGGTACATCTCCTTAAAAGCCATCCGGGCATAGTGCGGATAATTATACGCTTCACTCGAATAGGCCGCGGAGTGCGCGGAATCCATATATTTGAAATCAGGGAGATAGATATCCACGATCCCTTCCAAAAGCCTCAACACTTCCGTCTTTTCATAACCACCCGTGTTGTAGACCAGCGGGATCCGAAGCCCTTGGGGAACCGCTAATTCGAGAGCCCGTACGATACCGGGGACGTAGTGCGTGGGAGTTACAAGGTTGATGTTGTGGCACCCCATGCGCTGCAGCTTGATCATGGTCTCGGCCAAGCGTTCTTCCGTAACCGCCACGCCTTCACCCTCTAGGCTGATGGCGTGATTCTGGCAGTAGATGCAGCGCAGTCCGCAGTGGGAAAAGAAGATCGTCCCCGAACCTTTGGATCCCACCAGCGGCCGCTCCTCACCGAAATGAGGGAAGGCGCTGGAAACCTTCAATGTCGCCGGCGCCCGGCATTTGCCCAACTCCCCCCGCATCCGATCGACGCGGCAGTCCCGGGGACATAGCGAACAGTTTTCATAATAGGCCTGAAGCTCTCGGGCCCTCCGGGCCAAAACGCCTTCGCGAAAAAGCCGTAGATATGAAGGAAATCCCGTTTTTTCTTCCGAGGCCTTCGCGGATCCTTCCGCAAATTTAAACGGATAAAGCGGCAGAACCGCACCGCTCATCCGCAGCAGACGGGCGCCGAACTTCCTGCGCGTGATATTGTCCATCGTCCCCGCCGATTATTTTGGCACAGAGAACGCTTTCTGTCAAAATTTCCCGGGATTATCAAACGGGGTGTTCATGAGGCATCGTCCGGGGGCGATTTGTCTCAATCCTCCGGTTCCTTGAAAATCGATTCATCCAGGACGCCGTAGGGATTGAAACTGACACGAATGGTCAGCAGAATGCCGAGGATGACGGATACCGCCGTCCCGCTGAAAATCGCGATCATGATCGCGATCTGATACTTGATGGCAACGGCGGGATTCGTCCCACCCAGGATAATGCCCGTCATCATTCCGGGAAGCGAGACCAGACCGACGGTGGCCATGGTCGCCAGGGTCGGCGCCAGCGATGCCGTGTAGGCCTGCTTCAGGAAAGGCCGGACCGCTTCCCGCCGACTGGCTCCCTGCGCGAGGCTGAAATGGTAGGTTTTTCGTCCCGACCGCAGCGAGCTGTAGAAGGTCCTCAACCCCACGATATCGGCCCGCAGGCTGTTTCCCATGATCATGCCCGCGATGGGAATGAAATAGCGCGCATCGAGCAGATTGGGAATACGGAGGATCCCCCCCAGGAAAAAGATCAAGGGGATTCCGGTGCCGACCAGCAGTGAAATGAAAACCGGAAACAGATATCGGCGCGCGACCAGCTTGCTTCCGGACAGAAGCGACAGATCGGCTGCCGTGAGCATCACCAGTAGCCAGAGAACGTTCAGCCACCATCGATTGAGATCGAAGACGACCTGAAGATAAAGCCCGACGAAAAGCAGCTGCAGGGTCATGCGCAGCAGTGAAATCATGAACTCCTTCATCAACCGGACGCGGTAGAAGAGGAAAAGGAAAACCGGAATGATCAGCAGAAGGTACCCAAAAACCAGCTGCGGAGTTCCGATATCGATCGCCGTGGATTCCATGTCTCAGCTCTTCCCTGAGCTTTGGGAATCGAGCGAAAGCACACGGTCGCTCAAATCCAAAAATGTACGGTCGTGGGTTACGGCCACGATCGTAAGATCTTTTCGCCGCTTGAAGTAACGCACCACGCTCCTCTTTGCCTGATCATCCAGCGCCGAGGTGGCTTCGTCCAGAAGATAAAGGTCCCGGTGCAGCAGCAGTGAGGATATCAAAGCCACCCTTTGCTTCTCGCCCCCGGAAAGGGTGGACAGGTTTTCCTCCAGCAGCCGCTCATCCAGGAGAAAAGCGCGGCAGAGGCTGAGGATCCGCGCTGAATCGTTTTCGAGCAGGCGGTTGGCCCGATAAGCGAACGGCCTGGCCAGAAGATCGCGGACCGTGCCCACGCCCATTTCCGGCTCCTGGGGAACATAACCGATCCTGCGCCTCAACCGCCAGACCGTATTTGCATCGAGGACCGTTCCGTCGATTGCGATTGAGCCGGCCTGAGGGATCAGGAAACCCAGCAGGCACCGCAGCAGCGTCGATTTGCCCGAACCGGAAGCGCCCCTCACCACGATCTTCTCGCCGGGCCAAACCGCCAGCGACAGTTCATGCAGCACCTGCTTTTCCGCGAAACGAATCCCCAAATTTTTGACATCGAGCAGGGCCGGACGTGTTTGCGTCGAAACCGTGGGTGTCTGACGTCCTTCAGAAGATTTCATGGTCCTTTTTCCAGAAGCATTTTTATCACAGGTCCGGCTGCAGGTCAAAAATTTTCCGCTCCGCACGGCTTGACAAAACCGGTCGGCGTCTTTATTATTTCGATATGTGTCGAAATAAGGAAACATAAGCATGCGAGACATCTTAACGATTATCAAGGCATTGGCCGACAACAATCGGCTGCGGGCCGTCATGGCGCTTGAAGGAAGAGAGCTCTGTCTCTGTCAGCTCATTGCGCTGCTCAAGCTTGCGCCTTCAACCGTATCCAAACACATGTCGATACTGCATCAGGCCCGGCTCGTGGAAAGCAGGAAATCCGGCCGCTGGAACTACTTCCGGCTGTCCGAAGAAAACGCGACGCCGGAGGTCCGGGGAATCATCAGATGGGTCCAGAGCTCTCTGGCGGGAAAGCCCGAGACCCTCCGGGACCGGGAGCTTTTACTTGAGATACTGAAAGAACGACCGGAAACGTTCTGCAAATCCGCGGCCTGGAGGTATTGATGCCGGAAATCTTATCCGTGAATCGTGCGGTGATCCACATCCTTGCCGCCGAAATAAGAAACATGTCAGTTCATCCCACGGAAGAGGAGCCGACGGTATGACGACACAAACGGAAACGATAAAGAACTCGAAAGGTCTGAATCTTTTCGAACGGTATTTGACGGTCTGGATCCTGCTCTGCATAGGCGCGGGGATCCTATTGGGAAAGCTGGCGCCGCACGTTGCCCGCTCGCTCGACGCGATGGCGTTTTCCGTCAACCAAGCTCCCGTTGTGTCTATTCCCATCGCCGTTTGCCTTTTTTTCATGATGTATCCGATCATGGTCAAAATCGATTTCGCAGAGGTCCTCAAAGCGGGTAAAAGCCTGAAGCCCGTCAGTCTGACGCTGTTTATCAACTGGGCGGTCAAACCGTTTACCATGTACGCGATCGCGATCTTTTTCCTGGGTTTTCTGTTCAAAGGATTGATCGGCCCCGAAGCCGTCGATCACATCAGAATGCCGCTGGGATTGGATCTTCCGGTCGGAGCCCGACACGGGATCGGATCCGTAGTTCTGGTCGACGGGGTCAAGATGCTGGCCGTTCCCCTGTGGCGCAGCTTCCTGGCAGGCTGCATCCTGCTCGGGATCGCACCCTGCACGGCCATGGTGCTGGTTTGGGGTTATCTGGCCAAAGGCAACGACGGCCACACCCTGGTGATGGTCGCCATCAACTCGCTGGTCATGCTCCTGTTCTACGGTCCCCTGGGCGGCTTCCTTTTAGGGATAGGAAGGCTTCCCGTCCCCTGGAGGGCGCTGCTTCTCTCGATCGGAATCTATGTGGCGCTGCCGCTGGCCGCGGGCTATTTATCACGCCGACTGATCCTGCACGCCAAAGGCGAAGCCTGGTTCAAGGAAAAATTTCTTCATATCTTGACGCCGGTGACGATCATCGCGCTCCTGATCACCCTGGTGCTGCTCTTTTCTTTCAAAGGCGAAGTGATCCTATCCAACCCGCTCACCATCGTGTGGATAGCAATCCCTCTCTTTATCCAGACGAATCTCATTTTCTGGTTGGGATACGGGCTGGCTAAGCTTATGAGGCTGTCCTATCGTGATGCCGCCCCCTCGGCGATGATCGGCGCCTCGAACCATTTCGAAGTCGCCATCGCCACGGCAACCATGCTCTTCGGGCTCTCATCGGGCGCCGCGCTCGCGACGGTGGTGGGGGTTCTGATCGAGGTCCCGGTTATGCTTCTCCTGGTAAGGATCTGCCTGAAGACACAGAAATGGTTTGCCTGAGAAGGACAGGGATCCCTCCTTTGAAAAACGCAGCCCTTACGGATTACCGGATCACTCCGGCTCCCCGGTCCGTTTTCTGAGGATGAGAAGCCATCCTTTTCCAGGGGCGATGGGGATGGGATCCGAGGGAGAGAACTCGGCCTCGGGCTGAAAATCACGCACGGCCGGCGCAACGAGACGCGTGGATCCGGGATCCATGCCCAAAGCCTCCCAATCGATCTGAAGCCGGCATTTCACGGCTTCCGGCGCCCAACCCGCCAATGCGATCATAACGGCATCGGATTTCACATAAGCCGTCGCGAGGACATCCTCCCTTCCGGTTTTAACGGGGCAGGAAGAGGCCCAATATCCTTTCATGGCCGCATCGTCCATCCCGAATCCGTCCCAGACTTCCCAGAGCGCCGTGGGATCTCCGGCCCAGGGAAGACGGGACGTCATCCCATACAACATCCCCCGCCACGGGTTACCGCCGTCCTGCAGCATCTCGCCCATCAAACCGAACGGGATGCCCGACACTTCCACCATCCAGAAATCCGGGGGAGCGTCATAATCGAAGTATTCTCCGAACCACAAACGGTTGAGATAAGGGAAATGCTCCAGATAAAGGTTGGCGCTGTTGGCGAAGCCGTCACGGACATTGAACTGATTCGCGGAATGGAGGTCGATCAAGGCCCCGGGACGATTCCGGTCCAGGATTCGCCGTACCCGCTTCATGGTGGTGCGGTCGAAAGCCACATCGTCGATATAGAGGCCGTCGACCCCCACGTTCTTCACCAACCAATTCAAACCCTCCAGATAATAGTTATGCCAGCGGGATACGCCCGAATTGATCACCGCCGCATCTTTCAGGGGGGGGACGAACCAGGCGGCGATGTAATCCCCGCCCAGATGTTCCTGCAGCCACGAGAACCCTCCACCGGGACCATAAGAAAGAATCTCATCTCCCAGGCTGCGCAGGGCGAATAATTCCGGAGCCCGGTTCGACAGTTCCCGAACCGTATAGTAGATCTTGACCTTCATGTCGCGGGCATGGGCCTCGTCCACATACTCCTTCATCTCCGCGGGACGGAGAAAAGGGTAATTGATGAAAGGATTGATCTCGGTGGCGTGATGGACGTTGACGGTGTTGGCGCCCCGCGCGGCGATATCACCCACGGGCTGAAATCGATGGAAATAACGCGTACTCCACTGACCGCGGGTGTCCAAAAGCTTAAAAGGCGTCAGGAGAAGCTCAAAATTGAAATGAAGCTCCTCGCCCGGAAGGATCCTTCGGGCTCCCGAGGCCGCCGTAATCTGAAAGACATCCGTCCCCTTCTCTTCGCACCGGACGACCCCCCGGCCCTCATTATACCAGGAAGGCGGCATGTTCAACGGCTTGGACAAATAGAAATTCGTATTCAGGGGCCGGGCATAGTTTTCATCCTTCCAGGCACACTGGAGACCGGCATTGACATCCCCTATCCAGACCGAATCCTGATTGTTATTCGGATCCCACCTCCATCGATAGGACTTCGGCCTCACGCCTCCCTTCCGACCCAATCCCATCATATAGCGCGCAACATCCCGCCGCAGCGGCACCTCCAAACGGATATCTTCCACCGCCGTTTCCTTTGCCGTGGTCAATGTGATCCGGAAGCCTACAAAACCGTCGAACTCCATCCGGGCGCGGCACATCATACGCAGCGGCCCCGCCGTGCTTTCGGATTCCCAAACCGCGACGCCTTTCTCCCGCTTGGCGAAGCGGACTCCATTTCCTTCCCACTCCTGGGGCGCGGTATCTTCTCCATCAACCACAAGTCTGATGGGCGCCGCCAACACCTCCCGCGCCTGGGAACCGAGGGTCGTCATCTCCGGGGAAAAACGACTCCGGATCCGGGATGGAAATCCGGTGTCGTCCAAACTCACCGATCTTCCCAGACAAGAAACCTCGCGCTCCCGCGTTTCCACCGGAGTAAACGGCGCCACCAGACTGTCATCGAAAGCGATCATGGAGTCCAGCCAGCGAAGACGGGAATGCCGCCAGGGCTCATCATCTCCGGCGGCGGAGATCGCCGGTCCCGCGACTTTCAGCCGCAGTATAAAGGATCGGGATTTCAAACCGAGAGGCCGGACCGTAACCGTCCCGTCATATCCTCCGGGAGCCGCGTTCTCCGGGACCTGGACACCGCACCAAAGCGCCTGGACCTTTCCTTTTTCGACCGGGACCTTTTTTGAGAACGCCCGACCCGTCCAGTCCACCCCCCCGGTATTGAAACAACGCAGCTCCGAAGCCGGGATCCCGATCCCGGCTTCGTTTTCCAGGGCTGTGAATTCAACCGAAAGATCCTCGACGGCCCTGCCAGCGGCGAAAAGTCCTATTTGAAAGGCATAGAACTCGCCTTGGCGGGCCGTTCCATGAAATTCCGACGACACGCTGTTTTCGATCCACCGCAAGGGCAGATCAGCCGTCATCCGGATGGGATACCGGCGATCTTCGGGGAACAAAAGATATTCCGGGTCCTGATGATCCTTGAGCAGCGATCTCACTTCCTCCCGCGTCGCAATAATCTCCATGGGCGCAAAGCTGTTGAATGCATCGATGGACTGGATCTCCTCTACGCCGGCCTGCGGCCAATCGTTCCGATCGATTTTCCCCGCGCGACCGCCGCCCAGGGCATTGCGCTCGAGCCAGTCGGGATCGGCCCGCGATACAGGTTCCGGATAGACTACGGTGGGATAATTCTTGCGCCCGGACATTTCATAGGGAAGATAATAGATGTAATACGTGCCGGGTGCCGTACGCGGCTGGAAGATCAGATCCCCGTATTCTCTGTGGATGTCCACCCGATACACATTGAAGATCTCTTCATCCCCGACCGCATCCACGACAGCCAGGTGTTTTTTTTCCGGATGCAGATCCCTTCTCCTCCAGGGGATATGAACCCATACCGCATCAGCGGGAGAGGGCACATCCACCACCACCCGGTGGTTTCCCCACCGGTCGGCATCCCAATTCCCGGTGCCGTAAATAATCCCCTGGGACATCGCAGCGGACGCGGTTCCCAAAACCAACATGATCGAGATCATCAGCTGTTTTTTCCCCATGGAGCATTCCCTCCTCCCGCCGCCTTTTCCCCTCATCTTTTTCACGGAGGCGGGTTCTTTGAACCTTCGAGTCCGTTCCATTCGGATGCTATCGGCTGAAAAGCCGGATCACATCCAGGACCGCATCCTCCGGCATCTCCTTCACCGGCAGCAGCCGGGCCCTTTCCTCTTCTCCGATTTCCCTCAAGGCCAATCTGCCGAAGTACTGATGGCGGGTCAGCTCGCCGCCGTATTCTTCGGTATAATCCACGATCGCCCGCATCAAGCGTTCAGCCCGTTCCGTTTCTCCTTTTTTTTCATGGCAGAGCGCCCGGAGAAATTCCTGAAATCTGTGATCCGGATGAAAAGGCCTGCCGCTCCCCAGATTCTCCGGGTATGTTTCCGCGCCTTCCAGGTAAGCGATCGCATCGTCCCATTCTTTATCCCGCATCGCCGTCATCGCCAGCCGAACCTGGATCTCCACAAACAGCTCATGGACGGCGCGAGCGCCTTCGAAGGGAAGCGTGCGGATGATTTTCAGCTTCTCCAGCGCTTCCCGAAAATCCCCGCTCTCCATCAAGCACCGCACCAAGTCGATCGCGATCGTATCATTTCCGGGAAACAGGGCTTCCGCTTCCCGGGCCAAAGCCAATCCATCGGCGGACATTTTTCGTTCCAGGTATTCGGAGATCAGATAGTGCCACGGCCGCCAGCTGTCACGTTCGAGGTAGAGGGCTTGCTGCAGATCGGAGAGCATCCCTTCAGGATCGCTCTGCCGGTTGAGGACGGCTCGGGAAAGATAGAAGGGTGCGAAATCAGGATCCCCGCAAGCGGCAAGCGCGCTGACGGCTTCAGCCGCCCGCCCCTTGCCCCAAAGGATCAAGCCCATATAATATCCGGCCTTCCAGTCTCCGGGATCCTGATCCAGCGCCCATTCCAGCGGCATCAAGGATTCTTCCCGAAACGGGAATACCAGGTAGGGGGAAAACTCACGGGCCCGGATCAAATCGGTCCGGCTCGCTGCGGGATCCCGTTCCCGGTTCAAAAAAGCTTTCCAGTACGAGATCATGGGGTGTTCCGGCGCCATCTCCAGCATCCGGAGGGACTCGTTATCCCGGCCGCACCGGTAATACCAGAGGGCCATTTCCAGATAATTTTCATGAGGCATCTCATTCCGGATCATACCCTGAAAATCATCCCGGCGGCGGTTGTCGGGATCCCACAGATAAAGCTCAAAACGCGTCCAGTGATTGAGGGGCTCGATCTCAAGGATACGGTCCAGAACCCGCCGGGCTTCCTGAGGCTGATTCATCAGCCGCCGGGCGACCGCTTCCACCTGCAGGGCATTGATATTGAACGTATTATAATTCAAGGCCCGAAGCGCATATTCACCGGCCAGTTCGGGTCTGGATTCCCTCAGGTGGATTTGAGCGATGAGGCCGTAGGCCCCCGAACGGTATTTCAGTGAGCGGGCGGCCCACCCGAGAGCCTCTTTGGCCTCCAGGTTCCGGTTCATATGGAAAGCGATCACGCCGTATACATAGTTGGCTTCCGGATCGTACATCACGTATTCGAGAGCCCGGCCGGCGTAGGCCAGCGCCTCGTCGTACTCCCCGCGGCGGCAGGTGAGTTCGGCCGCGCGGCAGAGAGCACGCTGGTGATCGGGCGCCAGTTCCAGACAGGCCCGATATTTTTCAAGAGCGGCATAGAGATTTCGCTGCTTTTCTAGTCGCTCCGCCTGCAAAAAGAGACTTTCCAGTGTGCCGTCATCGTATTCATGAAAGCGGAACGGACGCCGGATGTCATCGGATTCGGGATTACTGTCATAACTCAGGACACGACCTACGGCGGCCTCGATCCGCCGCGCGGCTTTCTTCAAAGGAATGGTTTTTTCAAACACGTCCATGGGATCCAGTTCGATCCGTTCCCGAAAGATTTCCCGCCCGTCGGCTTTGATCACCAAATCTTCATCGATTTTTTGCAGCGCTGAGATTCCGATGTCAACGGAATCCTCCGAAAGGTCCGCATTCATCACACCCCAACGGGAGGCTTCCGTCATGGGACCGATCCGGGTATAGGGAAACCAGATTTCGCTCCACCGATCCGCTCCGTATGGGGGGAAAAACTCGTGATCATTCTGGTTCAAGTACCGGCCCGCCTGAGGTTCGGAATACTGCCCGTCGTCGTCGGTGAGCAGATCTTCCCAGATGGCGCCGTCCCTGGCCAGGCTCCAGATCCAGACCTTATGCCCGGGGACATCGTCGTAGTGCGCCCAATGTCCGAAACCGAACGCCGCGTCATGCCAGTATCCCCCGAAAAAATCCTGGTGTTCACCGACGGTAAAATAGCTTTTAGACGATCCGAAATCGTTATTGCGGTACCAGGAAAGGATCCTTCCCGACGCATCGACCGGCCACGGCTTGAGCGGGACGGAAAAATCATGCCCGATGTGAAAGCGGCCGGGAAAAACATACTGCAGATCGTCCCCCGTCCGGACGGCGGCGTTCATCCAAGCGTAGTAGGACTGGTGAAAGGGAGACGGATTCACCCAGAACGGACGCGTTTCAAAATAGGCCTTATCGGGCGGGACGGTAATCTCCACGCTCCAGCGTGTTCTCGAAGGCCAGTCGGTCGTTCCCACGATGCAGCTGGCGCTTCCATCGGAATTGCGGCGCCAGATATAATCGACCGGGGTCGCCCCGGCCGGCGTATGTCCCACGATCCCGAAATTAAACTCGATCCCCCCCGAAGTCCAGGGGCCTCTCAGGGCGATCTCCCGAAATTTCAGGACGTGATTGGTATAAATAAATTCCCGTTTTGTGGATTTTTCAACCGCGCCCCAGACTTTCCCTCCTACCTGAGGAAGCACCGCAACCTCGATATAAGGATTTTCGATTCGGACGACTTTCCAGCGCCGGTTTTCGGCCGTATGGCTGTATCCTTCAAAAAAGTAATACGGATAGAGTCGGGCTCCCCGCCCCCACAATCCGGAGCGGGTGAGAATGGGGACCGGATCCGGATCCGAAAAGGGGTAGGTTGGGATGACTTCGGATCGTTCTCCGACAGTGGCGCCTCCGTGTGGAGTCGCCGTAAACCAGATAAGGATCAAGGCTGCGATAAAAACCAGGACGGTCAAGAAGACATAATGTTTGGCACGCATGGCTGCTCTCCCTTCTCCCCCCGCGGCTCACCTCACGATGGGCACGCGGAAGTCCCGTTTGTGAAGATCCAACCGTTTCCCCGATCTTCAGTTCGGAATCCGTTCCGCTTCATGCCTTCCAAGGCTGAGATCACCACCGACCGTCGGAGGCGGCACCCCGCCTCCGGATCAAGTAAAAAACTCCCGATTGAAAACATCCCACAGCGTAAGATCGTCTCCGCCGCTTTCAGGGACGGCGTTCCGTATCCCCGGCCGGAGAAATCATGCTATTTTCGGGAAAAAACGATCCTTCCGTCGATAATGGTGTAATCGACCTCGGTCTTCAGGATTTCCGCTTCCGGAATCTCCAGCAGATTGCGGTCGAAGACCGTAATATCCGCCAGTTTGCCCACTTCCAACGAACCTCGGATGTCGTCTTCAAAAGCGGCGAACGCATTGTTGATGGTGTAGGCTTTAATGGCTTCCGCAACAGAGATGCGCTGCTCGGGAAACCATCCTTCCGGCGGCGTTCCCGTCAATGTTTTTCGTGACACGGCCGCATAGATCAGATATTTCGGGTGCATATGATAAAGGGCGGCGCTGGTCCCCGGCCAATCCGAGCCGAAACTCAGCATGGCGCCGTTATCGAGAAGCGATTTAAACGCATACGCCCCTTTGCAGCGTTCGCTTCCTATCCGCTCTTCCATCCAGCGCATGTCATCCGAAATATGGTATGGATTCACTTCAGCGATCACGTTGAGCGCTTTGAAACGAGGAAAATCCTCAGGCCGGATCACCTGGGCATGAATAACCCGGAATCCACGAAGATCGACTCCCTCATTTTTCAAGCGTTCGTAAAGATCCAGCATTTCGGCCACGCCGCGCGTTCCGATGGCATGTACGTTGGGGACGAATCCGGCTTCCAATCCCGCCTGGATGAGATCGTACATCTTCTCCATGTTGCGGGTTTTGAATGCGGGGTCATCCGATGTATGCAGGCGCCAGTGACCGTAATTATCGGGCTGGTCATTGTAGGGTTCGTAAAACAACGCGCCGTGCGTCCCCATAATTCCGTCGATGTATCCCTTCAGGGCTCCGTAACGCAGCCACATGTCTTTCTGTTTGGTTCCGGGATGCAGTCCCATGGTGAAGCCCTGATCCCCAAGCTCGGCGCCGCGCGAAAGATCCGGCCGCAGCCAAACCCGGCAGGTCAGCTCGCCGTTTTTCTGTAGTTCCAGGAAACGTTCCGTCTGATCCGGTTTCTCGATATCATGGACTTCGACGATCCCCGCTTCACGAAGAGCCTTGAGCGCGGCGCGGTTCTCATCCAACAATCGTTTATGAGATTTCGGCTTCATGGCCTTGGACATTTTTTCGAAAGCCGGAGAAGGCCGGAGGATGATTCCGGAGGCCCGATTGTCACGACCGATGAGCATTCCGTTCATGGCGGCTTTATCCATCCCCGCAGCTTCAAGAGCGGCGGTATTGGCCAACCATTCCTTGGAATCGAAGCGGCAGATGAAAACCGGATTATTCGGTGTCAACTCGTCGATCATCCCGCGGTGCGGACGCCAGGATGACCTTTTCCGCGACCTGGAAGCGCCGGCATCGCCCAAGGCCCACTGTTCATAGGCGCCCCAGAGCCCGCGCGTGATCCATTCTCCCTCGTCCAGCAGG
The DNA here is from genome assembly GCA_964433135.1 of uncultured Eubacteriales bacterium. Taxonomy (GTDB): domain Bacteria; phylum Acidobacteriota; class Aminicenantia; order Aminicenantales; family Aminicenantaceae; genus CAYSQW01. Next base: position 18,984 of record CAYSQW010000016.1, read on the forward strand.
GCTACCACGCGGCCGATTTCCTTCTTAAGTCCCTCTTCATCCGATACGGTCATCAAATTGGCATCATTGATCAAAGCTCCGGCTGAATTGAAGTGGATGTGCCCGTCGATAATGCCCGGGGTAACAAATCCCCCTTCAAGATCGATCACCCGGGTTTGCTCACCGATATATTTCTCGGCTTCTTCGCGGCTTTGACAGACCGCCGTTATCAAGTTCCCCGTTACCGCCAGGGCTTTCGCCGTAGGATTCTCGGCGTCGACGGTGTAAACGGATCCGTTCAGCAATACCAGGTCAGCCGGGACGGTTTGTTCCTGAGAACAGCCCGTAAAACAGAGTACGACAATCAAAATACAGGATAATAGAATGGAATGAAATCGAAAAACACGCATGATCCCTCCTTGGAGATAGGATTGATCCGACGAATACGGATTCAAGCACAGAAGATTATAATCTCATCCCAGGAATAATGTCAAAAACTCAATCACTGAAAACGACCGCGATAAATTCCGAAGAATTCACGTGCCGCGAAGCGGTGAGGTCATAAGAGAGATCCGGCCCGTGCCGTCGATCTCCACCTGATGATAACGGAAAGTGGAAACGATGTCGAATTCCCCTCTCTGAAAATGTGGCGATTTTGAGATCGGAAGGCTATCGATGGGAGGACGCCCCCCCAACCATCCGCCTGAAAAAACCATTGGGCGGGGAAGCTCAACGTTCTCTAAAACCATGGGATGAATATTTGATGGGACTTGCGTCCCGGTCTATATGGAAGAAAAGCTCACCCTCCGATCTTATCCCCCATGATCTCACCCATGGGTGATTCCATCAGGCACTGGGTGAGATTCCCGTTTTCATCACGGATAAAAGTCAAGTCGTATTCCTCGCCTCCGGCGATCGTCACGGTGAACGCCAGCTCCTCGCCTTCGACGGGAACGATCTCCTCAGGAGTTTCTCCGGGGGGGCTCCCCATCAGTTTTCCATCCTCGACAAAAAATCTGACCGTCATCACATCCATTCCCATGACAAACTCATAATCCCCCGCTATCTCGGCGTATCGTTTTGCGGCGGCGGCATCCTGCTGCAGCGCCGCAACTCCGTTTGCAAGCAAAAACAGGCCGCACACAACGAACAGAAAACCGAGAGTTTCTGATTGACGACTCGTTCTCATACCGAACCTCCTTATCTATAGACTCTATCATTATTTACGGATTTTCTTCGGATTGGTTCCAAGAAAGGGTGAAACATCTCCACATCGCACAGGGGCCGCCGACCTCCCTCTTGCATTTTTCTCATAAAAGAGTTAGTCTTTTTTCGTTCAGCAAAATAGATGTTTTTTCAATCTCCTTGGGGAGGATTTTGTCAAAGGGTGATAAACGGATCGATCTGAGTTAAAAGACCCGGATCGTTCGTTCTTTATCATGGGAGCGAAGGATGACGGAACAGCGCCGGCAGAAACGTATCCAGCAGGAAAACAAGGTGACCGTCCATATCGTCGACAATCAAGCGGATGTTTCCGCCGCTTCACCCTTTCTGGCTCTGACCAAGGACCTCTCTCTCGAAGGCGTAAAAATAATCACCGAGAACAAGATCCCGGAGGGCACTCTGGTTAAAATCGAGCTGACGCTTGATAAAAGCCGAAAGTTCATAAGGCTCAACGGTAGAGTGAAATGGTTGCGCAGTCTGTACGATGAAGAGGTTTATGAACTGGGGATCGAATATGTCGATCTGCAGCCGCGGAAGATCATAGCGCTCCTGGAACACCTCTACTGTAAATAAGGCCGGACGGCCGAAAAAGAATCCCCTTTTCCCTCCGGACGATTTCCAGGACCGCTTCTTTTCCATTTGAGGGAAAAAATACTTGCTAATTGGGTCTCACTCGAATAATGATAGGATGTCGGCCGCTTAAAGCGGATGACATCGGGATAAATTGAGGAGGCATTACGCAAGCGGCGGTCATAACGACCGCCGACCTAAAGGAGGACAAAGGGATGAAAAAATCAACGAGCGGCAAAACACGGCTCTGCTTCACTCTGCTGCTGACGGTTATCGCGTCCACGGCGGTCTGCACGGGACCGAAATCCACGGAATCCCGCTGTAATTTGACATTCGGGATTTCATTTTCGACCGACCGCAGTTCGGAAGCATTGGACGGACGCATGCTGCTGCTGATATCCAAAGACGACAGCCGCGAACCCCGCTTCCAGATCAACGACAACGCCAACTCTCAAGTGGTGTTCGGCGTCGACGTGGAGGGCCTTCAGCCCGGGGCGGAAGCCGTCTTCGACCACGGCGTATTCGGCTATCCGGTAAGAAGCATCGCCGATATTCCCGCAGGAGAATACTGGGTGCAAGGCCTTCTCCACCGCTACGAGACTTGTCAGCTGGCAACGGGACACACGGTCAAGCTCCCCATGGAAAGGGGTGAAGGCCAGAAATGGAATCGGGCTCCCGGCAATTTCTACAGCGAGCCCCAAAAAATCAGGATCGATCCCGATAGCACGGAAAGGATCCGGATCGTCCTGGAAAACGAGATCGCCCCGATCCCCGATCCGCCGGAGACCGAATACATCAAACATGTCAGGATCCAGAGCAAACTGCTGACGGAATTCTGGGGACGCCCCATGTATCTGGGCGCTCATATTCTGATTCCTCACGGATTCGACGAGCATCCTGAAGCCCGCTACCCGTTGGTCATCAATCACGGTCACTTCCCCTATGATTTCACAGGCTTTCGCGAAAAACCGCCGGACCCGAACCTGAAACCTGTTTACAGCGGACGCTTCAGCTGGGAGGGCTACAACATCACCCAGCAGGAATACGCGTACAAGTTCTACAAATACTGGACCGCTCCCGATACGCCCCGCATGCTGTTGATCATGATCCAGCACGCCACACCCTATTATGACGATTCCTACGGCGTTAATTCCGCTTCTCAGGGTCCCTGGGGAGACGCCATCATGACGGAGCTGATTCCTCATATCGAGGAAAAATTCCGCGGTATCGGCGAGGGATGGGCCCGCTTCACATACGGCGGCTCCACCGGAGGTTGGGAAGCCCTCGGCGCTCAGGTGTTTTATCCGGACGAATTCAACGGCTGCTTTGCGGCCTGCCCGGATTCCATCACCTTCGGGGCTTTCTTCATCGTCGATCTCTACAAACATAAAAACGCCTATTACCTGGACAGCCAGTGGAAGAAAACGCCTCGTCCCGGAACGCGCAACTGGTTGGGCCATTTAAACTGCACGCACGAGGACATCAATCACAAGGAACTGGCCCTCGGCTCCAAGGGGCGGTCCGGCGGCCAGTGGGACATCTACAGCGCCGTTTATTCCCCCCAGGGGGAAGACGGCTATCCCAAACCGATCTGGGATAAGCTGACCGGGGAGATCGATCCCGAAGTGGCGGCTTACTGGCGCGAAAATTACGACCTGGGATACATCATGGAGCGCGACTGGGAAACCCTGGGCCCTAAGCTGAAAGGCAAAGTGCACATCTACTGCGGCGACATGGACAACTATTACCTCAACAACGCCGTTTATCTGGTCGAGGATTTTCTGGAAAGCACGAAAGATCCCTATTACGACGGTGTCGTGGATTACGGCGACCGGGCCGAACACTGTTGGAACGGCGATCATGATCAGCCCAACGCCATTTCGCGGCTGCGCTACCAGCAGATGTACGCACCCATCATGGTGCAAAGAATGCTCAAGAACCATCCGGACGGCGCCGATCTGACCAGCTGGCGCTACTGAATCACGTTATCGAAATAGAAAAGGCCGGGAGAACCGATGATGTTCTCCCGGCCTTTTTTTTCCGTCTTAACGGCGATCGAGCCGAACCTACTTCCGGCTGATGATCCCGCCTTTTTCAAGTAGATTTAAAAAAGCCTCGACATCCGCCAGCGGTATCGGTGCGTATTCCGCGCTGACGGCATTGCGGATATCCAGAACGGAGCGCTTTCCATCGACAAAATTAAGCACCTCATACCCGGCGCCGTCATCATGCCGGAGGAGTTTCAATCCACTGAGATCCGCCCCTTCCCCCAACCGGTTCATGAGGTATGTCATTCCCAGAGGCCCCCTGATTTCGGGATTCCGTTCATATACGAGTTTACCGGCGGCGGTTTCCGCGGGCGAGATCCGGATCTTTTTCGGTTTTCGACCCGACATTTTACAAAGCATCCCATAATGCCCTTCGATGGATTCGAGATAGTTCTTCTGATGGGCCATGAGACTCCGCTCGGCCTGAGACAGCTGAAGAGACAGCTCCGGATCGGCGGGATCGATTTCCCGGATGGAGCGGATCGTCCCGATCTCTCTCAAAAATGCATGGCGGATGGTGTTGACCGCTTCCTTGCGGGCCGTTTCGAGATCCTTTTCCCCGCCCTTGTTGAGCATATTCAGGCTTTTCTTCATGTCACCCGCTATGCGTCCCAAACTTCTCCACATCACTTCTCCCGTCAGCGGGATCGCTTCGGAGGCGGAGGCGGCGGCGGCGAAAATACCGGAAGCGGCGGCGATCACGCCCCCCCGACGCAGGGTGGTGGGATCGCACTTGTCGGGATTGTCCTGATGCGAGTGATAGTAAGCGTCGGGCCAGGCAAGAAAGAAGACCATGGGAACATGGATCGCCCCGTCATTATATACGACCTGGTCGCTTCCGCCTTCATAGGGAACGATCTTGTAGCGGAAATTATCCCGGCTTCCCGTAGGGGATACGATCGCTTCGGGAAGATCGTACCTGAAATCCAATCCCTCGTTGTTGGTATCCCCCACGAAATCGGCGAAATTCGCCACCACATCGTTCAGATAGTGCGGCAGAGAATCGGGGGTTCGCAGAAAGAAGTAAGTGGCGTTGTTGCGGTTGAGATACTGCGAAACCATGTCCATATTGATTCCGCAAATCATGCGGTCGATGATTTCGGGGTGGGTGGCGGCGAAGGTGGAACTTCCGATGGTTTCCGGCACCCAGATAAAACGCAGGGTGCGGCGAAGCGGCGGGATTTCCCCTGAATCCACCAGGCTTTTGATGGAACGGGCGATCTCGATCAGGGATGCGCTCCCGCTTGCATTGTCATTGGAACCGGCACGGTTGTGGCAGAGGTGAGCGGTAAACACGATCTCTTCCGCCGCCAGATCGGTTCCGGGAAGGACCGCGATGACGTTTTCATATTGCGACGCATAAAGTTTGGCTTTGACCTTGGCCTCGACAACCAGTTTTTTTCCCGATTCCAGCATCCGCCGCAGCTGTTCGCCGCGCCGGTAGGATACCGTGAATCCGAAGGTCGGGGTTCTTCCATCCTCGCTGATGAAAGGACGGATGGATGCGATCTTGACGACATCCGGGTAATCAAGAGGCCGATCGGACAAGCAGGAAATGACCCCCAGAGCGCCCCGCTTGAATACCGCCTGATTATGAATGGCTCCGGGATGACCGGTACCTAAAACCACTTTTTCGCTAACGTCCAATCCCTCATAATCTTCCGGACGGGTTCCGGAGCCGGCATAAACGAGTTCAGCCCTGACGTTGGTATCCTGGCTTTTCGGACAGAGCGACGCGGGAATCTCGGCAAAGCTGGTGATCCGTTCCCGATGCGGTTCAACCAGCCAGAGTTCACCCATCTCTCCATCCCATCCCAGACCGGCCTGTGACATATTATAGAACGCCTTCCCGTCGGCGGGATAGGATTCGATCCGGACGTCTTCAAGACCGAATCCCCGGAGCGTGGAGGCCACATACTCCGCCGCTTGATGATATGTCCGGGACGCCGGTGTCCGACGAAATTGGCTGATATTCCTAATCTGTTCCAGCGCCCGGTCTCCGGACACCTGCTGGACGATCGCTTCGATAACCTGTTCGGGAAGCAACGTCTCCCGCGCCTGCCCGATTGCGGCGGAAGGCGACATCGCAACCGCGGCCGTGATACACACGATCAACAGACATAAAGCCCTAGAGTTTTTTTTCATAGACAGCTCCTTTTCCATGGTTCTTTTCGCGCGGCCGCATCGGGCGGTCCGAGCTTTTCGTGGATTTCATCATGATCCTCTATTCCCGTCCCCTTCCTATCGACGGGGAAGGAAAGTAAAGCCGCCGCGGCCCCCCGGAACCGGATCATCCGATTCCGCCGGTCGGCCTCCAAACCCCAAACAGACCCATCGGTCTGCTTGATCAGAAAAATTTTCTGCCGTGGAAGGAAAAGCGACTTCCTCCCGGCGGCCGCGGCGGCGGCCATTTCCTGATTTTTATTCAAAACCGCCGCAGGAAATCACCGCTCAGCCCGAAACCCCCGGACTCTGCGGCAGGCGGTTTTCTTAACCGGCATCAAGAAACACGTTTGACATCTATTTCATATACTGTATATCATAATAATTCCCTAAAAATGAAGCTCAAAAATATCCTCAGCCTCACCGCAAACAGCAGAGGATATTCATCGAGCTTCAAAAGACTTCCCTCTCTGGAAGGTTGGAATCTTTTCCCTGTCAAAAGAAAAAAGCATTTAAGGAGGACGATCATGCATGACAAATCCCGGCTTTTTGTTTGTGGTATCTTGTTGTTTGCCGCTTGGAGCACCGTCGGCCTCATCGCCCAGGACATACCCTATTTCACAACCCATTTTCCCGCCGAGGAATTCGTGCAGCGCCGGGCCGCGGTTTATGAAGCCATAGGCCCCGAGGCCATCGCCGTAGTCCAGGGAGCCGCATTCCCCTACGGTTATGTGAAATTCCGGCAGTCGAACGAATTTTACTACCTCTGCGGAGTCGAAGTCCCGCATGCCTACCTGGTATTGAACGGCGCCGCGAAAACAACGGCGATCTTCCTGCCTCACCGAAACGAACGCCGCGAACGCAGTGAGGGGAAACACCTGACGGCGGAAAGCAAGGAAGAAGTCAAGCGTCTGACCGGTGTGGATGAGGTCCACGGCACGGAATTTCTGGGTGAACATCTGGCCCGGCTTTCCTACCGCGGAGGAACCGAAACCCTCTTCACCTCCTTGTTTCCGGCCGAAGGCATGGCCGTCAGCCGGGACCTGGCCAGCATATCGATCGGCGACAACGCTTCCGATCCCTGGGACGGACGGCCTTCACGCGAAGGCCGTTTCATTCAGCTTCTCCGACAGCGTTTCCCGAAATATTCGATAAAAGACCTTTCTCCCATCCTGGATGACCTGCGGGTGATCAAAAGCCCACGCGAGATCGCGCTCATCAAAAGATCAACCCGGCTGGCCGGGGAAGCCATCGCGGAATGCATGCGCTCCACCGAACCGGGTGTTTATGAATACGAGCTCGCCGCACTGGCCCAGTATATTCACCGGCGAAACGGCGCACAGGGAGACGCCTACTACGCTCTCGCCGCCTGCGGCCCCAACTGCGAGTTCCCCCATTATCATCGAGGCAAACGCAAGCTCGAGGACGGAGATCTGTTTTTGCTCGACTACGCTCCGGATTACGAGTATTACATGAGCGACCTTACCCGTACCTGGCCGGCCAACGGCAAGTTCGAAGGCTGGCAGCGCGAACTCTACGGTTTTTATGCCGGCTGCTACCAGGCCATCATCAAAGCCATGCGCCCCGGGGTCAAGGCTTCGGCCATCAAACGGAACGCCGTCGTCGAAATGGAAGCGATCTTGACCCGTTCGACTTTTTCCAAGAAAATATACGAAAACGCCTGCCGCGATTTCGTCGCAAATTATAAGTATTCCACCACGAATCCGTCGACACGACTCGGACACTGGGTGGGAATGTCCACGCATGACGTCGGCCGCGACACCGGCCCGCTGCGGCCCGGAATGGTCTACACCATAGAGCCCGCCCTCCGCGTTCCAGAAGAACATATCTATATCCGCGCCGAAGATCTTTTCGTGGTGACCCGGGACAAAGTGGAGGTGGTTTCGGATTTTCTCCCGCTTACGATCGAGGACATCGAACGCTGTATTCGTGAAGAAGGGCTGCTGCAAAAATATCCGGCCATCCCCTAATCACCGGAGTCGTCTCGGAATTTCCGTCAACGGGGAGAAGACACCGCAAAAAGCTGAAGGCGGGAGCACCATATGAACGATTCCCTTCACAACGGTTGAACGTCTCTTCTCCTTTTGAGGACTCACCCCCGATCGCTATCCCGTACGGTTCTGTACATCTCACGTCCCAGAGCGGACACTTCAGTCGGTAACACGCGAAGCTCCTCCAAACTCCCAGGGGAGATCGAGTTGATAAAATCTTTTCCAGGGATCATTTAATTTTGGCATATTCTTTGCTATTAAGTCCTTCTATCGCTTTCATGGCGGATCCTCCGTCCACCGGCAGGTGACGGGTCAAGGAACGGCGCCCGGAAAGCCATTTTAATAAAAGGGAGCTTTTATGATCCATAATTATTTGAAAACCTCCTTGAGAAACATAAAGCGTCATAAAATATACACGGGAATCACGACCGTGGGGTTGGCCCTGGGAATAACGTGCTGTCTCCTCATCATGCTGTGGATTCAGGATGAACTCAGCTTCGACCGCTTTCATGCCCACGCCGGAGATATCCACCGGGTGCTCCAGGAGCAGAACTTCACCGACCATCATGAGATCCGCGCACTGACACCGCCGCCCTTGGGCCCCGCTCTCATGTCCGATTTTCCTGAAGTACTCCGGTTCAGCCGTTACACTCGATTCGTGGGGGATGTTTCTCTTGCCTACGGGGAACACGGTTTTTATGAAAGCGGGGGGGGCTACGTCGATCCTGAATTTTTCTCGATCTTTTCATTCCCTTTCCTGTCAGGTGATCCCGAGACGGCGCTTTCAGGAATATTTTCCATTATCATGACGGAAGAGACCGCTTCCAAATACTTCAAGAACGAGGACCCCATCGGAAAAAATGTACGGCTGGAAAATATTTGCGACCTCACCGTCACCGGGATCATCGAAAACGTACCCGAAAATTCTCACCTGGACTTCGACTTTCTGGTCCCCCTTTCGCTTCTGGAAAAATGGGGCACGGACCTGACTGATTGGGAAGCCTATCCGCATTCCACTTATATCCAGCTTCAACCCGGTACCGACACCGACGCTTTGACCGAAAAAATCAGCGGCTACTTGAAAACCATCGATGCGGATTCCCGGGATCGGCTCCTGCTGCAGTCGCTCACCCGCATCCACCTCCATTCACATTTCGCCTGGGACATCCATGCGGTCCTCGGAAATTTCCGGTATATATCCATCATGTCCCTGATCGCAATCTTTATCCTGCTGCTGGCCTGCATAAACTTCATCAACCTCACCACCGCTCGTTCCATGAACCGGGCGATGGAAGTCGGGATCCGAAAGGTTCTGGGGGGAGACCGCAGGGACCTTATCCGGCAGTTCTTCTGTGAAACCTTTGTTCTAACCTTGTCGGCTTCCTTGGCCGCGCTGCTTCTGATAGAGCTGAGCCTCCCGGCCTTCAACCGGTTCACGGGAAAACATCTGAATTTTCACAGCTGGAATCCCGACTTGATATTGGGTTCCGTCATCCTCATCGTGATCACCGGATTTCTGGCAGGCGCATACCCGGCTTTATTCCTTGCATCATTCAGCCCCATTCATGTTCTCAAGCGGCTTGGTCCCCGAATGCCGGGACGCTCGCTGCGTATAAGAAACGGTCTGGTCGTTTTTCAATTCGTTCTGGCCGTCGGGCTGTTGATCTGCACGCTGACCGTTTTCAATCAGCTTCGATACATCCGAACGCGCCAGATGAATGATGCCCGGAATCCCGTGGTCGCCATACAATCCCGCGGCGGAATGATCCGGCACTTCGCTTCCTTCAAACAGGAACTCCTGCGGCATCCTGAAATCCTCTCGGTTTCCGCGGTGAGTCAGCTCATACACGCGACTCCCATGACTTCGGAAAATGTCGACTGGCAGGGAAAAAATCTTGAAGCGAATCAATCTCTGTCCGCCCTGTTCGTTAATTTCGATTACCTGGAAACCATGGGGCTTGAATTGAAAAGCGGCCGGGATTTTTCACGAGAGCGCCCCACCGACGCCACCCGAGCCTTCATCCTCAATGAGCAGGCGGCGAAACTGCTGGAATGGGAATCTCCGCTTGACAAGGAATTCGCCATGGGGGATCGGCGCGGCACCATTATCGGCATCGTTAAAGATTATCACTTCGATTCCCTGCACCATAAGATAAATCCCCTTGTGCTTCAGGTACGTCCGCGGGAATGCCGGTATCTTCTCATAAAAATCAAGGGGGACCGTATTCCCCAAGGCATCGCAACCCTCGGCACGGCCTGGAAGCGTTTCATCCCCCATTTCCCGTTCGACTACCGTTTTCGGAATGAAAACGTTGCGGCGATGTACCGGAATGAAATCCGCTTGGGACGGATGTTCATCGTTTTTACGGTGCTGGCGATCGCGATCTGCTGTCTCGGGTTATTCGGACTGGCCGCTTTTATGACCGAACAGCGGAGCAAGGAAATCGGGATCCGGAAGATCCTGGGCGCCACGTCCGGCCGTATCGTTCTCATGTTCACCGCGGCCTTTTCCAAGTGGATATTCATCGCAAATCTCATCGCCTGGCCGTTGGCTTACTTCGCCATGCAACGCTGGCTGCGGAATTTTGCTTACCATACCTCCCTGGATATTGCATCGTTTTTCATCGCGGCGGCCACCGCCTTCATCGTGGCACTAATAACCGTATCGTTTCAGACCATCAAGGCCGCGGCTTCCGATCCGGTAAACAGCCTGCGTTACGAATAAGCGGAGGCAATGACAAAATCGAATGGGTAAAGGAGCGAAGCACCGCTTGCGCTTTTTTACGATAACATCCTATTTTGTCCGGTGTTTTAAAAAAGCAGTTGAGTCTGAAGGGTGAGCACGCCGCGGCTCCGGATCTTATCCCGGATATCGCGGGTTTTAAGCCTTGCGTATTCCATTTTGATATTGACGGAATGCCCTTGAAGCCAAGTGTTCATACCGACACGCAGGTTTTCCGCGTACGCACGCGCCCGGGCCGAGGCATATTCGGGCGAGAATTTCTCATATGAGATCACGGGCCCCCAGGACTTGAACCGGAATCCCGCTTCCAAACCGTATGCATCACCGGTCATGGAAACCTCCGATCCGCTGTACTGCAGGTCGGTTCCACGGTTATAATGGAAATAATTGCCTTGAAAGATCGCGCTCATATCCCGGTTCAATGGAAAATCGATGATCAGATCCGTGGTCACGGCACTGTAATCGACCGCCGCCTCTGCGGAAAACGATCCCGCATAAAGAGCCTTTTTCTGCGCATCGAATCCGATCCCGAGGGAAACGATTTTCGCGGCTCCCAGATGATTCCCGCCATAAAAAAATCCTTCTTCCGGATCAAATAGATTTACCTGCATGCGTCCCGTAAACCGCGGAAGGTCACGAGGATTCAAAGGGGAAGAGCAGCTTTTCTTTCCGCGCACGCCATTGAAAATCCCCGCCCGGACATCGAGACGCTTATTCAGAAACAACCCCCGGAGCTCGAATCCGGAGTCCCGCCACACCTTGTGCGATCCCGTGGGAAACCGGATGAGAACCGAATGATAGTCCAGCGTGTTCAATGAGGCGGCGCTCTGCCGGTTGTGGTGGGAAAACGGCAGCAGGATCATGCCGAAAGCCAGATCGAGGCTGTCGATGAAACTTGAGTCTCTGACGAGGTTGAAATCGACATAGGCGTCCTGAATGAAGAACGCCTGCGTCCAGTCACCTTCTTTCCCCCAATTGGGCATGTCGGTTTCGACGAAAAAGGAAATCCGATCATTGACCTTGCCGGAAAGAAGGATCCGGGCCCGCCGCAGGTAAGCCTCGGCTCCCCATGCGTCCCCATTCGGAGCGCCGTTCTCGACCAACTGCATCCAGGGCTGCAGCAGCAGCCGCAGCTTGATGGACGGCTTCTCCTCGGCATTCGGTTCCGAAGCGAAACCCAGCGTGGAGATCAACACCGCTATCGACAATATCCGGATCGTTTTCCATCTTCTCATTTTGTCATGCTCCTTTTTAACGGCATAGTGTGCAAAAAGATCCCTGCCTCGTCAACACATTTGCTGATATTTAACCTCAAAACAGCCCTAACTCCGAATTATGCCCTGTTTTTTTTCCACCCTGCCGCTTTACCCCCCACAAGAATTGACATGATTCTATTTCAACCACTGCCCGAAAACGGACACATCCTGTCGCTTCTCCGAACATTTTTTGAACTTCCCGTAATCGGGATCCCGATCATAACCTGAAAAACATTCTGGCACGGTTTTGGCATACCTTGTATTGCTATGTATTCATGCGAAAGAATCATGCTTCTCCCGAATAAAAAGCCGGGAAACAAAAACGGAGGGTAAAATGATATCAAAAGCGCTCATCGCCGCCTCGACCAAACCGATGATTCTCTCGATCCTTCTCGGCGGAGAGAATTACGGCTACCAGATCATCCAAAGCGTCAAACGGATTTCAGGCGGAAAGCTCGACTGGAGCGACGGCATGCTCTATCCCGTCCTCCACCGCCTGGAAAAGGACGACCTCATCGTGTCGCAGTGGAAAGTCTCCGAAGAAGGCCGCCGGAGAAAATACTATTGCATCACCGAGGCGGGCCGCCTTGAACTGCAGGCGGACATGAAGCAGTGGATGAGCGTACACGAAGCCCTCTCCAAGTTGTGGCACCCTCAATCCGTATTCGAATAAGAGAAAGGAGTCAATGATGTTCGATCTGGATAAAGCTGTTCGGTCATGGCGCAAGAACATGGCCTCGAACGAATCTCTTGAGGACGGAACCCTCGCCGAGCTGGAATCTCATCTCCTTGATGAAATCGACCGGCTCTCGGAGGCGGGAAAATCTCTTCGGGAAGCTTTTGGACAGGCGGTTCAAACGATCGGCTTCCCCGACCATATCGGAGCCGAATGCTATAAAACCTCCACCCGGAGATGGAGCGGACGCCCTCCCTGGAAACCGTCCCGCTGGATTCCCTCCCTGGCTTCCAATTATTTTAAAACCACCGTGCGAAAACTCAAACGGCATAAAGGATACTCCGCTATCAATATCGCCGGTCTGGCAATCGGTATGGCGATCTGCCTGCTCATTCTTCTGTGGGTGCGCGACGAACTCAGTTACGACCGTTTTCACGCCAACAGCCGGCATATATTCAGAATCACATCGGAAAATCATACGGGAGGAAGGATCGACGCCTCCGCAGGCTCCCCCGCTCCCATCGGCCCGACATTGAAGGAAATTTTCCCGGAGATACGCCGGTATACACGGGTGCAGTCGGGGTGGACGGGCTGGTTTCTGCATTACGGGGATATAAATTTCATGGAAGAACGCTTGGCCGCGGTCGATCCCTCTTTCTTCGAGGTGTTTCCGTTCCCTTTTATCAAAGGCGATCCGAAAACCGCTTTACTGGAACGCCACTCCATCGTACTGACAAAAACCCTGGCGGCAAAATGCTTCGGTGATGAAGAGCCGTTGGGAAAAACCATGCAGATATCCGACAGCGACATGACCGTCACCGGAGTGATCGAAGATCCTCCCCATAATTCCCACCTCCAATTCGATTATGCTTTTCCCGCCGTCAACATGACCGATTGGCGTTCATCCCGGCTCGACAGCTGGAAGTACGACCAATTCGCCACCTATATTCTCGTGCATGAAAACACGCGCATATCCGAACTCGGCAAAAAGATTCTGGATATCGTCAAGAACTACGACAGCGAAGCGAACCTCAAGCTTTTTCTTCAGCCTTTGAAAGATATTCACCTGCACTCGGCGGGAATGAACTCATGGATGGTGGTATATCCCAATCCCGGAAATATCGATTATGTCCGGATCTTTTCCGTGATCGCGGCCTGTATCCTCCTGCTGGCCTGTATCAATTTCATGAACCTTTCCACCGCCCGGGCCGGGACCCGGGTTCGGGAGGTCGGGATGCGCAAAGTCTCCGGCGCCGATAGATCCGACCTCATCCAGCAGTTCTTCGGCGAATCCCTGGTTCTGGCGTTCCTGTCCCTGATTCTGGCGGTTCTGCTGGCGGAATTCCTGCTGCCGGCATTCAATCTTCTATCCGGAAAATCCCTATCCCTGGACCTGACCGCCGGGCCGGAAATAATCCTCGGACTGCTTGCCGTGGCCCTCGTTACCGGGATCGTGTCCGGAAGCTACCCCGCTCTCTTCCTCTCTTCATTTCAGCCGGTCAAGGTGCTGAGACCTTCGGTTCGATACGATACCGGCCGCGGAGGCGCTCTCAGGAAAGTCCTGGTCGTCAGCCAATTCACCTTCACCGTGGTTTTGATCATCGGAACCGTCGTCATCCACAGTCAGCTTCGCTTCATTCAAAACAAAGATCTCGGGTACGACAAAGATAACATCATGACATTCGCTTCCTACGGACAGTACGACGAAAATTATCCCGCCTCCCGCGGCGAGCTGCTTCAGAATCCTAATATCCTCAATGTCTGCCGGGCCTTTCCTCCCGGACCGGGTCACGATGGAAATACCGAAGTCACCTGGGAAGGAAAAGATCCCGCAGTCGAAGTCATGTTTTTCAACGAAGCGGTCGATTATGATTATCTCGATACTTTCGGAATGAGCATGGCGGAGGGGCGGTTCTTCTCCCCGAAATTCCCTACGGACACGGAAAACTACATCATCAACGAAACCGCGGTCAAAGCCATGGGATTGGACAATCCCCTGGGCAAAAAGTTAACCTATCGCGAAGCGTCCGGCACGATCATCGGCGTCATCAAAGATTATCACGGCGGCTCTCTCCACCGGAAGATCGAGCCCAAGGTCATCACATACAGTCCCGGAGGTTTCTTCGTTTGCGTCAAATATCGGGGCGCTGAAAACAAGGTCATCGGTTTTCTAAAAGAAAAATGGGATAAATTCGTCCCCGGCTACCCTTTTCAATACCGCTTCCTGGACGAGTCCATCGCCGCCCAATATGAGACCGAACATCACATCGGCAGGATATTCCAATATTTCAGCGGACTGGCCGTATTGATCGCCTGCCTCGGGCTGTTCGGACTGGCTTCTTTTTCCGCCGAGCGGCGCACGAAAGAAATCGGCATCCGCAAGATTCTGGGAGCCAGCGCTTCCGGCATCATTTTTTCGTTTTCCAAGGAGTTCGCCAAATGGGTGCTGCTGGCCAACCTCATCGCCTGGCCGGCGGCTTATTGGATCATGTTCGCCTGGCTGCAAAGGTTCGCATATCGAATCGATCTGGATATCAAGATTTTCATGCTGTCGGCCGCGGCATCCCTGGCGATCGCCGTCATCACCGTCAGCTATCAATCGCTGCGAACCGCCCTGGCGAATCCCGTGGATTCGCTTCGTTATGAATAATCGTTTCATGCAATAAATCGGCACCATGACAAATCGGCAAACGGGAGAAAAAAAGATGTTTGATCTGGAAAAAGTCATTCGGCAATGGCGAAAGAAATTACAGCGAAGTGAAAGGATTGAGGACGGTCAGATCGCTGAGTTGGAGTCTCACCTCCGGGATGAGACGGAAAGGCTTACGGCGGAAGGCCTTTCTCAACAGGAGGCTTTCGAAAAAGCCGTCTTCGACATTGGAGAAACCCGAAGCCTTGGATATGAATTTTATAAAAGCAACCTCCGCTCCGGCAGACCGGGAATAGCTTCAGCGCTGCCATGGAATTATCTCAAGCTCGCGCTCCGGAAGCTCAAACTGCAAAAAGGTTATTCTTTCATCAACATCATCGGTCTCGCGGTGGGGATCGCCTGCTGCCTCTTCATCATGATGTATGTCCGATTCGAGCTCAGTTTCGACAACCACCATCCGGATGTGGACAGGATCTACCTCGTGGGTCAGCACCGACAATCACAGAACGGCATCGAAATGACGCGAGGGAATTTCCCGCTGATGGCGCCTACGCTCAAGGAGCGCTTTCCGCAAGTGGAGGCCGCCGCGGCGATCAACGGCGGCTGGATCGTTCAGGTTAAGAATCAGGAGAAGGTTTTCAATGAACAATCTCTCTGGCATGCGGATCCCGGGGTGATCGAGGTGCTGTCGATTCCTTTCCTCAGGGGAGATCCCGGCTCCGCCCTGAAAAGACCCTATACGGCGGTCCTGTCGGAAGCAATGGCCAAAAAGTATTTCGCCGACACCGATCCGATGGGCGAATCCATTCAGATCGGTGACGACGCATTCGAGATAACCGGAATCGTCCGGGATCCTCCGCTCAATTCGGACTTCCGTCATCAGATCATCATGTCCTGGGCGACGATCGCGGAAGAGGAACACTGGCAGAGCTGGTCGCCCGGGATGGCCGCGACATTCTGTCTCATAAAACTGAGACCTGAAGTCGATGCCACACAATTCGAAGCTTTGATCAGCGATCTTCCCCGTGAGTATTGCGCCGAAAAGCTGGATGAAATGGGCCAGGATTACCGCAACATGCTGTTGAGCATAAAAGACACTCACCGGACCTCGCTTGTCCATGGGGAGATCGTTCCTTCGCCACACATGGTCCTGGTCTATATCTTTTCGGCCGTAGCCGCTCTCATCCTGCTGATCGCCTGCATGAATTTCATGAATCTGGCGACGGCCCGGTCGGCCGGC
This sequence comes from uncultured Eubacteriales bacterium, assembly GCA_964433135.1. Taxonomy (GTDB): domain Bacteria; phylum Acidobacteriota; class Aminicenantia; order Aminicenantales; family Aminicenantaceae; genus CAYSQW01. The sequence goes on from CAYSQW010000016.1 coordinate 35,545, forward strand.
CGCTCCATTGAAGTCGGGATCCGTAAAGTCGTGGGCGCCCGACGTCATCAGATAGCCCGACAGTTTATCATTGAATCCCTAATGGTCGCCCTGATCTCCCTGATCCTGGCGGTTGTGCTGGTTCAACTCGGGCTGCCATTCTTCAACCGATTGGCCCAAACCCAATTCAGCAACAGCGATCTCCGGCAGCCGGTCATCCTCGCCGGCATGCTCGGACTCCTGCTCGTCGTAGGGATCGCGGCCGGCAGCTATCCCGCTTTCATCCTCTCGGCTTTCAGGCCGATCGCGGTTTTAAAAGGGAAATCAAGATCAGGTGCAGGCGGCGCTCTCATGCGAAGGCTCCTGGTCGTCGGCCAGTTCACCATCTCCATCGCCCTGGTTATCAGCTCGCTCATCATCTACACCCAGATCAAATACATGAAAAAGCAACCCTTGGGATTCGATAAGCAACAGAAACTCGTGATCCAGACCAAAGGCTGGAGGATGATGACGGAAAATTATGAGGTGATTAAAAGTGAATATCTCCGGCATCCATCCGTGATAAACGCCACCGCCGCTTCCGGTATTCCGGGCAGCATGATCAACCGCACCTGGATTTATCCTACCGGAAAAGAAGACACCCTCGGTCAGGCTTTCCGCAGCCTCCGCTGCGACCACGATTTCACGAAAGTCTACGGGCTTGAAATGGCGGCCGGCCGTCCCTTCAACAAAAAGATCGAATCGGACACCTATCAGGCCGTTATCATCAACGAAGCCGGCGTCAAGGCATTCGGCTGGGCTTCCCCCGAGGAAGCCCTGGGCAAGGAACTCGGGGATGAAAAAAATCCCATCATCGGCGTCGTAAAAGATTATCACTGGTGGGGACTGCAGAGAAAGATCGAACCCATGATGATGCGGGTGGTTCCGGATCTTTTTCGTGCCGTCACCCTCACCGTGGATACGAACGACCTGCCGGAGACCATCGCCTACCTTAAGGATACCTATCTGAAATTTTTTCCCGGCGACCTGTTCGAATATCACTTCGTGGATGCGATCTTCGACCTCCAGTACCGGGCGGAAGAACGCATCGGGCGGATCTTCAGGGTTTTTACCGGATTGGCCATATTCATCGCCTGTCTCGGTTTGTTCGGGTTGGCCTCTTTCATCGCTCAGAAACGCACCAAGGAGATCGGCATCCGTAAAGTCCTGGGGGCATCGGTGGGCGAGATGGTAGTGCTGCTGTCCAGGGAATTCAGCAAATGGGTACTGGCGGCCAACCTGCTGGCCTGGCCGATCGCCTATTTCATCGGTCAGAGATGGCTTCAGGGATTCGCGTACAAAATCCAACCGGGCTGGGAATTATTTGTCCTCTCGGGACTCGGGGCGCTTCTGATCGCCGTCATGACCGTCAGTTATCAATCCGTACGCACGGCCGCTTCCAATCCCGTGGATGCGCTGCGGTATGAGTAATGAAAAGAATTAAGAGAATATATCGATTGAAGGGCATCCGAGGCGGAAGGTTTTCGATTGATCCCATTTGCTATTCATGGATACCATTCCCCTTCTTCAATCGAACACACGTATGAAATATACAGGAGAAATAAATGAAATCTTTTAAAATGATCGCATGTTTGATATTCGCATTCAGCTTACCGGCCGTTTCATCCCCGCCGGGAGATATTCATCAAGCCGTGATCCGGGGCGATCTCGAGGCGGTTTGCTCCATGCTGGACGCCGAACCAACGCTTCTGGAATCCAGAAACACCGATAATCTGACCCCGCTTCATCTGGCATCGGTTCACGGCCAAACCGCCATCGCGTCATTTCTGCTGGAAAAAGGGGCGGAAATCGATGCCGGGGATAACGAAAACAGCACCGCTCTCCACAATGCGGCGGGGCGTGGACATCAAGAGATCATCTCCCTGCTGATCAAGAACGGCGCCTCGGCTAACCGTAAAGACGATAACGGCATGACGCCGCTTCATTTCGCCTGCGCTTCCGGACATGAAACATGCGCCGAAATCCTTTTGGATAAAGGGGCGGATCCCGGCGCGCGTGAGGCCAACGGGAGAACCCCCCTTTTCTTCTGTGCGCGCAGCGGAAGCCTTTCCCTCTGCAAGCTCCTGATTGCAAAAGGCGCCCGCGTCGATGTGTATAACAGATTCGAGCGCGGCCCCCTGCTCTACGCCATCTGGGGAAATCATCCGGAAGTCATTCGATTTCTCATCGGTGAAGGAGTGGATCTCGATAAAAAAGATTCTACAGGTCTGGCGATCCTGCATTATGCGTGTCTCAACGGCACTTCCCCTCTGGTGAAAGCCCTCATCAAAGCCGGAGCGGATCTTTCCGTGCGAAACATGGAGGGACATACACCGCTTCACACCGCCGCTTATCACGGAATCGGAGACAGCGTCGATGCGCTCGCCGCCGCCGGTGCCGATGTTTCCGCTGCCGACGAACACCAGGATACGCCTCTCCACGGCGCCGCCTGGCACGGCGACCGGAAAGCGGTCGATGCGCTGCTGGCGGAAAAAGCCGATATCAATGCCAAGAACGCCGCGGGTCGTACGCCTCTGGATTATGCCGTAAAAAACGGACATGACGCATGCGCACAAATGCTTCGAGACCGCGGGGCCGTTCCCGGCACATCGCCCTCTCCCTCCATAAAGCGAGGCAAAATCCCCTACTCCGTCGGCCAGGGCGAAACCGGCCCGATCAAAATGACGGTGATCTACGACAACACCGTCGCCGTCGAAGGGTTGAAAGGAGAATGGGGATTCTCCTGCTTCATCGAAGGCACCGAAAAGACCATCCTCTTCGATACCGGAGGAAACGCCGAAACTTTTCAGCAAAACGTCGGCACCCTCAACATCGATCTGGACGACGCGGATGCGGTCGTAATCTCACATGATCACTGGGATCATGTCAACGGACTTCCCGTTTTTTTCAAGGTTAACCGGCATGCGCCGATCTATATCCCCTATCAATTTCCCTATGATTTCGTTCGCGGCGTCGAAAGCGCATCCGGGGAAGCGGTTCCGATCAATGAGCCGACGGCGGTTTGCGAACACGTCTACCTGACCGGACAGATGGGCGACCGCATCAAGGAACAGTCATTGATCGTAAACACGTCCAAGGGCTTGATCATCGTCACCGGCTGTTCCCATCAGGGCATCGTGAATATTCTGAAAAAAGCCAAGCAGGTTCTCAACCGGGACATCTATCTGGTTTTCGGCGGCTTTCACCTTATGGGACATTCCGAAGAGCAGGTTGCTGCAATCATCCGTGATTTTAAAAAATTAGGCGTCCGCAAATGCGGCGCCACCCACTGCACGGGAGACGCCGCCATTCAAATGTTCAAGCAGGCATACGGGGATGACTACGTCGAGATCGGGGCCGGAAGGGTTCTCCATTTCGGTAACCAACAGAAAAGCCGATCCTGACGGAAATCGCCCGGGGCATAACGAGACCTCCATGTCTTTATCGAAAGATCCGGGCCGGCATTCCCGCGGCAGCCGGCCCATCTATCTTGATGCGCCTGCTTTTCATCCGAAGCGGTCGTATCCATTTGCATGCCGGACTTGACTTTGATGCGGGATCTTCTATCATCGAATCATGGAACCTTTCCTCTCCATCTCCAGGGAATCGGAGATTTCGATCAAGATCAAACGCTCGAAATTCATCGCGCGCGGTTTCAAGTGCCCCGATAAGGAGACGGCGCTGGCCGTCGTCAAGCGTATCCGTGAAACCTATCCGGACGCCACGCATCACTGCTGGGCGTTTCGGGTCGGGCCTTCGGGTGAGATTTCCCGCGCCCAGGACGACGGCGAACCCCACGGAACCGCCGGCCCTCCGATCCTGAGCGTCCTGGAACAAAACCGGCTGACCAACACGCTGATCATCGTGACCCGCTATTACGGAGGCACCAAGCTGGGAGCCGGCGGGCTGGTCCGCGCCTACCGGGAAGCCGCTCAGCAGGTCCTGGAAAAATCCGGAACCGCTCCTATCCGGCACGTCAAGGAGATCTCCGCGGTGGTCCCCTACGCGGCGCTGACGCCGTTTGAAAACCTTGCCGACCGGGAAGGCTATGAAATCATCCGCAAAGATTTCAAGGAAAACGCCGAGATCCGCCTGCGGGTTCCAGTCGACAAAGAAAGCGATTTCCGGTCCTTCTACCAACAGCTCGTCTGCGGGAAATATTCGTACACCATACTTCAGGAAAAAATTGTTTAACGCTTCTCTTTCCGATACGCGTCAGCCGGTTTGAATATGGGGACAACCTGTGATATAAGCGGGTAAAGGATCGATCTCCATGCAACCGATGAAAGACCGAGGCGCCCGCGCCGGCGTCCCCTTCAAAGCGATGCCGGCTTCACTCAAACACTCGACCGTGTCCCTGCTTCTGTTCAACCTTTTCCCTTTGATCGGAGTCCTGTTTTTCAGTTGGGACATCGCCGGGGTCATGCTGCTGTACTGGTCGGAAAACATCGTCATCGGATTTTTCAATGTGCTGAAGCTCCGGAAGGCCGAAGGAACGAGCCGACCCGGGGGCCGGGCTTCCATCCACAAGATCTCCCCCGCCACCGGCAAATTCGGCGAGATTCTGTTTTTCATCTTCCACTATGGAATGTTTACGGCCGTACACGGCGTCTTCGTGCTGGCCCTCTTCGGGACTCCGGAAGCCGGATGGGGAGGGATCGCGCTGGCGGCTTTCCATCTTTTCCTCAGCCACGGGGTCTCTTTTAGGCGCAACTTCATTCGCGGCGGAGAATACAAAACCGCCGACCGGAATCGACTTTTCTTCCAGCCCTACAAACGCATCGTGGTGATGCACCTCACGATCCTGATCGGCGGCGGCATCGCTAAAGTGATCGGAGCCCCGCCCCTGGCCCTCATCGTGATGATCGCACTTAAAATGTATATCGACCAGCGAGCCCACCGGCTGGAACACGCCCCATCGGTGCACGTCGAAACACCTTCATCCTGAATCGACGACGGCGGTTTCTTCCCCGATCAATCCAGGATCAAACGTTTATGGGCGAGGGCGAGCAGTCCCTGAGCGGGAACTCCGTAGGGACATGCGGACTCACAGAAACCTTCGCAGTCGAAACACAGATCGGCCTTGGGAGTCGTAAGCGCCGCATACTTCCGCATGGCGTGTTTTTCCCTGCCTTGAGCGGCGAAATAGTGCTGATAGCGCAGGATGGTATTCACGGGGACGTGATGCGGGCATTCCGCTTCGCAGATGCCGCAGGCATGCCGGCAGTACAGGCTGCCGCAGGACCGCGCATAGCTGTCAAGCAGAGCCATCTCCTGCGAACTGAAAGCCGTTCCGGACAACCTGAGGTGGCCTTTCACGTCGTCGAACGTGTTGTATGTGATGCAGGCCGTATTCACATCCCGGTTGCTCAACACGAACCGGATGGCGGCATCCCGGATCTCATCGGGCGTGGTCAGCTTGTGCTCCTTGAGAAAACCCTCCGCCTGGTCCACCTTGACCTTCATCCGCTCCACTGCTTTATTGACATATGCGGGAACCTCTTTGCCCTCCCGCTTCAGATCTTCCGCTTCCTGCTTAAAATACACATAAAGGCCCACCGGGTTGGTTTTCATCAGCGTCGTCCCGATCTTCTTTTCGGCGCACGCACGCAGCACCCGTTCACCTTGTTCGCGGGCGATAAAATTATAGGCGAGCAGAACCACATCGAAGCGCCCGTCCTCCACCGCTGTCATGTGCACCTTTTCCATGGTTTCTTCGGGGTCGTTCAGCCACTGCCCTCCGTGATTCGACAATCCCACATAGCGGACGCGGCCTTCGGCCTTGAGCTGTCGCATGGCTTCATGAAATCCGGGCGTCAGCACCGTTTCCGAATTCGGGCATCCGTGGATCATCATGCAGTCGACATAATCGGTCTGGAGGCGCTCCAGGCATTTGCGCGAACGTTCCAATATGCTGTTTTTCTCCCGGTCCTTTCTGAGTGGAAGCTTGGTGGTGATGAAAAAAGCTTTCCGGTCCCGATTTTTGATCGCGTCCCCGATAACCCGCTCGTCTCTCCCGTTGCCGTAGGTTTCTCCGGTATCGATATAGTTGACCCCCGCGTCCAGGAGCATATTGAGCATGGCGATGTTGGCATGATGCTCACCGGCGGCGATATCGGACACTTTGAATCCGGTTCTTCCCAGGGTCCGGTACTCCTTGATCTTCAGCGGTTCGGATCGATCATCCCGGGTTTTTGCTTCTCCGGGGAGACCCTTTCCAATCGCGCCGGCGCCGACGACGCCGGCCGCGGACTGTTTGATAAATTGTCTCCGTCCAATCTGATGCCGAGTGTCCATCCCTCCTCCTTCTGTGGTCGTATGCGGGTTTCGATCCGGGCTGGAAAAATATTACGCCCACTTTTTAGCCTATGTCATTTCCCTGAACCGATATCTCAAAACGAATATATCATATACAATTTTAAAATCAAATATCCTCAGGCGAAATGCCGGAAATCCCAAAAACGGCATTTCAGACTTTCATCCCTCGCCGTTTTTGATTAGAATAAGCGATTCACAAAATCGGTTCGGCTTTCCCGGCGGGACGGCTGATGAGATGAGGCTGAAATTATAATGCAAGCGCAAAATCTGGTTCCTAAGATATATCGTTCCGAATCCACTGATCCGTGGTTCAACCTGGCTGCGGAAGAGCACCTCCTGCGGGATGCCAACGAGGGTGAAATCACGCTCTACCTATGGCAAAATCAGACGACCGTCGTCATCGGACGCAACCAGAATCCCTGGAAAGAATGCGACTGTTCGCGGCTCGAATCCGACGGCGGGAAGCTGGCCCGCCGACCTTCGGGGGGCGGCGCCGTGTTTCACGACCTCGGCAACCTCAATTTCACGTTCATCACCGATAAGCGTCACTACGATTTCAAGCGGCAGGTTGAAATCATCGCGCTGGCGATCCGGAAGCTGGGAATCTCCGTGGAATTCAGCGGCCGCAACGATCTTATGGTCGCGGGTAGAAAGATCTCCGGGAACGCCTATTACCACGGAGAAACCGCCGTGCTTCACCACGGCTGCATCCTCATCGACACCGATTTCGAGAAGATGATCCGCTACCTGCGCGTTTCCAGCGACAAGATCGCCGCCAAAGGCATTTCTTCGGTCCGCTCCCGGGTGGGCAACCTGGTCGATTCCTCCCCGGGGCTTACTGCCCGGCATCTGGCCGAGCTTATCCAAGAAAGCTTTCAGGAAATCCACGGCGACGCGGAACGGGTATCCGCCATCCGATCCCCCGCTCCCGCCCTCAAATCCCTCTATAAGAAATACGCTTCCTGGGAATGGCGCTACGGAAAAACCCCCGAGTTCGACATCGCCCTCCGAAAGCGGTTCGCATGGGGCGAGATCGATCTTCGCCTGAAACTCAGGAACGCCCACATCGCCGCGGCCCACATCTACTCGGATGCCATGAACAGCCGGTTGATCCGGGACATCGCTGAGATCATGAAAGACAGGCCTTACAGCGGCGAGGCGCTGGCCGCCGCGATCAAAGAACTGGAGATCGAGCCCGGCGAACCGATCATGATCGAAGAAATAAGCGACTGGCTGCTGGCCGAGACCCCTTGAATCCTTTCCTCCGCGCTCCTCTCGAAGAGACTTGCAAAAATTAACGCCAGCGGAGAGAATATCTTTTGTGAAAATTCTTTTCCCATGAATGGGGAACAAGGAGTGAAATGAGCGCCATTCTTGAAATTTCGGGACTCTCCAAAAGTTTCGGGAAAAAAAAGGTCCTGAACAACTTCGACCTGAAAGTCGAAAAAGGAACCGCTTACTGTCTGCTGGGGAAAAACGGGGCCGGTAAGACCACGCTGTTCCGCATGATCATGGGAGTCATCCCCCCGGATGCGGGAAAGATCCTTTTCCGGGGAAACGCGCTGAGCTGCGGCGACAGCCGCCACAAAAAGGAAATCGGTTTCATCGCCGAGGACTCCATCTACTACGGCTGGATGACGGTCCGCAGGCATCTTCGGTTCCACGCCGCGTTTTTCCCCAAATGGGATGCGGCCAAAGCGGAAACCTACCGGAAACAGCTGGGGCTGGAAGACAACCTCCGGATACGCAGCCTTTCCCGAGGCATGAAGCTGAAACTGGGGATGATCACCGCGCTGGCCGCCGCCCCCGAGCTCATCATCCTCGACGATCCCACTTCGGGACTCGATGTCCCTACGAGGCGAACCTTCTTCAGAGATATTCTCGGCGGCATCCTAGAGGGAGGAACCTCGATCCTCTTCGGAACCCACATGGTGCACGAAATCGAGAACATCACCCAGAGGACCGGGATCCTGCATCGGGGAAGGCTGGTGGTTCAGGAGGAAGCGGCGGACTTGAAGCAAACGGTCAAGCGGGTGTGCTTCACCTGCGATACGCCCGAAGCCGTGAACCGGGAGCTGCAGGGGATCATGACGCTCCGACGGCATGGCCGGCGATACGAAACCGTCCTCCATCCCTGGAACGAACAAAGGCGGGCGGAACTCCGGGTGCTTAAAGCCTATGACCTGGAAACCGAGCCGCTGAGCCTGGAGGAGATCTTTCTCAGCTTCATCGCCGGCGACACCCCCCAGCCGGATCAGGAGCCGGAACCATGCTGATAAAGCTGTTCTTCAAGGAATGGCGGGAAAACCTCCCGGTGTTCGGCCTGGCCTTGGCCCTGCTGCTGGCGCTGGCGGCCTTGAACCTCAGCGGGCAGCAGGAGCTGACGCTTTATCTCTCGGGCATGTTTCTTTGGCTTTTCCTTCCCTTCTCAGCGCTGCTGTTCGGCTCGAGCGGCTACGAATCCGAGTTCAAGGACAATGCCTGGGTCTACCTGTTTTCACTTCCCGTGAAAAAAGGATGGATCTGGTGGGTGAAATACGCTGCGCGCCTGAGCCTTTTTTTATCCGTTTTCCTGCTTTTCAGTCTCCTGATGCAGTATCTTCCCGGTCTGAAGGCAAGCCTGGAAAATTCCGGCCTGCTTTTCATGATGCACGGGCTGCTGGCCTATTCCCCCTATCTGATGATATCGCTTCTGGCGCTCACCATCGCTTACTCCATCTCCTTCCTTTCCGAAAAGCCTTTCGTTCTGGTCTTCACCGCCATCCTGATAGGAGCCGGCTTCCTTTTTCTGTTGTGGAAGTATCAGGAATTCCTTATCATGACTTATTTCCTCCGGCGGGGGGTACAGATCATGGCGGGGCTGGGGGGAGCGGCATTCGCCGCCGCCTCACTCATCGTCTTCACCCGCTGCGATTTCTCCCAAAGAGGCAGGAATCTCCTGCGTTTCACCCGCACAGCCGCCCTCTTCCTCATCATCTGCTTACCGCTTCACATGCTCTGGGTAACGGGAGGAAAAGTGTTCAGCCCCCGGACGCTTTACCACCCCACTCATGCGCACAAGACGGACGGCGGCGTCACCATAAATTCTTTTCAGCACGGTCTCGTCAGATACGACGGTCACTCCCGGAAATTCATCAAGCTCAACCGCGCCTCCCGTTTCTCCAACTGGCTGTTTTCGCTGGAAGGAGGAAAGGCGGCCTTCATCAAAGATATCCGGCGGGAACGTCGATCCTATCCCAATCTCTGGGTCATGAACGAAGACGGCTCCGGCGCCCGGGCGTTGATCGAAACCCAAAAGCATGAATCCCCCTTCCACAACCGGGATATCGAGTCCTGCCTGCTTTCTTCAGACGGCGGCCATGTGGCTTTCGTCGTCGGACCGGGTGCTTCCAACCCGGGACGCCGGGAGCTCTGGCGCATGCGATCCGACGGAACCCGGCTGCAAAAAATCACGATCGATCTTCCCGGTCACCGCAACTTTCAGCTGACCGTCTGGCCCGGTTCCGGAGAAAACCTCTTTTTCACGGCCGAGGTCAAGCAAAACCACGAGCTGCCCCGCTCGCGTCTGATCGGCCTCGAGGTCGACACCGGCCGCCTCAACATTCTGGCGGAAAACCTGACCGATCCCCAGGGGATACGGCCCTCCCCCCGCCATGATGTCCTCGTTTTCCGGCACCGCACACCCGGGGACGCGCTGAACCGCATCTCCCTGCTGGATTTGAATTCCCTGAGCACGGAGCTCATCCATTCATCGGCTTCACCCCGCCGTGGAAGCATCCGGTGGGATCCCCGGGGGGACAAGATCGCATTCTGGCATGCGGGAAACAACCGGGATGCGCTCAGCGTATATAGGACCGGAAAAGGCATCATCACCGGAGTTCCTTATCACGATCCCTTTTACGGTTTGAGCTACGACTGGCTGTCGGACGGCGTGCGGATCGCGGCCTGCCGCATGGAGAACGAAGGTCCCGTGCTGACGATCCTGGATGAAAATCTAGCGGAGACACAACGGTTCGCGCTCCCTGAAGAATTCCGGTCCCTGTGGCGGATCTGGGGCGGGGATGACACCGTTCTGGCGCAGCGGTCCCGGCGGGGCGGTTTCTGGCTCCTGGATCTGAATTCGGGAATTTGGGAAGAGATCTTTTAGCTCTCCGCAGCAACGCCGATCATTACAAAACCGCTTGCAAAGAACCGAAAAAACACATACGATTCATGAAAGTTTCCCGGTGATAAACCCGGAACGTCTCACACCGAAATCCAAAGAGGAGGCCCGAGATGGAAGCCTATGTCACCCCAAAAAATCTCTCCACGAAATGTCGGCAATGGTTGGACCGCATCGCCCCGTACAACCGGCACGACATGCGGATCAGCCGGGACGGATCGGCGCTGCTCGTGATCGACATGCAGCGGTTCTTCCTGGACCCGGATTCGCCTACGTTTACCTGCGGAGGACTCGCGATCCTTCCCAAGGTAAAAAAACTGATCCGTGCTTTCCGGACGGCCGGCCGCCCGGTCATCTTCACCCGGCACGTCCATCATCCCGACGGTCTTGACGCCGGCATCATGGGCTGGTGGTGGGAAGGCATGTGTCTGGAGGGAAGTCCGGAGAGCGAGATCCACGAAGAGCTGGCGCCTGAAGACGGCGAAAAGGTGATCCTCAAACACCGCTATTCGGCTTTTTACAACACCGATCTGGAAACCGTCCTGCGCTGTCTCAAAGTACGGGATCTTGCGATCACCGGGATCATGACCAACATGTGCTGCGAATCGACGGCGCGTGACGCGTACTACCGGGACTACCGGATCTTCTTCCCCGCCGACGGGACCGGCAGCATCAGCGAAGACATGCACCTGGCCAGCCTGCTCAATCTCTGTTTTGGTTTCTCGTGGGTGACGGACGTCGATACGATCGCATCCCAGCTGGACGGACCCGACCGAAGCCCGGCCGCCGATCCGCGCTCAAGGGATAGATAACCGGGGATAAGACCTTAATATATTCAGTGGAGATAACTCTTGAAGCATTTCATCGGAAACATCCACCTGGGAATCGCCGTATCATTGATGCTGCTCGCCGCGGCCGGATGCGATCGTTCGTCGAGCCGGGGAGATAGGACCGCGACATCCGTGGATTCCCTGCGGTATCTGGCACTCGGTGATTCCTACACCATCGGGGAGAGCGTTGATGAGAAAGAAAGATGGCCGGTCCTGCTGGCCGGATTGCTGCGTGATCGCGGTTTCACGATCGACGCCCCTCGCATCATCGCAAAAACCGGCTGGACGACGGACGAGCTGCGGGAAGGGATCCGAAAAACCGACCCGGATGGGAAATACGATCTGGTTTCATTGATGATCGGCGTCAACAATCAATACCGGGGCCGGGATGCCGAGGAATACCGGATCCAGTTCCGAACGCTGCTGGAACAGGCCGTTGGTTTCGCTTCCGGCAGAGCCGATCGCGTGATCGTCGTGTCCATCCCCGATTGGGGGGTAACTCCGTTCGCGGAAGGCAGGGACCGCGGCGGGATCGCGCGGGAGATCGACGCTTTCAATGCGATTGCCCGGGAGGAGTCGGAAAGCAGGAGTGTATGCTATGTCGACGTCACACCGTTATCCAGAGAAACCCGCAACGATCCGGCCCTGGTGGCGAAGGACGGGCTTCACCCTTCGGGCAAAATGCATGCGGCCTGGGCCCGGCTCATACTGCCCGCCGCGATCGCGGCCGTCGAAGAGGATTAAGGTTCCGCCGGATCCGATCCGCGGCATGAAAAAGGAGTCTTGTATCATGCGCAAAATTTTCATCGCGAGTTTCGCGGCCAATATCATGCTTGGAATATATTCCTCTTTCACCCTGCCTTCGCGCGTGGCGACCCATTTCGGCTCGGGAGGCGTTCCGGACGGCTGGGCTTCGGTCGGCGCCCACACTTTTCTCGTTTTGGGGATCGAAATCGTTCTTTTTCTGGCGCTTTATTACTCTCCCGGTCTCATGCTCAAAACCCCGCCCCAATGGATCAACATCCCTCACAAGGAATATTGGCTGAAGCCTGAGAACCGGGAGCGCATGCGGGACGCCGTCTCCAAACTCATGTGGCGGTTCGGAACCGCGCTCTTTCTCTTTCTTTTCATCCTGGGACTGCTCAGTCTGGAAGCCAATCTGTCCGATCCGGTCCGGCTCGATGAAAAACCGCTGTTTTGGGCCCTCGGGATCTTCGGCGTCTACCTCATCTTATGGTGCATATCACTGGCGCGGGCGTTCCGCATCCCCGATGATCGCGGAGGAACGGGGACGGTCGGCTGATACGACGGTTTAATTCAAGGCGCGCCATAAGCTATCGGCCGGCGACGATCCGGGCACAGCCTCCTTCCATCACCGCGTACGGCACCGGCATTGACTTTGAATATCTCTTTTGATAAGGTCGATTTCATAGAGATTGAGGGAAATCGCATTTTTCAGAGGACATCTTCATCACGCCCAACGGCTCTGAGCCGAACGACTCGCGGGTATTGAGGAGAGATTTTCGCACCCTCCGTCATGGCGAGGACAGCGCATATGAAAAGGCTTTCAGGCAAAACCGCGGTTATCACTGGAGGCACCCGGGGATTGGGCTTCGCCATCGCACAGGCCTTCGTCCGTGAAGACGCCTCCGTGGTCGTGGGTTCGCGTTCCGCGGAATCCGTGGACAGAGCCGTCACTGAACTCAAGAGTTCGGGCGGCCGGGCGGAAGGCCTGCCCTGCTCGGTATCCTGCCGGGAAGACATCGACAAACTGAGGAACCTCGCGCTCACATCCACGGGGAAGATAGACATTTGGATCAATAACGCGGGTTTATCCTGTCCTACCGGTCCTACAGCCCATATCCCTTACACATACGTAAAAAACCTGATAGACACCAATATCCTGGGCGTCTATCACGGATCTCTGACAGCCATGCGCTATTTTTTAACTCAAAATTCAGGTAAATTGATCAACATCTCCGGAAAAGGAGAAAAAAAGCCTTTCGCTCTCCATAATCCTTATGCATCCAGCAAGGCTTGGGAACACAACTTCACTTTGGCTCTGGCCCGCGAATATAAGGACACCAATATCGGTGTTTTTCTATTCAATCCCGGGGTCGTCGACTCCGACATGCTGCACCGACTCACATTTATCCGAGGATATGAAGCGAACATCAAGATTTTCAAGGCTGTCATGGGGATGCTGATCAAACCTCCGGAATATGCGGCTGAGAAAGCGGTGAGACTCGCTTCCTCGGCAACGGACGGTTGTACGGGGAAAAGAATCAATCTGGTCGGACCGGGCACCATGCTCAAAGGAATGGCCGCGGCACTGGGGCGTAAGATTTCAGGCCGGAAGCCTCCTCTGTTTGAAGTGGACATCAATCTCATCGAACCGGAAAACGCATGGATAAAAACCCCTGGAAATGATGAGCCATAAGAAAACAAGCCCTGCAAAGGAGCCCCACGGACTCCTTTCTCTGAAGAAGAGAACCCTCCCTCCAACGATCGGCGGAAAAGCGGAAAGCCTTCGCTTCCTCATGAAGATAAAAAAAACCATTCCCGAGACGTTCGTCATCCCTTGGGACAGTGCCGAGTTCTTCTTCGACCGGAGTGAAAACGGACTTCGTTCCCTGCAGCAACACATGACATACATTCTCGATTCCAGCCGCCCTTATGCCGTGCGCTCTTCAGCGAATGTTGAAGATCATAGAGACCATTCTTTCGCGGGACAATTCGAATCCATTCTCAACATCAAAGGTGTGGAGGCGATCGCGAACGCCGCAAAAAAGATCTGGATCACCGCTCATACCCCTTCGCTCAAGCCCTATCTGAAGAAAACGGGGAGAGAAGCCGAAGATCTCCATATGGCTGTTATCGTTCAGGAAATGATCCGCCCGGTTTTTTCGGGGGTTTCATTCAGTAAGAACCCGATCAACGGCCTTGACGAGGTCTTGATCGAAGCCGTTGAGGGCCCGGGAACCGCCTTGGTTCAGTCGGGCGTAACCCCGTTCCGCTGGATCAACAAATGGGGAGGATGGATCGAAAAACCTGACGACTCCCCTCTCTCCCTTGACCTGGTACGGGAAGTCATGGAACAGACGAAAGCGATCTCCCGGACGGCAGGAAAAGATGTTGACCTGGAGTGGGTTTTCGACGGAAAAACGATCACTTGGCTTCAGATGCGCGACATAACGGCGATGACACGTATGGAGGTGTATTCAAGCCGGATGGCCAAGGAGATGACGCCGGGACTCATTCCTCCCCTCGTGTGGTCCGTCGTCACCCCGATCCCAAGCCGGATATGGGTGAATATGATCACGGAAGTCATCGGCAAAAACGACATCGATCCCAAAAACCTTGTGAAGGCTTTTTATTTCCGGACATACCATAACCTGAGCGAATTCAGGGCGGTCTTCGGCAAGTTGGGCATGCCCGCGGAATCCCTGGAAATGATGATGGGGGTCACACCCCCCGGCGCCGGCAAACCTCCCTTCAAACCCGGAGGCAGGGCGGCCCTCCTGATCCCCAGAATCCTGCGCTTCATCCGGAGACGATGGACTTTCGGAGCTCAACTGGACAAGAACTACCCGCGGCTGTGGGAATGGTCTCGGAGATACCCTCTGAAACCCGAGGGAAGTCCGGACGAAAAGTCTCTTTTATCCCTCATCGACGAGATTACCGATCTCAACTCCGAAATGACATTCTACACGATAAACGCCATCCTCTTGATGCAGATCTACAACGGAATCCTGAAGTCTCGGCTTAAAAAAGCCGGCGTCGATTTTCGCCGCTTCGATCTGACCGAGGGTATGGAAGAGTTGAAAGAGTATGATCCGGAGATACACCTCGATACCCTGAACCGGATGTTCCAAGAAATGAGCGAGCGGTCCCGGAGGATCATGGAACAAAAAGGCCTCCCTGTCGCGGAGGGGAACGAAGAGATCAGAAATTTTCAAAAGGCGATGGACGCCTTCATGGAAAAATTCGGCCATTTGAGCGACACCACGGGGCATTTCGGGAGCGTTCCCTGGCGTGAGACACCGGATCTGGTCATCCAATTGATCGCCGACCATGAGGCGCCGGAATCGGATCAAAAGGAAAAGATCCGTTTCGCCGACATCCGTATCGCGAGAAAAGGGCGCAGAATGCTGCGGATCTTTTATGAACGCGCCCGAAAATTCCGTTTATACCGCGAAAAGTTCAGTTCGCTTTACAGCTATACCCTTATGCTCTTCCGGGTTTACTATCTTGAGCTGGGCCGGAGAATGACCGAGCGCGGAAAACTGCGGTCCTCTGAAGAGATATATTTTCTCTATGACCGCGAGATTCGCTCCTATGCCGGCGGAAAGGAAACGGGCGAAGATTTCATGAAGAGGGTGGAAATGCGGAAAAACGAAATGGAGGACAGTCGGGACGCCGTGCTTCCGGAAATCATCTTCGGCTCCACGCCTCCACCAATCACCCCGGAAATCCATACCCGCCTTAAGGGGACGGCCACCTCCCAAGGCTATACCACCGCTTTTGTCAAAGTCATCCGGGGGCTTGCCGATTTCTCCAAGCTCGAAAAGGGGGATGTGCTGGTGATTCCCTATTCCGATGTCAGTTGGACCCCGCTCTTTTCAAAAGCCGGAGCCGTCGTGGCCGAATCCGGCGGGATGCTCTCTCACAGTTCCATCATTGCCCGCGAATACGGAATCCCGGCGGTGGTATCGGTCAACGGGGCGCTCACGCTCAAAGACGGCACGCTGATAACCGTTGACGGATTTACGGGTGATGTCCTCCTGCATGATGAGGATTCGAGGGAAGAAGCGACCGATGACCTCTGAATTCCATCGGAATGATCAAAACGGGAGAAAAAACGGCCGTTCCGGCATATGGATATGGGAAACGGCGGGAGCTCTCTTCATTATATCCAGCGGATGTCTCCTGCATTTCGTTTTCGAATGGTTCGGCCGCTGGCCTCCGCTGGCTCTGGTCGCCGCCGTCAATGAAAGCGTTTGGGAGCATCTCAAGCTGGCTTTCTGGCCGTCGCTTTTCTTCGGTTTATTCGCCCGCCCCTTCTTGAAGGGAAAAACCGATCATTACTGGACGGCAAAGATCGCCGGGATCCTCTTGATGCCGATCTTTATCGCCGTATCCTTTTACGCCTATATTTTGGTATTCAAACGGCACAACCTCATCTACGACATTTCCATTTTCGTCATCGCCGTAATCCTCGGGCAGATGACCAGCGCTCGTTTGATGCAAAAAACACATTTCACTCGGCTTATAAAAATCACAGCGGCCTTGCTGCTGATCGCGGTCATCTTGATGTTTTCCCTGTGCACGTACTGCCCTCCCAGGCTTCCTCTCTTTCACGACGGCCGAACCGGAGGGTACGGTATTCCCTGATCCGTTTCTTCACGACGGCCGTTTCCCGATGAAATGAAAGTCCTCTCCGGGAAAGAGCCGCCACCTCAAAATTCGATTTCAAATCCCAGGCGCAGCGACATCGGCGGATGGAAGCGGGTGGCCATCCCGTAATTTGGATTGGGATTGAACTGGTTCCCGTTCGCATCCCGGTTGAAATAATGAACCTGGTCATATTCGACCGCCGTGCGTCGGCTTCCCACATGAAAGATATCGAAGACCAAGCGAGAGGTTTTAAGCAAAGAGATGAATCCTCCCAAATCGTACGTAAATCGGAGGTTGAGGTCGAATATGGAGGGCGTCCTGCCCACCGACCCCCTCTCCTCGAGGAGGATGCGCCACGGCTCGACGGGATAGAGCCCTCCGAACTCGTTCAACGGGGTTCCGCTTTGCCAGATGATAAAAACCCCCGCATTGAGGCCGAAGGGAAAACCAACCCATCCTGAAAACTTGAAAACATGCGGACGATCGTTGGGGAGCAGACCTTGGAACTCCGGCAAATAATTGACGATGGCGTCGAGCTTGTTGAAAAAGAGATCCGCATTGGGCCGCATCTGATCCCGATCGGAGTTATACAGACCGGGATAATTCCCTTCGTTTCTCGAAAGCACATAGGATGAAAAGAAATGGAAAGGCCCGGATCCGAATTTCTGCAGACTCAATTCCAACGCGGAATATTCCCTGCGCATACGGGGGTAATCCTGAAGGGATCCCCGCCCGGGATTCCCGTAAACGATGCGTTGGGTGACGGGATCTTCGGCGTCTTCAATCCCTTCCCGCAGTACCCGGTGGATTCCTCTCACACCGATGCGCAGGAATCCAAGGGCCTTCACCTCGTAACCCAACGTGAACTCATCAAAATGCTGTCCAGTCAACCCATCCACACGCGGGCTCCGGGTTCCCGACTGCACGTATGTCATGCCTCCCGACGGATCGAGGCGCGGATCGTGACTGTAGTATTTGGATTCGAAAACGGTGCCTTCGACCAGGTGCTGAAGCGAAAACCAAGTGGAAATATCATGATAGAACCTTCCGGCGGAGCCGAAGAGTCTTTGGGAGCCATCGCCCGCCGTCATCAGAACAAATCCCAACCGCGGTTGGAACTGATCCGTGATGCTCTGGGCAAGTTCTCCGTCCGATCCGTAAAGATACTGTCCATCCCAACGGATTCCCAGATTCAGCCGGAGCCGCGGGAGGATCCGCCAGGAATCCTGGATAAACGCCGCCAGTGCCCGGTTATGCACGCGGCTGTCCACCAGGGTATAGTATTCGAGATAGCTGAAGGGTGAAAACCGGCTGAGAAATTTTCCCTCTACGTAACCGTCAAGCGTATTATCCCGATATTCCAATCCTATTTTCGCGGCATGACGACCGACATTCAATGAGCCCTTCACCATGGCCATGATCCGGTAACCGTCCACATCGATACCGGAAAAACAGCCTCCAGACCAGAAGCCCGTCATGTTGTCGATAAAGGCGATCTCATCCCGGCCGGTCTCGGTCAGGGGCACATTCTTTTCCTTGTTTCTTCCCCAGGAAAACATGGTTTCCAGAAATATATCCCGACTGAAAATATGCATACCCCGGGCTGAGAGGTAGGTCCCGCCCCGTTCGATCCTTTCCAGATACGGGTCCGGATTCAAAAGCATCCTGGGCGCTCCCATACTGATGAATGTCTCCCCCACGCCGTCCCGGCGGCTGGGATCCCCGACAAGCGAAAAAACGACGTTATTCCGAGGATTGACCTGCCAGGTCAACTTCCCGGCGAATCGATGAACACGGTTCCTGTCTTCATAGAAACTCAGACCCGGAATTTCGACTTCCTCCCGGTCGAACACGGGATTATAAGCGCCGAAAAACCACAGCTTTTCCTTGACCACCGGTCCACCCAGAGAAAAACCGAAATCCGCCATGGAGAAATCCCCCCGGGACGGTTCGAGCGTGCTCTGGCGAGGCTCGCTTGCGAAACGATTGTTGGCATAGAAACCGAAGAGCCGTCCTGAAAATTCATTCCCTCCGGAATAGGTGATGACATTGAATATCCCACCCAGAGCACTGCCGAATTCCGCCTGATATCCGCCGGAACGAACTTCGACCTCGCGAATAAAATTATAAGGCAGAACCACCCCCGACATCCCACGGAATGGATCCGTAACATCGACTCCGTCGATGAAATACTTGTTTTCCAATCCCGTCGAACCCGAAATATTCGTTTCATCGCCGTAATAACTCACATTGCTGTGCGGAAGGAGTTCGGCCAGGCTTTGAAAATTTCTTCCCACCGGCAGGGATGAAAACTGAGGGGGAGAAAGATTCCCTCCGACCTGAGTGGATACGGGATCGATGACCGGGATACGTGCCGTCACCACCACTTCATGGCTTTCCTGATATTTTTCGGGCAGCTTGATGTCTCCCAGTACCGTGGTTTTTCCAAGCTGCACGATCACATCCCGTATGATTAACTCCCCATGAACGGGATGCCGGATCCGTATACGGTACTCCCCCGCGGGCAGCGCCGAGATGCGGAAATTCCCCTCCGGATCCGGTTGTGCGCTCCGCGGTCCGATCAACTGCTCTCCCTCAACGATGATAGCGACATCCTTTGGGGAACCGCCCCGGGTGTCCAGGATACGCCCCTCAAATCCCCCGGTTACTTCCTGGGCCCAAAGAGATAGACAGCCGCCCAATACAAAAATGATGCAGAAAAGTCCTTTCATTTTCATGAATCCCCTCTTCCTTCTTTTTTTATCAATAATATATGAAAAAAAAAGAGAAAATCAAATCACATTGACTTGCGGGAATCGCCTGTGCTATAGGATAATGAGGGGAAAATCCGAAATCCTTTATATCATCCGGGTATCTCGGTTCCTCCGCTAGGAACCGGAAAAGGAGGCACATGTGAATCCCTATATCGCTTCATGCGCGGTTCTCGGCGGATATCTGCTGGGCGCCCTTTCCATGGCTCGCGTGATCGGGCGCATCATGGCCCCAGGAGAGGATATAACCGGCCAGGAATACAACTTGGTGGGGGGAGAATCCATGACTCTCGACATCGTAAGCGCCACCAACATATCGGCTCGCCTCGGGGCCAAAGCCGGATGCATGGTCAGTATTCTGGATATGATGAAGGTTCTGGTTCCCGTTCTTGCTTTAAGGCTGGTCTTTCCCGAATCTCCATATTATCTTATGGCGGCAGCGGCCGGCGTCGTCGGGCACAACTTCCCGGTTTACTACCGGTTCAAAGGGGGCGGGGGGCTGTCCGCGGCATTCGGAGGACTGCTGGTCGTGGATTGGCCGGCCGTCATCATCACTCCCGCCGCCGGGATGATTCTGGGCATGCTTCTCACCCGAGATGCGTATGTCGCTTCGACCCTCTGGCTGTTTTTGCTGATCCCCTGGCTGTGGGTCAGAACCCACGATGGATTTCATATGCTTTATGCCTGCATCATGATCATATCATTTCTTTTGGCGACCCTTCCCCTTACCAAAGAGTATATCAAGCTCAAAAAGAAGGGCCCCGAATATGTCCTGTCCTTCTACAATCAGTTTCACATGGGAAGAGGCTTGATAAAAATCGGACGCTGGTTCGGGCTTTACCGCAACGTGAATTTCCAAGAAACGCCCCCCGAAAAAGACGAGGAGAAAAACGAAACCGACAACCATGAAGGATGAAGGCTTGAGGCAGCCTGCTGTTATCCTGGGGGGATATTTCAGCCGGCCCTCCCTATATGAAGGGATGAGGATTCGGATCGAGGAAATCTCAGGCCAACCGGTCCGCATCGTCCCTGTTTCCCTTCCGCTGTGGTCGCTTGTTTCTTTCCCCTCCGGCTGGAAAATCATCCGGCGTCGGCTCGAGGATACCCTGTCGGATATGTTTTTGCACCGCCGTCCGGAGAACCTGACCCTCATCGGGCACAGCATCGGCGGGATCCTGTTACGCCTTTGCCTGCCTTCCGCCGGCGAGCGGCGCATGGAAAGAAAGCCGGCGGTAAAAATCACGCGCATCATCACCCTGGGCGCCCCTCATCATAATAATTGCCGGGTGCTCCACGGCGGCTTGATCAACCGTGCCCTTCGCAGCCGGTCGGGTCGGTATTCGTCCCTGGATCATATCCCCATCATCTGTGTTGCCGGACGAAAAATCAAAGGCGATCCGGAAGGTTCCCCGGCTGAAAAAAGAGCGGCACGTATCTATGAAAAACTTGTGGGGCGGAGCCGCTCCTGGGGAGACGGCATCGTTCCGGTTTCTTCGGCTCTGCTTCCCGATGCCACGCCTCTCATACTGGAAGATGTGGGGCATTCTCCTTTATCCCCCGGGAAATGGTATGGTTCACCGGACACCGTCGACAAATGGTGGAGCACGATGGAACGCATCCCATGATCGGGGATGTGATCCGATGGTTTTCTTCTTCCGGACTGACCGGGGGCAAAAAAGAATGATCCGTTAAGCGGGCGGATTCCAAAATAACCCTCCTCCCATACAACCGTATATAAAGAATATAAAATTAATTTTGCTCAAGGAGGTCCGCATGAAATATGCATTTCATCTCCAACCTGGAAAAGGCCGGGCCGTATCAGCCGCCCTCCTGCTGCTTTTCATCCTGGCCGCCGCCCCGGTTTTCGCCTCAACCGCGGCTATTTTTGAAGCGGGCGATCCCGCTCAATCGGAACACGCCGATCAGACCCGGGTGAAGGTACACTATATCGCCAATGACGGTTTCCTGATCTCCTCCCCCACAAAAACCATTCTGGTGGATGCGCTTTTCAAGAATCCATTCGGATATCCCGATCCTCCGGAGGAGATCATCGAGCAGATGGTGCGATCACAACCTCCCTTTGCCCGGATCGACCTCATGCTGTTCTCCCACGCCCACCGCGACCACTTCGAGCCGGAGACCGCGCTCAGGGTCCTGATGCGCCATCCCGAAACCATATTCGTGGCGAACCGGACCGTCTGTGAGGAATTGAAGGAGGCGGCCGGTGAGGGTTATGCGAAAATCAAAGATCGGATCCGCGATATCAATCCCGAATGGGGAAAGCTCCGGCGCGAATCCATTGCCGGGATAAACATGGGAATGTTCTGCGTCAACCACGCCGACCCGGAAAATCCGTATGAAACCCTGGCGTTCGTCCTGGATTTGAACGGCATTAAGGTCCTGCATCTCGGAGATCTCAACCCCCCGGCCAATGCCGATCACTTCAAGAGCCTTCAACTGCAGAAGGAAAATATCTCGCTGGCCTTCATCGATCCCTTTTGTCTGCTGGATGAGAGCGGCCGTTCATCCGTCAGAGAACACATCCGGCCCCGGGAGATCGTCCTGATGCATCTTCGCCCTCGGGATATCGATAAATATGCAACGGATGTGAAGCGGCATTTCCCAAATATCCATGTGTTCCGGGAAAGCATGGAGTCAAAGCTTTTCCCGATTCAATGGGAACGGGAAGAGAATCGGATTTAAGGTCCCCGGCCGCGTTCGTTACTTCTCTTCCTTGAGGACGGCGAGACGCTGCTTGACCTCTTCCTGGTTGGGATTGACCTCCAGCGATTTCTCCCAGGCCTTGACGGCTTGAGCTTGGTTGTCCAAAACAAGATGACATTCGCCGATGGAGTTTAAAACCGCAACAACATCCCCCCGCTGGGAAAGCGCTTTCTGATAATAGCCTACAGCCTCTTCATATTCCTCGAGGTTTTGGGATGCCGCTCCCAAGTAAAAATTCAAGCTGAAATGATCCACGTGTTTTTCATGGAAGGGCAGGAGAACGCTTTTCGCTTCCCGGTTTTCATCAAGCACAAGATGCGTTTTGGCCAATCCCAGCGCAAAATCCAAGGATTTCTTTCTCTTCCGACATGCTTTTTCAAACGCGGTTTTGGCTTTCCGTACCTCGCCTTTGTTTAAGAACTGGTTGGCGATGATATAGGAGTAGACCGGATCTTCAGCCGGAGGGCTGAGCTGGCTTACGACCCATTTCTCGGGCGGTTCCTTGGATAAAAGAAAGAAATTCTCTTCGGTTGACAGGATCCTGTTTTTGTTCCGATCGACGACCGAAACAATGACTGTATAATCCCCGGCGTAGAATTTCCCCACATTGAATTCCTGCAAAAAGTCTCCTCCCTTTCCATATTTTCGTATTTCCCTGACCAAAGAATGGACCTGTTTGTCTCCCTTATAAAGAACATATTCGATATTCCCTTGGTCCTTCAACGCCTCATCCATGCCGTACATCTGGAAAAAGAGATACAATGTGTCTTTTTTATAAAACTGGTTGTTTGCGGATGGATAAAACTGGAGGTTGCCCACCTGGAAAGCCTTGCGCAGCTCATCGGAGGAGGGCAGCCTGTTCACCTTGTTTGAAAAGACCAGCGATCCCAGGCGCAGGGTGTCCGTTTCAGGCACGGAAACATATTTTTCAAAAGACAGGTATTCCTTGGTGACCAGGTTTTCCATCATGAACATGAATTTGTAGACTCCCGGGATCATGGGAAAGGAATCGGCCAGGTTGAACGGCCGCTTCAGCACATTCACCAGCTGTTTCTTTTTCATCTCGACGGGGAGCTGTTTCATCTGCTGGAAAACCGTTTTCCCGTTCACATCCGTAACCCGGACGGACGTTCGGAGGTTGGTGAAGTATTTGTCGATATAAAAGTCGACGGAAAAAACCTCCGGTTCGATCAGGTAGTTGACGAAAAACAATCCTTCATGATCCTGAAGGATTTTGATCTGCTCCCGATGCTCGATGTGGTTTACGGAATAACTGACTTCAACCACCGGTTTATGCTCTAAGATGTCGTACGCATAGTCATCTTTGACTTTTTGTTGGGGATATTTTCTTGCCTGCCCGATCAGGATATCCGAAGGCATCTTCTGGTCCGGTCCCTCACGGCCGGGGAAATTCGAAAACGAAGCTTGAGCCAAGTCGTGGGAGACCCGCATTAACGTTTCATAGGCGACCACATCTTTGTGATCCATGATGCTATTCCGCCATTGACGCGATGCTCGCAGCTTCCCCGGAACCTCAGTACGTTCTAACCTCATACTGCTCAAAGGGGTTAATACCTGCGGTCCGTCGGATATAGGGTAATACAGCTCGAACTCCCCGATTCCTCCTCTTTTGAAAAACAGGAGCCGGAAAACCGGGGCCTGTCCGAACTTTACATTTCCCTGGTAATACCATAATTCAATCGGATGGCATTCCGTCTCATTGGTAAATTTGTCAATATAGAGAGGTTCTCCCAATGTGATGTAGAACCGGCCTTGATCGCATCGCCATCCCTTGCCAGGGCCTTCCTTACCGAGATTCTTGTTGGCGTATTCGATCCTTCGGTAATGCTCCTCCCTGAATTCATTGCGGGGAGTGCCGGGTGTCGGGTCCCTCTCTTTCCAGAATTCATCGATAAACAGGTCACGATCCCGGTTCGTCTCCAGCTTGGGAAAAACCTCTTTTTCATTCTCGGTGATGATGTAGACGACCTCTTCTTCCATCCATTTTTGATACTTTTCAGGCAGTTCGGATGATTTCTGGGCCGTAAATGACAGAAAATAGACGGGTAAAACAAGAAGCATGATTTTTAAGCGCATTTTCTCCCCCCCCCAGGGAATGTAAAATCCTTCATCTCGTTAAAAAAGCATTTCAATTGTGCTGACAATTTTTTGTTGCGATATAATCTCGCGCAAGTTTCATGCCAAACCCCTCCCGGGGCGGACTTTCAAAATAAGCCTGTCCTCTGCCCTCTTTTGAAGACATCCGTCATCTTGGCGCGTCATGGCCGACCCACCCACCCCAGTATTAAGGTATTTTCAGGCTAAATCTCTTTTTGGGCCGTCACCGGTATCACGTCTCCCAGCACCAAAGCCTGGATAAGGCTGTGTGAGATGAGGAGTGCTATATGAG
>CAYSQW010000017.1:0-57049 GCA_964433135.1 uncultured Eubacteriales bacterium
TCTTTTCCGGTATTGCAAACCGTGATTCGCGGTCATCAACGGCTCTATGAAATCCAATATCGCTCATCGGCATGTTTATCAAACCCGACGCCAATCCGGAATCTACGGACTGCTGCCTGTAGACGCGAGAATAAGAGCCCTCGGGATCGAATGTGAACACGGCGGAATCGGGAATCCCGTCTCCCCACAGTGAACGGGCGATACGACCGATATGATGGGAACCCGCGGTATGAGAACTGGAAGGCCCGCGCATGACCGGCCCGAGGACATCATTGAAAATACTGATGAAACTCATCCTGTTCATCTCCTTAGGAGAGGGGTTAAACTCATTCTCATCATACACTTTTTCCCCTCAAGCCGAAAGGCTCCGCCTGTCGCGACCTTCTCCGTTAAATCATCTTGATTGATTTTTTTCCTAAAGTTGATGATAATTTATGTAATGATCGAATTCCCAAAGGGAACAAGAGAGAGGTCACGCCCATGACTTATACTGGAAAATGGATGCATGTCGATTTGACTTCAGGGAAAACCGAAACCGGCAAGACGGATGCCCGTCTCTTTGACCGCTACATCGGTGGAAAAGGACTCGGTTTCGCGCTCCTGGAAAATCTGGCCCCCAAACCGGATCCCCTGGGAGCCGATAACCCATTGATCTTCGTCAACGGTCCCTTCACGGGAACCCGGGTACAGACCAGCGCGCGAACCTGCCTGGTGACATGTTCCCCCTTAACGGGTAACATCCTGGATTCTCACTGCGGCGGTCATTTCGGACCTCGTCTGCGCGCCGCCGGTTTCGATTACGTGCTTATAACAGGAAAATCCGAACATCCCGTGACCATTCACTTGAGCCCGGCGGGAGCGGAGCTCCGTGATGCCTCTTCCTTGTGGGGGAAAGGAATTTTTGAAACAACGGACTCGCTGATCACCGCAAATACCGGCATCAATCCCCGCATCGCCTGCATAGGCCCCGCCGGTGAAAACCTTTTGAAAATCGCATGCATCGGCGTGGACAAGTACCGCCAATACGGAAGAGGCGGAGCCGGCGCCGTCATGGGATCGAAAAACCTGAAAGCCTTGGTTGTCGATGGTGACCTTCGCATCGATTACGCCGATCCCGAACGGTTCGAAAAATTGAACCGAGAGCTGACACATGATATCGTCCATAATGAAGCCGTTCTTTTCCGCCGGGAAAAAGGGACCATGAAATGCGTTAGAAGCGGACAGGAATATAATTTTCTGCCCACACGCAATTTCCAGCAATGCCGCTTCGATGACTTCGAGGGCATTTCATCCGAAACATGTCGAAAGGAATTAAACTGGGAAGACACCGGCTGCTTCAACTGTGCGATCCGATGCTCTAAAATCGCTCGCTGGGATGGACACGAAGTGGAAGGACCGGAATACGAAACCGCCGCCTTTCTGGGCTCGGGATGCGGTATCGGGAACTGCCGCGATCTGGCTCTCGCCAATGAGCTGTGCGATGATATGGGGATCGATACCATCAGCGCCGGAGTAACGTGCTCTTTCGCCATGGAATGCTATGAAAAAGACCTAAGGCTGGAATGGGATGGATTGAAACTCGATTGGGGGGATGCCGCCGCTCAGCGTGAACTGCTGCGGTTGATGGTGAAACGCCGGAAAGCGGGACGCATATTCGCGGACGGCACCCGGGAAGCCGCTCGTCATATCGGACAAGGCAGCGAAGATTTCGCCGTCAACATCCACGGGATGGAGCTTTCCGGCGTCAATCCCAAGGGGTCTCTGACCATGGGGATCGTTCTTTCAGTCGCCGATTTCGCCAGCCATACACGTCTATGGTGCACCGAAGCGGAAATGGGACCGGAATTCCGGATCGAGGACATCCCCGCGGTCGTCGCCGACGGACTTGACGAAATCAACACCCGAAATTGCCTCATCATCTGCGATTTTGTTCCTTTCGGTTTCGACCGTCTGGCCCCTCTGTTGAACGCCGCCACCGGCTTCAGCCATACCGAAAAGACTCTCCTTCGAACCGGCACCGCTTTGACTCATCTGGCGCGTCGTTACAATGTGAACAACGGACGCACGCATGAAAATGACATCCTCCCCGAGAGATTTTTCAAGGAGACGTCGCTTTCCGGATTCATGCGCGGACAGGTTCTGGACAAATCTTTTTTTCGATCGCTGATCCGTAAATACTACCGGCACAGAGGGTGGAATGAACAAGGAATCCCCCCGCCGAAATTACTGAGGTCATTCGGCCTGTCCCCTTGAGACGGAATCCGCGTCGATTCAGGGATGCGAATCGAATCGAAGACGCGTTCCGCATGGAAAATGATATTCGCATGCGCATCCCGAAAGGACTATCGTTCTTTTGAAAACAACGGTATTGATCGTCGGCGACAGCCTGACCCAAGGACATCCGGGCGCCGGGTATATCCGTTTTTTAAAACAGGGCCTTCCCGAAATCCGGATCAAATCCGAAGGCCGGGGCGGGCGAACCCTTCGGGATACGGCCCTTATCCTGCCCACTCTTCTTAAAAGACATCATCCCGACCTTCTGGTGATCGAGACCGGAACCAATGATCTACTGCTTCCTTTTCTTAAAGAAAGGGGAAGAAAGCGGCGCCATCGGATTCAAAGAAAAAGGTTCGAAGGAGGAGTCCCCCTATCCAATCCCGCCCATTTCCGCACGATCTATGCATCCTGTCTCAAAATGCTCTCCGCATGGGGTTTCAAATCTCCATTCCTCATCACGATCGCCTGTTTGGGAGAGAATCAGAGAACGCAGCTTAATCGAAAACGCCGGATGCATAACGAGGTCATACGCGACCTGTGCGCACGCCATGAGGCGCATTTGATCGATACCGCCTCCCGATTCGAGGAAATCCTCAATCGGGAACCGGAGCCTGAATCCCATCTCCCGAACACTCCGGTCAATATCCATGACCTTTTACTCAAGAAGCTGTCAGGCGTTTCGGATTCGCTGAGCCGCAAGCGTGGACTGCGGCTTACCATTGACGGCGTTCATTTCAACCGCAGGGGAGCCAGCATCTATGCGCACACCGTGCAGAAAGCCTTGCGCCCATTCATATAAGACACAGCGCCCTTGTATGTGGACAAAAGAAAATCAATTTAGTATTTTAATGTCACCATGATGCGTTTTCATGAAAAGAGATCATTTACGATCAGGTTGAATCCCATCGGCCCTTTTTTTCGGAATAAAATGATTCCGAGACAAGACCGATTTTTTTCAACCCATGAATAGAGGAGTCGAAAATGAACGAAACTTTATCTCAACTCATTCTGAATACCCTCCGCAGCTACCAAAAAGACGATCAAATGCTGTCGAAAAAGAACAAAAAATATGTCCCGATATCCACCGCTGAATTAGAAGAAAGGATCGTTTCATCGACCCTTGGAATCAAGGAGCTGGGGATGCGGCCCGGGGACAAGCTTTTGCTGCTGGCTGAAAACGGTCCTGATTGGGTTATCATTGATTTCGCCGTTCTTTGCCAGGGCGGCATCACCGTACCGGTTTATACTTCCCTGACTCCGGAACAAATCAAATATATCGCCACCGACGCCGGAGTCAAATTCATCGCGTGTTCCCATGCCCATTTGATGGACAAGGTCAAATCCATCCTTTCGGAGCTTCCCCTTGTTCAAGGCCTGATATCTTTTTATGAGGACGAAGATCCCGAAGTGCATTCATTGGAATCACTGCAATCCGCGGCCCGAAAGGTACCCGCCGCATCCAAATCATTCGAACAACTTGCCTTATCCGTGAAACCGGAGAACATCGCCTCCGTCATTTACACCTCCGGAACCACCGGCACTCCCAAGGGAGTCATGCTGACCCATGCAAATTTCATCAGCAATATCGAAACGCTGGCGAAACTTTTTCCCTATTCGGAAAAACACCGGCTGCTTTCTTTTCTCCCGTTGTCGCATGTTCTCGAACGCATGTGCACTTTTTCTTTTCTCTCCCGCGGCGTAACCATCGCCTATGCGGAAAATGTCGGAACCATAGCCAAAAATCTCATCGAGATCAAACCTCATATCATGGTCAGTGTTCCCCGGGTATTCGAAAAAATCTATGCACGAATCATGGACGGAATCCTGAAAAGTTCTCCCGTGAAAAGAAAAATGTTTTTCTGGGCCATGGAGGTCGGAAAAACATACGGATCTAAAAAACTGAAAAAAAGGCGCATCCCCGTCGGCCTCAAGCTCAAACACGGCTTGGCGCATAAAATGGTCTATTCGAAAATACTTGAAAAAACCGGCGGAAACATATGGTTTTTCGTCTCCGGAGGAGCTCCGCTGCCCAAAGACATCGGGGAATTTTTTCATGCCGTAGGATTGAATGTTTTCGAAGGTTACGGGCTTACCGAAACCTCTCCCGTACTTGCCTGCAACTATTTCGATCACGTCAAGTTCGGGACCGTAGGCCCCCCGCTTCCCGGGATAGAGATCAAGATCGCCGAGGACGCCGAGATATTGGCCCGGGGTCCCAATGTCATGAAGGGATACTTGAACAAGGAGGCTGAAACCCGCGAGGTTCTGAAGGATGGATGGTTCCATACCGGCGATATAGGTTATCTGGATGAAGAAGGTTTTCTGGTCATCACGGATCGAAAGAAAGATATCATCATCACCACCGGCGGCAAGAATATCGCTCCGCAGCAAATCGAGAACCTGATTAAAACCAGTCCTTACATCGACAACGCGGTGGTCGTCGGCGCAGACCGAAAATATATTTCATCGCTCATTATCCCTAATTTCGAGAAGCTCCGAGAGTATGCGGCTTTTTCCAATATCGAATATCAGGATCAGAAAGAACTGACGAAAAACGCGGACATCATCAACATGGTCCGGGCCGAGATCAACCGCCTGACTCCCCATCTGGCCTCATACGAACGTATCAAGCGAATCACGATCCTGGAAAGAGATTTTGAAGAATCAGAGGGCGAGATCACCCCTACCATGAAGGTCAAGCGCAATATCATCGAACAAAAATACGCCTCCGTCATCAATTCCATGTATTCCGAGTAGGGAATCGGCTGAAAATGACCGGATTCTATTTTCCGGGATTTGCATACGACCAATTTATCGGAAGGCTGCTGAAAAATATTCGAATCCGGCTCGCGGATCTGGTTCACGAATACCACCTCTTTCCCATTCTGGATATCTGCTGCGGGACGGGAGTCCAGTGCCGTTTGTTGGATTCAGGCGGGCGACAACTTATCGCCGGCATCGACATTAATTATAAGAGTTTGAATTACGGCCGGTCCCGAGCCCCCGGTGTATGCTTCATATGCGCCGATGCCGAAAGATTGCCTTTTCATGATGACGCTTTTTCCTGCATCACGATCTCATATGCACTTCACGACAAGGATTCGGACGAACGGCAGAAGATCCTCAAGGAAATATCTCGCGTTCTGACTTCTGAGGGAAAGGTGCTCCTTTTGGATTTTGAAAATCCCTGGGATAATAAGTCCCGATCGGGTTTTTTGTTCACCACGCTCATCGAGCGAACGGCCGGAAATACACATTTCCGCAATGGGAGACAGTTTCTCGGTTCCGGTGGACTCAGCGCCCTTATCGCGGACTCGAATTTCAGGGAATTGAAGCATTGGGAATTTCCATGGGGACATTCCAAACTTGTTCTGGCGGAAAAAACAGCCCGATCGATCACTTGGGATTGAGGAGCTTTCAGCTTTGCTCCCGGCTTAAGGCCCGAATCGACAGTGAGATCCGGTTCAGTTCCAGGTCCACTTTGACGACCTTAACCTTGATCACCTGCCCTACTTTGACGAACTTCGTGGGATCATCGACAAAGCGGTCGGACAACTCAGAGATGTGCACCAATCCGTCCTGATGAACTCCGATATCCACGAAAGCACCGAATTTCGTTACATTGGTGACAACACCCTCCAGGATCATACCTGGAGCAAGATCGGAAACATTTTGGATATCCTCGGAAAAGACGGCGTATCGAAATGTCTCACGCGGATCCCTTCCCGGTTTTTCCAATTCTTCGAAAATATCTTCGATCGTGGGCATTCCGATTTCTTCGGATATGAAATCCTCCTTGTCCAACGTGCGCAGAAGAAAGGGCTGATCGATCAACTCCTGAACCGTTTTCCCGAGGTGGTCGGCCAACATCTTTACAAAACCGTAACGTTCGGGATGAACGGCGGAATCATCCAGAGGATTCGATACGCCGGGAATCCGAAGGAATCCGGCTGCCTGTTCGAAAGTTTTTGCCCCCCATCCGGATATCTCCAGAAAATCCCTTCGTGCATGAAACGCGCCGTTTTTTTGCCTGTATTCGATAAGATTTCGGCTCGATGTTCGATTCAAGCCGGAAACGTATTTGAGGATCTCTTCCGAAGCCAGGTTGGCATCGACGCCTACGGCATTAACACATTGTTCCACCACGGCATCCAGCAGCGCTTTCAATTTTTGTTGATTGACGTCATGCTGATACTGACCGACCCCGATGGATCGGGGCTCGATCTTGACCAATTCCGATAGGGGATCCTGCAGCCTTCGAGCGATGGAGACGGCCCCGCGTACGGTAACATCGAAATCAGGGAATTCCCTGCGAGCGGCCTCGGAAGCACTGTAAACCGAAGCTCCCGCCTCGCTGACCATGACCACAACGGGCCGGACATCCCGGTCGACGACTTTGAGGCATCCGTTTATAAAGCGTTCCGTCTCACGTCCCGCGGTTCCGTTCCCGATCGCAATCAATTCGATCCTGTGTTTATCCAGCATGCGAAAGAGGACCTGGGAAGATTTGACGGTGTCGTTGTGGGGATCGTTGGGATAAATGGTCTGATGCTCCATGAATTTTCCGGTACGCGAACACACCGCGATTTTGCACCCCGTGCGAAATCCGGGATCGATACCCATAACGGGAATTTGACCGGCCGGAGGGGCGAGAAGCAATTCCTTCAGATTTTCGCCAAAAACGCTAATGGCTTCATCCTCCGCCCGCTCTTTCAATTGACGACGTATCTCGGTTTCGATCGCGGGCGCCAACAAACGATCCAATCCGTCTCTCACGGCTTTGCGTAGAATGGAAGAGGAGGCGGCATCGGGCCGCTTAATAAACACGGAGTCCAGATAACGGATGGTTTCTTCCTGAGGATAAAGGAGATGGAGGACGAGGACCTTTTCCCGCTCTCCTCTAAACATCGCCAGGATTCGGTGAGAGGAAAGAGAGGCCAGTTTTTCCTGAAAATCATAATACATCTCATACTTGGTTTTTTCCCCAGCCGCCGTTTTTCGGACGCTCGACTTAAGGATTCCCCGCTTCATCATCACGCGGCGCAGCCACCCGCGGTTTCGAGCATCGTCGGCAAGTCTTTCCGCCAGAATATCCTGTGCGCCGTGAATGACATCTTCGGTCGACAAAATTTTTTTCTCTTGATTGATATATTTTTTTGCGTTTCCTTGAACATCCGCTCGGCTTTGCTCCAAGCCGTACAACCAATCCGCGAAAGTTTCAAGGCCCGCCTGTCTGGCCCGCCCGGCGCGCGTCGCGCGTTTGGGTTTGAATGGAGCATACAGGTCTTCCAACTCGGTTTTATCGATCGTCCGGTGTATCCTGTTTTCCAGGGACGCGGTCAGTTTTCCCTGCGCACCGATGCTTTTCAAAACGGTGTCACGCCGATCATCCAATTCTTTATAATATGTGAAACGTTTCACCAACTCCCGGATGCGGGCATCCTCCAGATCCCCGGTCTTCTCCTTCCGGTAGCGAGCGATAAAAGGAATTGTGGCTCCTTGTTCTATCAGTTGAAGGGTATTGATCACCTGCTTGGGCTGCAGCTGAAATTCTCGGCACAACTGTTGGGCGATATTCATAACAAACTCCACATTAAAAATTTCCTTCATTAAGAAAACATCGGAAACGGCACCGGACGGGAAGGGGAGGGAAACCGCCTGAAATATGCAAATTCAATCCCGATTCGACTTGATGATTTCGGCCATCCGCCTGATATATTCCGCATCCGTTCCGCAGCATCCGCCGATGATATCGGCTCCGGCAGCGATCATCCCCGGGATATACCGGACATAATCCTCGACTTCCTGCGTATAACCGACGATTCCCTCGGGGGTAAGCTCAGGACTGCCCGCATTGGCCTGCACCAGGATCGGAAGCTCCGTGAAACGACGCATGACGGGGATCAGTTCAGCCATGTCTTTACTGTCGAGAGTGCAGTTGGCGCCCAGTACCAGGGCGCCTTCTTTTTCCAATTCCTTGAAACTTGCTTCCACATTGTTTCCCATGAGCGTAAAAAAGCCGCGGGGATTTCGATTGAAAGTCAGGGTGACAAAAACCGGTGCTTCACAACAGCTTCGCGCCCCCCGCAGCGCAGACAGGGCTTCACGCAGATCATACTGCGTCTCGATCAGGAGGAAATCCACCCCACCGGAGATCAATGCGGCGGCTTGCAGCGCGTACGCTTTTTCGAAATCCAATTCCGTATAAGAACCCTGCGGCTTGAGAAACCGTCCCGTCGGCCCCATGCTTCCGCCGACATAACCCGCTTCGGGCCTCACCGTTGATGCCAGCTCCGCGGCCCGCCGATTCAACTCCCGGCACCGATTTTCCAATCCATGTACCGCCAGCTTGATGGGATTTCCGCCAAAGCTGTTGGTGAGCACGGCATCGGCTCCCGCCTCAAAGTAGCGGCGGTGAACCTCTTGAATCCATTCGGGATTTTCCGTATTCCAGAGTTCGGGACTGCGTCCGGGAGGCAAACCGCGCTTCATCAGCTCGGTTCCCATGGCTCCATCCAACAGCATGGTCCCACGCCGTATGCGATCGAGAATTTTCCTGCCGTTCATATTTGCCACACCGTTTTTCCTGATCCCATGATAATGTCACTCCCACTTCATGTCAAAGCCTTGTGTCCTAATCCCATTTACAGCTTCCGGGCACGTTGTTGAAAACCTCATTTCCATGCGGATCGCGAAATGTTTTTTTAATATTGCGCTCTGAATATTTGACAGGTCTGATACAGGATTGTATAAGAGTAAATTGTCGGATCGTGCAATGATGAAACAAAGACCTGATATCTTCCCCGATGTTTTCTTTCGTAAAGGAGTGATCCATGACTATATATAACGATCTCACCGGAAAACGCGTCATGATCACGGGAGCCGCCAGCGGAATCGGCTTGGCAACGGCTCAACGGTTCATCGAGGAAGAAGCCCGCGTCATGATCGTCGATATGAATGTATCCTCCTTGGAAAAAGCTTTATCCGAAAATCCCTCATTAACCGGTATCGCGGGCGATGTAAGCCGTCCCGACGACGTCGCCGCCATGTTCCAAGCTTGTGATCAAACGATGGGCGGACTGGATATCTTGATCGCCAACGCAGGTATCAGCATCCGAAATCCCTTTCACAACATGGAGTATGGTCAGTGGATGAAAGTGATGCGGACCAATCTGGATGGAGTTTTCCTCTGTACTCAGGCGGCCCTCAGCCGCATGAGAAAACAAAAATCAGGCGTCATTCTTTATACGGCTTCAAACAACGGTCTGGCCGGATGCACGCTCTACGCCGATTATAATGCGTCCAAGGCGGCGGTGATCAACCTTGCCAAAACTCTTTCGCTGGAACTCGCGCCTTGGATACGGGTCAATGCGGTATGCCCCGGCTACGTGCTCACCCCCATGCAGAAAGCGGAATATACCCCCGAGATGATGGAGGCCTTGAACCGCAATATCCCCCTGCAGCGACACGCCGCCCCCGAAGAAGTGGCTGCTTTGTTCGCATTCCTCGCATCCGAAGAAGCTTCGTATATAACGGGACAGGCGATAGCCATCGACGGGGGGGAAACCGCCGGTCCCTTTTATGACGGCCCCATGGAGTTTTAATATCGATGATACGCGCTCGCTTGGAATACCGCCATGAATAATGCCCTACGCGTTTCCGATCTTCTCCGTCTCGACGGAAAAACCGCCGTGGTAACCGGCGCCGCTTCGGGAATCGGAAGAGCCATATCATTTCGTTTGGCCGAGGCGGGAGCCCGAATCGTTCTGCTCGACATCGACAGTGCACGCGGTCTCGAAGTGGAAAGCGCCCTCAAAAAAAACGGAGCCGTAAGCCGCTTCCGGGCCTGTGATATAACATGTGAAGCGGACTGCCGCCGGGTTACGGCCGAAACCGTCGAAGATTTCGGCCGCTTGGACATCCTTTGCAATAATGCCGGGGTCATCCGCCGCGCGGATATCCTTTCTCTGGAGGAATCGGAGTGGGACCGGGTTCTTGGTGTCGGATTGAAGGGAATCTATCTGCTGTCCCGTCAGATCCTCCCATATATGCTCAAAGCCGGGAGAGGCAGCATCATCAACACCGGTTCGGGGTGGTCGCTTAAGGGTGGTCCCAAAGCGGCCGCTTATTGCGCGGCAAAAGGCGGCGTTCTCAATTTGACACGCGCCATGGCCATCGATTACGGTCCCCACGGCATTCGCGTCAACTGCATCTGTCCCGGAGACATCGATACTCCGATGCTGCATTCGGAAGCACGTCAGCTTGGAGAGAATGAAGCTGAATTCATGCGTGAAGCCGCGGACCGTCCACTGCGCCGATGCGGCAGTCCGATGGATGTCGCCGACGCCGTTCTGTTTTTCGCATCAGACATGTCACGCTGGGTAACCGGCGCCCACCTCGTCGTAGACGGGGGGGGATTGGCATAGACATTATAAAAGTGAAAGGAGTAATACATGCGGTTAAAAAAATGGATTTACATTACGGCGACTCCGCTGCTCGCCCTGGGATTTTTTATCTTTCTCTTTGCTTCCTCCGACGGGACCGAGTCTCCCCGAGTCGAAGTTTTAGGGCCCCAGGAAGGAGGCTGCACCTCCATCATGGTCGGCAAAGACGCATCTGCGGACGGCTCAACCATGACCACTCACAGCTGTGACTGCGCTGTCTGTGATTTCACCTGGCGCCATGTTCCGGCTCAAGATCATCCGAAAGGCGCCACGCGCAAGATACGCGCCATTTCGCAATATGAAGCATGGGACCCCAAGGAAGGACTCAAATGGGACCTGGTCAATACGGAAAAACAAACCGGCCTTGAAATCCCCCAGGTCGCACATACCTATGCTTATCACCACGGAATGTTCGGCGTTCTCAACGAACATCAGCTCGCCATAGGCGAATCTTCCGTCGGCTGCCGTTCGGAGATGGATAATCCCGGCGGTCTGATGAACCTGACCGAGCTTTCCCTGATCGCCATGGAACGCTGCAAGACAGCGCGCGAAGCCATCAAGCTTATGGGATCTCTGGGAGAAAAATACGGCTACGGCCTGGACAGCGGCGAAATGCTTTCGGTCGCCGATCCCCAGGAAGTCTGGATATTCGAGATCATGCCGGTAGGCCCCTTGTGGACCCCGAAAAGCGGAAAACCCGGCGCTCTCTGGTGCGCCCAACGCATTCCCGATGATGAAATCGCGGTCTGTCCCAATGAGAATCAGATCGGCGAGATCGATCTCGACAACACCGACTATTTCATGGCATCCCCCAATGTGATTTCCTATGCCGTGGACAAAGGGTGGTTTGATCCCAAAGGCGATACGCCCTTCAACTGGAAGAAGATCTACGCCCCCTGGTTCAAAACCTATGAAAACCACCGCCTCTGGCGCGCTTTCGACTTATTGGCTCCTTCCCTTAAACTCGATCCCGAGACGGACAATGATGAGTTTCCGTTTTCCGTGAAACCGGACAAGAAAGTCACTCCGGCCGACATCATGGCGATCCATCGCGATCGCTATGAAGGTTCCATCTACGACTGCTCGAATAAACTGGTATCCGGACCTTACGGCAATCCTGTTTCCAACAATCCCTTCACCTTCGAGATCGATGGAAAAAAATACGGATTCAATCGTCCGATCGCCCTGGGACACTGCGAATACACAACCGTTACGCAATCCCGCGCCGGCATGCCGGACGGAATCGGAGGGCTTGTCTGGGTCTCCCTGGGAGCCACGCCGACATCCTGTTTCGTACCTTTTTACGCCGGCATTACAGAAATACCCCATTCTTTCACCATCGGCGATCACTGGAATTTCGATCGGGATTCCGCGCGCTGGGCCTTCGATTATGTCGACTATCACTGCATCCCCAAATACGTTTACGCCATCGAAGACGTCAAAAAAGCCCAAGCCAAATGGGAAGGCGACGCTTTCGCCCGTCAGGCTGAGATCGAAGCCAAGGCTCTGGAGCTTCATCGTCAGGACCCGGCAAAAGCCGCGCAATTCCTGACCGAATACTGTCTGGACAACGCCCGGCAGGTTGTCGATGCATGGTGGAAACTGGGAGACGACCTGTTGGTGAAACATAATGAAGGTTACCTCTACACGAAAGACCGAAAACAAATACAAGTAGGATATCCCGAGAAATGGCTGCGCCTATTCATCGAACATGACAACATGCAGCCGCTTCCGGAACGCAAATAATATTTCTCGGAGGTTTGATGTGAAGGAGAGTAAATCCGAGGGACATCCCTATATTCCCAACTCGGTCAAATCCGTGCAGGAATCCATGATGACGGATATCGGTATCCGCAATATCGAAGAGCTATACCGGTCCATCCCGCTTTCACTCCGCCTGAATCGGCTGCTCGATCTTCCGAAACCGTTCTCTTCGGAGCTGGAACTTAAGCGGCATATCACGACGATTCTATCCAGAAACCGGACGTGTGAAGAGTTTATCAGTTTTTTAGGCGGAGGATGCAGCCGTCATTATGTGCCCGCGATATGCGATGAGATCAATCAACGTTCGGAATTTTTAACCGCATACGCAGGAGAGCCCTATGAAGACCACGGAAGATTCCAGTCGCTTTTCGAGTATCAAAGCCTGATGGCTGAACTGCTGGATCTCGAGGTGGTGAATGTTCCCACCTATGATTGGAGTCAGGCGGCAAGCACGGTTATCCGGATGGCGGGCCGGATAACCGACCGCGATGAAATTATTATCGCGGATACGATATCTCCCGGAAGGCGCGCCGTCATTCGCAATTATTGTCATCCCGTCATGAAAATCGATTTCTGCAAACATGATCCGGAAACGGGCTTGCTGGATTTGAGCGATCTCGAATCGAAATTCACTTCGCGTACAGCCGGAATCTATTTTGAAAACCCCGGTTATCTCGGCCCCATCGAAACCCAAGGCGAATCCGCCGCACGGATCGCGCACGCCCAAGGGGGGTTGTGCCTTGTGGGTGTTGACCCCGTCTCCCTGGGTATTCTTGAGCCTCCCGGCGACTACGGCGCCGATATCGTATGCGGAGATATCCAGCCTCTGGGAATGCACATGCATTACGGTGGGGGCCTTGCCGGTTTTATCGCCACACGTGATAAAAAAGAATTTGTCATGGAATTTCCGTCACGCCTATTCGGCATCGCGCGAACATCAGTCGAAGGAGAATACGGTTTCGGCGACGTCGCCTATGACCGGACCTCTTTCGGCATGCGCGAGGCGGGAAAAGAATTTGTCGGAACTCATTCAGCTCTCTGGGGAATCACCGCTGCCGTATACCTTTCCCTCCTGGGTCCCGAGGGAATGGAAAAGCTCGCACGGACCATTCTGGAACGATCATTATATGCCCAAAACCGGATCAACGAAGTCGCCTGCCTGCGCTCTCCCTTGTTCACGGCCCCTCATTTCAAGGAATTCGTCGTTGATTTCAACGGAACGGGCCTGTCGGTATCGGAGATCAACCGCCGCCTTCGAAAACGGGGAATCTTCGGCGGGAAAGATCTTTCCCGAGGATTCGAAGACTTCTCTGGCTGCGCACTCTACTGTGTCACCGAAATGCACACCAAAACCGATATCGATCGGTTGGCCGATGCCTTGAACGATATTTGTTCCCGAGGAGTCGATGATGAAACATAAAAAACCTGAGACCACGGTCCGCAATTTTCATCAAGCCAAATGGGACGAACCCATTGTTTTCGAGCTTCATACGGCAGGGGAGAAGGGAATCGGCATCCCTGAATCGGAACCCGGGATCAAAAAAGCAGTCGGCAACGCCATGGATTCGATACCGAAACACATGCAGCGCCGAAGACCACCGGCCCTGCCGGAGATTTCCCAGATGCGCGTGTTAAAGCATTTTCTGCGCCTTTCCCAACACTGCCTGGGAGCCGACTTCAATATCGACATCGGGCAGGGGACCTGCACCATGAAGTACAGCCCCAAGATCCATGAGGAATTGATACGCTCCACCCATGTCGCGGAGATCCATCCCGACCAGCATGAAGAAACCGTTCAAGGAGCCCTCGAAATCATATATCTTCTCGACCTCTGCCTCCGCGAAATATCCGGTCTGGATCGTTTCAGTTTCCAGCCCGGAGGAGGCGCTGCCGCCATCTTGGCCATGACCTCTATCATACACCGGTATCATGAGCTTAAAGGCGAAGCCGACGTTCGGGATGAAATCATAACCACCATCTTCAGCCATCCATCCGATGCGGCGGCCGCCGCCGTCAAGGGGTATAAGGTGATCACCCTCTATCCCGAGGAAGACGGGCTCCCCTCGGTTGAAGCTCTCCGCGCCGCGGTTTCCAAGCATACGGCGGGTTTGCTCATCACCAATCCGGAGGACACCGGAATCTTCAATCCCAGGATCCATGAGTTCACCGATATCGTGCATAGAGCAGGAGGGCTTTGCGGATACGACCAGGCAAACGCCAACGGCATCCTGGGCATTACGCGCGCTCGAGAAGCCGATTTCGACATGAGCTTCTTCAATCTCCACAAGACTTTTTCCTCTCCACACGGCTGCGGAGGCCCGGCAACCGGGGCTCTCGGAGTCAAGGGATATTTGGAGCACTACCTTCCGATTCCTCTCGTATCGCTGGAGGAAGATGTCTATCGTCTCAAACACGATCTGAAACACAGCATCGGCAAAGTAAGGGATTTCATGGGGGTGTTCCCCGTTCTGGTCCGCGCCTATGCCTGGATTATGAGTCTGGGAGGGGAAGGTCTGAAGGAAGCCGCCCGGGTGGCGGTTTTGAATAACAACTATCTGCTGGAAAAGATAAAAAAAATCACCGGCGCTGAAGCTCCCTATGCGAAAGATCGACACCGTATCGAACAGGTGCGCTACAGCTGGCGGAAACTAACCGATGAAACCGGGGTCACCACCGAAGACATCACCTGTCGTCTGGCTGATTTCGGCCTCCATCTCTGGTCCAGCCACCACCCTTTCATCGTTCCCCAACCGTTCACGATCGAACCCACGGAATCCTATTCGAAAAAGGAATTGGATGAATATCTGGATGCTCTGCGTCACGTCGTGAAAGAAGCCTACTGCGATCCCGATCTGATTAAAAGCTCTCCCCATAGAAGCGTGGTTCATAAAATCGATCCCAGCAGCTTCGATGACCCGGAAAAATGGGCCATAACCTGGAGACAGCACCTTAAAAAACACGGCGGTTCCATCTGATCGATAAAACCGGAGCACCGGCGCAAACACCGTGCCGCATGTATCCGTTCATTGATTTTCGGCTTCGTGCCGATCAGTCGAAAACGGATCGACGGATAAAATGTTAGGAGAAAAATGATCCTTGCGGGTTGGGACTGGGCATTTATCATCGGTTTTTTCGTTTTGTCCCTCTCCATCGGAGTGGCGGTTTCAAAGCGCGCCGGTCGAAATCCCTCCGAATTTTTTCTTTCCGGCCGGAATATGCCTTGGTGGCTGCTCGGCGTCTCCATGGTGGCCACCACCTTTTCCACGGACACGCCGAATCTGGTTACGGACATCGTTCGTCAACAAGGCGTGGCCGGCAATTGGACATGGTGGGCTTTTCTTCTGACCGGCATGCTTACCGTCTTCGTGTATGCCAAGCTCTGGCGCCGTTCGGGCGTGATCACCGATCTGGAGTTCTATGAACTCCGCTACAGCGGCCGCGCCGCCGCATTTCTGAGAGGATTCCGCGCGATCTATCTGGGGGTTTTTTTCAATGTTCTGATCATGGCAACGGTGTCTCTCGCCATCATCAAAATCGGGGGCGTCATGCTGCGCTTGACTCCGGTCGAATCGTTGATCTTCGCCTCCTTGGTGACGGTTCTCTACAGCACTCTGGGAGGGCTGCGCGGCGTTTTGATCACGGATTTTTTTCAATTCATCATCGCCATGATCGGCGCCGTGGGCGCCGCCCTGGTCGCCCTTAAACTGCCTCAGGTCGGAGGCTGGCATAACCTTCTGCGTCAGGCCGCGGTCGCCCCCCGGCTGGCTCTGCTGCCGGATTTTTCCAACAGTGAAGCCGTCCTGACTCTGCTGGTTATGCCTCTGGCCGTCCAGTGGTGGAGTGTTTGGTATCCGGGCGCCGAACCCGGAGGCGGCGGCTACATCGTGCAGCGCATGCTGTCCGCCAAAACCGAGAAACACGCCATCGGCGCCTCCTTTCTATTCAACATCAGCCATTATGCTCTCCGCCCCTGGCCCTGGATCATCGTCGCCCTCTGCTCGCTGGTCGTTTTTCCGGATCTGGCTTCCCTGCAGGCGGCTTTCCCGCATATCGATCCCGGCGTTATCCGGCATGATCTCGCATATCCGGCGATGCTGAGTTTTCTTCCCCACGGCCTGCTGGGACTGGTCGCGGCATCCTTGTTCGCCGCTTTCATGTCCACGATCTCCACGCATCTCAATTGGGGATCTTCCTACATCGTCAATGATTTTTACAAACGCTTCATCAATCCCCGGGCGGATGAGAAAAATCAGGTTTTCGTGGGCCGTCTGTCCACCGTACTGCTGATGATCTGCGCGGGACTCATGGCATTGGCGCTGAGCAATGCCTTGCAGGCATTCCATATCCTGCTTCAGATCGGCGCGGGAACGGGCCTTCTTTTCATCCTGCGCTGGTTCTGGTGGCGCATAAATCCCTACAGCGAAATCACCGCCATGGTGGTTTCATTTGTGATCGCCCTTTATCTTCAGATCATTCATCCCCACACGGGCCTTCCCGCAATTTCATTGTCGGCGCAGCTGTTGGCGGGAGTCGGCATCACCACGATCAGCTGGTTGGGAGTTACACTTATGACCCGTCCTTCGGATACGAAGACGCTTCGAGCTTTTTACCGTCTGATCCAGCCGGGCGGCCCGGGATGGAAGCGTGTTACCCGGGAGGCACGTGAAGACGGGGAACCGCTTGAAAAACCGGGGCAACCTTGGGACGTACCCACAGGTATCCTCTGCATGGTTCTGGGATGCTTTTCCGTTTACAGCATCCTTTTCGCCACCGGCTACTGGTTCTATGGAAACCACATTCCAGCCGTTATCCTCAGTGCGGTCGCGTTTGTATCCACCTTTTTACTGATCAAGGCCTGGAACCGCCTCAGAACACATTAGAGAACGATAAAGTCTTCCCGCGACAAGATTCCCGAACCCGATGTGCCGCCGCGTGTTCGATACGGATTTCAACGTCTCCCGTTTTGTCTGTTTTTATCTGCGGGCCGGGCGGGTGGGAGACAGCGGTACCACGTGAACCACAGCCCGAATCCCGCCGCCGCGGCGGCGCTTAGACAAACGGCGGAGAGGCGATACCAATGCCCAACCAGATACATGGGAAATAAATATAGCCCGGAAATAGCGACCATTCCCAGCAGAACATTGAAGATTCCCACTGCTGCGGATTCACCTCTCTCCGGTGGAGTTTCCCGATCCATGCGATCGCGTATCGGCGCCCACATCCCGAAAGGGCGCACACCCCGGTAGAAGCTTTCGAGCACGGATCGATCGACCGGTGCGGTCGACAGCGAGACCATGATGCTGACCACGAGTGAAAGCCCCGCTATGGCGGGAAAAATCCAATAGGCAGGGACGTCGGTTCTGAAAAGCGCAACCAGCGAAAGCCCCATCCCGCTGAGCGTTCCCCACGCGTACCCCCAACCGTTCATTCTCCACCAATACCAGCGCAGCACATTGGGTACGATGACGCCGGCGCCCAACGCCATCATCATCCAGTTCCAGATCGCTGCAATGGATCCGCCTTGAAAACCGATGACCAATCCGATTCCCACAAGCAAAGCGGTGGCCTTGTAGCTGAACCGGACCGATTCCTTTTCGCCGGCATTCGGCCGCATGAAGGGCTGCCATATGTCCCTTACGATGAAGGCCGCACCCGAATTTACCGTCGAGCTGAATGTCGACATGAAAGCGGCCAGCAGTCCCGCGATCACCACTCCCCGTATTCCGAGGGGCAGAAAATCCCGAAGCACCAGCGGCATCAGCTGTTCCGCATCCCGTACACCGGCGATCCCGGTCAGGCCGATCAAAGCGATCCCCATCGCCATGGCCCAGCGGACGATCAGAAAGAAACTCCATGCGGCTCCTGTCTTGGCGGCGTCACGATCGTCACGTGCCGCCAGGAAACGCTGAAAATCATACATTTGAGCGGGACCGCCCGCATTCATAAGAAGCCCTTTCATAACCCAGACGATGACAAGGGCTCCGAATAGTTCAAAGGCGGCGTTGTCCGTTCCGGCGAATTCGGGTATCCTCCATGGAATCCTCAATGAAGTGAAATCTTTCGGCAGCCGCTCAAGCATTTCCGGTTTGATTCTCAACCAGGCGATAACGGCGATGAAAACACTGCCGAGCGTCAGGATCACCGTCTGCACCACATCCGTTATCACAACGCTGAAAAGACCTCCCAGGATGACATAAAACGTCGTTACCCCAATGATCAACACCGCCAGCACTTCCGGTTCATGGTCGGTAAGCAGAAGATTCATCCAGGGCAGGGGACAACGCGCCCCCCATTTATCAAGCGGGATATAAACCGCCGCGAATTTTCCGATCCCCTGGAATGCATATCCGATAAAACTGGCCTGGGTTAAAACCGCCATTCCGGCATACGTCGCACGAGCCGTTTTCCCGGCCGCCGACCTTCCGAATCGCGTTTCCATCCATTCGGCGGCCGTAAGCACGTTCGATCGTCTGACCCACTTTCCCATGAAAGCCATGAAGAACGCCCCCATCATCACACCCCACATCCAGTGATGCCACATGGATTTCATTCCCAGGATATAGAGGATGGAAACGATCCACATCGTCCCGGTAATGTCGAAATTGGAGACGGATCCGGACATGGCCAGCGGAAGCCAATGAAGGCTTTTTCCACCCAGAAAATATGAAGTCAAACTGCGGCTCGCCCTCCGTCTGTACCGGAATCCCAACCCGATGACGAGGGCGAAATACATAACAACGATGGAAACATCGA
This sequence comes from uncultured Eubacteriales bacterium, assembly GCA_964433135.1. Taxonomy (GTDB): domain Bacteria; phylum Acidobacteriota; class Aminicenantia; order Aminicenantales; family Aminicenantaceae; genus CAYSQW01. The sequence continues at coordinate 19,239 of CAYSQW010000017.1, forward strand.
TCCAGTTCATGGCAGGCTGTCCGGATTCAAAGCGTCCTTCCGGCGGCCTCGAACATGGCCGCTATGTTTTCCGGCGGAACATTTGCCAGAATATTGTGGACCTGCTGAAAAACGAATCCGCCGTCACATCCAAACTTTTTCTTCTGTTCTCCGACATGCCGCTTGACCTCATCCGGGGAGGCGAGAGGAAGAACCTCGTGCGTATCGCAGCCTCCGCCCCAGAAAACCATATCCCGCCCGAAATCCCTCTTCAATCCTTCGATGTCCATTCCCCGGGCGGATATCTGCACGGGATTGACCGCGTCCAAGCCGGCGTCGATCAAGTCATCCATAAGTTCGCGGATGCCCCCACAGCAGTGGAGCATGACGGCGACATCGGCCAGTTCCTTGGCCCGCTTCCAGAGCCGTTGGTGAAAGGGTTTATAGAACAGACGATACATTTCCGGAGAAATCAAAGGTCCCTGCTGTCCTCCGAGGTCATCGCCGAACTGGATGACGTCAATATAAGGGCCGACGGCGCCCAACCATTTTTCAAGGTTTTTCAGATGAACGGCGCACAGTTTTTCCGACAACCTGAGCACGGCATCGGGATAAAGTCGGAGAAACAGCAGATAATTATCCATTCTATAGAACATCTGGGGAATTTCGAACATGTTTCCGCCGAACAGTCCGACGACCGCACGTGATGTGGACTCACGCAGCCTGCGGGCCCCCCTCGACATTTCCCGCAGCCCGTTTTCATCCATTTCCAGATGGGCTCCGGGGTGAGGGACTCCCGTCCACATCGTCTGCGGAAGGATGTCCTCCAAGTCTGAAAAATCATCCTGGGCGATATTTCTCTCTTGAAGAGGATACGAGGTTTGTTCGAAATAGAGACAGCCTTTTTTCTGCATCCCCAGAATCCGACCTTCTTCGGACAACACCATCCAGTCGTCCCCGCGCTTCTCAAGATTGATATAAGCCGGAATCCAGCATTCGGTGCCGTCAGGCATGATCCACTCCCGCCAATCCGAATCCTCGGTGCAAAAGCCTCTTCCCATCTCGACGGTATCGACCTTAAAGACATCGAGCACATCATCGTCGACGACGGCAAGCTGCTGTACCAGATCATAGATGCGCAGCGGTCTTGGAGGAAGCCCGAGAAAACGACGAAGCCCGGGGTAGGCGAGGGCCGCGATCCCCGATGACCGATGACTAGAAAAATCAATCGGGATCCGATCAACCGGCCTATGAGCCAGGGCGTTTTTAACTCGATCGCGTGAGGTCACCGTGCGATCATCCGATTTCCAAAGCACATTTCATTAGAGTATAACCGGGAGAAACCCGGATGTAAAACCAATCATAATATTCGGATATTTAAGCATTGACACTCATTGATGCATCATGAATAATGAGATAAATTCAATTAGGAGCGGTTGTCATGAAGAATATCCGGTTAAGAAAAATCAGGGGAATTACGGTTCTCTCTGCATGCCTCATCCTCATATCCGGTTTCTTCCTGTTTTCGTCTCAGGAGCAAATGCCCCCGAGCGATCCCTGGGAAGATTTTTCCGGATGCACCAGTATCCAGGTCGGCCGTTTGGCAACCACGGACGGATCCGTGATCACGGCCCATTCCTGTGATGGAAACTACCGTCAATGGCTGAACATGGTCCCTCATGCCAAACATCCCAAGGGTGCCATGAATAAAATTTATACCGGGAAGATGCATACCGAAACCTCCTGGGACCTCAGGAGGATCATGGAAACCGGGGAGATCCCTCAGGTCGCGGAAACCTATGCTTTTCTCAACGTCGCCTACCCCTGCCTGAACGAACACCAACTTGCAATCGGTGAAACCACGATCGGAGGACGCCGGGAGCTTTACAATTCAGAAGGCATATTTATGATCGAAGAGATCGAACGCGTTATTCTGGAACGCTGCAAAACAGCCCGGGATGCGATCAAGCTGGCTGGTGAACTCATCAAGAACTACGGTTACGGAGACCGCGGTGAATGCATCACCATCGCCGACTCCAAGGAAATCTGGCATTTTGAGGTTTTCGGTGAAGGCCCCCTCGCCGTCGGCGGCGTCTGGGCGGCTCAGCGCATACCCGATGAACATGTCGGCGTATCCGCCAATATCCCGCGCATCGGGGAGCTCAACCTCGACGATCCCGACCACTTCATGGCTTCGGAAAACGTATTTAAGATCGCCGAGGAAATGGGATGGTGGGATCCCGATTCCGGTGAAACCTTTAAATTCTGGGAGGCCTACAGCGGCCGCAGACCTTTCTCCACGCGTGAATTTTTCATCCTGAGCACCATGGCGCCCTCGCTGAACCTGAGCTTCGACGCCGAAGAACTGCCTTTCTCGGTAAAACCCGATAAGAAGGTTTCCGTACGCGACGTCATGAAATACTACCGTCAGACCTACGCGGGGACCGATCTCGACATGACCAGAAATCTCATGGTCAAGGACCGAAGCGGCAAAACCGTCAAGAGCCCGCTCGCAAGCCCTTTCATGTCCCGTGATCTTCTGGCGCTTCTCAACAGCTTGAAACCCGGCGTCGCCGAAAGACAAAGAACCATCGCCATCGCAGGCTGTTCCTACTGCACCGTGCTTCAGTGCCGCGATTGGCTTCCGGCCGGAATCGGCGGCATCTGCTGGTTTGCCTTCGACAATCCCGGAGAAAGCGCGCGTATTCCCATCTTCGCGGGCGTTACGGAACTCCTCCCCAGTTTCGAGATCGGCGCTCAACACCGTTTCCGTACGGACTCCGCTGCTTGGGCGTTTCGACGCGCTAATCGCCTGGCCACGATCAAGTGGGGACAAGCCGGAAAATATATCGAGGAAGCGATCCAGGAATTCGAAGACAAGGCATTCGCCGAACTGCCTCAAGTTGAGAAAAAAGCGCTTGAACTTTACAAAGAGGAAGGTGGGGGAGAGAAAGCTGAAAAATATAAAGCCTATCTTACCAGCTACACCAATGATTTCGCACGCGCCGCCATCCATAAATACTGGGAACTGGGCGATAAATTCTGGGCGATGTTCGCACGAGGTTTTTAGGCGCTTCACCGCCCCCGTTCCACGATATAAAAAAGAGGACGCCGGAAAAATCCGGCGTCCTCTTTTTCTCTGAAAATAATCTATTGCCTTCCGCACAAAAAGCATCTACATTGTTGAAGGGATTAAAGCCGCAAGAAACCGCCGACACCGGCGGCATTCCGATAGAATCCGCTTAAAAAGGAGCGATCCATGAAAACGATACCCACGAAAAGGACTTTGAACCGACGCCGGTTCATGGGGAGCATCATGACGGCAGGCGCCGTTATGGCCCTCGAAGGAAATACCCGGAAACATGCCGGAGCCTATTTCGGGTCGAGGCGGAATCAAAAGCCGCTTGAACTTCCGCCCCTTCCCTACGCCATGGATGAACTGGAACCCCATATCTCCGCGCGTACGCTTTCCTTTCACTACGGCAAACATCACCGTGGTTATATCAACAACACCAATGCGATCGTTAAGAAAGAAGGTTTATGGGGAAAATCACTGGTGGAACTGATCCGGGGAGCGTCCGGAAAAATCGGTTCGGAATCTCTGTTCAACAATGCCGCTCAGGCATGGAACCACGGATTCTACTGGCGGAGTCTTCACCCTGAAGGCGGGGGAGAACCGCAGGGCGAACTGGGGAAATCGATCCGCCTGGAATTCGGAGGCTATGAAACCTTTAAAGAGAAATTCATCGCGGCCGCATCCTCCCGTTTCGGAAGCGGCTGGGCCTGGCTCGTCAGCGATGGAGCAAAACTCAAAATCGTCACCACCGGCAATGCGGACACGCCTTTGACCCACGCAACCATTCCTCTTTTGGTTGTTGATGTCTGGGAACACGCCTATTACCTGGATTACCAAAACGGGCGCAAAAAATATCTCGAATCGGTTATGGACCATCTCATCCATTGGAAATTCGCCGAATCGAACTTCAAAAGCTGACGTTCACTTAAAACGAAATTTTCCACGTACTCCGCACATTGAAAATCGGTCTTCCCCATTGAATAACGGGAAGACCGATTTTCCGCTTATACGCTCTCTCCGTTACCTGGAGGGCGCGTTGAATATCATCTCAGGCTTTATTTCCATTCAAGTCTCTGCGGCATATCTCCAATGTTGAAAGCGAGCAGATAGGTCAGTTTTACAACTTGACTCATCTTTTTCGCATTGATCCGCTCCACGCTGTCGGTAGGCTGGTGGGTGTCCTGATTTCTGCCGGTAAAGAAAAAGACGGAAGGAGTATGTTTGAGAGCGAAGAAATAATGGTCGCTGTTTCCGACCATGGGGAAGGAAGGCATCGGCACCACGCTCAACCCGGTATAATCGCGGGAGAGCTGAGTGATAAGTTCGGCCATCCGGGGAGAAGGGGAGGACGTGAAAGCGATAAGAAGTTTTTCGGGTTCATCTTTCATGGCGGCGATTTCATCCGGATTCACCTCGAAATTTGCAGCTTCCCTTTTCACGGACGCCAGCGGCGTATTGCGACAGATCATATCAAGATTGAGGCAGGCCACGATATTTTCATAGGGAACAGGGGGAAATTCCGTGAAATGCCCGCTTCCCAAAAGTCCCTTCTCCTCACCCGTCCACTGCGCGAAGATGATGGACCGCTTGGGCTTTACGGGATTCGCGGCAAAAGCTTTTGCCAGCTGCAGGACCCCCGTGGAGCCCGAGCCGTCGTCATCGGCGCCGTTGAATACATATCCCTGTTCGTTCATCCCCACATGATCGAGGTGACCGCCGATCACGATGTATTCGTTCTTGAGAACAGGATCGGATCCTTCGATCATTCCCAATACATTGGCGGAAGCGGTATTCGTGAGTTTGACATCCAGATTCAATCTGACCTTCGATCGGTTCATGGACATGGAATGGGGCTTGACTTCGTCGTCTATGATCTTTTTCGCGTCCTTGAAGGATCTTCCCTCCATTTGGAAGATAAGATCCGCGATCGCCGGAGAAATCCAGAAGGTGGGGATAAATGGTTTTACGGCGGCGAATTCCTTGGCGATGACCGAATGGCTCGATGAATGGATGCGTTTGTCTTTTATATAAGGAGAGGGGGTCCGGCTGTCCATCGAAGGATCGACGATAATCAAAGCCAAGGCGCCCTTGGGAGCCAGGAGGCGGGAGCATTTCTCAGCTGGTGTCCGCCGCCCTGAAAACCGCGCCCGGTTTTCACGCTTTGTAAAAACGGTGTCCGCTTCCCGTCCACCCGGAAGTCCGGCGGTGATCAAGACGATCTTGCCTTTGACGTCAAGTTTTGCGAAATCGTCATATCCCAGGTCCGGGGCAGAAAGCCCGTATCCCGCGAAAACGACAGGCGCTTCGATCACGGCCGGAAAATCGACACCGTTGGCGCTGGAAAAATCCGTCCTGTACTGAAAGGTCCGCGACATCGCCGGAGAACTCACCTTGAGGGTGGTTTCAGGGCCGATTTCCTTGATGAACATCGAGACTTTTTGTTCATAAGAACGTGATTTTCCGTGTCTATCGCCGAAAGGCTCGACTCCCCAAGTCTTATACAGACTCTTGATGTAATTGCGCGCGATTTTTTGCCCGCGGCTGGGAGTATCGCGGCCTTCCATTTCATCGGCGGCGATAAATTCCAGGTAACTGTAGGAATCGACGGCTCGGATGCTTTCAAATCCCGCCTTCATTTTCTCCGGTACCTGGCGGACCGATTCCTGTCCATCCGCAACCGCGAACACACAGAAAACCACCAGCAGAATCACAGGCGCGACAATTCGAGAGTATTTTTTCATGTGACAACCTCCAAAAAATATGAGACATTTCATGTTATCATTATGGGGTGGATTGTCAAACGATTAATATATGATATATCAATGTTTTTAACGAGTTTACCTTATGACGCCTTCTGATTTTAAAAGCATCGGCTTGATCGTCAATCCTATCGCCGGCATGGGGGGTCGCGTCGGCCTTAAAGGAACCGACGGTCTTGATGTCCTCAGGGAATCTATTGCCCGCGGAGCCCGTCCGCGGGCGGCCGAGAGAACCCTTGAAACCTTGAAGCGTCTTTCTCCCATCAAATCTTCTTTCCGTCTTATCACGTGTCCCGGCGACATGGGAGAAAACATCGCCCGCAAAGCTGGATTCGCCCCGCATGTCATCCTGCTCGATCTTGCCGAAACCACCTCTGCCCATGATACGCAAATGGCGGCCGTTACCATGATGAATCGCCTAAACATCGATCTCCTCCTTTTTTCAGGAGGCGACGGAACCGCACGCGACATATTCACGGCGATTTCCACTTCACTTCCCGTAGTAGGCATACCTGCCGGCGTCAAGATCCATTCCGCCGTATTCGCCAGGAATCCCGGATTTGCGGGGGAGCTCGCCGCTCGATTTATCGACGGCACGATCAAAAGAACGAGAGAAGCGGAAGTGATGGATATCGACGAATCCCTTTTCCGCAGACAGCAGGTGGCGTCCCGTCTTTTCGGATACCTGAGGATCCCTCACGCCGCCCGTTATATCCAAAACCGCAAGCACGGAAGCCTTCCCATTGAATCTTACACTCAGGAAGCGATCGCCGCGGCAGCGGTTGAAGCCGTCATGGAGGATGATCGTTTCTCCGTTATCGGCCCCGGAACCACCACGCGCGCTCTTCTTCAACGACTGAGATTGGAGGGCAGCCTCCTGGGAGTGGACTTGATCCGCGGCCGCCGCCTCATCGACACCGATCTCAATGAAAAACAACTGCGTTTGCGATTAGCCGGACGGACGTTTCGCCTGATCTTGAGCCCGGTAGGAGGCCAGGGGTATATTCTGGGAAGAGGCAACCAGCAGATCAGCCCGGAAGTCATCAGGCATCTTGATAAAAAAGACATTATTCTGCTTGCGACGCCTCAAAAGATTCATTCTCTGAAGGGACAGCCATTCCTGATCGATACGGGCAGCCGCCAAATCGACAGCCGACTCAGCGGTTATCATCGGGTGATCACAGGCTATCGGGACTCCGTCATATATAAAGTAACCTTTTAGTTAGTCGCGATTCCTTCTGAGCTTCCCTTCGCGGATGAAGATGCAGAAAAACACTTCGAAAAAGTCACGAAGCCCTTTTTTATCGTTTTCACCTCCCCACGCCATTAAATTAGAGGCTCGTCTCCCATGGAATCCTCCTCCATAACGCCCTGTGCTCGCGCTGAAACGACAAACGAAGCCAAACAAGAGGCACATATATAACCCCGATCCTTGACCCACCCTTCCTCAGCGCGCAACACCGACTCGATCCACCATCGCCGTCGGTTCCGATGTATATGAACGCGTCGATCAAAATCTCTCGTCAATACCCGCTTCCGTGTGGACCGAAAGCGCTTATCGAATCCAACCGCCTCTCGTTCCTCCACAACCCCATTTCGATCGACAACGGATGGCATTCATCGTCTTTTCCGTTGACGACACGTCATCATCATTCCAAAACACCATTAGCGGGATTTCTCCGTTGGGTCATCTTAATATAAATGCGAGCCGCGTGTTTCCCCGGCACCGAAATCAATTCTCTTCAAAATAAATTCCTGACTCAAGCTCAGCTTTACTTCGGATCTCGAATCGCATTATCAGAGCCGAGGTGTTTTCCTCTCAACGTCCCTTCGGCAGCCTCCCTTTTCTCCATCCTATTGATAACACAACAATTACGCTGACTTACGCCTCATGTAAATCATTGTCATCAAACAACTTAGCTGTTATTCAGCCGCATGTTCACACCCTTGACCGACAGTCACTATCATCATGTGTTTTCTCCATTTCATGACCTCTTTCATCTCTTCCACCTTCCTTTGTTTTCACACCGACGCATTTCAGCTCACACGCCGCGGCTCCCCGACGGCATCATTTTTCATGCTTATCATCATGTCCGAAATCACCATATATCCGATTTTTTCCCAAAATATCATTCTTGTTCATGGCGTTTGTTTTTTTTGCCCCATCACTTGTTCTCATCCACGGTTCATCATCGTTATTGTTTGTCTCTCATGCATTATTTCTTTTTGAAGAGTTTTCAGTTCTATTCCTCTTCGATCGCTCCCCACACCGAAAACTTTCAGCTCGGCGGGGTTCCATTGGCGCTTCTCATTGTCGGCATGCCGACATTCTTTATATATTATTTATTTACAGCTATTTAAGTGCCATCTATTTGTCTTTTACTTGCTTTCCGGTTTATCAAAAGCGCTTCGCAGGCGAGCAGGGGAGTGCCCCACGGTCCCGTCGAAGGCATAAATGTCGGCATGCCGACATTTTTTTAAATACTTCTTGATATTTTAATGCTGTTTGGTTACTGTGTATGAAACGCCCTGGATGGAGTCGTCGTTTGATCATTGCTATCACAAATCAAAAGGGAGGAGTTGGAAAGACAACGACCGCCCTCAACCTCGCAGCCGCTCTTTCCCTCATGGGCAAAAGCACGCTTTTAATCGACACGGATCCCCAGGGAAACAGCACATTGTCTTGCGTTAACGATCCCTCTCAATATATGCGCTCTTTATACGACGTCATGGTGGATCCTCACGGTAATCTTCAAGACATCGTCGTTTCCTCAACGATACCGGGACTGGATGTCGCCATTTCGAAGATATCCATGGCCAAGCTGGAGCCTGCTTTGCTCGGAGACATCTCAGGACATTATCGTTTGAAAGATATTATAGACAGAATGGATCGTCACTATGATTTCATACTGATCGACACGGCGCCGACCCTGGGATTGATCACATTGAACGCCTTGGTTGCGTCCAGCCATATATTGATACCCATCCAATCATCATACTTATGCCTGGAGGGAACCGACGATCTTTTGGAAACCATCGAAAAAGTCAAAAAGGTCGCAAATCCTCAGCTTGAAATTCTCGGCGTTCTCATAACGCTGCACGATAAACGAACCAACATAGCGAAGGATGTCGTGAAACGCATCAAGGATGTATTCGGTACGAAAGTATTCAAAACCGTGATTTCAAAAAGCGTGAAGTTGGAGGAAAGCCCAGCTTACAAGGAGTCCATTTTCACTTTCGCGCCTAATTCCATCGGCGCCGTTCAGTACCGTTTAGCCGCCGAGGAGATAATAAAACGTGCAAAAAACAAAAAAGAGCGGACTGCCTAATACGATCGGCATGCGCCATGACGGCCATTTCGTCGATCTTATAGCCTCCCGTGTTCAAGGTCCGCGCATTCGCATGATTCCCATAAATCAGGTAAAGCCGAATCCTCGTCAGGCACGTAATGAATTGGGAAATATCGAAGAACTTATGGCCTCTATAAAAGAAAAGGGAGTTCTCGAGCCGCTGCTGGTACGAGCCAAGGGCGGAAAATACGAGATCATCGCCGGTGAAAGACGTTATATCGCTTCTAAAAAGGTGGGATTGACCGATCTCCCATGCATCGAAATGAACGTCGAAGACAATGAAGCCATGGAGATCTCACTGATCGAAAACCTGCAAAGAAAAGATCTGGACGTGTTTGAAGAAGCCGACGGCGTTAAAGCGCTGGTCGATATATACGACTACAATCATCAGGATATCGCAGAAAAACTCGGAAAAGCCAGATCAACCGTTACTGAAATAATCAGCATCAGTAAAATCCCGCAGGAGATCCGACAATTCTGCACCCAAAACGGAATAAGCAGCCGAACGACGCTGATCGAGATCGCAAAGCAAAAAACCCAGGAAAAGATGCTTGAGCTTTTGCATGAGATTAAATTCAGGGATCTGCGACGGGAAGATACGCGCGAGCTGTCGAAAAAGATTAAGGGACAATCCGGACAAAGAAAACGTTTCGTTTACAATTATGAAGGAAAATCACCGGAATATTACCGGCTGCGCATTGAATTCAAGAAGCAGCAGATACCCAAATCAGAGATAATACGCATTCTGGAAGACCTGCTCGATAAGCTGAAGCACAGCAAAAACCAAAAATAGAAAACTTGTTTTTAAAATATTCCTAGTTTACATAATATATCTTATGCGACACAATATATCTTATACTTCCATCTTGTTTCTTTTCATTTAGTTCCAATTTTTCACGGCCTGTGGATATTCCATCGCCCTCTTTTTTGTGCATCTGTGGATATCTTTTCGCTGATATACCGTTCTTGAGCTTTTTCATTTTTTGTATTATATTTTTTATTAAGGATATTCATATGAGCGTGCTGCTTTTGAAGCCTTTTGTTTTTATTCCACCAGGATTATTTTTTCATATTCCTTTCATAAACCGCTTCAGCGGCTTGTAATCTAAAATCCTTTCCTGTCTTTGTCATCTCGTCTTACCAAACGGGTTTAAATTTGGATTTCATTATGGAAGGAAAATCAAATGAACATTACAATATTAGGATCCGGCCTTGTCGGAGCCCCCATGGCGATCGATTTAGCCAATGATTCTCAATTTAAACTGCTTGTCGTTGACAACGATCCCCATGCTTTGCGGCGCGTCGAAGCCTTCCCCGCCGCGCATTCGGTTTTATCGGATCTCAGAGATCCCGATAATATTCATAAGCATATTGCTGATGCGGATTACGTGATCAATGCGCTACCGGGCTCTATGGGCTACCGCACACTCAAAACCGTCATCGAAGCCGGTCGAAATGTCGTTGATATCTCATTTTTCCCCGAAAATCCATTCGAACTGATGGATATAGCTGTAAATAATGAGGTTACTGCGATTATCGACTGCGGCGTCGCTCCCGGTATGAGCAATTTTCTCGTCGGATACGCAGCCGCACAACTAAAAAGAGTCGAAAATGTCATGATCTATGTCGGCGGACTTCCTGAAAAAAAAGAATGGCCTTTCGAATACAAAGCCGTTTTTTCCATAACCGACGTCCTCGAGGAGTACACCCGGCCCTCACGCTATATTAAGGCCGGTCGCCCAGTAACGATGCCGGCGCTCTCCGAGCCGGAAATGATCGATTTCGATCATGTCGGCCCCCTTGAAGCTTTCAATACCGATGGACTTCGCACTCTATCCTCGACCATACCCGCCGCCAATATGATCGAGAAAACCCTTCGTTATCCGGGTCACATCAATCTGATGCGGGTTTTTCGCGAATCAGGATTCTTGAACAAAAAGCCTATCAGGATTCATGAACTCGATATCAGTCCCTTCGATTTAACCGCGAAGCTCCTCTCCGATAACTGGCGTATGAAGGATGGAGACCGTGATCTGACGGTTATGAAGATCATTGTTGAAGGGATGCATCAAGACGGCGGAAAACGCAGGTTCACCTTCAAGCTCTATGACCGTTTCGATGAAAAGACCGGCATCCATTCCATGGCGCGAACCACCGGCTACACCGCCACCATGACGGTGCGCATGCTGATCGACAACCTCTTTTCCCAAAAAGGGATCATTCCCCCCGAGCTCATCGGAAAAAACCCCAAATGCGTCAATTATATGTTGAGAGGCCTCAAAAAGCGCGGCATCACGTACACACAAACATCAGAAGTATTCTGACCGAACCGATCATGACATTTCTCTATCTTCAAAGGTTTGCGGGATAATAAAATCGTCCGTATCCGGACGACTCTGTGTCCTTAAACGTACAGTCTGATTCCGTATGCCGGAGTGAAAATGACTTCTCACCTGATGCTTTGAAATGGCATATAATTTGCATATATAGCGTTGTTATATATAAAGCAAAAAGAGGTATGAGATGATCTCCAGAGCCTTGGTTGCGGCATCAACAAAACCATTGATACTTTCGATCCTTCAGGATGGGGAAACTTACGGTTACCGAATCATAAAGCAGATGAAAGACTTCACCGACGGTCATCTGGAATGGTCATTCGGTATGCTTTACCCAGTGCTTCACCGTCTGGAGAAAGAAGAATTCATCAAATCCGAGTGGAAGATGTCAGATAATGGACGCCTCCGGAAATATTACGGATTGACGGATGCCGGACACAGGGAGCTTGAGCGAGAAAAGAAACAATGGCTGGTCATACACGGTGTTTTCACTCGATTGTGGAATATTTCAGAGGCGGGATCATGAAAAAACCAAAAAGGATTTCTACCGGAACCGAGGGCAAGAACACATATTTTTATAAAACATCACCCAATAATGCGTTTGACCTCGATAACGCCATCGAAATGTGGGCGCGACAATTGAGACAAAGCAACGCTTTAGAAGACGGCGCCATCGTCGAACTCAAATCCCATCTGCAAGATGAAATTGACGATCTCATCGCACAAGGAAAGAATCCTCGGGATGCTTTCAAGGACGCGACGGCATCGGTCGAAAGCGCCGATGCGATCGGCATGGAATACCGCAAAACGGATGCCCGCGGAATCCTCTCAATGTCTTTACCCTCTTCTGACGGTTTTTCTCCCGCCTTGATCCTCAATTCCATCAAAGTTTCATTCCGAAAGATGCGCCGGCAGAAATGGTATTCTCTTATCAGCATCACCGGTATGGCCGTCGGTATGGTCGGCTCCATTTTGATCATGTTGTGGGTGCAGCATGAGATGTCTTACGATCGATTTCACACCCATGCATCACGCATCCACCGGGTGATCATGGAAGATCCCCTAAACAACGGCATATCCCTTCATCCCTGGCTGCCCTTCCCTCTCGGGGCGGCACTGAAAGATAATTTTCCGGAAATAACCGCTTTCACGCGATGGCGACCCGACAATTTTGTCGTTCGCTTCATGAACGAAGCACATACCGAAACAGGTTTTTTAACTGTGGACCCTGCTTTCTTCAGCATTTTTTCTTTCCCCTTCATCAAAGGATCGCCTGCTCAAGCATTGGTCGATCCGCATTCCATCGTCATACGCGACACCGCCGCAAAAAAATATTTCGGCGATGAAGATCCCATTGGAAAAAGCCTGAACCTTAGTGGTCGAGCGGACCTTTCGGTTACCGGCGTGGTCCATATCCCGGAAAATTCCGAATTCCAATATGAATTCTTCTTTACTTTCCAATCCTATCCCTTGTTCGGCGTCGATTTGGCCCCCCTGGAAAACAACTGGAACGGGAAGAACTATCATGTCTATCTGCTTCTCAATGAGGAATGTTCGCCTGATCTTCTAGAGGAAAAAATATCCGGATTCCTGAAAGCCCGCACAAAGGGAAAAGATGAAATCCTACGGCTGCAAAAGCTCTCCCGAATCCACCTGTTCCATCCCGATGGTTCAGACAGCTCGATGCGCTACGTACGCATTTTTTCTTTGATCGCCGTTTTTATCATATTCATAGCCTGTATCAATTTCATGAACCTCATCACGGCTCGCTTTGAGGGGCGCGCCAAAGAAGTCGGGCTCCGCAAAACATTGGGAAGCACGCGCGGTCAACTCATACGACAGTTTTTCAGTGAATCCCTCATCCATTCCGCGCTGGCCCTGACCGCCGCCTTGATTTTTGTGAGCCTCTTGCTTCCTCTTTTCAACCGGATCATTGGTCACCGGTTGAGTCTCGATCTTTCACAAGCCGGTTTTGTGTCCGGCTTGGTGTCCATCGTTTTCATGACAGGTTTCATTTCGGGACTTTACCCGGCTTTACACCTTTCTTCCTTCGCTCCGGCCAAGACGCTGCGCGGCTTTCATGCTCCGAGACAAAGGGCTATTCTTCGCATGATTCTTGTCGTATTTCAATTTTCGCTCTCGCTTATCCTTATCATTGGAACGATCACCGTGAATTCTCAATTTTCCTTCATAATGAATCGGGATCTCGGCTTGGAAAAGGAAAATTGCGTTTATCACCTGATGCAGTTTAAAACCCGGGATTCTGTAGAGGCGGCCCGGGAAGAGCTCCTCAGGCATCCCGATATCTCAGGAGTGACCAGTTGCAGTCATCTTCCTTCGAACATCATGAGTTGGATCGGATATCTGGACTGGGAAGGGCGCACCGCGGAGCAAAAGGTTTATCCCGCTTTCCTGTCGGTTGACCATGATTTCATCAAGACCGCCGGCCTTACCCTTGTGCAAGGGCGTGATTTTTCACGATCACATCCTTCCGATATCAATCATTTCATTATCAATGAAACAGCGCTCAAGCAACTGGGAATCGAAAATCCCATCGGACTTGAGCTGCGTTTCTGGGGGCAGAAAGGGCAGGTCGTGGGCGTCGTCAAAGACTTCATAAACCGCCATATGGCTTCCTCCGCGGCTCCTTTGGTGATATCGGCGGGATCCTGGGGCGCCAGACGGAACTATCTTCTGCTTCGGCTTCGCCCGGGGAATCCCGCCAGGGCCCTTCAGCACTTCCAATCGGTTTGGAAAAAACTGAATCCCGGTTTTCCATGCGAATACGATTTTATCGATGAAGCTTTCGGCCGCATGTATGTAAAAGAACAGCGCTTGACACGGATCCTTTTTGCTTTTTCCATTCTGGCGGTATTCATCTCATGTCTGGGATTGATCGGGCTTTCTTCTTACCTGGCTGAGGAAAAAACCAAGGAGATAGGTATCCGCAAAGTTCTGGGAGCCTCTTCCTGGAAGATCATTGCGCTTCTGTCGATGAATTTCATACGCCTGGTCATCATCGCCAACTTCATCGCCTGGCCGTTGGGTTATGCAATCATGCATCGCTGGCTGCAGGATTACGCCTACCGGACGCCCATAGGGCTCTGGATCTTTTTCCTGGCGGGCTTCCTGAATTTATTTGTCGTTATCGCAGCCGCTGGCTTCCAGACGTTCAGAGCCGCCCATGCCGATCCCGTCGTCAGCTTGAGGTATGAATGAAAAGTATCTTTCGGCTTGATGAGGAATCCCTCCGTCGCTTAGGAAACACCATGGTATTGGGATTTCTTGGCGGACTAAAAAGCCCAGAGCATGGTTTTCAACCGCCGTGCTAAACGTTTCGCCACATCCAGCGCCAACAGGGCTCGACCGTGGGTATAAGCGGTCAGGTATTTTCGGCACAGTTCCTTGTCTTTCCGATAAAGATCCAGGGCGGTTTTTTCCACCGCGGCCTGCAGATCGAACTGCTCCCGCTCGAAGGGATCCCACGCTTCACGTACGACTTTTATAGCCTGAGCATAGCGTGTATCCACCAGGTTTTCCAGCTCATTGCATATGTCGAAGGCAAAGTCGGCGTCAAATTCGAAAGTCCCCTCGGGTGGTTCGAAATGATGCTCCAGGGTCAGGATATCTTCGATTTCACCCGGTTTATGATAGGCCTCAGGCGTGGAGGTTATTCCCAGGTACCAGGGCGTCATCACATTGGAGCAGGGTGCGGCCGTCGTCCGCCATACCAGGCAGCCGATCTCACGCGGAATCCCGCCGCGCAGCTGATACACAGCGCCTTCCTGGGTGGTCGGTCCGCAGATATCCGCGGCCGGCCCCCGGCTGCGATGCGGCGAGCCGATTTTGTATGCTTCCGTGTCATCGAATTCAGTCCCTTCATTGTGGCTTCGGAGGATGGCGGCCACATCCGCTACGCTCATCTTTTTTAAGGGTTTTACTGAAAACGGAAGTTGTTCCTTGGCCGGAAGCTCGATCATCCGGCCTATCACCTTGGACTGGGCAAACCATTGGCGGGGATCGACTCCGTATTTATCCATAAACCGCCCAGGTCTTGCCGGACGATTGAAAGCTTCACGAAAACTGAAAGGTTTGCCTGCGGCCGCATCGTACCAGCCGCGTTCGGCCGCATACTCCACAAGTCCGGGAGAAGCAATCACATTTTGCCTATCGCTGAGATCGGCCGATGCATCCACGACATGGACATTGGGCAGCAGAACCACGGCATCGTCCGGACAGCGCCGAGCGATCCAGTGTTTCCCGGCCGCCACGGCTACGATCCAGCCTTCATCGGGATCGACGATGGTATAAGATCGACCGGAAGAAGAATATCCGAAGCGGTTGAGCAACTCGCCCATGATCTTAACGCCTTCTCGGGCGGTCCTAGCGCGCTGGGCCACGATCCGCCGCAGCATATAGCCTATCCCGCCGTCGGTGATGTCGCCGCGCGCGGCCAATTCGGTATAGGTATCCTCCCGCGTAGCGCAGGAATCGGAAGCGATCGCGAAACCCCATTCATTGAAATAGGCATCTCCAAATTCCACGCCGGGATTTTCAAGCCAGAGCATCGCCCAGGTTTCATCCACCTGATCCAGGATTCCCCCGTTTTTCAATGTAATCAGCGTTCCCGGAGGATACTGCATCCTCGGGATATATCGATAATTAACGATCCTGCGGCCGCCGTTCTGCTCATTGTGCCCGAACAGGACGGATCCGTCTGTTGAAGCGTTCTTGCCGACCAGCACGGTGAAGCAGTCGGCGCCTGCCGTCCCGTTTAAAAGCATCAAGGTCAGACAGGTTAGAGCGGCGCCAAGGGCGTATCGGTTGAATTTCATCCATGGTCTCCTTTTATCAAACAAATGGATAAAAACAGCGTAAAATAGAAGAATTTTTAGTTTATCAATCCGTTCTCCGGAATGCAAATCACCCACTGCATCCTCTTCGAGATCGGTTCCGTGATCCCTTCGTTCCTCTCCCCTTCTCTTCTCCCCTCTTCAACATTCCATGCATTGAGTCTTTTTTGTAAAAGACACAAAGGATCCCGGTATCGGATTGACTTCCGTTTATCCTGAGCCTTTTTTACTTCATAAGGGGTGATCCGATGACACTTCTCAAGATTCTGTTTGTATCCATCTCCTTGATTCCCGCCGTGGGAATGGAACGCGGCGAACCCTCTTTTTTTGACGAGCCGTGGTATTCCGAGCCTTATATGATCGATATCGGATATCGATTTTCGAGCCGCTGCGTTCCGGGAGAATGCGAGGACCCCAGCACGCTGACTCTTGTCGCTTCGGTTACAAACACCGTTTTCGAACATTCGCCCTCCCCTGCATTCCCTTGCTGTTTGCAATCCCGAACAGGGTCGGTCATAACGCCTATCTTCGGGCATGGTACGGGAAGCGCTCACATCATCGAAGTAGAAATGTGCCCGCACCTCAGCGGCAGCGGCAAGGAAGCCCAGCCCATCGTGAGCAGAAACAATGACTTCGAAATCAATCTCATGGTATGGCCGACCATTGCCGCCGAAGAATACCAGATGGAGAAGTACGGCTACGACACCAAGGATGATATTCCCGCTTCGATACAAGAATCGGTATGGATGCAGTTCCAAGCCCTGACTCCGTTTGATAACCCGGCGTTCGAATGGGAAAATTCAGATGGAAACGGATTGATGCACACGTTCTCGGTTATCTTCTCCGTTTATCTTGATGATTTGAAAAATAACCGGGATAGCGGTATCGAAGTCCCGGAGTCCGATGAATGCGGGCAGGGCATATGGTCGATCCAATTCTCTCAGATAAGAAATAAACAATGAATTGCTCTTTCTTTTTCGGCACGGGTGATTTTGAGCTTCATAAGCTGGAATCGGTCGTCAGAAAAGGAGAATTTGCTCAACCGGTATGGTTTCAGATAATATGGAGCAATCGAGCCTTGAGGAGGACACGATGAAAATAACAAAAGCAGTTTCCTTGCTTTGCTTGACGGTTTTTGTATTCACGTTAATCGCCTGCGGCGGCGGGGGGAAATACGCCGACGCAAAAAAAGTGATCGCGAAAAGCAATACGATCCTTGAAGATTTTTTTTATAAAATGGAAAAAGCGGATAACGGAGACAACGTGGCCGCCGCCCTATCCGTCTTCACAAAAGACATGAAAGCCGTCGCTCCGGCCATGAAGGAACTGGAGTCGAAATATCCCGAGCTGGCAAACCGACAAAATATTCCCCCCGAGTTGGGTGAAGAAGGCGAAAAGATGGCGGAGCTGTGGATGAAATTCGGCTCGGTCATGATGAAGATCCAACAGTACTCCGATAATCCGGAGGTTCAAAAAGCCCAGGAGGAAATGAGTTCCATCTTCAATTGACGGCAAAAACGCCTATAAAGACGCCTGAAAGTGCATCAGCGCCTTGACGTCAGGTGATTCATGGGGAAACGACCTTCTCATCAGCAACCACGATGTCAGGCCGGCCCGCCCTATTTCCGCAACCCTCCGTCTTCGGTCTCCATTCCTCATTTGACCGGATTATGGGCTAATTGAATGAGCACGATACCCAAGATGATGGCCCCCATTCCCACCGCGATCCTGGGATCCATTTTCTGGGTTCCCCGGAAAAGCCCGATCACGGTTCCTGCCAGAGGCGATAATGCGAAGGCGACGGCCAGGGTCACTCCCAGGTTGGTGGTTGTTGAGAGAGCCGTGTAAAAACTCCACATCCCCAGGCTGCCGGCAACGATCCCCCCGCCGATCAGGATCATCAGCCAGGGCTTTATATCCCCCGTATGGACCGTTTTTTTCCATGCGGATACGGACAGCAAGCCCAGCACGACCAGGGCAACCGCCGTGCGCAGGGTGATCCCGACGATGGGAGGGAGATTCAGCAGCTGAAGACCCGACTTTTCGAAATATCCCCCGATCCCCCAGGCAGCCCCGGCAAGAAGCGCGAATAGTATTGATGCATGCATGACTAAAACTCCTCTCTGCAATTATTTTCAATCAGGTTGATGCCAGCTTGACTTGAAGACGCTTTCCCAGCGCCCAAACAACGGGAAGCAGCACGATACAAATGATCCATGCGGCCAGCAGATCCGATTTAACATCGTGAAATGAGGCACCCTGCAAGGAGATCCGATATAGGGGATCAATGAACCAGAAGGTCGGAAAAAGTCTTGCGATCCACTGCGGCCAGCGGGGAAAGAGGTAGAAGATCACGGGGCCGGCCAGCAGGACATTGAGGCTTTTGATGAGGGTGTACAGAGATTTCGCATCCTTGGCGGTAGTTCCGTAGATCAGCCCGACCTCGATGCACATCACAGCCCCCACCATGAGGAACAGAAGCAATCCAAGGATCCCGCCCCTCAGGGCGCCGTTAAGAGCCAACGTCAGACAGGACATTGCCATCACCATGAGGATTCCCAGCAGGGCTTTCGATATCAGGATTTCTGACATCGTTACCGGTGTCACCAAAAGGGCATGCAGGGTTTTTCTCTCACGCTCGCTGACCAGCATGAATGCAGGTACGAAAACCCCCGCCACCAGCATAACGAATATCAAAATAGAGGGCACGATCCTCACTGAGATCGGCGAATATTTTTCACCCTCCCCGGAATCGTGGATCCTAACGGCGACCGGATCGGGGCGAGCCTCCACCCCGCGAACCAAATCAAGAGTTGAAACGGCCAGCAGGACACGGTTGGAGAGCAGACTTTCTCCGGAAAGGAAAAATTCGAGCCGCGGCTTCTCCCCCGCTCTCAAGGCATCATCGAAATTTTCCTCCAGTATAATGCCGGCATCGGCGTCATGTGCCTCTACCAGATTCCGGAGGTGAAACGCATTTTCAGCATGAATGAGCTTGATTTCCGGAATATTCTCCGCTATTTTGACGATTCGCGATCCCCCCAGGTCAGCGATGGCCAGACGCGGTTTGGGGGCCAACAAGGATATGAATACGACTTTAAGCAGGAAAGTGACAAGCAGGGGCATCAGAATAGAAAACAAAAAAACCGGTGAGCTTGGACCTGACTTAAGATCCCTCAGGATCAATTTCCAAATGCGGATCACGCTCACAATGCCACCACCCTTCGCTTGAGCAGGAGCAAACCCACGCTGGAAAGAATACCCCCCCATAGCGCGGCGCCGAATATGAAGGGAACAGCTTCCTTCCATCCCTCCCCATAACCAATTGTGCCCACCATCGCCCGAATGAGCCCATAAGAAGGCAGCGCTTTCACCCAACCCGCGGCGCTTCCCGGGAAAATGACCGTAAAAGCGGGCACCATGAGAGGAAAGATAAAAACCATTCCTACAAACAGCGTCCCCATGAAATCCTTGCCCGCGGCCCCTGCAATCATTCCCACCGACGAGGCGATAAAAGCACCCAATATCGTCAATACCAATACGAGCAGGCCATGGCTCCTGAAACTCTGCGTCAGAAGAAGAAACAGGAATCCTTGACTCAATGCCAGTACAGCTCCGGTTATGCATTTGGCTGCCAGCACATCCCCGGACCGGGCGGGTGTGACGAGCAGCGCGATTACCGTACGGTGCTCGATTTCCACCGCCACCAACCCAGCCAAGGCCAGCGCTTCGATCAGCAGGATCAATACCGCCATCAACGGCCTCAGCTTCTCTCTCAGCGGTATCTGAACACCCGCACGATCTTTGCCAAGGATAACGTTTTGAAAATTCGGGAGGGAGACGGGAAGGGATTCCAGGGGATTTCTTCCCGTCATCACCGCGCGCAGCGCATAGGCCAACTCACGTATACCGGATGCAGTCGCATGCCCGATCAATTCAGGGACCGCGGCATCCATATAAATCGACACTACGGCCGGTTCACCGGACCCTACGGCAGCCATAAAATCCAACGGAAACGCGATGCCCACCGAGACTTTTTTCGCTTTAGAGTCTCCGCTTTTCTCGAAAACGGCGGCGGACAACTCATTTTCATCTTCAAAGGCCAGAACCTGAACTCCCGGCATTTCAGCTTTTCCTCCGCCGGTTCCGAGCGAATCCCAGCTCTCCATCATTCCCATCGCCTGGGCAAACTCATATGGAAAGACGCCCACTTTGATCGTCTCGTTCACTTTTTCAGGAAGCATCCAAAAAATAGCGATCATGGCAGCCAACAATATCGGCCCCATGATCATCCACATTTTATCACGGCTGTATTCCCTCAAATCCTTGTCGATTATCGCCCGGATTGTAACGGAATGAAAAGAGATCCTCTTCATCCGTAAAGCCCTCTTCCTGTCATTTGAATGAAGATGTGCTCCAAGGAGGCTTCCTCGGTATGGATGGTCATCAGCCCTTTCTCCCCTACCACCGCTTTAAGTTTTTCACCGGCACCCACCGCATCCAATTCAACCTCTTCCTCTTTCACTTCTCCATCCCTTCGCATCCGCACCTTAACCGTCCGTTTCCCGTACTTGAGTTTAAGATTCTCAGGTGTGTCCAAGGCATAGAGCTTCCCTTCGTCTATAAACGCCACCCGATCGGAGAGCTCATCCGCTTCCCACATGTCGTGCGTCGTCAGTAGTACCGCCGTTCCCTTTTCCGCTTCCGCTTGAATGAGGCCGCGGATCTCCTTGCTCGAGATAGGATCGAGGCCGGAAGTGGGTTCATCGAGAAAAAGCACATCAGGTTGGTTGACAAGCGCGCGGGCCATCATCAACCGCTGCCGCATCCCTTTGGAATACCGGCTGACGCGATCGCCGGCATGTTCGGCCAAACCCACCTGTCGGAGCAGTTTTTCGACGTCCGGCTTTTTGATCCCGAAAAGGCTGGCATAGAATCGCAGGTTTTCCCGTGCCGAAAGATTTAGATACAGGTTGACCTCTTCAAAACAAATCCCTATACGCGCTTGGACTTCGGGATTATCGAGAGTGACATCCATGCCCAGGATGCGGACTTTTCCCGACTTGGGCGCCAGCTGTCCGGTCAGCATTTTAATCGTGGTTGATTTTCCTGCTCCGTTAGGTCCCAGGAATCCCAGGATCTCCCCCGGATGGACTTGGAAACTGATTCCTTTTACCGCCTCCAATTTACCATACGCGTAACTGAGTTTATCAGCTTGAATCGCCGGCTGGTTCATTTTTACCTTCCCGATTGTATCTTATCACTAATGACGCAACTTTTTAATATCCCTCTTCGTCTATATTTTATAACTGTAAGTTCAAGTTTTTCCGGGAGGAGTGAACAAGATGCTCAAAAGCTATATCAAGGTCGCCTTGAGAAACTTGGTCAAAAACAAAGGTTTTTCCATCATCAATATCGTCGGACTGGCGACGGGGATCGCATGCAGCATCCTCATTTACCTGTTTGTCTCTCATGAATTGAGCTACGATGCTTTCCATGAAAAATCGGACCGAATTTATCGTTTAGCGGTCAGAGCATCCATAGGTGACACCAAAATTCACCAAACCTATTCGTCTTCCTTAACCTTCAAACACCTGCTGGAAGATTTCCCTGAAATCGAGACTGGAGTCAAATTTCTGAGTATGGGGCGAACCCCGGTTAAATACGGCGATAATACTTTTTTAGAAGAACGGTTTTTCGCGGTGGATGAAACTTTTTTTGACGTTTTTTCCATCCCGCTCATTCACGGCGATTCCCAATCCGTTTTGGCCAACCCCAACCAAATAGTGATCACAAGGGATACCGCGCTCAAATACTTCGAAACGACGAATGCCGTCGGCAGAACACTGAAAATCGAATCCCCCCGTGGAAATGAAGACATCGACGCCGAAATCACCGGGGTATCAGAGAATGTTCCCGCCAACTCCCATTTCCATTATGATCTCCTGCTCTCGTCGGAGACGTTCCCAGACAACATCAATGATCCCGGCTTCACCTCCAATAATTTCATTTCCTATTTTGTTTTGAAAGAAGGCGCCTCCGCGGATTGGATGAACGAAAAACTGAAGGATTTCACCCGAAAATATATGGGTGGAGAACAATTTGATGCCTGGGTTGCGAAAGGCAATTTCTGGGAATTCTTTTTACAGCCGTTAACCGATATCCACCTGACCTCGGACCTGAACGGCGAATTCGAAGCCAATGGAAATGAAACCTATGTCGTCATATTTTCCCTGGTCAGCATCATCATCCTGTTGATCGCCTGCATCAATTTCATGAACCTGTCGACCGCCAAATCATCCCTGCGCTCCAAGGAAGTTGCGCTAAGAAAAGTGGTAGGATCCAACAAAAGCCGATTGGTTATCCAATTTTTATGCGAATCGGTTTTTTTAAGCTATATATCCATGGCAGTCGGTATATTGGCTGTCATAGGCCTCCTGCCTTTATACAAAAGACTCATCGGAAAAACGATTGCATTTCATTTTTTCGATAATCCGCTTGCACTCCCTCTTCTGCTGGGTCTGGGTCTTGTTGTCGGTGTTATATCCGGCTCCTACCCGGCGTTTTTCCTTTCCTCATTCAAACCCATCGCCGTTCTGAAAACACATTCGAGCACCCGACGCGGAGGCTCCTGGCTGCGGAACATGCTGGTCATTTTTCAGTTCACCATATCCGTTTTTCTGATTATCGGCACCATGGCCGTCGACCGGCAACTCAGATATTTCCAGAATAAAAAACTGGGATTCAACAAAGAACAGGTCCTGGTCATTCATAATTCCGGATCTCTGGGAGACAGCATCACCGCCTTCAAAGAAGACCTGCGGAAATCCAGCCGCATCATCAATGTTTCCGGATCCAACTCGCTGCCGGGACGAAGCTTCAACAATCGCGGCTTCGGAGCCGAAGGGATCGATGAAAACTTCACCTTGAATCTTTATGTCTGCGATCATGATTTCGCTGCGACCCTGGAGCTGGAACTCGCTCAGGGGAGATTTTTTTCGAAGGAATTCGCTTCCGATTCTCATGCAGCGGTGATTAATGAAAAGGCGGCCGAACTTCTCGCTTGGGACAACCCGATCGGAAAATGGATCAACTGCTCAGGGAGAGCTCGTGACAATTTTACGGTGATCGGAGTTATCAAGGACTATCATTACGAATCGCTTCACCAGGAAATCCGCCCCATGGCCTTGTTTCTCTCCGGCGGATACTTTACCAATACCGAGAGATATATTTCTGTGCATCTCAATACGGATGACTTATCGGAAAGCATTCGCTCCATTGAAAACACATGGAATGATTTTGCCCGCAACACTCCGTTTGAATATTCATTCCTGGATCAGGATTTTGACAATCTTTATCTGAATGAAAAACAGACAAGGAAACTGTTTTCCTTTTTTTCTTTTCTGGCGATTTCTATCGCCTGTCTGGGCTTATTCGGACTCGCTTCCTATACCGCCGACCGCCGGACCAAGGAGATCGGCATCCGAAAAGTGCTGGGGGCTTCCGTCATCAATGTCATCAGCCATCTCAATAGAGGATTCACACGCTGGGTTCTCATCGCCAACCTCATCGCATGGCCCACGGCCTGGTTCGTCATGAACCGCTGGCTGCGGAATTTCGCTTACCGGATCGAATTGTCCTGGTGGATGTTCGCGCTGGCCGCTGTCCTCTCCCTGTTGACCGCATTGATGACGGTCAGTTTCCAAACCATCAAAGCCGCCCTGAAAAATCCAATCGATTCCATGCGTTATGAATAATCGGACTTTCCGTACGAGTTCATCTCCGATCCCAGGTTCAATCCGGCAGCATATCCTGCATCCGGCAGCAGCACTCGTGCAAAACGCTCGAGCACCCCTCGCATTGACATGTCTCTTTTTCTTGTGATATTTTTTCAAAGAGTTGCCGGTTTCATTACGAGTTCCTCAAAGAACAACCGTAAGATACCGCGAAGCGGATATCTCTCGCCGATTCGGATTCCGATATTCGCCTCGATCATTTATGCCCTCTGTACTCAGCCTTTTATCCGCATCACGAATCCGAACGTTCATGCTCTTCGGGATTCGGAAACATCCTCTCACCGTATGATCTCGCTGCACAATGCAACCAAAAGAATCTTTTTCTATAGGGTGGAACCTCTATCTCATGAGGCGTTACCCGTTGAAGGATCCATCGGTCCGGGAAGCATCGTGCGTTTTACAAGGGGAATCCAACTTGGGATAAAGATCCTTCCCGGAGGAACCGATAATATGGTCCGGCTTTACCCCGGAGAAGACTATTCCGTTCAGGATCTGGGTGCGGAAGGACAGAGGATTTTCCACAAAAAAGGCAAGACATCCGACGCGTTAAGTCTGGCGCCCTTTGTTCCCTCCCCGATGAATGCGGTCAACCTCATGCTCCAAACAACCCGCGCCGCTCATGATTCCGTGGTTTATGATCTCGGCTGCGGGGACGGCCGGATCGTCATTGAAGCCGCCAGGAAATACGGCTCCCGCGGAGTCGGTATCGACATCGATCCGGATTTGATTCACACCGCACGTCTCAATGCCCGCAAGGCGGGGGTAGCCGCTCGAGTGGAATTTCATGTTCAGGATATTTTCGCTTCGGATATATCCGAAGCTACGATCGTTTATCTCTATCTCTACTCGGATTCCAATCGTCTGCTGCGTCCCTTTCTTGAAACCGGACTTAAGTCCGGAACCCTTGTCGCCTGTTTGAATTTCAAAATTCCCGGGTGGGAGAAAGAGCTTGTTTTTTCGAGTGAAGTTCCCACCCCTGATGACATCGTCGACAACGTCATTTATATCTACCGTTGGTGATTCCGATCGATCATTCACTCGTAGCGAAGCGCTTTGACCGGATCGGCTCCTGCGGCCCGGATGCAGTGGAAACTCACCGTCAGCATTGCGATCACCGCGGCGGCGGCCATGGACAGCAAAAATATCTCCAACCCAAGTTCGATCCGGTAGGCAAAATCGCGCAGCCATCCGCTCATCAGAAAATAAGCGGCGGGCCAGGCGATCAAATTGGCCAGCAGCACCAAATTGAGGTAGGTTCTGGAGAGCAGCACAACCAAACCACCGACTCCCGCTCCCAGCACCTTGCGGATCCCGATCTCCTTGGTCCGCTGTTCAACGGTATGTGCGACCAGCCCAAAAAGCCCCAGGCCAGCAATAAAGATGGCTAATACTGTGAATCCACGAGTCAGCGAACCGAAATTCTCTTCACGCCGGTAGATCTGCTCGAATTCATCATCGAGGAACACGTATTCCAAAGGCGCCCCGGGAAACAATGTCTCCCATACATCCTCGAGGTGTTCGACGGCCTCACGGATCGATCCCGCCTTCAGCTTGAGCGACAGCATTCTGTCAGCACCGGGCCGGAAAAAGATCACAAGCGGTTCGACAACATGGCGTATGTTTGTAAAATGAAAGTCGTCGATCACACCTATCACCTTGAGCTTTCCCTGGTTGAATGTTTTTCCCAATGGATCATCCCATCCGATAGCGTCTGCCGCCGAATGATTGAGGATCACCGCTTCTTCGGCATCGGTCCCGAATTCTCTCGAAAAGTTGCGTCCTTGACGCAATGTCATACCCATGGTTTCAATAAAATGCTCATCCATACGCATGGTGGACACCACCCATGGATCATCTTGAGCGATTCCGTCCGGCCGGATCCCGGTCCGGTTCATGGTTCGTCCCGGAACATTATCCGAAGTTGACCATGACAATATAGCTGAAGACATGGCTAATTTCTCTACCAAAGGTTCAAATCTTCCTGCCGCCTCCCGGTTCAGCGGAAAGGTCAGGACTTGATTTCGATCGTATCCCAAATCTTTCTGTTTGATATAACGCATCTGCTGGAAAACCACGCCGCTGGAGATGATGAGAGCCGTGGAAATTCCGAACTGAACCACCACCAGAAAACGGCGCATCCCCAAACCATGACGGCTTTTGAACGCTCCTCGGAGCACACTTTCGGGACGAAAGGAGGACATCACCAGTGCCGGCCATATTCCGGCCAGCAGGCCCGTAAACAGTGCGGCCGCCAAGATTCCGAGCATGATGGGAGGACGAGCGAGAACGGCGGGATCGAGCTTTAATCCAAATCCGGAGCTGATGGGCAATCCCGCCAAGATGACCATCCCAAAAGCCATGACAATCCCTCCCAGACTCAAGACAACGGATTCTCCCATGAACTGCATGAAAAGCTGCCGTTTTCCGGCGCCGACGACCTTGCGCATTCCCACTTCCCGGGCCCGGTTTTGGGAACGAGCGGTGGAAAGGTTCATGAAATTCAAAACGGCGATCAACATGATGAACACCGCCACAGCACCCAGAGCGGTGACATAGCCGATATCCCCCTTGTTCCGGTTATGCTCGTCAAACACGACATTCTTGGAATGAAGATGCGTATCCGCAAGAGGCTGGTGGGTAACGGCGAAATTCTCATCGACACCGTTTTTACGAAGAACACCGATCAATTTCTCTTCCAGATCCATCTCATCCGCTCCTTCCCGCAAAAGAAAATAGGTGGGAGCTGATATCCACTCCCAACTCCGCAGATTCTCGCCGTATCCTCCCTTCTCATTCGGGAAATTGAGTGACAGCAGCACGTCGAACCACAAATGGGAATTTTCCGGAATCGGGTTGAGGATACCGGTCACCCGCACCTCGTTTTCACCCCACATGAATGACTTACCTATGGGATCATCAACACCGCCATACATGTTCTCTGCCAGTTCGCGGCTGATTGCCGCGGAATAGGGCGCAACCAACGCGGTTTCAGGATCTCCCTGCATCAGTCCGAAATCAAAAATCTTGAATACGGTGGGATCGGCCAACGTCATTTCGCGGCATGAAAATGTTTTCGTTCCCACTTTCAGTGCCTGACGTCCCCGGTCCATAAGTCGAACGGATGCTTCCACTTCGGGAACCTCTTTAGGGATCTCGGGCCCCATGGCGACAAATGTAATGCCGGCATAGGTGTTGGAAACTCCCATGGACTTGTCGAGCAGCAGCACACGCTGAATTCGCCCGGCCTTTTCATGGAACATGTCAAAAGAAAGTTCGTGCTGGACATAGAGAAATATCAAAAGGCTGGCGGCCATCCCCACCGCCAATCCCAGAATATTTATCAGCGAATGCCCTTTATATTTGCGCAGATTGCGCAAGGTGGATATAAGGTAATTTTTCCACATGGTTTGTCTCCCTGAGTCGTCTGAATTGTATTTGATATAGACCAAATTCGATGCAGAATAGTGTACACCATTCTCGAATGGGATCATTCCATCGTCTCTCATTTCGTCGGTATAGCCCTCATTGCTCCTCTTGCAGGATCCGCTCTAAAACCGGATCCTGGTGGTTGATGAAATCTTCGCTGGTCAGCTCCACAAGGATGTCCGGATAGACTGCGTCGGCATCCTGTTTGGAAATGGAGAAATATTTTGTGGAATAACTCACCGGAAGCCTGCTGTTTTTCAGGACGAACATCTTGACCTCCCCAAAATGGTTGGGTTTGCCGCCGGAGGGCTCACCCACGAATGTTGCCCGAGTTCGGTTGCGCAGCTGGACGGCGTTCAACACCGCCGAAGAAAATGTTCTTCGGCCCACGATCACATAGAGTCGATCTTTTCGGTTCAAATCCTCGCTTTTTACCAGTTCCTCAATCATTGGACCGAATATCGCCGAATTCCCCCCGCCGTTATTACGCAGGTCGATCACGAAGCGTTCCGCGTTTTTCAGATCGACGGTTTCAAAGACCTCTTCTACGAATCGTGAAAACGGCTTGTCAGGCCGTTCCCGGCAGGAATTATAAATAACATACATCGTTTTATATGCAGGCAGGTATTCGAAGGCATAAATGGATTTTTGATATTTACGGTAGAGCGGAAGCGGCGTGTCGGGACCATCGGCCGAAACCGGCCGCCTCCCCGCCCGCATGCTGACGGAAGGCATCTCGAGTTCAAATGCTTCCCCTTGCTTATTCTCTAAAGCATAGACCGCCCCGGCCGGATCGGCGATGATTCCGGCGCCATGAAGCATTTCGGCGAATACCAGGTAACCGGGAACCGATTTCCTCAATTGAGATCGGTTTTCGTGAGAAATCGCCGTCGACAGCGTCTGAATAATATCTTCGATCGGCTTATTTTCGATGGCTAGCAGGCGGCACCCCAGAGCCCGCCGGTTTTTCGGAAATGCCTGTACACAGAAAATGCCCTCTTTAAACCAGTAAAAAGAGAGCGGAAAAGCGATCTTAGGCCTGAATCCCACCATGGTGTGAGAATCGCCGCATGCCGCCACAATCCGTGAAAGGACGAAAACGATTTCTTCATCTTTCCGGTCGGATAATGAATCCTTGAGGGCTCTCAATTCGGCCCTGAATTCGGATTCAGACCTTCCATGGAAAAGATCTATATGGAGCCGGGGAAGTTCCGCCGCCAATTGATCGATATCCTCCCTCCACTTCCGTATCCGGTCCCTATCTTGCATCCCGGTGTGAACGGCGTATGCCGGCTCGGCCCATACTCCCATAAGACAAATGAACACCAGTAACATCAAGACGGCAGACCACTCACCAGCCTGATTGGATCGTTGCATAAACACCTCCGGTTGCGCTGTTCCCCTTTGCTAAAGTATACGTGATAAAACCGTCTTCGTTTAGGCGCAACGCACACCGTCTGGAAATCCAATCCGGAAGCAGCTTTTATCCCGTATCTGCCCGAGAGAAATCACATGCGGTGCTTCCCAGAGGAAGCTATTGAGCCCATGTTTTCACTGTGATATGATTATTTTATCGGGAATTATAAACAAATCGTAGTGAAGGAGGATTGACTATTGAAAAAATTCATTCAGATACTTTATTTCACCATTATACTATTTTCAGGGCTTGGGTCAGCCGTATTTTTAAAAGCTCTGCCTCAAAACACACGTCGAGTTCTAACTTCAGACGATTATGCCCATGCCGAGAAATTTCTTTCCGCGCATACTTCCCGCCTGGTTTTCTTTGACCGGGTTTCCCCAAATTGGGTGGATGCGGAGCGATTTTGGTACCGGAACAATACTCCGGAAGGACTAGAGTTCATCCTCGTCAACGCCAAGAAAAGAGTTCGCCGGCGAGCTTTCGATCATGGCAAATTAGCGGAATCCCTCTCCGAAATGACGGGAAAAACATTCGATCCCCTGGAATTGCCGTTTTCGCAATTCTTTTTAAGCGATGATGGACAATCCATTGTCTTCGCTCTTAAAGGCCGGCGCTACACCTATCATATTTCGAGCTCGCGCCTCACCTCCTTGAAGACTCTCGATAAGGCGGATCCTAACGCCGTCCCCTCGCCTGACGGCACCCGCGAAGCTTTTATTCGCGACCACAATCTTTGGATTCGTCTCCTTCCGACCGGCGAAGAGATCCAGCTCACTACCGACGGCGTTCAGGACTTCGGCTATGCGACCAATAACGCCGGCTGGACCAAAAGCAGCCGCCCTGTCGTCCTCTGGTCCCCTGACTCCAAAAAGATCGCAACCTTCCAGCATGACGGGCGCAGCGTCGGAGAGATGTATCTTGTATCGACCAATGTGGGGCATCCCACCCTTCATGCCTGGAAATATCCGCTTCCCGAAGACAAGGAGATATTCCGCATCCACCGCGTCGTGATTCACGTCGATACGCCCCAAGTCGTTCGCCTGCGTATGCCTCCCGACCAACACCGCTCCACAATCTGCGACCACATCGTTTGCCGCGGCTCCGGATTCGCCGATATCGAGTGGAGTCCTGATTCCGCACGACTTTTCTTTGTTTCCAGTTCCCGGGATCATAAACAGGCCGTCCTCAGGGAAGCGAATCCTCAAACCGGAGCGGTAAGAGATGTCCTGGAAGAGAGGGTCGATACCTTTTTCGAATCGGGCTACAACATGGTCAACTGGCATGCGCTGCCCGAATCGAACGAAGCCCTCTGGTTCTCCCAGAGGGATGACTGGGGACATCTCTACCTCTATGACCTCACGACCGGCAAACTCAAGAACCGCATCACCCGGGGAGAATGGAATGTGCTTCAGGTTCTCCGCATCGATAAAATAAACCGGACGGTCTACTTCCTGGGTGCCGGCCGCGAATCCGGTGACCCCTATTTTCAGTATCTGTACAGGGTTGGTTTGGATGGTTCCGGGCTCCAACTCCTGACTCAGGAAAACGCCAATCACACGATCTTTTTGCCCCGTACGGGGAATTATTTCGTTGACAGCTATTCCACTCCGGACACCCCTCCCGTTACGGTGCTGCGGGACCTTGGAGACCGCAAACCTTTCTTGCTGGAGAAGGCAGACATCCACCGTCTCGTGGAAGCCGGATGGAAGCCCCCTATTTCCTTTTCCGTCAAGGCCCGGGACGGCGTCACCGATCTTTACGGCCTGATGCACAAGCCGACGCATTTTGATGCATCAAAAAAGTACCCGATCATCAACTATATCTACCCGGGTCCCCAGTCGGGAAGTGTCGGCAGCCGCAGCTTCTCCGCCTCCCGAGGAGACAGACAATCTCTGGCCGAGTTGGGTTTTATCGTCGTTGCGATCGACGCCATGGGCACGCCCATGCGTTCGAAGTCGTTTCATGCCGCCTATTACGGAAACATGGGCGATAACGGACTTCCGGATCAAATATCCGGCATGAAACAGCTCGCCGACCGTTATCCCTGGGTCGACATCGATCGTGTCGGCATTTACGGACATTCGGGAGGTGGTTTTGCTTCAACGGACGCAATCCTCCGCTACCCCGATTTCTTTAAAGTCGCCGTAAGCGGCGCGGGCAACCATGATAACCGCAACTACGAGGATGACTGGGGCGAGAAATGGCAGGGACTGCTCAAGACCGATTCCGATGGGAGCACCAACTACGACAATCAGGCCAATCAGCTCTTGGCCCAAAACCTTAAAGGCAAGCTTCTGATCGCACACGGAACACTGGACTCCAATGTCCCGATGTACAACACTCTGCTGGTCGTGAACGAGCTTATCGCCGCCAATAAAGATTTCGATCTCATCCTGTTCCCCAATCGCGGTCATGGTTTCGGCAATGAGCCCTATATGATGCGCCGCCGCTGGGATTATTTCATCAAACACCTCATGGGAGCGACACCACCGAAAGAATATATATTCACCGTAGATACATCTCGCAGGCGGCGCAGATAAGATTAATAAAAACCGCTCATTCGACTTCAGCGTCGGGCTGTCATCGATTCCCTTCGATACCCCGGCGCCTCGCGATCAGATGAATTCCTTTCCCTTCCGAGAGACATGCATCGTCCATATCAACCGGACTTCCGGTATTCGAATACTTTTTCCAAAGGAAGGTCGAAAACCCGTGCGATCCGAAAAGCCAATGCCAGTGACGGCACATATTTTCCCTGCTCCAATGCAATTATGGTCTGTCGCGTGCACCCGGCTTTTTCAGCCAGCTCCTGCTGAGTCATTTCGTCGTACTCGAATCGCAGCCGCCTTACCTGCGTTTTTATCTCATCCTTGGCCATAACCACTCATCCTATCATTGAGAATTAAGGTTGAGGCTGCAATAGTGATATGCCCGACAATCAAGCAGGACAACCCCAGGAACCATATCCATCCCACCGGCATGAGAGCCGACTCACTGAATACCTTATAAAAAGCATACAGTGCAGTCGAGAATAGAAAAACATACGTGATAACGACATAAAATCCCGTTGTCAAGGCTTTTTTTTCTATCAACTCGTCCCGTTCATCTTTGATCCTCTTTTTCATTCTTGCGCGCCTTTTATTCGTCAATATTAAAAGAAGAAAATACAAGGCGAAGCCAATCGTGATGAAGGCTCGGGTTAAGGTCACACGCCTTTCTCCATCCAGAAAGGTGTCCGCTCCTCCTTCATTGAAAAACACGATACAGATCCCCATCATGACCAGGCTCCAGATGATCAGAGACCAGACGGCCCGAAGCTTCAATTGAGTCATGTTCTCTCCTCCTTGATTTCTAATCCAAGCATAGTGTATTCATTGTTATACATAATGTATTCAATTTTATACTTTATGTCAAGTATCAATTACTTTTTATTTCATAATCCCACACAATCCTGTTTTCTCTAGAATCTTCAGCCGCACTCCTCCGCTTACAGCAAATTTTGTTTTCAATGGACAAAACCGACAGAATAACCACAACACCTTTCTTGAAGGGGCTTCCCTTTTGCGCCAAAATACCTATAATGATAATTTGCATATTTAATGAAATCAGGTGAATGAATTATGTTTAAACGCGTTTTCTTTATCATGAGTCTTCTTACGGTTGCAGTACTGTTTACGACCTGCGCCTCCCCCCCCGAGATCCAACCCGAGCCCGAAGTCGCACCCACCCCTCCGCCGGCTCCGAAATATTTTTCCATGAAGCCCTTTCACGTATCCATGCAGGATCACATGCGTCTCTCCTATAACAATGCCAACGAAATCATGCTGGGAGTTTTCGTAGGAGGCCGTAAGGATCCCCAGAAGGGAATGATATACTATTTCAGTGATTTTTCGACTTTCGATAAGACGACCCTCTCCTGGGGGCCCGTTATGAATGTGCTGGCCGAAATCACGCCTCACGATAGCGAACCCGAAATCATTTCCCAGCGTGATTTCAAGAATCTGCTTGAATGGGACAAAGTCGGCATCTGTTGGGATATCGATGAAGAGCGTATCCGGCACTCTTATCTTGTCGAGGGCCAGAAAATGCTGCTGTTCCTCGATCTTCGCTATGATGAAGCCAACAATCGTTCTCAGCGCATCTTGATCGATGTCTATCCCTCCACCCAAACCTGTGCCGCAAAGTCCGTATTCGATCTGATGGTGCGGGATCTTGTCATCGATAATCTCCCCTGATATCTCAAGCCTTCTGCAGCTTCAAGAGATCGACTCCGGTCGATCTCCCCCGCCCCCCTGGCTATCCGCGGTGCTATTTCATTTTGATTGAGAATTTTCCCAGCCGGTCTCCGTTATTACATAATGATGAAAAAGTCCAAACCGCCTTGGAAATTCCACCATATCTTCACCCGACGCAAGCACCAACATATTTTCTATTCCCCTCGAGAAGGAGGGGGAGAAAAACCGATCTTTGAGATCCTGGGGATCAAGCCCATCGATTTTCCTCCTGCTGAATGCTTGAAGCGCAGACAGCTGGAACGCAAGTTCCACCGCTTAATACGAATCCTCAACAGGCATCGCTTTTTTTGCGAATTCTCTCCCCTTCTGCCTTTGCGGGAAAGTTATCGATATCTGAGCGAAGTGTTCATCTACGAAAATGAAATCCCGAATCCCTCCGGATGGAATTCTGTGGTAACAGGGTGTACGGGGGACTGCCTTCGGTGTTTTCAAAAGGAATATTGCAACATCTTCCCGGATTTCATAGCAGATCTGGAAAAGAATCCCCGTTTTATCAAGGACGTTCTATCTTCGAAGAAACCTTCCTGAAGAAAACGGACATCGCGGCAATGAAGAAACGATTCAAACGGTTTCCGCAGCGCTTTTTCGCTTTGTCATGCTGAAGGCTCCGATGATCCCGCCGATAACGGCCGGGATAATCCAGGGGAATCCGGCTTTCGCCAGCGGTATGTAAGCGATCAAATCATTGACCGGAGTTACAGCCACGCCTGTGGAGGCCAGAGCATCGAAAACACTGGTTATCAGAGCGCCGATAACGGCTCCGGTATAAACCGGTTTGGGGATCGCCTTGTTTCTCACGATGGTCAGCAGGATAAGGATGATGGCTACGGGATACACCAGCACCAAAAGCGGCAGCGCGATTTTGACGATCGTGGTTACTCCAACCGTGGCGAATACTCCGCTGAAAATACAGGTCCCCACACAGATGGCTTTATATCCGACTTTGCCTTTTGACAAAGTGCTGAAATATTCAGCCACCGTCGCCGTAAGTCCGATCGAAGTGGTCAAACAGGCCAGTGACACAGCCAATCCGAGAGCGACCTTCCCGGTACCTCCCAGAAGATTCTGCGCGATCCCGATCAGAAGCGAGGTGCGTTCGACATCGGCGGCAAACAGGGTGCCCGTCTTGGCACCCAAAAACATCAGACCTCCATATACGAAGCCCAAACCGACGGCAGCGATCAATCCGGCCTGGGAAGCCATCCGCACTTGATCGGAAACCCGCTTGTAACCCTTGAATACCAGGGCGGCGATGATGATTTCCGCAAATACGATGGAAGCCATGGCATCCATCGTCTGGTAGCCTTCCCGGAAACCGCCCGCAAAGGCATTGGGAATGGTCGCGACCGTCGACGGCCCGAGTGGAGAGATGATACCTTTTATGATGATGGTGACCAAGGTGATGAGAAGAAAAGGGGTCAATATTTTTGCAATCTTGTCAACAACCTTGGAAGGATTAAGCGAAAAAAACAATGTTATGGTAAAAAATATCAAAGAGGATACGGCCGGTCCGACCCACGGCAAATTCGGGCGAATTCCCATTTCAAAAGTCGTGGCCGCCGTCCGCGGTATGGCCAGAAGCGGACCTATCGCCAGGATCACCACGATGCTCAGAATCCTCGCGAATTTCGGTCCCACTCTTTCGGCCAAATGTTCTATCGATCCTCCCGCTCGAGCCGCAGCCATTATCCCCATCAACGGCATCCCGATGCCGGTGATAAGAAAACCCAACATGGCTGTAAACCATGCCGGCCCGGCCATAAATCCCATAAAAGGAGGAAATATCAGGTTTCCCGCCCCAAAAAACATGGCGAACAGGGCCATTCCAACCAGAACCACATCATTCATTCTCTTGTTCATCAAAACACCTCTTCAGAAGCAGTAATGTATACCAAAGGCAAAACACGAAGTCAAATAACCGCAATTCCCAATTGGATCACATTCTCATTGAGAGAATAGATCTTATGCCCATTTTCGGACACAACCTGTTGTAACGCCGGACATCCACTCCTCCTATATTCAAACAAAGATGCATCGATTATTTCTATTCCTTCGAGTGAGGAATCGTTCATGCTGTCATGTATCCAGTTGGCATATTAATTGCATTATCATCCATAGGAACAATGAATGGATGATATAGGAGCCCAAAATGAACGCGCAAAAACTTGATGATACGGATCTTTTGAAAAAAGCGATAGAAGCTTCAGTCTGCTGCTTTGTTCTTTCCTCACACCTTAGGGACGACCTTCATAACGGAGAAATGGGCTCATGGCTGAAGGATTCCGCATTCGGCATTTATGACAACGTCATACGCGTTCTCAAACAACCCAATGAAAATGAACGCGCAAGCTCCATTAATACGGCGCGACGATCCGTCGTTGAAACCACGGGGATCTTGAAACTTCTCTCGCTTAAAAAACTGATAAACGATAAAAACAAGAAATCTCTTCTGGATGAACTTGATCAGCTCAATCATCAATTGGTCGTGTATGAACGAAACATTTTCCGCTGACCCTCCGGCTTGCGTATCCTTGAGAGGCGTGCATCAGCGGCACGTCCCCGCATCCAGGAATTCTCACAATGAGAATACGGAGGAGAAAAAGAAACGACAATCATCCCTTTTCGATACCGATGCAATTCGCAGATGCAAACCCTTTACATTTTCTTTACGCCGAATCCAGGTTCCCTTCCCGATAAATGTCGGATGCTGATTTCACTCCCGGCATAACTTAGTAGACTCTTTGGTCTCTCTTCTTCCTTCCGGCGGAGGGATTTTAAAAAATCGTTCTCTTTGCCCTCCCGCACTTGAAACAACGCACAATCCTCCCATTGGAGAAACACGGCTGAATCGATCATGAGTCATGGCGTCATGTCACGATCGTTGCATCTATTTATCGATTAGACTTCCGGTTATTTCTTTTATTTTTTCTTCCTCGCCTCCGAGCTCACGGTATTTATCGAAAAATTGCTTCGCTTTGACCTCATCCTTTTTCCCAAACCAAATCTCCCCTATTCGCAGATGGACATCAGGATCGCGCGGTTCGAGTTCGGAAGCGATGATATATTCGGCCAAAGCTTTATCGACATGTTCTCTTTCCATGTGTATATTCCCTAAAGCTTTATGGGACTCAAAAGCCACCGTGCGCGTGGTGACGGTAAGATATACCTGCAGCCCTTTCTTCGATCTTCTCGTTTTTTTTTCCGATTTCCGGCCGGCTTGTTCATTCGCTATGGCCTTTCGCAAAGCCTTTTCAGCCATGTCGTATTTTTTCTGCGAAAAATAAACCATTCCAAGATTGTAGGAACTCATGGGATCTGCGGGATCGATCGCCATGACTTTTCCGTAATACAACAAGGAGTTTTCATAGTCCTTAAATTTGAAGAAGACATTGCCGATCAGATCGAATGCCTGCTTATAATTTTCCTTCAGTTCGGTAGCACGGCAGGCATACTCAAGCGCAAGTCCCGGCAGTTCCCGGATATTGTAGATCAAGGCAAGATTGTAGTTCAGATCGGCTGAAGTATCATGCAGCTCCAGAAAAGCGGAAAGATATCCCGCAGCATCCGCCAGATTGCCGGCCCGCAGCTGAGACATGAATGTACTGTTGACCGCGGTGAGTACGAACTCGAGTTGCGAATGGAACGTATGTCGATAGATTATTTCGGATTCGTCGACGAAATCTTTAGTCAGCGTTGAAATCGAAGGGGTGACTTTGGATTCGGCGGCCGCTTCCAACAGAAATCCCGCCTGAAGATCAAAGGGTTTTAGTTTATAAACCCGCTGCAAAAGCACTTCGGCTTTTTTATATTTCAAATCCTGCATAAGAAGTTTAGCCCAATTTTTTACCGCTTCCTCAAAATAAGGTTTCATTTCCGAGGCCAATTGAAAGCATTCCTCAGCCTCGAATTTCTCTTTCATGCGGTAGGCGGCATATCCCTTGAGAAAGTACAATTCAGCATGCCTCCCCAGCAGCACCAGAGCGGCATCCGCCTTATTCCGAGCCGACAACCAGTCTTTACGCTGAAGTTCGATATCAATCATATGGATGCTGCAGGCTACGGGATCATATCCGGCTCTCTGGGCCGTTCTCAGATAGCCCTCGGCTTCAGGAAAGGCCCCGATATTTTTTTGATGCAATCCAAGAATAAAATAGGGAACCCCCAGATTTTTCGTCTGTCTGGCGATTTTATTCAAAGCCCTCTGTTGGGCGTCTCGAGATGCATATCGCCGTGAGGATTGACGCCGCACTAATTTTTCTTCGATTTCCTCTACAACCATTCGACTGGCTTCCGCGGCCTCTTCCAATCTTCCTTGAGCAAAATAAACGGCTCCCAGCAGGATATAGGCTTCATAAATACCCGGAAATCTATTTATCTCTTCTTCCAGAACCCTAACGGCATCTTCAAACCTCTCCAGTTTCATATAAGCAAAGGCCAACTCCACGCGAACATCCCGCTTTTTCGGTTTCTCCGATATATATTTTTCGTAATAGGATGCAGCCTGTCCGAAAAGAGCCATGT
>CAYSQW010000018.1:0-40115 GCA_964433135.1 uncultured Eubacteriales bacterium
CTGAATACGAGGGAGGGGTGGGTTGGCCCTGAAAATACCTTAATATGAGGGTGGGGCATATGTCTCATCCGGATATTTGAAGACGGTGCGTACGTTTTTCACCTGAATACAAGGGTGGGCGGGTTGGCCCGCCTTATCCTGGATTTGGTGCTTGAAGACGTCTTTTCTCAGGTAAATTGTGGATTCCTTATCCGTTCAATCAGTTTACTTCATAAATACTCAATTTCCTGAAATGAATAAAGTCCCGGTTGCTTGTTGGATGGATAACGGATACACTGGGCCGTTATGTCGAATACCGGATTAAAAATAAAGGACATCCTGCGCTTTTGGCTGCCGCTGGAAGCGACGTGGCTGATGATGGCGGTGGAGGGGCCGTTTCTGGCCGCCGTGATCGCGCGGTTGGCCGAGCCGAAATTCAACCTGGCGGCCTACGGGGTGTCATACAGCCTGGCTATTTTTCTGGAAGCGCCCATCATTATGATCATGAGCGCGTCCACGGCGCTGGTAAAAGATCGTTCCATATATATGAAGCTGAGAAAGTTTACGTATATCCTCAACGGAATCATCACGGTGAGTATGCTGATATTGGTCGCGCCCCCCGTGTTCACCTTCGTTACCCGCCGATTGATCGGCTTGCCGGAAGAAGTGGTGCGCTTGTCACAATATGCCTGCATTCTGATGCTGCCCTGGCCGGCGGCCATAGGGTACCGGCGTTTCTTCCAAGGGATCATGATCCGGGCCGGTCAGACGCGCCGCGTCGCCTACGGAACCATCGTACGTTTGAGCGGAATGGCTTTGGCTGCGTTGGCGGCCCGGCATATAGCCCAATGGGAAGGTGCTTTGGTGGGGGCGGCGGCGCTTTCTTTCGGCGTGACGGCGGAGGCCGTCGCCAGCCGATTCATGGCCGCGGGAGCGGTGCGTAAACTCCGGCCGCCGGAGACGGGGAACGGGACGGAATCTCCCATGACCTACAGATACATCATCAATTTCTATTTCCCGCTGGCGCTGACATCGATGCTGGCCCTGGGCGTCCCGCCCATCGAGACCTTTTTCGTGGGGCACAGCCGCATGGCGCTGGAATCATTGGCCGTGCTTCCGGTTATCTATGCGCTGGTCTTTATCTTTCGCACTCTCGGGCTTTCTTTTCAGGAGGTCGTGATCGCCCTGGCCGGAGAAAAACTGGAAAATATAAAACTCCTCAGAAAATTTGCTCTGATCCTGGCGGCTTT
This sequence comes from uncultured Eubacteriales bacterium, assembly GCA_964433135.1. GTDB lineage: Bacteria > Acidobacteriota > Aminicenantia > Aminicenantales > Aminicenantaceae > CAYSQW01. Next base: position 1,230 of record CAYSQW010000018.1, read on the forward strand.
TGCGGTAGGAACCCTCGGATCCGTGGCCTTTTCGCCTCTGGCTTCGTTCTGGTACCGCACGGTGTCCGGATTGACTCCCGAACTTGCACGTTTCGCCCTGCAGCCGACGCAGGTCATGACGATTTTTCCCGGACTCATGGTCCTGCTTTCTTTCCAGCGCGGGGTCCTTGTTGGAAAAGGGGAGACGAAACACATCACGGCGGCGGCGTCGCTGGAGGTGACAACCGTTTTCACACTGCTCTTCTTATCCGTTGAGGTTTTCGGCATGGTCGGAGCTGTGGCGGCGACCATGGCTCTTGTCGTGGGCCGCGTGATGGCCAACGGGTACCTGCTTCGCCCCGTCTCCCGGATTCTGCGTCGGCTTCCCTGATTCAGGAAGGATCCCGCTTTGCCTGCTCGCGGTTCAGCTCGACGATATCGACGTCTGTGGCTGCTTCGCCGAGAAGGTGGCGGCAGAAATAATCTCCCCTGATCCAGAAAAAGTATTCGGTCATGTCGCCGTATCCGTGGCGCTGTCCCGGCAGCAGAAAAAAATCGAAGCGTTTGTTGGCCTTGATCAACGCATGAGCCATCCGGATGGTGTTGCCCGGGTGCACGTTGTTGTCGATATCCCCGGTCGCCAGCAGCAAGCGGCCCTTCAAGTTCTTGGCCAACTCCGAGTTTTTCTCGATCCGGTATTCGAAAGAGACGTTGCCTTCCTCGTCCACGACTTCCTTGACTCCGTGATGTTTTTCGCTCCACCAGCGGTTGTAGATGTTGTTTTCGTGATTGCCGGAAGTCGAAACCGCGACCTTGAAAAAGTCAGGGTAAACGAGCATGGCGGCGGTGGACATGAATCCGCCTCCGGAGTGGCCGAAAATACCGACCCTGTCGATATCGATGAAAGGATGGCGGGCGCTCAGTTGTTCGATGGCGGACTTTTTGTCGGCCAGGCCGTAATCGCGGAGATTCCCATAGCCGAAATTATGGTACCACTTGGAGCGATTGGGATGGCCTCCCCGGTTTCCGACGGTGACGACGATGAAACCGAATTGAGCGAGGCGGAACGTACGGTCCCCCCGGATGGAAAAAGATTTGTCCACGGCTTCGGTCTGGGGTCCAGGGTAGACGTAAGCGATGGTGGGATAACTCCGTTCCGGATCGAAATCGAAGGGTTTATACATGACGCCGTAAAGATCCGTGATCCCGTCATCCGCTTTGACCCGGAAGGTTTCCGGATATTTGAATCCGGCTTCCATGAGACGCGAAAGGTCCGCCGTTTCCAGTGCGATAACGGACCTTCCGAGATGGTCTTTCAATTCGGCTGTGGGAGGCGTGTCGACGCGGGAATAGTTATCCACGAAAAACCGGGCTGAATCATCCATGCGAACGGTATGCGAAAATTGCTTTTTGGTCATGAGCCGGAGCCCGCTGCCGTCAAAGCCGATCCGATACAGGTGCGTGTAATAAGGGTCTTCATCCGCTTCCCGGGCGTTGGCCGTAAAGTAGAGGATCCGGTTCTTTTCATCGATGCCGGCGATGTCCTGGCAGTGAAAGGCGCCTGAAGTGATCCGGTTTTTCAGGCGGCCTTGGCCGTCGTAGAGATAAAAGTGCGCCCAGCCGTCTCTTTCCGACCAGTGGATGATCTCGTCGCCGTTGCGGACCAATCCCGGCCGCCGACTTTCCACATAGGTGTTGAGGCGTTCTTCGATCAGGGTTTTCGTTTCACCGGTTTCGGCGTCCGCAACGCATAGGTCGATGCGGTGCAGATCGCGGGAGGTCCTTGTGAAATAGAGTTCATCCGAAGTACTCGCCAACCAGAGCTCGGGCCGGTTCTCATCGTCACGATTCTTCTCAGCCGTTTTGGCCGTGAGTATGGAGACATCCTGATCGGGGAACCGCTCTACCTTAACCGGCACGGAACCTTGAGAGGCCAGATCGAAAATCAGGATCTCATCCCGGGGGGATTCGGCTTCTCCGGGCATTTGGTATTTATAGGTTTCAAGAGTGGGCCGCGGCTCGGCGATGGAGTTGATGACCCAGAGGTCCTTGACTTTGCGCTCGTCGGTTCGAACCAAGGCGAAACGTTTGGAATCTTGGGACCAGACGATACGAGCCTGCTTGCGTTTATCCCGGTTTTTTTCTTTTTCAACATTGGTTTCTCCGCGTTCCCGGGCCGCATAACTGTAATATTCCTCTCCATCTTCAGTCAGAGCATGCTCGACGATATCTTCGGTTTTCTCGTCTTTTAGGATCTTTTCGTAATTGGCCTTGTCCACCCAATACAGATTGTGATGCTTGGCGAAAATCACGACTTTCCCATCAGGAGAGATGGAAGCCCATTTCGGTTTCTCGGGAGGTTTTTCATAATCGGTCAGCAGAGTCAACTGTCCTGTCGCCAGAATATATTCAAATGTGAAGATCTTTTTCTTGGGCTTTTTTTCCTTGCCTTCACTTTCATCCTCTTCTTCCCCTTCTTCTTCGGACTCCTCGGCCGTGTCGTCGTCCTGGGAGCTTTCCACCTCGAATCGTATCGCCTGGTCGCGGTTGATGAATTTTATCTCCTTGATCGGGAGGTGACGGGCGTCATACGGATCTTTCGTCAGTTCGGTCAAAAGGGCCGCCATCCTGACGTTATCGAAGATCGGAGTTTTGGTTTTTTTGACGGGGTCCACCAAGGTGAAGGTTTTTGCCTCGGGAGTTTCAAAAATATACCAGAGTCGGCTGCTGTGCTTCAGCCAGTGAGCATCCACATCGGTGGAGAACACCAGCTTTTTTAACTTTTCAGCGGAAAATCTGCCGGCCAGCCTGTAGTTGGCTTTTTCCCCCGGAGCGGGGAGGCCGGGTGAGAATGCCGTGAATAATAGAAGCGAGATCCCCAGACCGAGTAGAAAAAGTCCCGGGCTCCGACGATGGAAATTGAAAACCGATGAGTTTTTAAACATGAATCCCTCCTTTTAAACCTGTATCCGAACGGGATTACAAACACGGCGCCGCGCGAAGCGGCGGCAGAAGACATGCTGAATAAATCGCTTCCCCCAATGTCCGCAACGAAGACAGGCATAAGATTGCCATATACCAAATAATTTGTGGTACTGCAACCACCCTGATGGATTGAAGGGGTTAAGGGAGGAATGCCGGGCCGTTTTTGAAGCGGCCCGGCCCTTCGGTTTTCGGGGGGGGTAAGAGATCCGGTGGGCTATTCGCAGAAAATGCGGATTTTTTCCTTGCCTTCAACGTCTACGGTAAGGTCGTTGAGATGAATCATGAGTTCTTCCAGGTCTTTGGGTGTGATTTTATCAAGATTGATGTCGAGTCCTTGTTCGCTGAGAGCTTCGTCCACTTTTCCCTGGACGTTTTTGGGAATGATCGCAGCGAGTTTCAAGCCGGCGCGGATCAGATTGAGGGGGACGCGGATGTTGACTTTATCGCCTCCCGGATTGTCGGGATTGGGCTCGACAAGAACCCGCAGGTATTTGAGCTTGGCGATTGTTCCGGGATCTTTGCGCGGTTCCGAAGCCGAAGATTTCTCCTCCGAAGCCAAGGCGCCCAGCAGTTTTTCCGCTTCTTCCACGGAGATTTTACCGTCGCCGACCATCTCGAGAATTTTGTGTTGTTCTTCACTCATTGTTTTCTCCTTATTTCATGACGAATGCGAACCCTTTTTCTTTCTGTCGGACTTCGATCCGAAATCCGGACAGATTGAAGAGCAGGATTATCAGCAACGGGCCCGCCATGAGCAGGCTCTTTCCGGTTCCGGCCCGCCATGTGAAAAGCGCCGCGATCAGTACCAGCGGCAGCAGCGCGACCATGAAGCAAAACATCACCAGCCAGATAAGGAACATGGGAATGATGAGGGTGAGCCGCCGGTGATTCCTGCGTTTTACATGAAGATTCAGGATCATGGGAAGCATCATTCCTCCTGCATGGTTTTCAGTGCTTCTTTCACGCTCAGCTCGCCTTTATTCAGGCGCTCGAGTATCTCAAGATGGGAAGCCGGAGGATCGACCTCGACGAATTCCAAACTGGAGGCGATCCGGTTCAAGCGGTTTTTAACCGTAGGATAACTGATGCCGAAAAGCTCTTCCATCTCCTTGATGGAGCCGTGGCTGCGTATGAAGGCGGTGATGAAGATCTGGTCCTCCATCGTCAGTCCGGCCAAAGGAGGCGGCTCGAATTCCCCTTCCAAATGGATGTCCTGATCCCGAAAGCGAATCCTCTCGATGATGAAAGGCCGTCCCCGGGTGAGCCTGGTCAATTCCTGCCAATCTTGCGTCATGATTATCACCTTGATTAATATTCTATAATTAATATAGGCTAAAAAGTCATGAAAGTCAATATATATATTAAATAAATTAATAAAATATACATAAAAAATTAACAATAATGATATCCGCCGGTTTTGTGCCCTGTTCCAGCGGTTGAGAACTCAGCGCATGAATTCCGTGTGAGTTCTGAGGCGTCGATGGATCTGATGCCGATGATCCGAAAAGCGAGGGAATCTGAATGCAGTCGCTTTTAAGGGCCGGAGCCGGAAATATGGAGGATCGGACCGGTCGGCAGGCCGGAACAGCTTTGCTGGGATTGTTCCGATGAGCTCCGGTGTTTATATCGGAAACTCATGGGCATGCGGCCCGGACCGATTTCCTTTAGAGATACTGCGACCAGAAGTCGAGCATCCGTGTATAGAGATGGATGCGGGCGGGTCGGTCGTTTATCCCATGTTTCCGCATGGGATAGATCATGAGATCGAACATCTTATTGGCCTTGATCAGTTCATCCACGAAATGCCAGACATTTTGGATATGCACGTTGTCGTCATAGGTTCCGTGAACGATCATGAGACGGCCGTGAAGATTTTTGGCATGGCGGGTCAGATCGGTTTTGGCATAACCTGCCGGATTATCCTGAGGGAGTTTCATGGCGGCCTCACCCCATACCGTGTCGTAATACTGCCAGCGGGTCACGGGTGCGACCGAGATCCCGGCCTTGAACTCCCGGGACCGCGTCATGGCCAACAGGGTGAACGTCCCCCCGCCGCTCCAGCCCCAGATCCCTACGCGGTCCGGATCTATATAGGTTTGGGATTTAAACCAGTGAACCGCGGAGACGAGATCGTTCAGTTCGTTGTCGCTCATGGATTGCTTCAGAATGGTGTTCTCCAATTTTTTACTGATCGCGGAAGCGCTCCGATTATCGACTCTGGCTACCAGATATCCGCGCCGGAGCAGGATCTGTTCGAAGTAAGGAGCTTGCCAGGCGTCGGCGACCTGGGGCGCCGAAGGCCCTCCATAGACATACAAGATCAACGGGTATCTGCGTTCGGGATCGAAATCCGCCGGCTTGATGATCTGCGCGGGTAAAGGAAAACCATCCGCCGCCGGAATAGTGAACAGTTCGGGGGTTTGGATGGCGTACGCGTCGCGGAGGTCGATACGGGATGGAGCCAGAGACTGCAGTTTTTCGCCGTCCCGGGTATAGAGGTTTAGGGAAGGGGGGAGGGAAGCGCTGGAATGAATGTCGAAGTAATACCGGGCGTCGCCGCTGAAGCTGATCCCGTGAGTTCCGGGCTCATGCGTAAGACGTTCGAGTCCGGATCCATCGAGACGGATCCGGTAGAGGTGACGCTCCACGGATGACTCTTTGATGGCCGTAAAATAGATCCAACCATCTTCTTCATCGATGGCGGTTACGGATTTCCTCAACCAGTATGGGCCGGCTCCGGCCGATCGAAGAGCCCAGTTTCCCCGGGTGATCTGATTGACAAGCCGTCCGTTCATTTCATAGCGGTAGAGGTGCATGAATCCATCCCGTTCGGAAGCCCAGAGAAAGTGTTTGCCGTTCTTGAGAAAATAGAGGTCATCATTGATATTGACCCAGCCGGGATTGGTTTCCTTGAGAATCGGGGTGGGGCTTCCGGTCTTTCGATCGACGAAATAGAGATCGATTTCCGTCTGATTCCGGTTCAAGGTCTGTACGCTTACCCGGGAACCGTCCGGAAGCCATTTGACCCGACAGATATATTCGGTGGCGTGCCGGCTCAAGTCGGCCCAAATGATATTTCCGCTTTCGACATCGGCGATTCCGACCCGAACCACCGGATTGGCGGTTCCCACCTTGGGATATCGCTGCTTGATGATACGGGGATATTCGGGCCTGTAGTCCTGGAATTCCATGACTCCCACCGGGGATTCGTCCGTTTGCAGGAATGCGAGGGAGCGCGAATCTTCCGACCACCAGTATCCGATGTCGCGGCGACCGAAAATTTCTTCCCAGTACACCCAGGAAAGGGTTCCGTTGAGAAGCGTATCCGAGCCGTCGTGAGTGATCGCTGTTTCCTGCCCTGTGGCGATGTCATAAATGTAAAGGTCGTTTTTCCGAACGAATGCCAAACGGGAGCCGTCGGGAGAGAATTGGACCGCGTTTTCAGCCTCCGGAGTATTCGTTATCCGAACAGCGCGTGACGAAGCCGTCTCCAGCAGGAAAAGGTCACCGCGGTATGAATAAACGGCTTGTCTTCCGGAGCGATCGAATCCGGCCGGTCGGAATAGTTTTGTGGAAGAGAATGTTTTGCCCGCAATCCGCTTTAAAGCGGCCGCCGCTTTTGTTATATCCAGAATCGGTGTGCGTTTGCCGCTGATGGGATTCAGGCGTTCGAAGGTTCGTTCCGCGGCGGGTTTTCTGACGTCCATGATCAGCGCCGTCCCGTCATTCAGCCAGCTGAAATTGGGGAGCGAGGAGATCTCGTAACTACGTGAGCTGAATATCCAGGGGACGGTGATCTCGGTGGAGCCCTTCTCCTGGGCGTCCGCATAGATCCCAAGCAGCGCGGCCGCCGATAAAATAAGGATGCAGGAGATGGTTTTTCTTTTTAACCGCATGTTTATCTCCTTCTCGAGTGTCGGAGACTTCCGACCTCGCTTGAATGCTCCGGTTGGAACCGGCGCCTGACGCCGATTGGGACGAGTCCGCAATCCAATCTCCGGCGGATGATCCTTGCCGACGAATTGATGCTGTCTCCTTATCGAATGCATTATAATGGATCGGACGGTGCGGCGGCTTTTGCCGCCTCGATCAAGGCTCGGCGCAGAATAAAAGGATCTTCTCCCGATTTCCCCCTGATCCTCTCGGAAAGAGCCTGGAAAAGTCTTTTCAAGGCCCCGAATACCCGGGCGTCTTTCGATATGGGGTTTTTGCGCCGTTTCTCCTCCAGCTTGACGAATGATGAAACAAAATCGGACAGGGAGGCATCCCGTCCTTGTTCACGGTTCCATACCCAAGCCGCGTGTAGAGAAGCCCCCAGGGCAGCGCCTTCTCCTTCCATGGGAACGGTTTCCACACCGAATACATCGGCGATCATCTGCACCCAGGCTTCCGATCGTGCCAATCCACCCGTCAAACGGATTTCTTCAGGCTGCAGGGACATGCGCCGGAATCCTTCGTAAAGATTGAGAACGTGCCCTTCCAAAACGGCGCGGCACAGGTTTTCCGGAGTGAAATCCGCCGGTTGGAAACCGAAGTAAACGGGAGCCGCCAGCGGCAGATCGGGTGTTCGTTCTCCGGTGTACCATGGAATAAGAATCCTGCCGTGATTACCGGCTGGGGTGCGGCGGATCATGCTCGTGAAGCGGTCATGGGTCAACTCGAAGCTGTCGAGAACTTGATTGTAGCCGTTCGCCAGATTGGAAACACAGAGCAGCGGCATGAAGCGTCCGGTGCTGTCGCAGTAGGAAGCGATTTCACCCTCGGGATCTATATAGGGTTTTTCCAGGATCGTTGAGATGGTTCCGCTGGTGCCGAGGCTTATGGTCAGGATTCCGGGGTGAATATTTCCCGTTCCGATCGCTGAGTACATGTTGTCCCCGCAGCCGGCGTCGATAAGGCACTGCGGGGAGAACCCATATTTTTTTACCAGTTCATCAGAAACCGCACCGATGGTGCGGTCGGCGGGGAGGACCTTCGGCAGCTTCCCCATGAGATCGGGGGCGATGGTATCAAGGAGCTTCCGGGACCAGTCGCCGGTTCGGGGATTCCAGAGGGCCATGCCCGATGTGTCGCCCGGTTCCATAACGGCGGTGCCTCCGGTGAGGAACCAGTTGATGTAGTTATGTACCAGAAACAGAACGGTGGAACGCTCGTATATGTCCGGTTCATGGCGCACCATGTGGAAGATCTTGGACGCGGTATATCCGGTTTTCTGGCTGTTGCCCACTTCACGGATCATGTTTTTCTGGCCGCCCACGGCTTTCGTGAGTAAGCGGCATTCCTCCATGGTTGAAAAATCGTTCCACAATTTGGAGCGTTCACGTGCGAGTTTCCCCTCGGCATCCAAAGCGACGAGACCGTGCTGCTGTCCGGATATGGAGATACACGCGATGTGTTCGATCGGGAATTCGAGTGAATGAAGATTTTGAAAAAGATGGTGTAAAGCATCGATCCACATATGTGGGTCCGATTCCGAACAGCCGATTCCCAATCCCTGCAAGACGCCGTTTCGGGTGCTGTAGCGAGGCAGATCACTGTCGTAATTGAGGGAGTCGACATGAGCGATCCGCTCGTCGGCGGGATCGATAATCACGATCTTGCATCCTTGAGTGGAAACATCGATGCCGGCGAAAAGCGATTCTTTCATGTGACTTGCCTTTGTTTCTGAGAAAGATGCGGTCCGCGACCGCAGGAAAGGTATCTTCTTTTTATGCTTATACCAAAGAGAAGTCGGAAGGTCAAATAGTCGGGGTAAGGCTCGGGATCATGTGTGAAAACAGGCGGGGATTGGGTTTCGTGTCGTTATCTTGTCTGATAAATATGAATAAAACTTCAATAATATCGGCCGCTTAATCGTAATAGAATCAGTCATGCAGGAAAGCACCGGAAAATTTACGAGGCTTCCCGAAAGGTTTAAAGAAAGATGCCGCCTCCTTGGACGATGTCATTGTGCGGGCGGTTCCGCGCCGGCATTGGTGTTCGTTTGCGTACACAACTTGTCTTTCACTCGGACACTTTTCATCGGGAAACAGACGGTTGCCGCCAAGATAAACCTGGCACGTGAATTGCATCTAAGAAGATATTGACCAACAGGAGACCATAGGTAATGAATGACTTGGCGCTGATTTTGATCGTAATGATCCTGATTCTCTTTTTTTTATTTTAATAACGGAAGATATCATGCTGTTTTCCGTCAAGAAAATTTTCGTCTGGATCGTTCTCGTTATCTTGTTTCTTTTTCTTTTCGGATTTGTGGAAATGTTTCACAGCCGTGAGGAATGCTCACAAAAAATCCTTCTTCCCCGCTTCCCGACATCCGTTTTTGAGGGTGCGAGTTCCCGGCAATACGAATCGCTTTCCTTTATTAACGTCTGTGGTTTCCATCCATATGAATGGTCTCAATAAACCCGCCGTCGGAATTTACGTACGTATCAGTAGATTGAAAATTATCATAAAACATTTTTATTCTGGCGGATTCCATGCCGTTTAGTGGATCGGCGAATTCCGCACGTTCGGAGGGAATATGACGACAAAAAGAAGGATCCTTTTCTTGATATTGATATCCGGGATTTTAATCGGGACAGGCTGCCGGATTTTCGATAGAACGCCTGATATCTCCGTCCGGGATGGAATTTACCCGGCATATGATTCGCCGGGAGGCACCCCCGTTCTATTTGCCCCGGAAATGATTTGTACGGGGATGTATGAACGGGATATTGCGTTATCCGCCGATGGGAATGAACTCTATTATGGGGTGATTTTGGGGAAAATCGCCACCGTCATGGTCACCCGTCGGAAGGATGGTATTTGGACGGAGCCTCAAGTGGCGCCCATGGCGAGGGATCTTGAATATTTTCATTTTGAACCATGCCTTTCCGCGGATGGAAAACGTCTTTTGTTTCTCAGTACGCGGCCTCCCGCTGGAAAAGAGCCTAAACCCGGTTGGACGCATCAGAACATATGGGCCGTGGATCGTGAAGAAAAGGGGGATTGGGGGCGGCCTTATGATCTCGGATCTCCCATCAATACAGATGATGGTGAATTCTTCCCCTCCCTGACCCGTGATGGAACCCTTTATTTTACCCGATCCGGAAAGGATGGAAAATCGGCTGTGTATCGGGCCCGTCCCCTCGATGGGAAATATGGAGTTCCGGAGAAACTGCCCGCCGCCGTCAATGGGAAAGGAAATCCCTATAACGGTTTTATTTCCGCCGACGAACGCATGCTTATTGCATGCGTCGCGGGAAGGGAAGATTGCGTCAGCCCGGGATTCGCCGATTATTATGTGTTTTTTCGAAATCGGAACGATGTCTGGAGTGAAGGCATTAATCTGGGCCCGGCGGTCAATCCGGAAAATGAAAATGCGATTTCGGCTTCCCTTTCACCGGATGGCCGGATTTTGTTCTTCGCATCGACGCGAATGCCGGACTTTGAGGCCCCTTATTCGGATTGGATCATGCATCGTCATTTAATCTCACGGCATGCCGCTCCCCAAAACGGAGGGGCCGATATCTACTGGATGCGCGCGGATTTTCTCGATCAACTTGATCCTTGGAAATAAGATAAAACCGTAACTTTCAGATTTGTGGAAACACAATCTCATATAAGCAGGAGGAGGTTGATATGAAATTCATGAAAACATTCGGGGGCGTCGGGGCGGCGGCCCTGCTGTTTTTTGGATTGATAGGGGGCGTCTCGGCTGAAGATTCGCCTTATGCGTCGGAATCCGCCGCAATCACGGTTACGATTTTGTATGACAACACCATCCATACCGAGGGAACCAAGGCGGATTGGGGATTTGCATGTCTGATCGAAGGAACCGAGAAAACCATTCTTTTCGACACCGGAACCCAACCGAAGATATTGGAGCACAATCTCGAAGCTTTAGGCGTCGATCTTGAACATGTCGAATTGATCGTCATCTCCCATCTCCATGGAGATCATACCGGAGGATTATCCTGGGTGCTCGAGAAAATATCGGATGTATCGGTCGTCGTTCCGGTTTCTTTCCCCGATGATTTCGAAGAAAACGTGGGCAAAACCGGAGCCGAAATCATCCGGGTGGAGAAGGCTGTGGAAATCTGCCGAGGAGTTTATTCGACGGGGGAAATGGGGACGGATATTCCTGAACAGTCGCTGGTGCTCGATACATCGGGCGGCGCGGTGGTCATTACCGGGTGCGCGCATCCGGGAGTGGTGGATATCGTCGAGCAGGGAAGCCGCGTCCTCAATAAGCCGGTCGTCTTTGTTTTCGGGGGATTTCATTTGATGCGGCATTCAGCGAGCCGGATTCAAGACATCATTCGCCGTTTCCGGAAAGCCGGCGTCATCCGCTGCGGCGCGACGCACTGTACGGGGGATGCGCAGATCGATATGTTCCGGAAAGGATTCGGCAAGGATTTCGTGGAAATGGGCGTTGGCCGCGTCATTTCCATTGAGCCGTGAGTCGGCAAGGAATTCAATCCCTTTCGATGCTTCTCCGAATGGCGCGAGCCGGTTTTGGCATCCTTTTGCGGCGGGGTATTCGGGACCGGCGGGGGGGCGTCCTCATGCCGGCCGTTCCGGATTGATTTTATCCGGGAAGGTCGCCTTCTCTTGAACTCGCATCTTATCATCACGGGAATCGGGAGGGGAGACGGTTTTGTCCGGTTTGAAGTTGAGCCGAGGGGGGGGTGTGGGCATTGACTTTTTATTTTCAAACATGCAAATATAAAGGTTGTTGAAATTTAAGATTCGTATAGGATTTACCTGGAATCTGTATATTAATTATTGATCTTATCTTATATGAAAAAGTATGAAGATTTTGCGGCTGATGTTATCCCTCTTCCTTGCTGTGGGATACCTCTCCGCGCATGATTTCGATACGAGCCTCGTTTTTTCTCAAGGTAAGCTCGATCCCCTGACCGAGCTTTTTTCTCTGTCCCCATCCGCCGATAAACATGATTGGGATTTATCGGCGGCCGTATACGGAAAGAAGACTTTTCTCCCACCCCCCCCATCGGATTCCCCCGAAAATGCGGTGTCCGAAAAGCACCTCAGCCGGGCTATGTTGGAATATTTCGCTTTGATGGGATATTCGCAAACCAAGTATTGGCTGACGTATGGGCGTTGGATCGAGGATTGGCATTACGAATTGAGTTGGAAGGACCAGAGCAGGAGATTTTTTTCCCTGGAAGCATGGAAGTTCGACTCCAATAATTTTATCCTGAATTGGACACATGGTCTGGCCGGCGCTCTGTATTATAATTTCGCCCGAACCAATCATTTGAGCAAATGGGAGTCGATGCTTTTCGGCATTGCCAGTTCCTTTTATTGGGAATATATCGCGGAGTGGCGCAATGTCATCTCCATCAACGACAACATCATGACTTCGTTGGGGGGCTTCCCTCTGGGTGAGGCCTGGTATCAACTGGGGATGTTTCTGGGGGCGACGTACGGTGAATCCAACCTGCTGACTTTCCTGAATCCGATCCTGAAGCTCAACCGTTGGATTGACCGCAAAAACGATATCGATCCCCCCTCCTACACCCCCCCGGGCTGGCATGAGATCCGGTTTTTCTTGGGAGCTCGCGACCTGAGGAATGGAGGCGGCGAATGGAGCCGAACCCAGATACAGGGAGGGGTGCACGCTCAGTTGATCATGCCCCCTGAGTACGGGAACGCCGGAAGTTTCAAACGCCGAACCGGAAAAACGCTTTTCAGCGAAATTTATGCGGATATTTCCGGAAATGATTTTCGGTACAGGGAATTCAATCTATCGACGAGGATTGTATACCTGGGCTATTTTGAACAGGATATCGATTCTCATGAGCGAGGCTACAGCTATATCGTCGGATTGGGATCAGCCTTCAGTGTTTATAAAAAAAGACCGGTGGCCTTTTATGACGGTGGAAATGTAAAGGTTAAAAGAGGTTTTGATCTTCGGCTTGACGAGCCCCGAAATTTCAGGGATAAACTTGCGGCGCTGCATTTCGTGGGCCCCGTGTTCGATTACACGGCGTTTTCCTCCCCTTGGAAGGTTCGTTTGGGCATGGATGCGTTTCTTGATTTCGGCCTGGTGAACGCATTCGCTCTGAACGAATACTCCGAGAGCCATGAGATCCAGGGGGGCAAGACGACGTTGCTTTACTATGGTTACTATCAAGCCCTGGGAGCGTCGCTTTCATCGCGGTTGACCGTAAACTGCAGGAACCTTGAAATGAAAAGCCTGGTCCGGTATCAATTCTATGACTCCATCGAAGGCGCCGACCGGTTTCAGGAAGAACTGACCAATGACTTTTCCATCACGGATTCACGCCTCCGTTATCTATTGAGCTTAGGATATTTCGTGCCTTTGCTTTCGATGGAAATCCTGCTCTCTTATGAAGGGATCGACAGGAGGGGCGCCATTCGAGATGTCCGTACTCAAGAGTTTGAGGAGCGGGTGTTTATGGGATTGAATTACAAATTCTAAGCTGAATGATTCGTAAAATAGCGGCGATCCTGAATGATTCATAAAATATCGGCGATGGCGGATTGGACGGATTTTAACGGAAGGATGAAGTTCCTTTCATTTATATCGCCGCTATTTTCCCCTTCGGGCGAGCCGATCTCACGACGCCGGCTTCGTTGCCGCCCGCTCGACGTACTTGAGTACGCCTCGCGCGCTGCTTCCTTGCCGCCGCCGCGATCTCGTGCCGTGAATCAATCAGGGACCTGAATGATTCATAAAATATCGGCGATGGCGGATTGGACGGATTTTAACGGAAGGATGAAGTTCCTTTCATTTATATCGCCGCTATTTTCCCCTTCGGGCGAGGAGAAAGGATATGAGGAAATATCATCATCTGGGCATTCCCACTCAAATACCGCGGAGGAATGAAACCTATCTGGAGAAATTAAAAATCCATATATCCGGATATGATACCAGTCCTTATGGTATAGAGTGGATGCGTTTCGAAACCGACTGTCCCTTGCCGGAATTGGTAAAGACCGTTCCTCATGTGGCTTTCCAGGTGGATGACCTGGAGGCGGAGTTGGAGGGGAAGACCATTCTCATCCCTCCCAACTCGCCCACACCCGGTATACGGGTCGCTTTCATCGTTGACGACGGCGCTCCGGTGGAGTTCCTCCAGATCCAACCTTCCGAAGAATAGCCGAACGCCGGTTGCATCATCTCGGAATATCGGGGTCCGACTTCGCTTAAGCCTTGATCCTTGTGCCGGATCCGGTTTTTGCGTTTATCTCTTTCGCGGTTTTGCCGGATTATTTCGGAACCGCGCTCAGAATGAAGTTTTCAAGGTCTTTTTTGGCCTTGGCAAGATCGGCTTTTCGGAGGTACATCATGTGGCCGCATTCATAATAATCGAATCTCAGGCGGTCTTTCCAGTCTCCGCGAAGGTCCAGGTGTGAAAACGTGTATTCGGCGCTGAAATAATCACAGGCTCCGTCGTAATACCCTTCGAGCACAAGAACCTTGAGAAAAGGATTCTGGGTCATGGCGCGGCGCAGCGCTTCCCCGACATGTGCTTCACTCATGCCTTTCCAGGGATGCACATTGCCGAAGATATCGTAGCTGAGATCCGTTTCGTATTTAAGCTCCTCGCGAAAGTATCGGTTGACGGCTCCCGTAAACGGTCCGTTCCAGGCCGCCATGGCGGGATCGAACTCGTTGACCTCTCCCACCGAATCCTTATCCTTCCCTTTGTATCGGCTGTCGAGTCGGCCGACGGTCAGGTCTTCATGCCGAAGCAGTTCCTTTCGAAAACGGGTTCGCGAGACCCGGAGATTGCTCCGTTTGATATATTCGGTGGAAAGACCCGTATAGCGTGCCAGCTTATCGGCGACGGTGTTTTTTTCGTTTTCCGTAAGGTCATTGCCCCGGATCAGAGCCAGCGTATAATCGTTGAGGGCGAATTCTTCCGCCTCATCCAGAACGTCCCTCAGGGCCTTGCTCTGAAGATCGGGGGGGAGCTGTTTGTGGTACCAGGCCGTTGCGGTGTAATGGGGTAGGATCAAGGGATAGGCCAGGTCGTCGCCGGATTTGACCCCCAGCATCATGGTTGAAACAAGGATGGTGCCGTTGATATACATGCGGTGCCGGTTCTGCAGATGCGCGGTCAAACCCGCAGCCCGCGTAGTGCCGTAGCTCTCGCCGATAATGAATTTGGGGGAGCCCCAGCGCTGATGCCGCGTCACATAGAGCCGGATGAATTCCCCCACGGATTGGATGTCCTCGTCCACACCGTGAAACTTGTGCTCGTCCTCACCCGGCACCATGCGGCTGAACCCGGTGGCTACCGGATCGATGAAAACCAGGTCGGTTTGGTCGAGGATGGAATGAACGTTGTCTTCCAGACGGTAGGGGGGCTGGAGTCCGAATCCTTCGTCATCGTAGAGAACCCTCCGGGGCCCCAGAAATCCCATATGCATCCATACCGAGGAAGAACCGGGTCCGCCGTTAAAGGAGAAAAGGATCGGTCGCCGGGTTTTATCCGTGACTCCGTCTTTGGTATAGGCGATATAGAAGATATGCGCCTGGGGTTTTTCCTTTTCGTCGCGGATCAGGATCGTTCCCGCGGTAGCGGTGTAATTGATGGTTTTGCCGCCGATCGCGATGGAGTGCTTGGTTACCGAAGAGGTTTCAGGCGCGATGTCCTGAGTGAATGCCTGAAAAGGAAAGAGAAAAAAAACAAAAACGGAAAGCATGAACAACACTTTTTTTGCTGTCATCGAATCTCCTTATGATGAATTTATTTTGTATGAAATGAGCGAAGGATTTTCAACGGATAAGACGGCCGGTCCAGCGAGCATTTGTCTTCGCTTATATCATAGGCTGAGCCGGAGGGTCAATGGCGGCCGTATGCATCCGAGCGGATATTCAGAACCGGTAGCTGAAGGCAAAGGCGATTCCCATGCTCTGTCGGCGGTATGTTCCGGGAACGGCATGCTCGAATGCCGGGTCCGTCAGTACGGAATCCTCGGATATCTCGCGGGAGCCCTCGAAACCGTATTCGAAGCCGACATCGATGTGTACTCCGTACAGTCTGATCGTCTTTCCGTCGACTCCGAGACCGGCCGTGATGTAGTTCTGGGAGATATCGTGGAACATGAGGTTGGTGGTGGAATCCGGTGAGGCCGCAGGATCGGTGTAGAATCCCAGCCGAAGCTCGGTGGATCCGATCCGGTATTCCATGCCGACCCGAAGCTGCAGGGTGTCTTTCCAGTTAAGGACTTTTATATCGCTTTCGCTGGTGACGAACAGCATATCCCACAGCGGATCGGCGTAGCGGTCGGTGATCGTATCCAGCATGGACCAGAGCGTGTAGTGGATATCGGCGGTCAGGGTTAAAGTCGGTACCGGTTTGAATGACACCCCGCCGCGGATGCCGAACGGAAGGGTGAGGTTCCGCCTTAATACGCTGACCCAGTCGAGGTCGTAATGGTTGCTGCTGCTGCCCTGGCCTTTGAGCCATATGTTGCCCGGGATCTTGAGTGCGAGTCCCAGGCTCAGTTTGTCCGAGGACCGGTACAGAAGGCCGAGGGTGCCGCTCAGCCCGATGCCTTTGCTCTTCTCCACAAGCGATTCTATGAATATGATTCTTCTGTAGGGTTCCGCGCCCGTTTCCATGTATCCCTGGTACCGTTGGTTGTCAAAGCGGCCGTAGTGGAGTTCCAGGGCCGCTCCAAGGGATAGCTTCTTATTGATGCGCCAGGCGGAAGCCGCGGCTACCGTCCAGGAATTGATGGTGTTTTTGCGCATTCGCTGGGATGCGTCATCGAAGATTTCTCCGATCTGCACTCCCGGCCATTCCGTCCGGAAATCCAGAGGGGAATACAAGGCGAAGCCCCCCGTCCATCCTTCTTTGATGGGAAACACCACCGCGGCCAGCCCTTTAAACGCGCTGTCGGCCAGGTCGTCCGCGCTTATCCCGTGGGAGTTCCAATCGTAGTGAGTGGAATAGGAATAATGGGTGGGCGTAAAACCGAACGTTGTGGTTTCAATCAAGGATATCCCCGCCGGATTCCAATACACGGCGCTCAGATCATCGGCCAGGCCGACGAAGGCGCCTCCCATGGCCATGGCTCGGGCGCCGATGCTGTTGATAAAAAGACCGTTGCTCCAGCCTGCGGTGGGGAGAAGTAAAACCGGAATTGCAAATAATGCGATGAGATGAATCCGTTTCATATGATCCCTCCTGTGATAATCCCCGATTATCAACTGCATGTTCCATGCCAGAACCGCCTCCGAAAAAGGTCTTTCCGTCGGCGTCATATCAAGATGACATATGTTATCATAAAAAGACAAATCGGATAATTCAAGCAATTAGCATTGGGTGGGGATCCGGTTGGACGGTTGCGTCTTTCCCTTGGGTGATGTTAGATTAACGAAAAAGGAGATCATCGGCGTGATCCCGTGCCTCATTGAAATCGCTGTTCCCCACTGGGAGCTGATGACGGAGCGCTGGCCGCTTCCCTCTGTGCGTGAGTGGGTGATTTGGTTTCCGATCGCATTGGTTCTGGCTGCCGTATCCGGTTATATAACGGCTCTGTTGAAAGCGAAATATCATCTCCCGGCCGGGTATTCGCGAAAAATATTTCATTTCATCGTTTTTACATCGGCCGGTGTGGTCGGAGCCGTGGGGGGCTTCACCGCGGTTCAAGCTTTTGGAGCCGGTATCGGCATCGTGATCCTTTTCGCGGTTCTCCGCGGCGATAAAAGCATCCTGTTCCGGTCCGTTTCGCGGCCTTCCGACGTCCCCCATGAAAGAGGCTATGTCCTGATTCCCTTCCTCATGACGGCCCTGGGCGGATTGACCAGCAACCTGCTTTTCGGAAGATTGGCCCTTATTGGGTATATCGCCGCCGGTTGGGGGGATGCGTTGGGTGAACCGGTGGGGATTCGCTGGGGCCGGCATACCTACCGGGCGCCAACCCTGACGGGAATCCGCTGTGTGCGGAGTATAGAGG
This sequence comes from uncultured Eubacteriales bacterium, assembly GCA_964433135.1. Taxonomy (GTDB): domain Bacteria; phylum Acidobacteriota; class Aminicenantia; order Aminicenantales; family Aminicenantaceae; genus CAYSQW01. The sequence goes on from CAYSQW010000018.1 coordinate 19,143, forward strand.
GAAGCTTGGCGGTTTGTTTCGGTTCCCTCCTGGGTGTGGCGGGGGCCCTTCATTTGGTTTTTGGGCTTACGGGCTGGAATCTATTCGCGGTTTCGGCCGCCGTGGCCTTGAGCACGGCACTTGTGGAAGCTCTGTCTTTTCACGGCCTGGACAATCTAACGGTTCAGATATTTGCAACCGGAACGGCGGCGTTGGCGGTTAAAATTCTCGGGCTATTTGTATAGTTTCCAGAGCCGCGCCAGTTCGTCTTCTTCCATTCGGGGAGCCTCGAACTTTTCCACCCCGCCATAGGAGCGGTGCAGCGCAACGCCGCATCCCGGGACGGCTTTCCCGATGACGGCGAATTCCGTTCCCAAGCGTTGGAACGTCTCCATGGTTTGATCAGCCGCGGCTACGGGGATTGTCGCGATAACGCTGCCCGAGCCGATAAGCCAGAGCGGATCGAAATCGATTTTTTCCGCAAGAATCCGTGTCTCCCGGCGGACGGGAATCTTATCTTCTTCAATCTCGAATTTCACCCCGGAAGCGAGCGCGGTCTCGATCATGGCTTCCATCACGCCGCCGCGGGTGGCGTCATGCATGGCCGTTGCACCGCGGTCACGCAGGGCAAGCGCTTCCCGGACCACGCTGATCTCCGACATCATGGACTGTGCGTGTTCGATTACGGATTCCGGAACTCCATGATCACGGAGGAGATCGGTGAAATCGAAAGCGATGATCGCGCTTCCCTCGATTCCCGCGCCTTTCGTGACGCAGACCAGGTCGCCCGGCTGAGTTCCCCTTGTGTACACGACTTCCTCTTCAGCGGCTTCACCGATGGCGGTGGTCGCGATAAGCGGTCGGTCCAGGCCTGCGGCATATCCGATATGACCTCCCACAACGGCGACGGATATCTCGCGAGCGGCGGAATGAATATCGCTGGTGATGTCATCGATCAGTTCCTCCCGGTGTTTTTCCGGTAGAATGATCACAGGCACGATCCAGCGTGGAGGAACTCCCTGCACTGCGATATCATTGCAGGCGATATGCACGGAAAGCCAGCCGATCTTGCGGATGGCGCCTACGATGGGATCGGCATGAACAGCCGCCACACGGGAACCTATCCGGATAACGGCGGCATCTTCCCCCATCGCAGGACCGCACAGAACATCCGGATCTTCCACTCCTTTCCGATTGAAAATATATTTTTGCATGATGTCATAAGGTAATTTCGACATCTGTCGGCCTCCTGTCGTTTCGCCGGCTCGCCGGCGGAATAATCAATCATCATAAATCAGGATCAGGGACAGGTCAAACCTTTGCTTCCCTGCTCAGCAGAGGAAGCACATTAGCGGTCTCGCACGAAAAATGGAGAAAAATATCGTGCTTCTCGTCATGTGATGGAACGCCCTATCATCGGAGTTCCGGAATCGGGAAGCTTAATCTGTAAAGGGATTATCATTGGATTATTTTCGGGCTTGTGCTATAAATGGAAACACGAAAGGGAGACAACTATGAAAAAATTGCGTGGAATTTTAGCGGTGCTGTTGATTTTAGGCCTGGGATTTCCGGCATGCCAAACCAGCAGGCGGTCGGGCCAAGCTGGAGCGGATTTCGATCAGGTGCTGTCTCCGGATGGAGTTCCGATTCACTATAAAATCAGTGGAGAAGGGGATTTTTCCCTGGTCTTCGTCCATGATTGGTGCTGTGACATGAGCTATTGGGATAATCAATTTCCCACCTTCGGTGTTTATTACAAAGCCGCCGCCCTGGATCTTGCCGGACATGGGGAGTCGGGGATGGAACGGGAAAGCTGGACGATAGAGGCTTTTGCTCAAGATGTGATCGCGGTGGTGGAAAAACTCAACCTCTCTAATGTCATCATGGTCGGGCATGGATTGGGAGGTCCCGTCATCCTTGAGGCGGCCGATCGGATGCCGGAGCGGGTCATCGGATTGGTGGGAGTGGACAGTTTCAAGGACATGTATATGCAAAGTCACGGTTCCGAAGAGCATAGAGCTTTTGTCGATGCCTGGAAAATCGATTTCGTCCCCCAGATGCAGGCATATATACGGGATAATTATTTTTCGGACTGGACCGAGGATCCGCTTCGTCGGCGTATCATCCTGGATATGACCAAAGCTCCCGCTCAAGAATCCATCGCCATGCTGGAAGAGCTGTTGGCCTATAACGGTACCGAATCGCTCAAGAGACTCAAGGTGCCGATCTACTGCATCAATTCCAACGCCCATGTCGCTTCTTATGTCTCCGTTCGAAAAAACGCTTCGTTCTTTGACCTCGTTTATCAGTCAAGCGCGGGGCATTTCCCCATGATGGAAAATCCTAAGTTTTTCAACCGGCTCTTCATCACCACCCTTGAGAGCATTGTAAAAAAGTCTTACCGCTGATCAAGCCATGGAATTCAATATCCCTGACGGGACCTCCCATTCGTTGAAGCTGAGAGTTGAAAAACGGCACACGGCGAAAGCCGTCGGATCCGGCGGCATCGACGTCTTTTCAACCCCCTCTCTGGTTGCAGTAATGGAACAGGCGGCGCTAGAGGCGGTCCAAAGTTTTCTCCCTGAGGGTTGGACCACGGTGGGAACCCGTATCGATGTCGAACACTGTAAAGCCACTCTCCAGGGAGGAGAGATTCGGGCCGAAGCGACCCTGATCCGGGTCGAAGGCCGGGTTCTGAAATTCCTGGTGGAAGCTCATGATGTCGACGGCATCGTGGGAAAAGGTCGTCATCACCGGTTCATCATCAACCGGGACAAGTTTCTGCGCAAGCTTCACGAGGCCGCGGGAAACGCCGGATCCTGAAATCCCCGGGACCAGGGAGCACGGATCCTTTTTACAATCCCGTTTCCGTGGACCGATCCATCCGGATTCAGCGCGGATTTTTCACCCAACGGTTCAGCCATTCATGGACGGTTTCCCACCAGAGTTCCGAGTTGGCCGGTTTGAGGACGAAATGGTTTTCATCCGGAAAGTAGAGCAGGCGGGAGGGAATTCCCATACGCTGCAGGTCGGTGAAAAACTGGAACGCCTGGGTTACGGGAACCCGGTAATCCATCTGTCCGTGAATGATAAGACAGGGGGTTTTAAAGTTCGGGACATAGGAGCTGGCCGACCATTTTTTGTAAAGCGTGCTCGTCCAGGGCGTTCCTTGAAGCTCCCACTCCGGGAACCAAAGTTCTTCGGTGGCGCCGTGGAATGACTGCAAATCGTAGAGGCCGGAATGAGTGATCAAACAATTGAAGCGGTCGGTCTGGCTTTCGATCCAATCGATCATGTAGCCGCCGAATGAGGCTCCGGCCGCTCCGACCCGCTGCGGATCGATAAAGTCGTGCTCCGCCAACAGGTAGTCCAACCCTTTCATGATATCCTGATAAGGTCGGCTTCCCCAATGTCCGGTGATGGAGTCGGTGAATTTCTGCCCGTATCCCGTGCTGCCGTGAAAGTTTATCTGAGCGGTGACATACCCCTCGGCCGCGAACATCTGAGGACTCCAGCGGAAATGGAAATTGTCGGACCATGCGTTTTGAGGGCCGCCGTGGATGAGCATGGCCAGAGGATATTTCTTGTTCGGATCGAAGAAAGGGGGCTTGACCAAAAGCCCGTGGACTTTTTCTCCTTCCGCTCCCGTAAACCAGAAATCCTCGACCGGATTCATGTCTACCGAGGCCAGGTGTTCCCGATTGATGAAAGAGATCTGTTTCAGCGAACCGGTATCCGGATTCAGGACGTGGACCTCCGGCGGCAGATGGATGGCCTGATTGGTGCAGGCAAGGATCCGCCCGTCCGCCGACAGGCTGAGAGAAGAGAGAAAATGGTCCCGGGTTATTTCCTGGACTTCTTTGGTTTGAGGGGATATACGGGAAACGGCCATCCGACCCGTGTCCTCATAGTTGAAATAGATCCAGCGACCGTCCGGCGACCAGACGAATTCTCCCACCGAACGATCGAAGTCATCGCTCAAGGCCGTGTGGGTTTGCTTTTCAATGTCGAAAAGCATCAAGGTGTATTTATCGGCTTCGAATCCCGGGCGTGCCATGGCCCTGTAGGCGATCGTGCGGCCGTCCGGGGAGAAGTGAGGGGAATTGTCATTGGCGCGGTTGGAGGTGATTTTCCGGATGTCCCCTCCAGATATGGGAGTAAGAAACAGGTCATTGTTGGTTCCGAGCCCGAGCTTCAGTTCGGGATCGATATTTCGTGTGAAGCAGAGGGTTTGACCGTCAGCGGAAAAAGCGTAGTCGTGGCTGCTTCCCAGGAAAGGAGGCGTGTCGAAATCTCCCGGAGAAAGGTCCTTTGCGGGGCCTCCCTCGGCGGAAACCACGAATACATGGCTGCGCCGGCGGTTGCGGAAATGGTCGAAATGTCTGTACATCAGATGATCGAAGATCTTTCCGGTGCTGAGCCTTGCGTCTTCCTCCGCCTGCAGACGACGGTTGCACGCATCGTCCTCGCATTCCGCGAAAACGGTCGAGACGAACGCAAGATGGGTGCCTTGGGGCGACCACAGAGGACCGGAAGCCCCGGTTGAAATATCCGTGATCTGCCGGGCCTCGCCTCCATCGCTGGGCATCATCCAGATCTGGGGCGTGCCGCTGCGGGATGAGATGAACGCGATCTTTTTCCCGTCGGGCGACCAGCGGGGCTGGGAATCGGAAGCCGGATTCGAAGTGAGCCGCCGGGGTTCCCCTCCTTTGACGGGAACGATCCAGATGTCTCGATGATAGAGGTCCTTTTCCCGATCGACTACGGCGATCACGAATGCGATCCGGGTTCCATCAGGCGAGATCCGGGGATCGCCGACGCGTTGGATGCGGATGAAGTCATCGAACGTCAGGGCCTTCTTCTGGGCGAAAACAGAGGTCGTTCCCGCGATCAGAAGACACATTATAATGGCGAATGCCTTTTTTTTCATTGAAGGATACTCCTCAGGCGAAAGATTCCATCCGGGATGAATTCCGGATGCTTGCCGATAATCTGTAATTTATGCCATTAGGCGGATTTCGTCAATCTTTTCATCCGAGGAGAAGATCTGAATCCTATGACTTATGTCCACCGGTGAGCCATGCGTTTCTTGCAGAAAGAGGTTGACCTGGAGAAATTTTTAAGCCTTAATATCTTTTCATTATTATGTGCCCCGGAATGGGAGCTTCGCGTGAATCGCAGGATGTCCGGAAATGGATCGGGTACAAGGTTCCCCATATTGGAACTCCGGGTGCAAGGAGGCTGTATGTTTTTCACGAAAAATCGAAAGTTTTTGGCTGTGGCTTTTCTTCTGTTCGGCGTCGTGGGTGCTTATGGACAGAGCCTTGATATCGCGGACGTCAGGGACAGCGACAAAATTCTGCAGGAAAGGGATCGCGCCCGGATAATGAATGAGTGGCTGGAATGGCGGCTGGATAATATCCTCCCCATGCTCATGGAACGGGAAGGGATCGATATGTGGATGGTTCTCGCCAGGGAGCCCAATGAGGATCCGCTGTATTTGACCTTGATGCCCGAACCCCATATGAGCGCATGGCGTACGTCCATCCTTATCTTTCACTATCAAGGACCTGAAAAAGGAGTGGTTCGGTATTCCGGTGATAAACCCAGCAGCACTTCGGGTACCCACAGCATTGGGGCCTGGTATCAGGGGACATGGGAAGATTCCGAAAAAACACGGTTCGAGAGCTTGGCGGATTTTATCAAGAAAACCGACCCCAAAAAAATCGGGATCAATGTTTCGGAGTTGTGGTCTTTCGGTGATGGACTGTCGGTCGGTCTTAAAAACAAACTGGAGAGAGCTCTGGATCCGAAATACGTCAAGCGTTTGGTTCCGGCGCACAATCTCTGCATCGGCTGGCTGGAAACCCGAAGTCCTCAGGAACTCAGCGTGTATCGTCATATCTGCGGTATTTCGCATGATATTATCCAGGAATTCTTTTCCAACCGGGTGATTGTACCCGATGTCACGACGACTGAAGATGTCGTATGGTGGGCCCGGCAGAAATATACTGATCTGGGTCTTGATACCTGGTTCCAACCGTCGATCTCCATTACGCGCAGTAAAGCCGCCGCCGATCTCTATAAAGATGATCCCGATGTCATTCGGAGAGGCGATTTGCTGCATTGCGATATGGGGATCACCTATTTGGGATTATGTACGGACATGCAGTGGAGCGCTTATGTGTGTCGGATCGGAGAGGATGATGCGCCGCAAGGATTGAATGATGCGCTGACCAAGCTGCATCAACTGCGCAAGATCTATTTCAACGAATTCAAGACCGGACGTTCGGGAAATGAGATCACGGATGCCACCATGGAAAAAGGGAAAGCCGCCGGTCTGCGACCCTCGGTATATACGCATCCCATCGGTCCTCACGGACATGGCGCCGGTGTGCCTATGGATGCCCGTCCCCCCAAACGGGCGCCTGAAGATATCAGGCTTCGCGGCGAATATCCCCTTTATCCCAATACCGTTTACGCCATCGAGTTCAGCATTACGACGAATATCCCGGAGTGGGGCAATCAGGAACTGACCCTCGGCTTTGAGGATCAGGGTGTCTTTACCGAAGAAGGAGCCGCGCTGGTGGATGGATACCAGACAAAACTTCTTTTGATCAAATAGAACTTTTTCTTCAAGGCTTGTCGATCGTTTCGGGTTGGGGAGTATTAAAGATTCCCCGGGGGGCCCCCCCACCCTCCGGGGACGATTTTTTCAATAGAATCGGGAATGCGGCGTGGAGAAATCCCTTCGCGGCATCTGCGTCACCTGTTGTTGGGGAAAGGTGTATTGATTCTTCATGAGAATCCCGATATCATTCCCTTATTAAAGAGGAGAGATCTTCATGCGTGAAAAAAATGATGCTCCCGGAAAAGATAACCGCAATGCGGAGACGGAATCTCCAGGACTCGATTTCATCCGAACGATTGTCGCACAGGATATCCAGGAGGGAAAGCACGACGGACGAGTCCATACCCGTTTTCCACCCGAGCCTAACGGTTATCTCCATATCGGACATGCGAAGTCGATCTCTCTGAATTTCGGTATCGCCGAAGAATTCGACGGGTTGTGCAATCTACGTTTTGATGATACCAACCCGAGCAAAGAGGAGATGGAATATGTGGATTCCATCAAAGGGGATGTGCGCTGGCTGGGATTCGATTGGGGAGAACGGGAATACTACGCTTCGGACTATTTCGATCAGCTCTATGCTTTCGCTGTTCAATTGATCAAAGCCGGGAAAGCCTTCGTGGATGATTCCAGTCCCGAGGAGATTCGGCGGGATCGAGGGACTTTGACCGAACCGGGGAAAGACAGCTCATACCGCTCGCGCACTCCGGAAGAGAACCTGGATTTATTCGAACGGATGCGGGCGGGTGAGTTTCCCGACGGATCCCGTGTTCTGCGCGCCAAAATCGATATGGCTTCCCCCAATCTGAATATGCGGGATCCCGTCATCTACCGGATTTTGCGTGCCGCCCATCATCGCACCGGAGATAAATGGTGCATATATCCCATGTACGATTTCGCCCACGGCCTTTCGGATTCCCTGGAAGGGATCACCCATTCGCTCTGTACCCTGGAATTCGAAGATCACCGGCCGCTTTATGATTGGTTTCTGGAAGAACTGGATGTCTTTCGTTCGCGTCAAATCGAATTCGCGCGTTTGAACCTCAGCTATACCGTGATGAGCAAGCGGAAGCTGCTGCAGATGGTTCGGGAAGGCCTCGTCTCCGGTTGGAATGATCCCCGTATGCCCACCATCTCAGGATTGAGACGGCGCGGCTACACGCCGGAGTCGATCCGGGATTTCTGCGATCGGATCGGTCTGGCAAAGCGGGAAAGCATGGTGGACATCGCTCTGCTGGAACACTGCCTCCGGGAAGATCTTAACCAAAGGGCTCGGAGGGTCATGGCGGTTCTGCATCCGCTGCGCGTGGTCATCGATAATTACCCCGAGGGCAAGGTGGAGTGGTTGGAAGCGGAGAATAATCCGGAAGATGCGGGAATGGGGACGCGAAAAATCCCGTTTTCAAGGGTTTTGTATATCGAAGAGGCAGATTTCCGGGAGGACCCGCCCAAAAAATTTTTCAGGCTGGCTCCCGGACGGGAGATCCGTTTGAAACATGCGTATTACATCAAGTGCGTGGACGTGATCAAAGATCCCGATTCGGGACGGATCACGGAACTCCGCTGTACGTATGATCCTGAAACACGGGGAGGATGGTCCCAAGACGGTCGCAAAGTGAAAGGCACTTCGCATTGGGTTTCCGCGGAGCACGCGCTGACCGCTGAAGTCCGGTTGTATGACAAGCTTTTTACCGTTGAAAATCCGATGGAAGAAATAGGCGGCGGGGATTTTCATCGTTTTGTGAATCCTCTCTCACTCCAGATCTTCTCCGGCTGCCGGGTCGAACCGGGATTGAGCGAGGCTCTTCCCGGAGAAAGGTTCCAGTTTCTTCGCCAGGGATATTTTTGTGTCGACAGCGAGGACTCCAAACCCGGAAAGCCGGTTTTCAACCGTACCGTATCCCTGCGGGATACTTGGGCGAAAATAGAGAAGACCTTGACATGAAGGGAATGGCGGATTCATTTGCCGTTCTCTTCATGCTTCAAGATAAGGGACACCGCAGCCGCGGAGCATGCTTGAATCCCGGAAAAATTCATGTTTGATAACATAAATTCCCGTATCGATCCCGGAGATGTCATCGATATCCATGTTCATATAGGAGGACCTTCGGGGGAAAACGAAAATATGTATTTTTGGTCGGACGCATTCCGCAAATCACTGGCCTTTGAAGGAATGAAACTGGTCACCCGGTTGACGGAATCGCAAATGACGTTTCCCCGGTATGTAAGTGTGCTGTTCCAGCAACTGAAGCATTCCAAACATATCGATAAGATCGTGCTGCTGGCTCTGGATGCGGTTTATACGGAGGAGGGGAAAAAAGATACGGCCGGCACTCATCTGTTCGTCGCCAATGAAATGTTGGCCCATTTGTCCCAGAGCTACGACGGCTTTTTGTTCGGCTGTTCCGTACATCCGTATGCGCCGGATGCCGCTCAGCGACTGTGGAAATGCGCGCGGCGCGGGGCCGTGCTCTGTAAATGGATCCCCTCCTCTCAAGCGATCGATCCCACACATCCGTTGTCTCTGCGGTTCTACCGTGCGCTGGCCGAATTGGAACTGCCGCTGCTTATCCATGTGGGACCTGAAGACGCCATCCCCAGCAACCTGTCCCGCGCCGATCAGCTGCTGTTCAATTCGGCGGCGGGAAAGCATGCCTCCCGTGCGGGCGATGCGGTGGCCATGGCGTTGGATGCCGGAGCGACCGTTATCGTCGCTCACTGCGGTCTGCCGCTGGGGAATCTATTGGACAAGGAAAATGCGTATTGGGAAGAGGTGTTCGAAGGGCTTCTGGATCGGGCCGAGCTGGGCAGCACCGACCGGCCGTTGTATGCCGACATCTCGGCTTTTTGTCTGCCGGGAAGAGCCCACTACGGAGAGAAAATCATCCCGCTGGCGAAAAGAAATCCGGAAAAGTTTTTATTGGGGAGCGATTATCCCATTCCCATTATTTCTTCTTCAGCCGATAATGTTCTGGAAGAAATCAGGGAAACCTTCGGTTGGCTTGCCGGCCGTGCGCTTCCCGGAAACGATTTCGATCGCAACTATAAGCTGCTGAAACCGTCGTTTCCTGAGGAAACGTTTCCGGCCGCTGCGGCGATCCTTCGTGATCCTCAAAAAAGGATGCCCGGTTTCAAGCGGTATCTCTCGCGTCTGGGAGTCAAACAAAGCCGGTCCTGGTTTTTGTCCTCCCGCTGATCCTTGCGAAGCGCGAATAAAGGATAAAAAAACCTTTAGTAATCTGCTAAAATACTTTTTAAGGTGAGAAAACAAAGAAAAGAGATTGCGGCGTTCGACGGTTTCCACCCCGAAACGGTTGAGTTTTTGAAGGCTCTTAAACGGCATAACTCGAAATCCTGGTTCGATGCCCACAAGGCCGATTATGAAATCCACGTTCTGGAGCCCTCGCGCCGATTCGTTAAAGCCATGGGGGACAGACTGCTGACGGTTTTCCCGGGAATCCATGCCGAACCGCGGATCAATCGTTCTCTTTTTCGCATCTATCGGGATGTTCGTTTCAGCCCCGATAAATCGCCGTACAAAACGCATCTTGGGATTATTTTTTGGGAAGGCGAGGGGAAACGGATGGAAAATTCAGGATTCTATTTTCATCTGGAGCCTCCCAACCTGCTGCTGGGCGGCGGCGTTTACCGATTTCCTCCTGAAAAGCTGCATCGATTCAGACGAGCCGCCGCGGATCCGATCAGGGGGAGGTCTTTGGCCGACGCGGTGGCGGCGATCCGTGAGCGGAGGGAATTTACCCTGGGCGGCCGCTTTTACAAACGAATCCCCGCAGGGTATGCACCGGATAGTCCAAACGCCGGGCTGCTCCTTCATAACGGCTTGTACGCCGGCTGTGAGACTCTGATCCCCGGAGAGCTTACCTCCCCACGTCTTATCGATTACTGCTGGAGGCGGTTCGCTTTTCTGGAACCGCTTCACGTCTGGCTGACGGCCTTGAATGAATGAGAAAGCCCCGTGCTCGATACCCGGTATTCAATCCGGGAATATATGAGGAGAAGATCGATGCCGGTCAAGTGGCTGACCCGTGAAAAATGTCTGAAACTTCTTGAGAAACCTGCGTATGGGCGTCTTGGCACCTGCGGCGGCGGGGGACGCCCTTATATAACACCGGTCAATTATGTCCTTTTCGAAGAACGTATCTATATCCACTGTGCCTTCACCGGCCGAAAATTGGAGAACTTGAGCCATTCTCCCTCCGCCTGTTTTGAAGTCAGCGCGGCCGGCAGGCTTTTCCCCGGGCCAAGGGCGCGTGATTTCACCATGCGTTTCTGGAGTGTCCTCGCCTTCGGGCAGGCGAGGATTCTGGACGACCCGGGGCTGAAACTGCGTATCATGCGGAGATTCATGAAGAAATACGCCTCGGGCTACAGCTTTCAATCCTTGGAGCGGGAAGACATGAAAGATGTCAACGTGTTGGAAATATCCATCGATGAGATCAGCGGAAAAGCCAGCCTCGATCCCCGCCCCGAGTCAATTAAGATTTGAAAATCATGTTTTTACTTTTATAATAGGAAGCGGGAGGGTGATATGCCTAATTGTCACGAGATGAAGAAAGACCAGGTTTATGTATGTGAAACCTGTGGGCTTGAGCTGCAAGTGATAAAAGAATGCCATGCGTGCGGCGAACCCGCGGATTCTTGCGTCCATGAGGAATGCCGGTTTGTATGCTGTGATTCCGAATTGAAGCTCAAAGCTTAGTTCCCCCATGGAATCGACCGACGGTTCCGCGGAAGTCTGAATTATCGCCGATTTTGGGTATGTCCTGAAAGAGCCTGCATTTCGGCGGCGAATATTTCTGTTTAATTTTCCCGTGGATTTTGTATATAATATGGGATGCGACTGAAGAAGACATCCGACTCGTTCCGCTTCATACTTCGAGGAGCGGGATATCGATCATCCTCTATTCATTTTAATAACATTTTAACTATTCCATCATCTTTTTTACGGAGATAATATGTCAGATTTTCGTATTCATGACCATCCGATTTTAACCGGCTCTCCCCAGGATGAGATCTGTTTTACCTGGCGGGGCGAAAAACTCAAGGCTCGTTCAGGAGAAATGATTGCTTCCGCTCTTTTTGCGAACGGCATCAGAATTTTCGGGCACCATCCCAAAGATCATGCGCCTCAAGGGATTTTCTGCGCCAATGGACAGTGTGCGCAGTGCCTTGTGCTGGCGAACGGAATCCCGGTGAAATCCTGCATGACCCCGATCAAATCCGGGATGCGTGTCGAACCGCTCGATCAGCTTCCGACCCTGCCTCCGATGGAGACGGTGCTGCAATATGAAGACGTCGAAACCATCGATGTTCCCGCTCTAGTCATCGGCGGCGGGCCGGCGGGGATGTCGGCGGCGGTTCAGCTGGGGAAAAATGGCATCAAAACCTTATTGGTGGATGATAAACGAAAACTCGGAGGAAAACTGGTGCTGCAGACGCACCGGTTTTTCGGTTCCAGCGAAGCCGTATATGCCGGCACTCGGGGCATCGATATAGCAACCAAACTGGAAGATGAAGTTCGGCAGGTCCCGGAAATCGAGATCTGGCTGAACAGCACGGTGCTGGGTGTTTTCAGCGATCGAAAAGTCGGCATTTTGCGGGATGGCGGTACGTACACACTGATCAGACCCGAACTTCTGCTGGTCGCGGCGGGAGCGCGGGAAAAATCACTGGCTTTTAAAGGAAATACCCTGCCGGGCGTATACGGAGCCGGTGCTTTTCAAACCCTGGTGAACCGGGATCTCGTTCGTGCCGCGGGCAGGCTTTTTATCGTCGGAGGTGGGAATGTCGGTTTGATCGCCGGCTATCATGCGCTTCAGGCCGGAATAGAAGTCGTCGGTTTGGTGGAAGCCCTTCCGGAATGCGGCGGGTATAAAGTGCATAAAGATAAGCTGGTACGGATGGGAGTTCCGGTTTACACTTCGCATACCGTCCTCAGCGCGAATGGAAATGAACAGGTCGAATCGGTGACCATCGCTCAGGTTGATGAACGGTTCCAGCCCGTCGCCGGAACCGAAAGATCCTTTGCTTGCGATACTCTCCTGATCGCCGTGGGATTGGATCCGGTGAATGAGTTTACGATTAAGGCGCAGGAGTTCGGGATGAAAGTCCTGGCCGCCGGAGATGCGGATGAGATCGCCGAAGCCTCGGCCGCCATGTTCTCCGGAAAGATCAAAGGGCTTGAAGCGGCCCGCGCTTTCGGAATGGACGTAGGTGAAATCCCGCAGGAATGGTACCTGACCGCGGAAGTTTTAAAATCAAAGCCCGGCGAAACCAAAGGTATAGCTCCTCATCCCAGAGCGGAGGGCGTATATCCCGTATTGCACTGTTACCAAAAGATACCCTGTAATCCCTGCACGACGGTATGTCCGAATAACTTGATTCGCATGAACCCGAATGATATCCGGGATCTTCCCGAATATGTCGGGGATCGCGTGGAAGAGAAATGCACGGGTTGCGAACGCTGTGTCACCATCTGTCCGGCTTTGGCCGTGACGCTGGTGGATCATCGCAAAGATCCGGAATTTCCCACGGTCACTATTCCACATGAATTTCTCAAGGAGAGCCTCCACATCGGTGATAGAGTATTTGTGCTGGATACCGAGGGAGAAGTTCTCGGTGAAGTCGAAGTCGTCGGTGTCAGAGCCATCGCACGAAACGACCGAACGATTTTAGTCAAAGTCAAAGCTCCGAAGGAGGTTGCACCGCGCATTTCGGGAATCAGGGTGCAGGAACCTTGGGTCAGCGAAGCCCTGGAAAAAAACGTCACCCGAATCGAAGATGATACCATCATCTGCCGCTGCGAGCGGGTGACAGCGGGAGAGATTCGCAATCTCATCCGCAAGGGATGCCGGGACATGAACGAGATAAAGGCCGTGACCCGCGCCGGAATGGGGGCCTGTGGAGGGAAGACCTGCACGCTGTTGATCCAGCGCTTGTTCCGAGAGGAGGATGTGGCTCTCGATGAAGTCACCGATAATGTCAAGCGGCCGCTGTTTATGGAAGTCCCGCTGGGTGTTTTCGCCGGTATCAAGGAGGGTGACAATGACTGACCGACGGTTCGACGTGATCATCATCGGCGCGGGCAGTGTTGGTGTCCCGGCCGGTTTATCCATGGCGGAGGCCGGCGTCAAGGTGCTGGTCGTGGATAAGTTTGCAAGCCAGGGCCAGGGATCGAATAAAGCCGCTATCGGCGGCATCCGGGCGACACATTCGGACCCGGCCAAGATTCGTCTCTGCAAGCGTTCCCTGGAAATCGCTTCAACCTGGGAAGAGACATACGGACACAATATCGAATGGACAACCGGCGGATATTCATTCGTGGTGTATGAGGATGCGCAGGAAAAGGTCCTGAAAGACCTTCTTAAAATACAGAAATCTTACGGATTGAATATCGATTGGTATGATAAGGATGCGTTCCTCGAGATTGTCCCGGACATCAAATCCGAAGGCCTGGTGGGCGGAACGTATTCCCCCGAAGACGGCCATTGTTCCACGATTCTTGCCGGCCATGCTTTTTACGATGCGGCGAAAAATGCGGGTTGTGCTTTCCGGTTCAACGAGAATGTCACCGGCTTGATTGTCGAGGGAAACCGGGTAAGAGGGATCAAAACCGATAAAGGTGAATACGGAGCCGAGGTGGTGATCAACGCCGCCGGACCCTGGGCTCGCGAAGCCGGGAGGATGGCGGGGCTTGACCTGCCCGTGAAACCGGATTCGCATGAAGGAGGCATCACGGAAGCGGTCGCGGATTTCATGGGCCCTATGGTTGTGGATATTCGGCCTGCTCCCGGGTCTGAGAATTATTATTTTTTTCAACTGCGAAGCGGACAGGTCGTTTTCTGTATTACACCCCAACCCAGCATATGGGGATTCGACCGCAATGAAACCAGTGAATTTCTTCCCATGGTCGCCCGGCGCATGGTCGGATTGATGCCGCGGCTCGCCAATCTGCGTGTTCGCAGAACTTGGCGGGGGCTCTATCCCATGACCCCCGACGGCTCACCGCTCGTCGGTTGGGCTCGAGAAATAAAAGGCTATCTGGTGGCGGCCGGAATGTGCGGGCAGGGCTTCATGCTGGGGCCCGGTCTGGGAGAGCTGCTGGCTCGTATGGTCACCCAAGAAACTCTTTCCGCGGATGACATGGAAATTCTGGATATCCTTTCCCCTTACCGCGAATTCAAGGGGCAGGAAGCACTGAAATAGAACGCCGGTCCTTTTCCCGGATGACGGCACGCCGAAAAAGGAGAAGCCGCGAAGAGCTTCCGTGCTTGGGGCACGGAATCCTGAAGAGGATCATCTCTTGGAATTCGGGTTCCGAAAAGCGGAACCGAATCAAGCGGTGAGGTGATGTCAATGGAACCTTATGTGATTGGTATCGACCTGGGTGGAACCAAAGTCGAAGCGTGCCTGCTCGACAAAGAACTCAGGGTGATGGCGCGGAGGCGGATTCTATCGCAGCCGTCCGAAGGAAGAAACCAGGTGGTTGAAAATATCCTGCGGGTGGTGAAAGAAACGGCGCAGGGAAAAACATATGCCGCAGTGGGGATCGGGACACCGGGAACTTACAATGCGGATGAAGACCGTCTTTACGGGGCTCCGCACACCCCCCTTTATGAAGAGCCGGGGTTGATAGGAGATCTACGCTTGAAGCTGGACGTCCCGGTGGTGGTGGAGAATGACGCCAATTGTCTGGCTTTGGCTGAATTTTATGCAAGCTGCAAAGGGAAGTATGGTTTTGTTCTGGCCGTTATACTGGGAACCGGCGTGGGCGGGGGATTGATATTGGACAATCGGCTGTATCGGGGGGCTAAAGGCGGAGCCGGCGAAATCGGCCATACGATCGTGGAGTTGAACGGCCGGCAATGTCAATGCGGTCGGCGAGGATGCGCCGAGGCGTATCTTTCAGGCCCGAGTCTGAGCCGAAGATATCGGGAACAAAGCGGCCGAACCGCGGATGCCGAAGAGATCTATCGGCGTTTCCTGGCCGGAGAATCTTCCGCCGTGCGTCTGCTTGAAGAGACCTGCGTCATCATGGCTGATTTCTTTGCTGATGCCGTCAATGCCCTGGATCTGGAAGCCGTCATTTTGGGGGGGGGCGTGTCCAACATCCCTTTATGGGTGGAACGGGTGCCCCCCATGATGCGGAAGCGTCTGTTCGGTGTTCCCCGTCCGCATATCCCGCTGCTCCCCGCCAGACTCGGTGATTCCGCCGGTGTTTTCGGCGCGGCTTACCTGGGATTGCGTGAATTGGGATTGATGGATTTTTGAGATGTTCCGGGTTCCAGCCGGACGTCCAACGTGACAAACAAGCCGAGATCCCTCCTGTCGGAGCTGCCCGGATCCGACTGCGCGGGGATGTAGCTGCTGGTCTCCTGGATGGATAAAGCGTACAAAAAACCTCCTTTCCAGGGAAATCCCACGGGGGATTCAAATGACTCTGAAAAGGCCGTACTGCGTGCGGGGCGGGAGATGACGTGCCGTTTAGGTCCGACCCGGAGAATCGTCGCTCCTGAAATAGGACTGGTCCCGTCAACCGTGAGACGGCTGATCCTTCCCGGCACCGACAGCAAGATATCGGTTCTGCGGTTCCCTCGCGTCCAGAATCCATCTCCCTCCCTGCCGTAGTGATGGCCGTCCTGAAAATAGAGGGTGTAATCCTGGGTTTCAAAATAAGTTCCGTCCTTGGCGTTTATATCGAAAGCGACATAGCTCAGAATGAGGCAGGAAACCAGAAACACGGAGAAGAGGGATCCCCGCATGCGATGCGGATTGTCTTTCGTCTCTTTCCGGGACCCGCCGGAGACGAGCAGCCATGTAAGCACGGCCGTCAGGACCAGAGCGAGAACCGGAGGCAGCCAGCGAATCGGACCGGGGCCGGAAAAGGAAGGCACCCAGGAAGTGAAATCAAACAAGGGGGTGCTGATTTCTCTCAACAGATGACTGGTTTCGCCTTCATTTGATGTGTAGAAGGATAAATGCTCATGATAAAGCCAAGTGGGATTCCATATCAAGACGAGGGAGGCGGCGAATGCCGCCAGGATAGTGAGCCGGGATAGGAAGCGGCCTGCGGGCCGTTGGGGTTCACTGAGGGTGGCCGCCGCAAAAACAGCCGGGATCCAGACGACCGGGAGCAGTGTTCTGGCCGGAGGGCAGTAACCTCCCCAATAGTAGCCCATGGCAAAGAATATCCATACGGGGAGGAGCAGACCCAGAAGCTTGAAGGTCGTTCCCCGAGATCGACGTCCCAGAAGGATCAACCCCGGAATGAACAACAGGTAAAAAAGGGAATACGGAAAAAGCCCTGCGCGCTGATCGATCAGATAACCGGAACCGCAGCGAAGAAATTCCCAGAAATTCATATGAAAGAACGGGTTGATGGAAGCACCGGAGGCCGGATCCGCTCCGGTGTAGAGAGAGGAAGGGCGAAAATTTCCGTACAGATTCCAAAGGAAAAATAAAAAACCTCCCCCCGAAAGCATGGAGGGAACAAGCAGACCCCCAAATTTTGATAGCATGCCGCTGCGTCGGGAATAGAGGGCGTACAGGCAAAGAGCGGCGGCGGCTGCGGCCGGAACGGCATATTTAATGCCCAGCCAGGGCAGGAAAGCGATTCCCATTCCTGAGCAGAGGACAGCGGCAAAGCTCGGGTTTTTTGAGACGATGACCGACTTGAAAACGTACAGCAAAATGATTGCGGCCGGGATTTCGGGATAGATGAGGCCTGAATAGAACAGGACGGGAGACGTGAAGGAGAATACGGCCCAAGCGGCCCAGGCGATTCGCCGATCGGAAATCAAGTCCTCGACGAGACGAAAAAACGCCAGGCCGAGCAGCGCGGTCAAAAGGGCCATGAAAGACCTTACGGTGAAAATAAAAACGTTTCTGGCGCCTTCGGCATCGCCGGTTCGGGACATCCATGCATCATGCAGAATGTTTCCGAGCACATAATGAGGGATGAGCAGGCAGGCGAGACCGGGAGCGTGTCGGGAATACCGGAATGTACCGCCCCTTTTTCCGAAGGGAGCGTGCGGATCCAGATCTCCGGGGTAGAATTTTCGGTTGTCTTGGTCGCGATAATTGTCAAAAAGGTTGATATCGCCGTCCGTCACGATGCTGTGAGTGATGAGCAGGTAATGAGGTTCATCTCCGGTAAAAGGCTGGCGGGGGGCGGCCACTCCCGTCAATAAACAGATGTAGATCGCGTAGGCGGAGCCGAAGATGATCCAGAAGGTTCGCCGCGGATGGGTGTCTTCCGGGGCTATGGATGGGAGCACGTGCAATGTCGGAGCGGAGCTGTTTCTCGCCGCCTTGAGCGCGAGGCGGGTCGTCAGGAATATCGTTCCTCCTGCCGCCAGGAGGGCCGGGAAAGGTCTCAGGTCTCTCAAAAAAACGATGTTTTCCAATAGCTCCACATTGAGCAGCAGAAGTGGGCTGAAACTCATGATAAGGGATCGGATCCAGGGACCCGGTTTCCCATCCGATCTCTTGGATAGAATTTCCGATATTTTTGACAGCATCCGTTCGAACAGCAGGGCCGTGATCAACCAGAGGATCGCTATCCGCATAATCGAGGGGTCTTCCCCTCCCGGGAAACGAGGATCCAGGTAAAGTGCCGCGGACAGAGTTTCCAGGAAAAACAGCAGGAACGGCACAATTCTTTTGACTTCGGGATTTTTAAAGATCATACCGGATGTTACTGCGTTTCTTTCAGCCGATTCGATATATGATCCCAAAATATCACAATTATCATCAAATGAAAACCGGGGCTTCATCATATCTTTTTCGTCACCATCAAAAGGAGACGCTCGTCATCTTTAGGGAAAAGGCCGTAAAGCCGGTATGTGGGAAGAGCTTGAAAAAATAATGTTTTAAAGAGTATAGTATAGGGTCTTTAAATGATATCAGGATGCTGAAACTGAAAAATGTAAGGACCGCCGGGTATTACCTGCTCATCCTTTTCGTCAATTTTTGGCTGATATTTCAATCCGTATCCATCGGCGCGGATTTTTTTTTCGCCGCGAAAAACATCACGATTTCACGTCTCTCCGAAAGAGCGGACAGGGTTATGGTCTGTGACTTGGATGGGGATGCCAGAGAAGAAATCATTTCCAGCAGCATCCAATATCAGTCCATCCCCTACAATAATATTGTCAAATGTTTTTCCCCCTTTGATCCCAAAGGCGACATGCGTTTCGGTTATTTCTGGGAAAACCTGGTGCCGCAGAATGAAAAGTTCTTCCAGCCTCAGGATGTCGATCAGGATGGGATCATTGATATCCCGGTTTTACGGCTCTCGGAACACGAAGTTCTTCTGAAGCTTTTGGCGGTTAACGGGAAGCTTTCCAAAACGCTGTCGTTTTCTTCTCCTACGGTTTCCGCCCGTCTGGGAACCGAGATTACCCAAGCGGCGTTTGAAGACATCAATGGAGATGGGATCCATGAAATGATCCTTGTTCTCTACACCGGATGGAACAAACTTCCCCGAGGTGTGATCGCCTATAATATTCTCTCGGGCCGGAAATTGTGGGAATACAACTGCGGGTGCTCGCCGCTGAGGATAGAAATCCTGGATATTGACGGGGATGGTTGCCGGGAAACCATTATCAGCGGCTGGGGATCGCATAATAATGTGTCCGCCAACGGTACGGACGACGATCATTCCTATCTGATCGTTCTTGATTGCAGGGGCAAGGAAATATGGAAAAAGAGTTACGGAGGGTATTATACGAAGCTTTTTTTTGAAATAGCGGATATCGATCAGGATGATGAATTGGAAATCATCACCGTTAAATCCTGCCACCGGGAGATCGATCCCGAACCCACGACCATCAGAACCATCGACGCCCTTTCCGGCAGGACCGAAAAATACTTTTACCAGAAGGATATATCTTTTACCCGGGGACATCTATTTCCGTCAGGATTTCCGGAAAACAAGGGGGTCGTTGTCGGCGATTCGAAAGGCAACATAACGGTATTCGATCGGGATCTCAATAAGATGAAGGAGATAAAGCTGGAAGCCCCTTCAGAAATATATTTTGTCGGGAGCTTGGGAGGGGATGAAAACAGTACGTTTATTTTTGTCCGTTCCGGATTTATTAATTTTCATGTTCTCGATCACAAACTCAGAGAGCGATTCAAATTCAATTTCAAGGAATTCCGCAGCCTGGAAGAAGCCGCCTATTTCCCGATCGAAGATTACAAAGACGTGGGCGGTATCCTGAATGCCGACAGTCTCTACCTGATAAGAAGGGAACAGGTGACGGCTTTTTCCCTGGTCCGGTTGCTATCCCAATCGGGCCTGGCAATGTATTTGCTCCTTCTTTTCATGTTTAATTATCTGATCTATGCCGTGGAAACGAGAAAAAAGGCTCCTTTGATGGGGGGCGCCGGATTTCGTCAGGACTGGCCTGAGTTTGCCCAAGAGATCGCCCATCATATGAAAACCCCCTTGTTCACGATCCAGTTGGAAGCCGAAAAAATGAATTCGATTTTAGAGGATCGGGAAACGGCGTCGAATGAACCGGATCTTCGGGATGTTCCTATTTCGATTATGGATGACATCAATCGGCTCAAACAGATGAACCGGGCTCTCATGAAGATTATGGAAGTCAAGCCGCTTTCCGCCAAGGAGATTGATCTCAATCAGTTGATAAAGGAAATCGCCGAGCGTTATGAGCAGCTTCTGCAGAACCGGATCGAGTTTGACTTCGAACTCGATCCGGAATCAACCCGCATTTCTCTGGATCGAGATCAGATGAATGAAGCTCTTTCCAATATCATCGAGAATTCCATTGATGTCCTGCCCGAAGGGGGGCGGATCCGGATCGTCACCACCGTCGTCTATTCTCCCGTCACCAGGAGACGGAAGCGGATCGAACTGGAGATCGAAGACACGGGAGAAGGGATCCCCGCCGAGAAAATCGATGAGATCTTCAAACCGTATTACACCTCAAAAGAGGATGGAGTGGGCATCGGGCTTTCGATAGCCAAACGTATCATCGAAGGGCATGGAGGTAAGATCCAGGTCCAGAGCAAAGTAGGGGTGGGGACAAGATTCGCGATATCGCTTCCGGTATCGGGAAAATAGGACGTGGTGGAAATGAAAAAGGGACGAATCCTTCTTATCGACGATGAAGTGAAAATTCTGCTGGCTCTGAGCGGTATCCTGAAAGATCACGGTTTCGATGTCCTTACCACGAGCGATGGAGGCAGAGCGGCTGAAATCACAGAGGAAAACGAGGTGGATGTCGTCCTGCTTGATCTGGTGATGCCTTCGCTCGATGGAATGGATGTGTTGAAATCCATCGTTGAAAGGAAACCCTCCGTCCCCGTGATCATGC